>JAZDFC010000096.1:0-2141 GCA_043808235.1 bacterium
AAGTTTCCATCCTAAGTTATTCACACAAAACGAAACTGCCTTGGCTATTGACGGCGCTTGATAATCATCTCCAAATATGACCCCGCCAGGACGCACGAGCCGACCAAGGTAGATTAAATCTAAAAATACATAGTCAAACAAATGTCTTCCATCAACATATGCAAAATCAAATTGCCGTCCATCGTTCAATAACTGGGGCAATACAATTTGCGATTCTTCGGAAATATGCTCGACCATAGAATCAACACCCGCCTCATCCAGAACTTGCAAACCGCAGTTGGCAAATTTTGGCTGGCTGGACTGAAAGGGATCTATTGCAATATGATGAGCTTTAGGATTTCCATTCATTAAAAGCCCCTCGCAGATATGAAGAGCTGAAATACCCCAAGCGAGGCCAATTTCAATCGTGTGCACTGCTTTTTCTTTAATAATCCAATCTCGCAGTGCTTTTCCTTGAGCCGCATTAATTGCAACTGGAAAAATATTATGAACCATTCCATCTCGATCTGTCACCTTGCCATCACGAATAACGCGATTAATAACCGAGATTACTTGTTTCAATAATGCGTTTTTATTTGTTCTAATAAGGTGTGTCATATTTTAATAATATCATATAAACTTCTAATATTACATTTAACTGCCAATCAATAAAAAAGCCAGTTTACAGACTTGGCTTAGGTCTTTTACTAATTAATTGACAGATTAGAATCCGAGAAGCTTTCTCAGATGTTTGATGTTGCAGGGTAATTTGAGGTAATCCTCATACCCATAGTCATCCAACCCGCACCGAATAATCTTCTCATCCGTCGCAGAAGCTTTAAGATCTTTGAAGGTTCGCTCACCAAGGAGTTGACCCTCGTTGATCCCCTCGTGGTAGTCGAGAATTACCACGACTTGCGGTTCCTCCTCGATAAATTTACCCATCGCATGGATATGAGAACAGACTATCGCATTGCTATCCTCACTGGTCAAGACAAACTGCATTGCCTGCGCCAACAAAGAACTCATTTCCGAATGAACTATTAATACATTCTTCATCTGTTACACCTCCTTTTCCATAATTTCTTCCAGTCGATTGAGTGCAACCGGATAGTTTTTGCGTTCCACAGGGATAACTTTCCCGGTGATTTTCTCGAGAGACTTCATTGCGGATTTGAAATAATCCGCGCCGTGTCCCTCTGACGTACAGATGACCACGGGGATCTTTTCCGCAGCGGCCCGCAGGACAACCGCGATTCCCGATGGAACCGCGTCTCCGGTCGGACCGTGTTGAGGGAAATGGAGATCCGTTAAGATCCCGTCAATCTTTCCGGCAAGCGATTCCCAAAGACGATTGGCGTCTTTGAGATTGTCGGCCAATACCGGCCGATATCCGGCGACGATGGCCGCTTCTTTCGCCCGGCTTTGTTCTTCGGGCAAGTCTTCGATTACAAGAATAACCTTTTTCATTATCATTCTCCTTTCTAAAAGAACTTTTTTAACTTTTTATTTCCCTAAAATCTACCAACTTTTGATAAGCTTTAGGGAAATAGGAAGCGATGAAACGTTGCTCACCGCTTCCCGGATTTTAGTTTTAATGAAATATCCATTTAGTGATGCCGTCCTCATCTTCACTTTCATAAAGATATAGCACTGTCTTTTCTTTTTGGTCATATTCCATTAAGAGAGCATGATTGATTTGTTCGGTAAGAACAAGTTCATGGTAACGAAGAAAGTTAAAAATAAATGAATGGCGACCGACAAATTTAGCGGAATTTTTTTTCAGAGTTTCTTTTATTTCTTCAATGGTCCCCTCAATTATTCTAGTCTGGGCATTTTCATCTTCACCCTTACTACCAAAGAGGCGAAACCTGTCCAAGTCGATCTTGCTTAATGTACGAATCCTATAAATCATTTCCATTATTTTATCCCTTTCTTTTTAAAATAGTTTGCTAAGGAACGTTGTTAAATTTACTCAACTTTTCAGTTTTTCAGCTTAACGGGACATAATACGCCTAAATTAGCAATTTGTCAATAATTATAGTCAAATAAAGTGGGAAAAAATAATAATATGCTTATTTGACGGTCAAATTCGGATATGATATATTAAATATGTTGACGGATTATATCGACATATTATGGAAATTAAGCAAACTTTGGAA
>JAZDFC010000097.1:0-31372 GCA_043808235.1 bacterium
CTTTCCAAAGCACCTTCCTGAAATTTTCATATACATCTACTCCGCCGAAGTTATGCCATAACCCGAGGGATATAACAGGAAGCTGAATGCCGCTTCTTCCGCAGCGTCTGTATGTCATTTGTGAGTAACGGTTTTCCGATGCTTTGTATTCAATCATTTAATGATTCCTTTTTCGTTTTTATATCATGCATAAAAATAATATCTGCCGGGATATTTTGTTAGTTATTAATTTCAAAATAAATATACCGAAGCAAAATCCTCATCAAAAATATTTAGTGAATAAATCTACTTCATCAAGACAAATTTCTTTGTTATCGATAAATCGTTAGCTTTCAACCGGTAGAAATAAACACCGCTGCTTAATCCGTTTGCATCGAATCTACGTTTGTAAAATCCCGCATGCTGCTCATCGTTAACAATTGATGCAACTTCTCTTCCAAGCACATCATATACTTTTAGTTGTACTTTACTTGGTATCGGTAACTGATAACTTATTACTGTTGTTGGATTAAACGGGTTAGGATAGTTCTGGTATAATACAAAATCAACCGGGAGTTCGCTGCTTGCAACACCGGCTATATCTCCAAGTTTTATGTCTGCGGGTCTGTCGCCCAAATCGTAAAACAACCACTCACCGCCGAACGGCATTATTGTTTGATAATCCTGATTCAATATCTGCGCGTCGAATGATGTAATTGTATTGCCTGAAGTAGTGTGCACTTCCACTGTGAAAATATTCTCACCCGGATTCAGAGTAGCCAATGCATTCGCATCAAGAATAAATACTTTTGTGAATTCCGCAGTGGATGTGGGATCGGTGTTGTAATTCAATTCTTCTGTAGGCGGCAAATTAATTCTTCCAGCCGGATAACCGTTTACGGTAATCTCCGCGCCGCCCACACTTTTAACTGTGAATCCCATGGCAGTGGGTATGTCTTCAAGATTTATTGTTTTTCTGAAATAAATCGTTTTCGCATTCGAAGAATTCGTAACTGCAGATGCGCCCGTTCCTATTGGTGTTGCACCGGATGCCCATGTATTAACCGGGTAACGCGGATCGAACCAGGGAACTGGAGCTTGCAGCGTATCGATAGTAAATGATATAGGTAAAGCCGCTGCGGTCTGGTTCCCATATAAATCCATTGCATGAACATAAATTGTTTTTATCTCACCCTGGTTTCCGTTAACGTATGCGGTGTGAATAAAACTTCCTTCACCCAGTGTGAATTGATTTTCCATTTCATAATATGTTTCATTTGTTTCACTGTAACGCAAAAACGCGCGTTCATCTGTCGCAACTATAATTTTTGCCGGGATTGTTGAGGCGATAATCGTTGTGTCGTGCAGTGATGTAAATATCGGCGGTTGTGTATCCGCAACAGGAAGCCGGTACATTAAAGGTAAATCATGCCTGAACATTGTGTAAGGATCATTATAAAATGTCATGAAATCCGGTACAGACGAATGACCTGGATAAGGTGCGTAGTGATGGGTTGTGCTTGCGTTACGCCATACGGCGGCATAAACCAAATTCGATGTAACTGTGTCGTTCTTTAATGGCGCTAAAAGATATTTCGTAAACCAATCGTTATTCTTCAATCCTTCCTGCCCGACTTCAGTTACGGCTCCTACTTTTCCTTTCGCAACGGTGTGAGTGCCGAGAATGCGGCTGAATGTTTTGAAATTATTTATTTCATTTTCCGGAGCGGGACTGCTGAAATAAAAATCGCCCCCGATTAGATCTATATAATCGTCGCCCGGAAAAATTTTTGTATAATCTGCAATCTGGTAAACACCGATATACGAAGGCGATATAGCATAAAGGAGGTTATGTACGTTAAGTGAATCGCGAAGATAATTTACTGTGAACTGCCACAGCGAATTATATTGATTGATTGTACACTGCCCGTCGCCCCACCAGAACCAATCGCCCGTGTGCTCATGGTAAGGACGGAATATTACCGGCACCGATTCACCTTTCGAGCCGCGCAATCCTTTTAAGAAGACAGCGACAGTCTTAAGTTTGTTCTTATAAAATTCATGATATGTACCGCCGGGCAGAATTGTACTAACAATGTTTTCATTATTTACATCGCTTGAATAAAATCCTCTGCCCTGCGGATCGAGTTGGTGCCAGCACATTGTAACAACGCTGTTCTCGTTATATGCCGTGCTTAATCTGTAAATCGCTCCCGAGTTATTCGGGTCGCTATCAGGTCCGTTCATATCTTCAGAAAATACTGCCGGAAAATCTCCGACAACATCATTAACATCGCTTCTGTCATTATCACCGCTCCATCCCACACCGTACCCTGTCGCATCGTGCATTCCGAAAAGGATAAATCTATTCTGCAAATCTTTTAGGTTGAGATACAAATACCGTGTTTCTTTTGTGGCGGAGGGATCAATTATATTCACTATTACCGCGTTCACTGATTTCTCAAAATCCACACAGGCATCAATTAAATTCCATAATGCCTCATCAGCCACCGTTTGACTGCCGGTTCCGCTGTTGCGGATTGCAACTGCTTCATCAAGCTCATTCTGAAGTACAGCGATAGAACCCGCGGGATATTCACCTTCACTAATCCCTTCGGTCGAATTCGCAATTAACAATCCGGTATTAATTATTGCCCTGTCAAGCATTGTAAAATCGGCTACTACAAAAGCGCTGTCACCGAATCGTATTTCATCAAAGCACACAACCCCGGATTTTGTCTGCGTTGATCCCCCGTCGAGATACATGTACATTTTGATCATGTTGTAATTTGTGCGGACGTCAACCTGGAAGGTTACAACACACCATTCGTTATCACCGGTTAAATCCTTCGACATGTATTGATCACCGACTTCGAAAACAGGTTTGAATGAAATAGATGCATTAACCGATGACTTAACTTTTACTGTAATCAATCGTGTACCGCCAATGTTGATTGTCTGCGGGGGAGTATAATTAAAATTATCCCAGGGATCGCTCGATGCAGTCCGCGTGTAATTTATTTTTAATGCGCCGTCTTCAGCCGATAATTGAAATGTCCTTTCATGGTCCGCAACGAAGTCGTCAATATTCCCGTCGTTAAAATCCTCCACATAGCCGTTGACCTGAGCATAAGTTGAATTGATGAGTATAACCGAAAAAGCAAATAGTAGAATTAACCTCTTCATAATTCCTCGTTTTATTTTAATAGACGATTGTTATTTCGAATTACAGCCGGAATATATTATAAATTATCTATTGGTTTTGCTAAAATTATGCCACGGGGATTGGTTGAAAAACTAAGTATATCCTTTGTTTTGAACACTTAACATATTCACAGCATTATAAACTTGATAACATTTTATTATTTCGAGAAAACAAATTTTTAAAAATTAACTGTGATTTCGAGTGTCTGTTGATTACGCCTCATTATTTCTCTATCAGCAATCGTAATGTTTCGGACTCAAATATTTTTTACTTTCCTTGTTTAATATTATGCTTACTCTAATTATATTAAGAAAAGGAATTTGTTCTTTTGCAGCTAAAGTTCACTTTAACAAATAATAGGTTGATGATGAGCAAGAATTTACCGCATGTTAATCACGAGTATCTTGATCAACAAAAGAAGTATAGACCAAAACTGTCTTTTCACGAGAATGGTAAAATTCGAAGCGAATTATATTATACCGATGATGAGGTGCTGCTGAAAGAACGTGTATATGGAGAGAACGGCGCACTAATCGAGATAATTAACTATCGGGATCGGGGGAGAAGAAGGGATGCGCTTACATTTCAAGAGGATCCGACAAAAAGCGGTTTATCAATGGCGTATTATGATAACGGTGTAGTTAAAAGTCAAAAATATTTTGTTGATGGACAAATCCATTGGATGGAAAAATTATTTTACGATTCCGGTCAAACAATGGAAATCGTTTCTTACAATAAAGGTGGTAAAGACGGCCCCCATAAAATATTCAATGAAAACGGCGTGATGATAAGTGAAATAAATTTTCAGAATGGTGTTCCAAATGGACAAGCGAAATTCTTTTATGAGACGGGTCAATTAAAGGCCGAGACAAATTATAAAGGTGGAAAAGTAACAGGTATATCGAAATTTTTTTATACCGGTGGAGTTATAAAAATTGAAGAATCAATCGTTGAAGATACTCGCGAAGGCATAACCAAAACATATTATGAAACCGGCGGAATAATGGAGGAGTGGGATTTTAAAGTAGGTTTACCGGAAGGCAAATGCAAATTCTTTTATGAAGACGGAAGTATTTATGCCGAGAAGAATTACAAAGAAGGAAAAGAAGAAGGGCTTGCAAAATTCTTTTATGAGAGTGGTAAAGTGAAGGAGGAAATAAATTATAGAGCTGGTAAAAAACACGGCAGTAACAAATTATATAATCACTTTGGCAATCTCGAAAGAGAAATTATTTATGATGGCGACGTGATTATTGAGGAAAAAGTACCGGAAATAATTCCAGAGAAAAAACCACCCGAACCAAAAGCTCCGATGATTCAAGCGAAGACATCAAATTATATTTTTATAACCATAGGAATTCTGATAATTCTTTATTTGTTATATACCTTAATAATTTATATTGCAGGTTGATGATAAGCGCATTTTCAAATCAAGCGAATATCGTAATAAAGACTTAATTGGAAATCTTACAATAAAAGCTATTAATACAGATATGAAAAAAATACGATTTACCCGACTAATTTTATTATTCCTGATGATAATTCTGGCGCAGGGTTGTTCCTCAATATTTGTGGTTGGCGAAAAGGAAAGTGCCGGAATCATTGATGCAGATAATCCAAACATTCAATATGTAGGCAGATTCGATTTTACCGACCCCAAAAAGGTCGGATACGATTGGCCTGGTATTTATATCTGTGCAAAATTTGAAGGGACAAGCTGCGCGATTCGATTGAGCGATTATTCAAATGAGTACGCAATCACTATAGATAATATGCGTCCTAAACTTCTTAAAAAAGATTCGTCAGAAGTACGCCAAGTTGCATCGGGACTAGACAGCACAGTTCCGCATACTATAAAAATTCAAAAGCGTACAGAATCCTTCGTTGGCAAAGGTGAATTTTTAGGTTTCATTCTTGATGATGGGAAAAAACTTTTACCACCGGATAGTCGTCCTGAACGCCGCATTGAATTTATCGGTAATTCAATTACTTCAGGATATGGTGTGGAAGGCGAGGATTCTACATGCCATTTTAGTCCCGAAACAGAAAATGCATGTATGTCGTATGCATCCATAACCGCACGGGAGTTGAAGGCTGATTATTCTTTGATTTCATATTCGGGAAGAGGAGTCGTTAGAAATTACGGTGATGTAAATAAAACTTCACCTGACCCAATGCCATATCTTTATGATAGAATTTGTTTCAACGATTCAATTTCCAAATGGGACTTTTCCACATGGATTCCGCAAGCGGTTGTAATAAATCTTGGTACAAATGATTTCTCAACTGAACCGTACCCTGATAAGTCGGTATTTCAGAAAGCATATTTAAAATTAATTAACCGGGTGCGAGCATTGTATCCCGGAGTAACAATTTTTTGTGTTTGCGGACCAATGATTGAGGAACCTTGCTTAGGCTATATAAAAGAAGTTATAGAAGGCGAACAAAAAAATACTCGTGATAAAGACATATTTTTCATCGTGATACAACGTAGTATGATGACCGGAGAGGATTGGGGCTGCGATTTTCACCCGAATATTAAAGGGATGAATAAAATATCAAAGTTACTCGCTGAGGAGATACAGCTAAGGATGAATTGGTAAACGCTTACCGAATTTTTCTTAGCAAATATAAGTTTTGTGTTTATCATTGAGTAAAATTTCGGTTTGACGTTTTATTTTAAAATCATAAATCATGGAGAAATAAAATGAAAATATCGTACTGTAAAATGAAAACATTTCTGTTGGTAATTTTATCTTTTATTTCATGCTTTCCCGTTTATAGTCAGGAATTATCCGTCGGGACTGATTTTGTGAGCAGATATATTTGGAGAGGAGCTGATTTGGGTGGAAATACACCAAGTCTGCATCCGACGGTTGAATTTTCGATTGCCGGATTAACTGCCGGATTTTGGGGAGCTTATTCTCTTTCCGATTGGCGTGGATTAAATGAAGTCGATATTTATTTAAATTATTCGATTGAACTCGAAAACTCGGGCAGTATTAATTTTGGGGTAATCGATTATATGAATCCAAATAGCGGTGTAAAATTGGGTAACTTTAATAACTATGACGATCCGGAAGGGTCTGGCGCTCATTATATTGAATTGAATTTGGGCTTTACCGGAACAGAGAGTCTGCCGATTTCATTTTCGCTGAATTATTTTGTTCATAATCTTGTGGATAATCCTATTTATTTCGAGTTTGGTTATTCCACTTCGGTTAATGACATAGGGCTTGATCTATTTCTCGGTGGTACTCCCGGTGATGACGGTGAATATTATGGTGTAGCGGATTTCAGCATGATTCATTTTGGATTCACTGCTTCAAAAGAAATTAAAATTACGGAAGATTTCAGCTTACCATTATTCGGGTCGATCATTATCAATCCGGCATCGGAGGATTTGTTTTATGTGGTTGGGATTAGCCTATAGCTGCTGAAAATAATAATCAACAAACATCAGTTTTGAAAAGATGAAAATCAGCCTTGATTTTCATCTTGTTTTAACATTTAAGAATACTTTTTACTACCTATAATTTTCGTGAAATTCTTTGTGCCATTGAATCTTTTAAAAAATATTTTTCATTCCCCCTAAACTTTCCGGTGAAAATCACGATAATCCTTATTGATAAGGAAAAGAACGACATGGATGTCACGAATCTATCAATAAATAACCAGAATAAACTTCTGGAAAAGTATTCCCCCAAAGGAAAAGCTTCGCGGAGAATTATCTCAGAAGGCCGTTCCTCTGTGGAAATATCGGATTTCAGTAGAGAACTGCAATCCTCCAAAGTTGACTTCGCCAATTCCAAATTCGCATTCCAGAACGATACCCTGAATTTTGATGTATTTTTTTTAAAAAGTGTTAGAGAAGAATTTAATCTTAACGGCTACCTTTCGTCAACTTCCCAACGCAGCCAGGTGGATCTTAAATATAGATTTGAGCAGACAGTTTTTGAGAAGGGACAACCATTCAATCGCACTTTCGAGGCTACACTTCAAATCTCATTCGGAAAAGAAAATGCTTTCAAGATTACAAAAAGCGCTGAAAAAGAAGATATCCTTGATTTTATCCGTAGGCTTACAAAAGAGATTGTAGAAATTTTGAACGATAAAAATAAAAACCTCGTCGCAGTTGTTCTTAGCAAAGAGGACATTAAAGATTTGACAAGCATTGGCGATCAGAAAGTTATTGACTTAGTGAATTCATTGATAAACACAATTGTCTCTTCCGCGCGGATGAAAAGTCTGCTCAATAATTCATCGAACTCTGAAAAAGTAATTTATCAGCCGAATCGAAGAGTTGATGAAGTTACAACGACTGAGAATAATTTTAGTTCATACGTTGATTACCGGTTTGAGATAAAGGAAATTCAGAGTAAGTAGTCTGACTCAAATTCGTTAGCGGCTGCCGAAGCCTAATAAAAATCCACCACGAGGACCTCCAAAGTTTCCGGCTTAGTAAAAGATCAAACCGTAAAAGCTGAATATCGAATACTGAACAAGGAATATCGAATATCGAAATCCTTCCACTTCCATATTCAGCATTCAAAATTCGGTACTTGCCCGGTGCTTGACGCGCCCATTATTCCTAAGCTGCACAAAAACAAGCCCCTCGCAGAGGAGGGGCTGCCGCCGGAGTGTTTCATCCTGCGCATTAGTCTTAATCTAACCGGCAAACCAGCTAAGGCACAACCGGTCGAAGACTAAACTTAAAAATAAAACTGAATCAAATTTGATGTGCAATGATAATTATTTATGAACTTGCTATCAAGAAAAGTAATGTGAAAAAATTTTTATGCCGCAAAAACTTTTTCAGACAGAAATCTTAACAAATTAATAATCCCCATGTCTTTATTTTCTTTTTATGTTTCTGTGTGAAATTTTTATCAGTATCTCGCTGAGGAATACGTGCTAAAAATTTATTTCTTTCTCTACATTTTTTCGATGGGCTTTGCCGCGTCGTTATTGGCGTCCCGGAAAACCAGAAATGTTAAAACATGGTTTGTAATAGGGTTGATTCTCGGATTACCGGCTGTTATCCTTCTAATATTTAAAGGTAAAAGAAACACCGAATTCAATTTTGCCAACGCAGAACGGGTGAACTACATTCCGTTAAAGCGTAATTTGTTAACGTCTCTCTCAAGTGCCGGCGATAATGATTTATCTTTATTTGATGACAGGGAATCCGACGTTATCACTTGCCCCAAATGCCGTACGGTTATTCCTGTTAATTCCGCACATTGCATTGTATGTAATACAATGTTGTGAAATATTCAATATTATATTCTCTCTCTATCATATCTAAAACGAAAAATTGATTAACCTCAGCTTGCCTTTTACGCATGACCTGTTTTAAAATCAATAACCGAATCCCAAGAAAAATTCATGATAATCTAAAAAAGTGGGGAAGCATCCCAATAGTCTGAAGATATCGATTAATAATTTCCCCACAAATTAATTTAATGATTTACTCTTCCGATGGATATTCCTTAAAAAAAATGAAAGAATATCACAAAAGTCAAAATTTTTCTTGACGCACATTAGAAAAAAACTTATTTTGCGGTGGAGATAAGTGGAGAAAAGTAGAGAATATTCCTTAATGGTGTCAAACAATGTTTATCGGTAGTTATACATATTCCATTGATCCTAAGAGCAGATTGAGTTTGCCTGTCGAATTACGACGTTATGTAAAACCTGAGGCAAACAATACTTTTGTATTAACTCGTGGATTGAAGCAATGTATCTCAGTTTACCCGATGGACTATTGGAATGAATTGACGCAAATAAATTTTAACAAGATTAATCCATTTGATGATGAGAACATGGTATTCGCGCGAATCATTGCACCGAATGCTTACGAACGAGTTCTGGACTCTCAGTCGAGATTTATTATTCCAAAGAACCTGAAAGACTTTGCAAATATACAAAATGAAGTATTAATAATTGGTGTATTAAAAAACATTGAATTATGGAATCCGGAAGTTTACGACGAGTTTTATAATCAGTATAAGGACAAATACGGAGCGATTGCAAAAGAGGTAATGAAGAATTGAGCGAGAGTGCTCATATACCGGTACTTCTTAAGGAAAGTATTGAATATTTACTAACGAATAAAAACGGAAATTATTTTGACGGTACGATTGGTTTTGGGGGCCACTCAGCCGAGCTTATTAAATTTCTTGAGAGCCCTGCCTGTTTGGTTGGCGTTGATAAAGATATCAATGCTGTTAATTTCTGTAAAGAGAAATTTAAAACCGATCCCCGCGTTAAAATTTACAATACCAGTTTTGTAGAAATCAAAAAGATTTCGAAAATCGAGTTCATTGATAAATTTGATGGAATTTTTGCTGACTTAGGCGTTTCGTCTTTCCAGCTTGATACGCCGGATTCGGGATTTTCGTACAGCGCCGATGCCCCTTTGGATTTTAGAATGAATAAAGCCGTTGGGATTTCTGCTGCTGAGCTAATTAACTCTCTTGATGAAAATGAAATAACCGATATTCTTTTCAAATATGGAGAGGAAAATAAATCCCGTTTGATTGCGCGTAAAATTATCGAAACGAGAAAGTCGGGAAGAATTAGTACTACCGGACAATTGAAAAAAGTCATCGAGGATGTGACACCGACACATCTTAGAATCAAAACATTGTCGAGAGTGTTCCAAGGATTCAGGATTTACATTAATTCAGAACTAGATGAATTGAAAATTTTTCTTGACAATGCTATTGAACTACTGAAACCCGGTTCTCGAATAGTGATTATCTCATACCATTCACTCGAGGACAGGATTGTAAAAGAAAAATTCAAATATGAGTCTTTGGAATGTATTTGTCCCCCGGGATTGCCAATATGCGTTTGTAATAAAAAACCGGGATTGAAAATCTTTACAAAAAAACCGGTAGTGCCATCGGATGAGGAAACAAAAATTAACAAACGAGCGCGAAGCGCTAAACTGAGAGTTGCTGAAAAGATATGAAAGAAAAAAATTCAAATGTATTTAAGCATGTCATTATTATAATAATGTATGCTGCATTTATTTTTTCAACTTTCGTATATCTGCGCAACGACATTAAAAATCTGAATTTACAAAAAGATAGTCTGCAGGCTGTAATTAACTCCGAGAATGATCAGATTGAAATTTTACTTTCCGAAGACATACAATCACTAATAACAGAGCCGAGAATTGTGAGAATAGCTTCAGATTCTTTGTTAATGGTAAGAGCAGCAGGGGAATTCGGATCTCTACCGGTGAATAAGAAACAAGTAGAACAAATTGAAACAATCGTAAATCAGAAATATGAATAACGCAAGAACACTTTTTGTTGCCGGATTTATGGTTTTATTCTTTTTTGTTCTTGTGTTGAAATTATTCAATATACAAATCTCCAAACATGAGCATTATAAATATTTAGCAGAAGTCCAGCAAAAGGAAAAAGTATCCATTTTGCCGGAACGCGGTAAGATTGAAGATAGAAACGGGATTGTATTTGCTTACACTAAAAATGATAAATCGTATTATATAGATGCCGATATGCTTAAAGCAAGATTACGTGATAGCAAAATGTCCAAAGTTACAAAGCAGCAGATGGAACAAGTGGCTTCAAAATTTGCCGATGTATTTGAGTCTCCGAAAAATCATTACCTCAACATTATGGATAATGGAAGAAATAATACGTATCTCGAAAAAAAAGCGCCGGTTGACAAATCTGTGAGATTAAAAAATTTTGCTATTGACTGGCTTCGCGAAGTTGAGGATCATACTCGAATATATCCCATGGGCACAACTGCATCGCACATACTGGGGTATTTAAATTCCAAAGAAGTTGGATTGACCGGCATCGAAAAACAATATGAAAATTTTCTAAAGGGAAAAGAGGGCAGCCGTTTGGAAGAACGCGATGTTCTCGGCCGAACTGTTGAGGTAATTGAAAGTCTTTCGCAGCCAGCTATTCCGGGTTGCAGATTGATTCTGACGATTAATAGTAATTATCAAAGAGTATTGGAGGAATCGTTAAG
This sequence comes from bacterium, assembly GCA_043808235.1. Classification (GTDB taxonomy): domain Bacteria; phylum Bacteroidota; class Ignavibacteria; order Ignavibacteriales; family Melioribacteraceae; genus JAZDFC01. The sequence goes on from JAZDFC010000097.1 coordinate 11,204, forward strand.
AGAAGGAATTAAAAACTACGGTGCGCAATCGGCAACCGGAATTATTATGGACCCAAACACAGGCGAGATACTGGCAATGGCAGATCTTCCCGATTTCGATCCGGCAAATCATCAATTGGTTGACGATGAAACAAGACGAAACAGATCGTTGACTGATCCATACGAGCCGGGTTCGACTATGAAAGCCTTTTCAATGTCAATGTTGATTGACGAAGGAAAAGTGCGGGCTGATAAAGTTATCAATACTGAAAACGGGTATTACAAATATCACGGTGAAAATATTAAGGATTCACATCCATTTGCTTCGTTAACAGTAAAGGATATTTTGATGCAATCCAGCAATATCGGAATGACAAAGTTGAGTGAAGAAATTGAACCATATGATTTTTATAAGTATCTGCGAGATTTCGGCTTCGGAAATAAAACCGGACTTGACCTTCCGGGTGAAAGCGGAGGCTCGGTAAAAAAACCTGATGCTTTCAAAAAATCCACCAAGGCAAGAATGTCGTTTGGTTACGAACTTACCGTTACTCCTCTTCAGTTATTAACAGCATTCTGCGCGTTGGTTAACGGCGGTTCATTGTACAAACCGTTTCTTGTAAAAGAAATAATTGATCCTTCCGGCGAGTTTTCTCAAATAAATGAGCCCACACTTGTACGTAGAGTAATCGACGAAAAAACATCATCTATAATAAAAGAATGGATGGTATCGGTTGTAGAGGAAGGAACCGGGCAATCGGCAAATTCTTCCATCGTAAAGATTGGAGGTAAAACCGGTACATCGCATAAGTATGATATAGTTGCAAAAAAATACAGCGAGAATAATTTTAATTCATCTTTCATCGGATTTTTCCCGGCGGATCAACCGAAAGTTGTTTGCTTAATATTATTCAATTCACCAAAAACGGAAATTTTCGGCGGTAAAGTCGCTGCCCCTGTTTTCAAAACAGTTGCAGAAAGGATAATTGAGCTCGATAGCGAGATATTAAAAGAACAACCCAAGCATGAATCTGATGATGATCGAAAAGATTTTATAACATCTCTCAATGCAGAACAAAAAGGCAATCAGATTAAAACTTTTAATTATCAAAATAAAAGTGAATCGAAAACTCCACCAAAAACTAACAATATTATTAAAGGAGTTATGCCCGATCTTATGGGAGTTACCGCTAGCAAAGCAATCAGCTTGCTTGCCGGACAAGGACTGAATTATGAGATCAAAGGAAAAGGAAAAGTTACATGGCAAAGCATAGAGCCGGGGACAAAAATTAAATCTGGAGAAACTTGCAGGATAACCTGTGAAAATACATCGAAAAATATTCCAATTAATTTGAACTAAATGAATCTCGCAGAATTATTAAATAGCGCCAGGATTTTACAAGTTGTAGGTAATGCCGAACTTAAGGAAGTAACTACAATTACTTTCGATTCAAGGAGTGTAGCAAAAGAAACAATATTCGTGGCCGTCAAAGGATTTAAGATTGATGGCCATGAATTTATTCTCGATGCGATTAATTCCGGTGCTGCGGCAGTAATTCTTGAAAATGCAAATGCAGTGCCCGATGAAATTTTTAGACATTCCGGATGCGTAAAAATAATTGTCAAAAATTCGAGGAAGGCTCTTGCTGAATTCTCTCATCTTCTGTTCGATGAGCCTTCCTTGAAAATGAAAATGTTTGGAATTACCGGTACAAAAGGCAAAACCACTACAACTTATTTTCTCAAGAATATCTGCGAAACAGCAGGAATTAAAACCGGTTTGATAGGAACGATAACAAATTTTATCGGCAATAAATACGTTACCTCCCGCTTGACAACACCGGAGTCGAATGAGATTAACGGATATTTAAAGGATATGGTTGACTCCGGTTGTCTTTATTGTGTTATGGAAGTTTCATCGCACTCGCTCGAACTTAACCGTGTGGATTATCTCGATTTTGATTTTGCAGCTCTCACAAATTTCACGTCGGATCATCTCGATTTTCATGCAACATCCGAAAATTATAGGAATGCAAAGAAAAAATTGTTTGACGGATTAAAACCATCTGCAATTGCTGTGTACAATAACGATGACGAAAATTCCCGTGCTATTTTAAGAGATACAAAAGCGAAAATATTCTCTTTCGGAATGAAAGACGGTTCGACTTTTTTGATTTCGGATGTTGAATACGACTTGGACGGAACATCGTTTAAAATAAAATATGAAAACAATGATTTTGCAATTACTACTCCTTTGATTGGCGGTTTCAACGCTTGCAATGCAACATGCGCATTTGCGCTTGCTGTTCTTGCCGGAATTGAACCCGCCAAAGTTATCACCGGCATTGCAACTACGCCGCAAATTGCCGGAAGATTTGAAGTTATTCGAAGTGGAGATAAAAGAGTGATTGTGGATTTTTCACATACGGCTGATAGTTTGAAACAGGCATTATTATCGATCAATCATATTGTAAAAAAAGGGAGACCAATCATTACAGTATTCGGATGCGGTGGCGACCGCGACAAAACAAAGCGCCCAATAATGGGCGGGATAGCATGTGAGTTGAGCGACAAAGTTATTGTTACATCGGATAATCCGAGAACGGAAGATCCGTTTAAAATAATCGACGACATTCTTAAAGGAATAAAGACAGAGAACTACGAAGTAGTTGAAAACAGAGAAGAAGCGATAAAGAGAGCAATTTGCGAATCGCCATCGGATGCTGTGATTTTATTGGCCGGAAAAGGTCACGAAAATTATCAGTTAATCAAAGGCGTTAAAAATCATTTTTCAGATAAAGAAACAGCAGAGAAATATTTAACAATATGTCGAAACTAAATTTTTCCTTGAACGATTTGTTCAATCTTCAATCAGCCGAAATCTTCGAGCCGGAAAAGTATTATCCGGTTTCGAAGATTTCGATTGACTCACGAACTGTCGAAAAGGATTCAATCTTTGTTGCTATAAAAGGGGAAAAACTCGACGGACATGATTTTGTTAAAGATGCTGCTGAAAAAGGAGCTGCGGCAATTGTAATTAACAAATCCGAAATTGAACGTTACGATGATATTGATTTAACAATTGTTACCGTTGACGATACAACGAAAACTTACGGTGAGCTCGCAAAGATTCGAAGAAGAAATGCTGGATATAAAATTGTATCAATCACCGGCAGCAACGGCAAGACTTCAACAAAAGAGATGACTGCCGATTTGCTTTCGGAAAAATTCATTGTCGATAAATCGATTGCGAATAACAATAATCACATCGGTGTTCCGCTAACAATTCTTTCGGCCAAACCAAAGACAAATGCTATTGTAGTTGAACACGGGACAAATCATTTCGGCGAGATCGATTACACTGCTAAAATAGCGGAACCGGATATAGCGCTCATCACAAATGTCGGCGATGCGCATCTCGAATTTTTGAAGAACAGAAATGAAGTTTATAATGAAAAATCGACTTTGCTAATTGAAACGGTGAAAGCTAAAGGAAAAGTACTCATAAACTATGATGATCCGATTCTTAAAAAACATGCGAAAGATTTTGTGAAACATATTTCTTACGGATTTAAAGGCGATGTCGATATAAAAGGAGTGATCACCGGTTATACCAATGATGGAAGAACGCAAATCAAAATTGCGAAAAGTAATAACTCCTTTGAAGTTGAACTTCCCGTTTACGGTGAATCGAATGCGAAAAATTATTTGGCGGCTGTAGCTTTAGCGCTAACAATGGGATTAACAAAATCGCAGATTGTTAGCGGAACCAATAAAACAAAAGCTGTAAAAGGAAGATTGAATGTAACGAAGCTCGATGACAGAATGATCATCGACGATACTTACAATTCGAATCCTAATTCTGTGAAAGCGGCAGTCGATCTGTTGAAAAAAGTAAAATTGTACAAACGAAAAATTTTGTTGCTTGGCGACATGTTTGAACTTGGCAATAAATCAAAGGAAATGCATGGGATGATCGGTGAGTACATCGCAAAGAAAAAGGTTGATGCAGTTTACTCGCTCGGAGAATTCATGAAGTACATGCATGCGGTTGTAAAAAAAGATGGAATTGAATCGAAGCATTTTAGTTCGCGCGATGATCTGAAAACATTTTTAGCAAAGAATAATTTTTCGAATGCGGCTATTCTTGTAAAAGGATCACGCGGCATGAAGATGGAAGAATTTACGGAGCTATTCAAAAATAAGGTTCAATAATGTTCTACTATCTATTTGATTATATAAATAAAAATTTTAATCCGCCGGGATTCGACATCTTCAGGTATTTAACCTTTAGATCGGCGCTCTCTGCGGTAACGGCTCTGTTTCTTTCATTTTATATAGGACCAAAACTGATAAGGTACCTTCAGAAAAAACAGATTGGTGAAACAATTAAACTCGAAGGCCCCCAAAGCCACAGATCTAAGGCGGGTACTCCAACTATGGGCGGATTGATAATCATGTTTTGTGTTGTTGTACCCGTTTTAATCTGGAGCGATATTAAAAGTATGTACATAATACTTGTGCTTGTAGGAACTTTGTTTTTAAGCGGCGTTGGATTTGTGGATGATTATTTGAAGGTTGTAAAAAAATTCCCGAAAGGTTTGATTGCCCGTTATAAATTGTACGGTCAAGTATTTGTTGGATTAATAGTTGGCACGGCAATTTATTTTCTCCCGGAATTCAGCCAGTACAGCACAGAAACAACTTTACCGTTCTTTAAAAATTTGAATTTCGATTTTGGTTATTTGTACATCCCGGCGGTAATATTTATAATTACCGCAACTTCGAATGCTGTTAATTTGACGGATGGACTCGATGGACTTGCCATGGGAACGATGGTATTTGTGATGCTGGCGCTTGGAATAATTACTTACGTTTCCGGTAACTCGATTTATTCGGATTATCTCAACATCATTTATCTCCCCGGAGCAGGGGAACTAACTGTGTTCATCGCGGCAATCATCGGCGCGGGACTTGGTTTCCTATGGTTCAATTTTAATCCGGCGCAAGTTTTTATGGGCGATACAGGATCGTTAGCATTGGGTGGCGCTTTCGGGATTATGGCAATATTAATTAAGAAAGAATTATTAATCCCGATACTCGGCGGAATTTATTTCCTCGAAACAATCTCGGTCATTCTGCAAAGATATTATTTCAAATACACGAAAAAGAGATACGGCGAAGGAAGAAGAATTTTTAGGATGGCTCCCATTCATCATCATTTTGAAATGATGGGTTGGGCTGAGTCGAAAATTGTAATCCGGTTTTATATAATCACAATAATTCTTGCAATACTAAGTTTGGCGTCTTTCAAGATACGGTAATGAAAATACACGGTAAAAAAATATCGATTATCGGAGCTGAGAAAAGTGGTTTAAGCGCGGCGAAACTTGTAAAGAAATTCGGTGGAATTCCGTTCGTTACTGATTTTAACGCGAGAGAGAAATTGTCCAAACAGATCGAACTTCTTGAAGATGAAAAAATTGCATACGAATACGGTACACACAGCGCAAAAGTATTTCATTGCGATTTTATTATAACGAGTCCCGGTGTTCCGACGAATTCGAGAGTACTTGCTAAAGCATTTACGAAGAATATAAAAGTCATCAGCGAGTTGGAATTTGCATCGCTATTCTGCAAAGGAAAAATAATTTCCATAACCGGTACGAATGGGAAAACAACAACGACATCGCTTTGCGCTCACACTCTAAATCATTGTGGCGTAAAAACATATGCAGCCGGCAACATCGGTCTGCCTTTGTCCGAAATTGTTTCCGACGTAAAAGAAAATGAATGTGTCGCTCTTGAAACATCCAGTTTTCAACTTGATTATATGGACAAATTCAAACCATTCATCTCGATGATTCTGAATTTAACACCGGATCATCTTGACAGGTACGAAGATGATTTTGAGAAATATGTAAAATCAAAAGTTGCGGTTACAAAGAATCAGGATGCCAACGATTACTTTATTAGCAATGAAGACGACTTCAATACTTCGATTAATGTACACAATGAAAAAGTAAACCGGTTCGGTTTCTCGTTGAATAAAGAATTACCGAACGGATCGTACATGAAGGATGGAGGTTTATTCTTTACTCGTGATGGAGTTAAAACTGAAATTTGTAAAGTAAGCGACATGAGCTTGAAAGGCGAGCATAATATTGCTAATACACTCGCAGTGTTATCTGCAGCAAAAATATTAAATCTACCGGATGAAAAAATAAAAGAGTCATTCGGGAATTTCCCGGGAGTTGAGCATAGACTTGAATTTGTTCGTGAGGTTAACGGTATCAAATTTATTAACGATTCAAAAGCAACGAATGTGGATTCGGTTTGGTACGCGCTAAAAAGTTTTGATGAACCTATTATTCTTATCCTTGGTGGTAAAGACAAAGGTAATAATTACGATCAGATACGAGACCTTGTAAAAAAGCATGTGAAGAAAATTTATGCTATCGGCGTGTCGGCTTCGAAAGTTTATAATTATTTCAAAGATTATGTGCCGGTTGTAAAGAAATCAACACTGGACGATTGTGTGGTTTCAGGCAGAACCGATGCGGCGCCAAATGAAATTGTATTGCTTTCGCCGGCATGCGCAAGTTTTGATATGTTTGATAATTACGAACACCGTGGAAGAGTTTTTAAAAACGCAGTGATGGGATTAACTGAATGAAATTATTTTTACGGTTATTAATTGTTTCAATAATTGCACTCGTCCTTTTTGGCTGTGTACTCGTATTCAGTGCGAGTACCGTGAAAAGTGCAACCGAGGGAAATGTACCGTATCTATATTTTAAATCGCATTTGTGGAAAGTAATAATTGCGTTCCTGCTTATGATAATCTTTTCAACTGTAATTAAACCGGAAGATCTTTATAAGTATGATAAGCATATTTTATTCATAACAATAGCCTTGCTTATTCTAACTCTTTTTGTCGGGATAAAAGTTAACGGCGCCCGCAGATGGATTGATCTTGGTTTTATTCCATTCCAACCATCGGAACTTGCCAAGCTCGTTATTATTATTCATTTGGCTAAAGTGATTGATATAAAAAAGGAAAGAATTCGCGAATTTAAAACAGGATTCATGTTTGCTCTGGTTTTAATTGTAGTCTTTGCTATCCTTATTATCGCTCAACCGAATGTAAGTACAGGTGCATTGCTTGTGTTGCTGGCATTCTCGGTTTTATTTGCCGGTGGCGCAAAATTAAAACACATCTTCGGCACTCTTGGAACCGGAGTTATCGCTGTCGGTGGTGTTGCAATGATAATGCCTCATTCGCGCGAAAGAATTATGAGTTTTGTTCATAGTCTTATAAGTGGCACCGATATGACCAAGCAAGTTCTTCAAGCAAAAATTGCGCTTGGGAGCGGCGGTTTGTGGGGACTTGGATTCGGTGAAAGCAAACAGAGCAATTTGTTCGTACCGGAACCATACACTGATTTTATATTTTCGATTCTCGGCGAAGAGCGAGGATTCATCGGCACATTCGTTGTTCTGTTCTTATACGTAGTAATTTTTGCTGTTGGATTAATTGTAGCGAACAAGTCCGACAGCACATTCAAACAACTAATGGTTTTTGGATTATCGTTCAACATAATATTAACCGCATTTATAAATGCTTCGGTAGTTACCGGATTAGTCCCGACAACAGGGATAACTCTTCCATTCATCAGTTTCGGCGGAACATCAATACTTATGTACTGTATCTCAATCGGGATAATAATAAATGTGGGTATGGAACGTGTAAGATTTAAAACGGCAAGTATGGCTCAAGCATGACGCAGACCAATTATACATATCGCTTTGTTTTTGCTGCGGGCGGAACAGCAGGCCATATCACACCTGCAATTGCCGTAGCAGAAACGTTGAAGCAAATTAAACCGGAATCGGAAATATTGTTCATCGGTTCGAAGAAGAGGATGGAATCGCGAATTGTTCCGAAAGCCGGATTTCATTTTAAGACGATATGGATAAGCGGATTTGCAAGGAAATTTAATTTGCAAAATCTCCTCTTCCCCCTAAAGTTGAGTTCGTCTGTTGTTAAGTCGCTATTAATTTTAATGAAATTTAAACCGCGCGTAGCTATTGGTTCCGGCGCTTTTGTTTCGGGTCCGGTTTTACAAGCGGCATCAATCCTTGGAGTAAAAATAGTTTTACTTGAGCAAAACAGTTATCCCGGTGTAACAAACAGACTGCTGGAAAAAAAGGCTGAACAAATCCACATTACATTCAAAGATTCAGAACAGTATTTCCGTGAAAAAAGAAAATTGATACTCTCCGGAAATCCGATTCGTGTTCAAATGAATTTGATAAATAAAATAGATGCTTTAAAAGAATTTAAACTCGATAACTCGAAAAAAACTTTGCTTGTTCTCGGCGGCAGCGGTGGTGCGCTCTCTATCAATAATGCTATATCTGCTTGTTCTCAAAAGTTGATAGGTGAAAATATCCAAATTCTCTGGCAGACCGGCGACTTCTATTATTCCGATTATAAAACACTGGAAAGCCGATTCATTCGCATTCTCCCATTTATTGAAAACATGAACGCTGCATACTCCGCTGCCGATTTAATTCTTGCGCGTTCCGGTGCAACTACCATCTCGGAAGTTTCTGCTCTCGGACTCCCGGTTATTTTTGTGCCTTCGCCAAATGTGGCTGCTGATCATCAATATAAAAATGCAAAATCTCTCGTTGATGAAAATGCTGCAATTGTACTCAGAGACAATGAACTTAGCGAAAAATTATTTGATGAAATTAAATCCGTGATTTCCAATGAAGAAAAATTGGAGACGATGCGCACAAATATCAAAAAATTTTCTCAGCCGGATGCAGCAAAGATTGTTGCGACGAACATTATAAAATTAGCGGAAACATTTTAATAAAGAGGATAGAATTTTGGCTACTACTCTAACATACGATTATTATTTACACGCCGATTCAAATGAACCTGTCGTCCAGTATTCATGCGGCGAGGATATTTATATCGGCGAGCAGAGAAACAGCAGACTATTCGGATTCTCTTTGAATAAAAATTTTGATGCCTCTGCCGACGCAGTGCATTTTTTCCTCTTGTTATATCCGCAGCCACACACACGCACTATGCTGGAAGAGAAATATAATTTTACCGCTTATAATGAAAAAGGCGCAATAAAAACGGGTAAAGATGGAATTTTACTTGCGTTGGAAAGCGGCAAATTAGATCCCAATGTTGAAGAAAATATTTTTTCACACTATGCTATTTATTCGATAAAAAATTGAGATAGATATGATACATAAAGTAATTAAAAAAATACATTTCGTTGGAATCGGCGGTATAGGGATGAGCGGTCTCGCGGAAATTATGTTGAGCCGCGGTTTTAAAGTATCCGGTTCCGATCTTTTCAGCAGTGACATCACCGATCGGTTACGAACTCTCGGTGTTGAAATATTCGAAGGACACTCGGCAGATAATTTACATGATGTAGATGTTCTTGTATATTCATCTGCTGTTTCAATTGATAATCCCGAAGTTAAAGCTGCCATTGAAAGAAAGATACCTGTAATAAAAAGAGCCGAGATGCTGGCAGAAACAATGCGCATGAAATACGGTGTTGGGATTGCAGGTACCCATGGAAAAACGACGACAACCTCAATGGTTGGATTGGTAATGACGGCAGCCGGTTTCGATCCGACAATTATTGTCGGCGGAAAATTAAGCGGACTCGGTGGTACAAATGCACGGCTCGGTTTGGGCGATTACATTGTTGTTGAGGCCGATGAGTTCGACAGAACATTTTTAAAGTTGACTCCGACTATCGCAGCAATAACAACTTTGGAACAGGAGCATCTTGATACATACAAAGATTTGGATGATATAAAAACAGCGTTTATCCAATTTGCCAACAAAGTTCCTTTCTTCGGATTTGTTGTGCTGTGCATGGATGAGCCTGCGCTGCAGGATATTATGCCTCTAATAAATAAAAAAATCATCACTTATGGATTAACTTCGCAATCCGATGTTAGAGCTGTGGATATTACACAAAAGGAGTATTCGTCAAACTTTACAGTGATGTACGAAGGCAAAGAACTTGGTAATTTGACGCTTCAAATTCCTGGTGTTCATAATATTAAAAATTCTTTAGTTGCCGTTTGCATTGCAAAAGAACTTGGCGTCGATTTCGAAGTAATCAAAAAATCGCTCGAATCTTTCAAAGGAGTTTATAGGAGATTCGAAACAAAATATAAACAAGAAATTCTTGTGATTGACGATTACGCACATCATCCAACAGAAATTAACGCAACACTTTCGGCAATTAGAGCTGGTTGGAAGCGCAGATTGATCGCAGTTTTTCAACCGCATTTATACTCAAGGACGAGAGATTTCTATCTTGAATTCGGAAGATCATTCCTCAATTCGGATATCTTTATTTGCACGGATGTTTATCCTGCTCGCGAAAATCCAATTGAGGGAATCAACGGTGAAATTGTTGCCTCAGCTGCAAAAAAAATCGGACACAAAAATGTACTGTACGAACCGGATAAAACTAAGATACCGGAATTATTGATGTCACTAAAAAAAGATGACGATATTATTATTACGCTTGGTGCGGGAGACATCTGGAAGTTTGGTGAAAAGTTTGTTGGGATGTTGAAAGGATAATGAAGAAAATTTTCAAAATATCGAGTATAATTTTTCTGCTTGCAATGACAGCGCTTATTTTCTATTTGTCATTCCAAATTGAAGATCGTAATGAAATTCAGATAACTGTTATCGAGATGAGCGGGAACAATTATCTTGGTAAGGATGAGTATTTTAAATATGCACACTTGCTGGATAAATCATTATATAAATTTTTAAGTCTGCCAATATTAAAAGACAGAATGAAAAAACATCCTTACGTTGATGATGTTGATGTTCAAAACGACGGTAACGGAAAAGTGACTATAATTCTAACCGAGAAAAAATTCAACGCAATTTTACTACATAATAATTCCGATTACCTCATGTCGGATAATTTCGAACTTCTGCCGGTATTACCATTCACCAAGCTGGTTGATTTGCCGATAATTACAAATCCGGAAGAATTGCATGACTTGAAATTATTTACCAGCTTAAAAAGGAACGCCGACATTCTAACGGGATTTAAAATTCTCGACTCGATGAATTTATTAAATCCGGGACTTTTTAACGGCGTTACGGAAATAGATTTTAGAAACGGGGGAGACATCACTCTTTCGTTTTCGTTCTTTGATTTCCCTGTAATTATCGGCAGGAAAAACGAAATCAAAAAAACCTCTTATTTCACAAAACTTTGGAATTCACTTGAAGGAAAGGAGGAATTAACTTCGATACGATACATTGATCTCCGGTTTAACGGCAACATATTTATAGGTTTCCCGGAACCGCAAATTGAAGAGGATAAAAATTTATGAAGAAAAACATTATTGCAGGATTAGATCTGGGTACAACCAAAGTCGGCGCTGTTATTGCGGAAAAGACAGAGCACAGCCTAAATATTTTGGGATTCGGCGTAGCGCCGTCGGAAGGATTAAACCGGGGATTGGTAGCCAACATCGCCAAAACAGCCGAAGCCATCCGCGAAGCAATGGATATTGCCATTAACCGGGCAGGTTTTGAAATAAAGGAAGTTAATGTTGGAGTAGCCGGTGAACATATCACAAGTTTACGTCATAGAAATTATGTAACAATAAATAATCCCGAACGCGAAATTCTAAAAGATGATCTCGAAAGATTAAAAGCGGATGTAAAAACAATCCGCATTCCGTCGGACAGACAGATACTTCACATTATTCCTGAACAATATTTTGTAGATCATGAATTGTGCATCGGAAACCCGATTGGAATATGCGGTTCAAGACTTGAAGCGGTGAATCATGTTGTGCTTGCCTCGATACCGGCAATTCAGAATATAAAAAAATCTGTTGAGCGCGCCGGGCTGATTGTGAAGGATTATATTCTTCAGCCTATTGCATCAAGTCTTTCGGTACTTGATGATAATGAAAAAGATCTCGGTGTAATTCTTGTCGATATTGGCGGCGGCACAACGGACGTAGCAATTTATCACGATAAAAGTATTAAGCACACAAAAGTAATTGGTGTTGCCGGTAACCAGGTTACAAACGATATCCGCGAGTCACTCGGAATTGTAACTTCGGAAGCAGAAAAATTGAAAAAGGAATACGGTTTCGCTACTCAGGATGCTATTATAAAGGATGAAGATATCTTTATAAAAGGAGTTGGCTCTCGCGGAAATATTAAAATCCCGATAACATTATTAACGCAGATAATTTCTGTTCGGATGCGCGAACTTTTTGCTCTCATTGATAATGAACTCCGGCAGAGTGGATTCAAGAGTAAAATGAAAGCCGGAATAGTATTGACCGGCGGCGGATCACTTTTAAAAGGTTCTACGGATTTGGCAGAAGAAATTTTTGGACTGCACGCAAGAATCGGTGTCCCTATCCAGCTTGGCAACGGTCTATCAAATGAAATCGAAAGTCCGGAGTTCGCAACTCTTGCCGGATTAATTAAAGGTATTCCCGGCACTACTTCATCGGATGATTTAATTTCCGTTAAAGAGAGAAAAGCGAAAACGAAATTCAATCTCGGAAGCAGATTTAAAAAGATTAGAGAATTTTTTGATGAACTATAAAATAAATACCACAACAAGGAGGAATTAATGGAACAAGAATCAATACTGAAATTTGTCACTCTTGATCGCGAGATGGCACCTTTGGCAAAATTGAGAGTTGTAGGTGTTGGCGGCGGTGGATGCAATGCCCTTGACAGCATGATGAAAAGGGGATTATCCGGAGTTGAGTATGTGGCAATTAATACAGATGCGCAAGCTCTTGAGAAGAGCAAAGCCAATCATAAAATTCAGGTTGGTAAAAATCTTACAAAAGGACTTGGCGCCGGAGCCGATCCCAACGTTGGAAGAAAAGCTATTGAAGAGGATCGCGAGAAAATTAAAAAGGTTCTCGACGGCAGCGATATGGTCTTCATTACAGCCGGAATGGGCGGCGGAACCGGAACAGGTGGATCCGCAGTGGTAGCTTCCATTGCCAAAAGCGCTGGCGCTCTCGTTATCGGAATTGTTACCAAACCATTTAGATGGGAAGGTAAACGCAGAATGATGAATGCCGAGGAAGGCATCGAAGATTTGCGTCAGTATGTTGACAGTTTGATATTAATTCCAAACGAAAGATTGTTAAATATTTTAGATAGAGCCACATCGGCTATTGCCGCATTCGATAAACCAAACGAAGTGCTCTACGAAGCTACACGAGGAATTGCAGATATTATAACTATTCCGGGAATAATAAATGTTGACTTTGCTGATGTGCGTTCTGTAATGAATTCGAGCGGCGAAGCGTTGATGGGATGCGGAATTGCTAGCGGCGATAACCGTGCGGTTGAAGCGGCGCATAAAGCAATCTCCTCGCCGATGCTCGAAGGCGTAAGCATTCAAGGAGCAAAAAACATTTTGCTAAACGTAAGCGGCTCAAGCAATTTAACAATGGAAGAAGTTGATGCCGGAAATAAAGTTATTTACGAAGCTGCTGGTGAAGAAGCGAATGTAATATTTGGATTGGTTAATAAAGAAGAAATGAATGAATACGTTTCTTACACCGTTATTGCTACCGGTTTTAAATCGCAAGCGGCTGCATCACCTACTTATACACAGAAGAAAAGAGAATCACAGTTTGAAACCTCCAAAAGATCAAATATCGGCGGCGGATTTAATTTCAAACAACAAGCTCAAGTAGAAGTGGAAGATAAAAAGGATCTCGATATTCCAACGATATTTCGTGTTCGTGGATCATCAAGAACAATACTCGAAGAAGAACAAGTAACAAATACAGGATTCAGATTCGAATCATTCGATGATTTTGATACAAAAGAGAATTCCAAAAGAAAAGAAAGACTGATTGATGATGAAGAGGATTCAATCTTTCTGCGTAAAATGATGGACTAAGCTGGATGCCCGGCTTCGATAAAAATATCTACGCCGCGGCAGGCTGGATGCTGGATGCTGGATGCTGGATGCTGGATGCTGGATGCTGGATGCTGGATGCTGGGAAATAATTTTTATTAGAAATTAGAAGATACAATGGATTACAAAAACTTAGAATCATGGCATTTGAAACTGTTTTGTAATTCGAAGCGAAGCTTCGAAAAGAACTATCAGTTTAATTACACAATAATTAAGTCGGATCAGAAATTTTTAAAATCCACAGCACAAAAATCAGTTGAACAAAAGCACATGAGTCCGAATTGAGTTTTAACCAGTATCAAGTAACCAGGAACTTAGCATGGAGTAACAAGTAGCAAGTTTTTCAGCATCCTCTGCGACTGTATCCGATTTCCCCTTGTTGTGGTGACTCGGCCTGAATGGAAACGGATACAGTCTTTATTTTTGACCTTTCGCCCAAATGACCTGATTTCTATTTTTTCATAAGTCAAGATTTGCTAAATTCACAACTCTAAAATTGACTTATATCTTATGAACAAGAAATTTCTATATTTATTAATAGTAATATCATTTATATCCTCGCTTCGTGCACAAGGCTTAGAAGAAGTCGGATGGATAGCAAAATTCGGATTAGCTGGCGGCTTTACACCCATGTGGGTTATGCCAAATCTAGATCCGGTAAATCAACAACTCACTTCGTTTGGCGTTGAAAATTTGCCTGAATCAGGATTGATTACATGGGGAGGCTCTGGTTACGTATATATATTGATGATTGATAATGTAAGAATCGGTGGAATGGGATTCGGTGGTTCAACTTCGCGAACGGCTCATGTCGGTGATTACGATAAAGAAGTAATTTATAGCATTGGTGCAGGCGCGTTAACTATCGAATATACATTGCCATTTATTAATAAAGTTGCGGTATCGGTGGGAGCGATGATTGGCGCTGGTTCTGCAGATATAGAGCTATATCAAAATAATGGAAAGTATGATTGGGATGGAACCTGGGGAGATTTTTCTGATCCGGACAAATCCATAAAAAACATAAACCGGAAAATTTCCAATTCATTTTTTACAGTTTCACCGACAATTAACATCGATATTCCTGTCAACCGGTTCATGGCATTGCGTGTTGGCGGAGGATATTTAATTCCATTTAGCAACCGATGGTCTGTTGAGAACGATGTTACTTTAGAAAACACTCCGTCAGATTTAAATAGTAGTTCATTCTTTATTCAAACAGGAGTATTCGTTGGTTTCTTTGCTTTTTAGGAGAATAGATTGAAGAAAATATTAGTAACTGGAGGCGCCGGTTTTATCGGAAGTAATTTCATTAACAATATCTTAAGCAAAAGAGATGATATAGAAATTGTTAATCTGGATAAACTTACATACGCCGGTAATCTTGAAAATCTGAAAGTTTCAGAATCGAAAAAGAATTATCATTTCGTAAAAGGCGATATAATAAATTCGGAATTAGTGGATTACCTTTTCGGAAAATACAGATTCAATTCCGTTGTAAATTTTGCAGCTGAGTCCCATGTTGACAGAAGTATTCTTGGTTCGGAAGTTTTTTATAGAACGAATGTAATTGGTACAAACGTTTTGTTGGAAGCATCGCGAAGATACGGAATTGAAAAGTTTGTACAAGTCTCTACTGACGAAGTTTACGGTAGTCTCGGTGATACAGGGTTGTTCGCGGAAACGACTCCTCTGTCGCCAAACAGTCCTTATTCATCCAGCAAAGCCGGCGCGGACATGATGGCGTTGGCATTTTTCCATACATTTGGATTGCCGGTAGTTGTAACGCGCTGTTCCAATAATTATGGCCCATTACAATTCCCGGAAAAATTAATTCCACTGATGATCATTAATGTTTTAAACGACAAAAAACTTCCAGTTTACGGCGATGGATTAAATGTACGCGACTGGATATTTGTGATCGATCATAATATCGCCGTTGAATTAGTGATGGAGAAAGGTTATCCCGGACAAGTATATAATATCGGTGCAAGCCGCGAAATGAAAAACATTGAAATAGTGAAATTGATTTTACAAACACTCTGCAAATCCGAAGATTTAATTCAGTACGTAAAAGACCGCCCCGGTCATGATCGGCGTTACGCAATCGACTCCACCAAAATCCAATCCGAACTTGGTTGGAAACCAGAATATAAATTTGAACAAGCGATTGAAAAAACAATCGAATGGTACCTCGCAAATAAGGAATGGTGGGGGAGGATTGTAAGCGGTGAGTATGTGAAATACTATTCCATTCAATATTCGAATTAAGAAATAAGGAAAAATAGATGAGATATCTGTATTTGTTTTTAATTTTATCTGGGATAATTTTTGCCCAAGATGATGAAAAAAATTCGAATGGAAACTCTTCATTATTTCCTTCGGTTGATTTAATTTCTGTTACAATAGGAGGTAATTTTATTGTTACCGGTTCATTTACTGCGAGTGTTTATCAAAGACTGGATCATTTTATTACAACTGTATTCAACCAAACGAAAGAGGCTTCGCTGGCTAGATTAACTGATCCTGAATTAATTTATAGAGCTCAAAAAGAACTTGATTCTTACCCTTTCCGGAATATTACATTAAAAAGAACAAACGGACAGGTGTTAAATATTGATTTAATAAAATTTCGGTTACTTGGTGATTTTAAATTTAATCCTTATTTGATGTCCGATGATATTATAATATTTCCCTCCTATGATCCAGAGTATGATTTTATTGAGATTACAGGTGCTGTGAATAAATACACAAAGTTTCAGTTTGTTCAGGGGGATAAATTATCTGATGCGTTACTATTTGCAGGAGGGGTTAGTCAAGCATTTGATAATGTTGATATCGTAGAAATTTCGAGACTCGATAATTCAGGTTCACATGAGGAGATTGTTCGCGTAAAAGTATCAGAGGACTTCGAACTGAAGAGTGGTGATAGAATTCGAGTGCTTGCAGATGAAAACCATAAAAAAGAATTTAAAATATTGGTTATAGGAGAAGTTAAATATCCCGGTTATGTAAATACTACCCGCACTGGAGAAAAATTAAGAAAGATAATTGAAAAAGCCGGGGGTTTTACCGGTGATGCTGATTTGTATCGAGCTGAAGTTCTTAGAAATTTTGATTCAAAAGAATTATTAAAAAAGTATTCCATAATGGAAGAATATACTGATAATCCGATTCGGTTTATTTCTGCTGAAACCCAATTAAAATTGAACCAATTGCGTGAGGATCTTGCATTAAAGAGGGGATTTAATCTTGAGTATGAAGATACTACTGCTTTTGGGATTGACAGTCAATTAAAAATACTTGGCGGTGAGCATCTTGTGGATTTTACAAAACTAAGCGATGCTGATTCTGAAGATAGTAATTTTATGATTGAGGATGGTGACATAATCATAATCCCACAAAAATTTGAGTACATTTATGTTTTTGGTCAGGCTAATAAAACTGGTTATGTTAAATATGAGGCCGGAAAGGACTATAATTTCTATATACGAAAAGCAGGAGGCAAAAGTGAAATGGCAAAAGAAGAGGAAGAGGAAATTGTAATCATTAAAGGTAGAAATAAAAACTGGATATCTGAGGGAAAAGAAAAAGTAATAATTGAACCAGGTGATATGATTTATATTCCGAAGCAGGTTCCAAAAGATTTTTACTATTATCTTTCAAGAATCGGAAGTATCATGGGAATAGTTGGGAGTGTCGCCACCCTTATATTGTTGATGATACAAATAGGAAAATAGCAAATGAGGTTAAGAGTTGAACTTCTAGAAATTGTAATTGTGGTGTAATATAATAAATTGTTAGTTTAATCCTAAAATTTATAATTAGAAACAAACAGAGTAATTATGTCAAATGAAACTAAAGAAACAATAACTGGTTTTTCGGATTATTTATATGTCTTATTTAAATGGAAAAAATTTCTAATTATTAATCTTTTTATTGTCATAGTTTTTGTCTCTATTATCGTACTTCTAATTCCGAACAAATATAAGTCGACAGCCACTATTATGATTCCACCTGATAATCAGGGGGGATTAGGTAATTTAAGTGGGTTGCTCAGCGGAAAGTCTTCAATTGCTTCAATGGGATCAAAATTATTTGGGGTAAGTAATACTTCCGAGGACGTGCTTTTAGGTATAATAAATAGCAAATCCGCGCTTACGAACATTATTCGTAAATTCAAACTGATGCATTATTATGATATCGATGACGATAATATAGATCAAGCAATAAAAAGTTTTATTGGGGATATTTCTACAGAGCCCAACGAATTTGGGATGGTAGATATTAGTATTATAAATGAAGATCCACAAATGAGTGCCAATATTGCAAATTATATTGTTGATCTTGTTGATAGCATAAATATCAAGATTAATATTGAACAGGCGAAGAATAATAGAGAATTTATTGAAAAAAGATATCTTCAAAATGTTACTGATTTAAGAAAAGCAGAAGATTCATTATATGAATTTCAGAGGAAATATGGAATTGTTGTAGTACCCGACCAACTTGAAGCAACGGTTAAAGTTGCCGCCGAAATCGAATCAGAAACGATTAAGAAAGAAATGCAAGCATACTTTCTCCTTCAACAATATGGCGAGGATTCGCCTCAATATAAAGGCGTAAAAGCGGAATTGAAAATGTTAAAAGATAAAACACTGGAATTAAAAAATTCTCCTAATCTAAGATCCTCTTCAAATATATTATATGCTTTCAAGAATATGCCAGAAATGTCAATAGCGTATCTGCGTTCTTATAGAGAGGTTGAAATTCAACAGACAATTCTTGAATTTGTGATGCCAATGTACGAACAAGCGAAAGTTGAAGAACAAAAAAGCATACCCACCGTTGTTGTGATCGATAAAGCAGTTCCCGCTCAACTTAAAAATAGTCCTAAAAGAACAATTATAGTACTAAGCATATTTTTCCTTTTTTCTTTTGCATTTATACCGATCATATTCATCGGGGAAAAAGCAGTTAATCGTTTGGAGTATTCGAATCCACTCCAGAAAAAATCCGCCATTTGGTTTAATAAAATTAAAAAATTTTATCGAATGAGATTTTAAATCACTATGATTTTTCTAATTGTTCCGATAATTTTTTCAATCAGTATCCTATTGGGGAAGTATTTATTTAAAAAATGGTTTAATCATCTTTCTGTTTATTCAAGTATCTGGAGTTTGATGATTTTGCTTTATGAGTTAAGACTTCTTCCTTATGTGGAAATTATTCCCATGGCGTGGTATTATATAATTTCAACCTTTTTATGTTTTTTGTTCGGAATCATTACAATCCATATTGCACGAAAAACATTCTCCTATCCTGAGATTGAAAATGAAGAATTTGATGCTTCGTTAACAATCTCAGCTGATAACGGAATTTCAATAAAATATGCTTTAATTGTATTTAGTACAATTTCTTTGTTAGGCGCGCTTCAACACTGGTACATACTACTAGATATGTATGGAAGTATAACTGGGGTTTTTATTAATGCTTTAAAAATATATGTAAAGAATACTAGCGGTGGGGGCATTGAAGGGCAATTACCTTTTGTATCAAATTTTGGTTATGTGGGAATTTTCTGGAGTGCAGTTTATACCGCTTTCAGAGGAAGATTTAATTTTCTAACTTTTTATCCTTTTATTGGCGTGATTATTAAAGAGGTATCTACTCTTGGTAGAGCGGGGATGTTATTAGCATTGATTGAGTTTTTATTTGCTTTTATTCTTATAAGGCAAATGCTAAGTAATGACTCTAAAAAACGGTTTACTTTTTCAAAAAGAAATGGTTCCATTGCAGTAATTCTTCTTTTAGCTATTTTAATTGTGAGTGCATCGTTAGTGAAGGTTTCTAGGGTTTCTTTCGAACAGTATCAAGGGGCTTCCAGTCTACTTAGAAATGCTGAGGGCAATCCAATTTTATCTCCTTCAATCTATCTTTATTTTAGTGCCCATCTCGGTGTACTCAGCCAGTATTTATCAAAAGAAACAGAATATACTCCATTCGCGCAGAATTCATTTTTGCCAGCATATAATTTTTTAGATAGATTGGATATCGTTAAAAGGCCATCAGCATATCAAAAAGGATATTTTATACCTATGTGGGTTAATACTGGTACGTACATCAGAGAATTACATGCCGATTTTGGAATAATAGGTTTATTCTTGATTCCTTATTCTTTAGGTTT
>JAZDFC010000098.1:0-84803 GCA_043808235.1 bacterium
AGCTCTTGGCGATACAAAAAGCGCCCTTCAAAGTTATGAAAGCTCACTCAAGATTCGAGAAGACTTACGCAAACGAAATCCCGACTCAGCCGAATACGCAAGGGATATTATTGTAAGCTATTATAAGTTAGCTGGGTATTATCATCAAATAAATGACCCGAAGGTAGAGGAAATTTTCACAAAGCTGATAGAAGCATTAACTTATATGAAAAATAAAAAAATGTTTATGGACCCGTCCCTTGTTAATTTATGCAAACAGCTTGGTATAGAATAAAAAAAAACAATTTTAAGAACGGAGTTAAAATGCCCATCAACAAAGAACAACACCAGAAAGATATTAAAAGGTTTATTGCAGAGCGCAAGCACTACGAAACCTTTGCAAAGACTTTGGAACAAATATTAAAAGCTGCGGCAAATATTTATGCCCCGCTTTCAATTGTGCAGGTGCGCGCAAAAAATGTTTCCAGCTTTGCGGAAAAGATAATCCGTAAGAATAAATACAAAGACCCGCTGCGGGATATTACCGACTTATGCGGCGCAAGGATAATTACACAAACACAGGAACAAATTATAAAAGTCTGCGACTTCATACGCGGCAATTTTTTAATTGATGAAGCCAACAGTCTGGATGTGGGCGAGCGGTTAAAGATACATGAGTTCGGCTACCGCTCTGTTCATTTTATTGTTACGCCGGTTAAAGATGAAATACTCGGCGTTAAGATACCGGAGGAACTTAAGGATAAAAAAGCGGAAATACAGGTAAGAACATTACTACAGCATACCTGGTCGGATGTACTGCACGACAGGCTTTATAAAACCGCTTTGAAAATACCGAAGGAGTGGGAACGAGAATCTGCACGGCTCGCCGCCCTGCTCGAAAATGCGGATGAAAATATTTCACGCATAACAACACTCACCGATTCATACACCGCAAATTTCGGTAACCGCATGACTGCCGATCAGTTGAAGAGTGAAATTGAAACACTGAATACAATTCTTGAAAATGAACCCGCAGAAACGAACAAACCCGCAATAGCTTTGAAGATAGCCCGGTTATCAAAATTTACAGGCGACCGAAAAACCATTATCGACCTGCTCACGGATTACGCGGATATTCAATCAAAAGCGAATGCGGAAATAAAAGCCGAATTGGGTTATGCGTTATGCAAAGAGTACAAAAACAACCCGGCAAGTCCGCAGTTCAAAAAAGGAGAGAAATATTTAACCGGTGTCGCCGGTATAAAAGAACTCGAAGTTGACGCATCCAAATTGTCGTTGAAGAGCGACCCGGAAAGTTATTCTTCACGACTGCTGGCGCTGCAATACCTTGCCGAGACTTACGAAGGGAGTCAGCAAAACGAGAAGGTTCAAAA
Organism: bacterium; assembly: GCA_043808235.1. Lineage (GTDB taxonomy): Bacteria > Bacteroidota > Ignavibacteria > Ignavibacteriales > Melioribacteraceae > JAZDFC01. The sequence goes on from JAZDFC010000098.1 coordinate 1,374, forward strand.
ATTCTATAATCTTGCCTATCAAATGGATTCTGAAAATCCGTATTTATTTGTTAAACTTCTTGAGAACAATGCCAACTTCTGCGAACACAAACTGCTGATCAAAGGCAATATTCTCAAAGCAATCGAATTGTGCCGCGAGCATATTAAACTCGGCATCGAATCCATTAAAGCATATTTCACAATTGCGCGGTTCTATATTTTACTCGACGACTACTTCCCTGCCCTCGAAGCATATCTGAAAGCAATTGATTTGCTGATGTCGGCTCAGGTATGCTTCTGCAAGGAAATGATTGACGACGAAATCAAATCATTGTTAAGATTAATCAATAAAGAAAAAGACAATACCGGCATCGAGTGCGCTGTAGCTATTCTGCATATCGCAATTGTGTTCTTGTACAAGGACAAAAAATCATTGAATTACCTGAGAAAAATTTCAGTTGTTCATGATTCTGTTCAAATGCCCGTTATAATCATTGCAGGCGGATCGGACAATATCGATTTGCTCTCTTCGCAAAAGTACGGCACATTTTTGAATGAGGCTCTATTAAGGTACAGCGGGACAATCATCTCCGGAGGTACAACAAGCGGAATTCCCGGACTGATTGGTTTGGCGGTTGAAAGAGCGCGAAGAGCCGGCAATAAAAAGATCGGTCTGCTCGGTTACATTCCAAAGAAAAATATGAAAGGCATTAAGATAGACAGAACCTACAAAACCGTTATTACCGACCGCGAAAACTTCTCGCCCTGGGAGCCGATCCGCATGTGGTGCGATATGATCTTAAGCGGAGTTAAACCGGAGGATATCACGGTTCTCGGTATCGACGGCGGTAAGATAGCTGCAATAGAATACCGAATTGCGCTTGCATTCGGCGCTAAACTTGGAATTGTAAAAGAGAGCGGACGCGCAGCAAATGAATTATTAAAAGATATGGATTGGAGAGATCACAGTCATTTACTTCCACTTCCGAATGAAGCGGAGTCGATTTGGGCTTTTGCTAATTACACCCGAAAAGATACAACCTTCAGTAGTGAACAGCTTGAAGAGATGGCTAAGGTAATTCATAATAACTATGTTCAAGGACAACCCCAAAAGGTAGAGCTTGCTGAGAATATAAAACCATGGGATGAGCTGAGATCAGATTTCAAAAACTCAAACATTAACCAGGCCCAGTTTATGAGCGAAGTTCTTTACCTCAACGGTTTTGGAATACGTAAAATTGTTGACGACGGAAAAGCAGTGAGGGAATTCAGGAAAGATGAACTGCTGAAAATGTCAAAGATGGAACACGGCAGATTCGTTGCTGAAAGACTTTTACAGGGCTGGCAATATGGTCCGGTAAAGGATACCGTTAATAAAATCAGTCCGTATCTTGTTGCCTGGGACGAAGTGCCTGCGCATATTCAGCAGTATGATGTTGACAATATAATTCACTATCCCGATTTATTAAAAACAGCCGGGCTTGAGATTTACCGGATTGAAAACAAATAGGAAGTTTATTGAAAATGAAAAATGAAAATAATCCCCGCTTTCCCCTGCCCGGAGTGAGAGCGATAATACAAAATGAGAAAGGTGAAATACTGCTTTTAAAACGGGCTGCCGGAGATAATTTCGGAGGTATGTGGTGCCTGCCCGGCGGTAAAGTTGATTACGGTTTAACGGTAGAATCAGCGATAATAACCGAGATAAAGGAAGAAACCAATCTCGACTGCACCGAAGTAAAATTTCTTTTTTACATGGACGGATTGCCGGTTGAAGAATACTATGCGCATTACATAATTTTTTATTTCGAGTGCAAAGTAACAGGCGAAATAAAACTGAATGAAGAATCGGATGAGTATAGATGGGTAAGAATAGAAGATATTGATAAGTATGAAATTGCGCTTAGCAATGAGAAAGGGATAAGGAGATATTTGCAGGATTCTAAATGAATGGTTATTGCCACATGCCTAAAGCGTGTTGCAGAAATCAATATTTTTTTTGAATAGCCACGAGCTTTAGCTCGTGGATTGTGGAAGAATAAATTTTTGGCTTTAGCCACATTTTTTCTTTGGGCTGAAGCCCGTTCGTTTCTTTTTTCATAATCCCCCGACATGAATATCGGGGCAATTAAAAGAAGAACAGATTATAATTACTGAGGTTTTATGGCAACTTCCAACATCTGGCAAACATACTCTGTTTTCATCAGCAGCACATTTGCTGATATGCAGATAGAACGGGATTACTTAAAGAATGAAATCTTCCCGCGTATTGATATTGAACTGCGCGAGCGAAGAATCAAATTAGATGTCGTCGATTTGCGCTGGGGAGTGGATACAACTTCCTTACAGCAGGAAGATGAAAGAGAAGCAACAGTATTAAAAGTTTGCTTAAACGAAATTAAACAAAGTAAACCGTTTTTTATCGGGCTGCTTGGCGACCGTTACGGTTGGGTGCCAAAAGAAGAACGGATGAGAAAGGCAATAGAAGAAAATGGCGCTGATATTAAGCCGGACGGTAAAAGTGTAACCGCACTTGAAATTGAGTTCGGTGTACTTGCAAGCAAGGAACAGTTGAAGCGAAGCTTCTTCTATTTCCGTAAACCGTTTGATTACACAAAACTGCCGGAAGAAAAAAGAGGAATGTTTTGCGATGAATACAATAATGAATTAACCCCGGCGGAAAAAGCCGAACGGAAAACCGCGCTTTATAAGTTGAAGACAGATATCAGAGCGCATTTTAAAAATGCAGGTACACCGGATAAAGTAAAAGAATACTCAATTGACTGGGGAAAAAGTACAAAGGAGAACGTAGGGCTTATAGAATGGGGCGAAGAAGTATTTAAAGATATTTTGAAAGATGCCGCTCAATACGCAAAAGATATCTGGGATAAAGTACCCAAAACCTGGGAAGAACGCGAGCATTCTTTGCTCGGTGAATTTGTTAACGACCATATTTTCGGATTCTGCGGAAGAACTGAATTATTAAGCGAACTAAAACAACATCTACTTTCCGGCAGTTCAAAAAATTGGGGACTTGTACTAACCGGAGAAAGCGGCTCAGGTAAGAGTTCTGTCTTTGCAAAAATTTACGATGACCTTGTTGAAAAAAAGGGTGACTATTTTATCCTCGCTCATTCCGCAGGCATTTCGCCACGTTCAAAAAATGTTGCCGACTTACTGCAAATATGGATTAGGCAGTTGTGGAATTTTCTTGAATACCAAGGAGACCCGCTCGAAGAATTTGAACAGAAGGAGACTTCCCAGTTTGATAAGTTGGGGTTTGGCGAGCAAGAAAAACCAAAACTTAAAATTGACGAACTGCAAAACAAATTTACCGGACTGCTTTTTCAAGCATCTGAGAAAAAACGCGTGATAATTTTAATTGATGCTCTTGACAGATTCGAACCGACCGCGCGCGCTGAATATATGTCCTGGTTCCCAACGATTGTTCCGCAGAACTTACGTATGCTATGCACTGCAATTACCGGAACAGAAAAAAATGCTGTTGAATACCACAAAGGATTGACTGTAAAGAGCATTGACAACTTCTCACCGGAAGAAGCGAATGATATGCTTGATACTCTTTGCAGTTTAGGGCATAAGAAATTATTCGGGAAAGTTACCGAAACAATACTTGCAAAGAAGCGAGGTGATAATACTTACGCTTCCTCAAGCCCGTTGTGGTTAAGTCTTGCAGTGAATATAATGATGGCGCTTGACAAAGACGACTTTGAAAAGATGAGCAAAGTTGAAGGCAGAGCCGATGCCGGAATGGAAAGTTATATGGCTAAAATGATAGAAAAATTCCCGCCATTGCCGGGCGATTTATTTATTAATCTTATAAACAAAGCCTGTATTCTTTTTGGCGAGGACTTTACAAACGCAGTTTTTAATTTAATTGCTATTAGCCGCAACGGCTTGCGCGAAAAAGACCTTGAAAAATTAGCGCCATATTGGGAACCGCTGCAGTATGCGGCATTGCGCCGTTGGTTTAGAGCGCACTTAATAAAACAAAGCGAAGAACTGCAATGGAACCTTGCGCACTCCATTTTACGGAATACGCTGATTGATAAAATTGAGAAGGACAATTATAAAAAGCTGAATGATGCTATTGCAGCCCACTTGTTACAGCAGCCAAATACCGATGCATTACATATCTCCGAAACGATGTACCATTTGATGGAAGCGGATAACAAGCAGAGTGCGGCTGAATATTACGGCTCTGAACTGAGTGAAGAAGAAGTTGCCGGCGCTACAAAAGTATTGGTCGAGGCAATTATAATAAATAAGGATAAAAAACCCAACCCATACCTTGAGCGGACTACGGAAGTATTTACCAAACCGGTTTTAGATTATACAATACAAAGAAAAGTCGGTGAGAGGATTCAATTTCCTTTATATGAATCTCTTGAAAAGGAGGGAAATATTGAGGAAAGGACTATTCTTTTACAAATGATTCTACCTATCCAAAAAAAGTTTTATGATGATAATCCGGGTGAATTATGGCGAACCTATGACCTTGCTATTTCGTATTCTAAACTTGGCGAATTGTTTAAAACTATGGGGCAGCTTGATAAAGCACTCGACTTCTTTGAAAAAGTAACTTTTTTATTTGAAGAACTCTATAAAACAAACCCGAACAAGGGAGAACTTAAAAACGGTCTTGCTATTTCGTATGGAAACCTTGGCGATTTGTTTAAAACTATGGGGCAGCTTGATAAAGCTCTCGACTTCTTTGAAAAACGCAGTAAGCTAGGTGAAGAACTCGATAAAGCAAACCCGAACAATGAATCACTTAAAAACGGTCTTGCTATTTCGTATCATCGAATAGGAAGTGCAAACCAATCCCTTGGTAAATTAAAAGATGCGCTAAATTTCTTTGAAGAATATAGACAATTGATGGAAGAGGTTTTTAAAAATAATCCAAACTCTGAAAAAGCAAAAAATGATTTAGCTATATCATATACGTGTCTTGGCGATTTGTTTAAAACTATGGGGCAACTTGATAAAGCTCTCGACTTCTTTGAAAAACGTAGTAAACTCGGTGAAGAACTCTATAATACAAACCCGAAGAATGAATTGCTTAAAAACGGTCTTGCTATTTCGTATATGAAACTTGGAGAAGTGTTTCAAACAATGGGGCAGCTTGATAAAACTCTCGACTTCTTTGAAAAATACAGACAATTCAATGAAGAATTCTATAAAGCAAACTCGACGAATGAATTGCATAAAAATAGTCTTGCTATTTCGTATGTGAAACTTGGAGAGGTGTTTCAAACAATGGGGCAGCTTGATAAAGCTCTCGACTTCTTTGAAAAATACAGACAATTCAATGAAGAACTCTATAAAGCGAACCCGAAGAATATTTATTTGTTTGAGGGACTTGGAATATCATATTACAAACTGGGAGTTATTTATATTTTTTTGAATAGAAAGAATGAGGCAAAAGAGTTCTTATTAAAGTATAGAGATATTTATCAATATTTATTTACAAATACCAAAATACCTAAATACTCGCAGGGATTGAATTATTTAAAAAACAAATATGGAATTGGAGCAGATACAGTTTTTACCGATGAAGAAATAGATTTAGAGCAAGAAGACATTGAATATACTCCACCATCAAACACTTACTCATTTCAACAACCCCCCAAACCACCGGAAGAAATTAACTTGCAAGAATTGCGTGAGTTAGCCGAAAAGAGTTTTAACAAAGGCAACTGGGAAGCCGCAGAGACACTTTACCGCAAATTGGAAATCCAAGGAGAACCTTTCGAGAATGTAGCTCCAAAATTATTCGCATGTATTTTAAACAAACGCACAAAACCAATGGACGAAGATATACCGAAACTAAATGAAATTCTCAATAAATTGGAGAGCCTTGGAAAGAAAGAATTGGCGGGCGATTTACGCAAACAATTCGTAGAAATGATGACGCCTCCAAAGAATGAGAAAAAAGGCTGGAAGTTTTGGGGAAACTAAAAAAAAGAAAATAAATGGAGTAACCATGTCCATAAACAAAGAGCAACACCAAAAAGATATTATATTTCAACATTATTAAGAGTAATTTTGTTAAAAGAAAACTGTGAAATGATCTGAAAGGAGATAATATGAAACTTGAACTTAGTAACCAGAGTGATGTTATCCAACTTAAGAAAAGAGATAAAAATATTCTTCAGGTTCTGCTTCCCGAATTCATACTTCAGAAACAGAACGACAGGCTTCTTTTAGAAGTTAACGTCACGAGGGATCTATATTCAATATCCAGCCAGGATGGGAAGCGACAATTCTTCAATGCATTAGGTAAAACTGGAGAATTGTACAGGAGAATAATTAAAAAGCAATTAAATGATTTCAAATTCAACCAAAATCAACTTGCATATAAATTCGATTGCTCTTCTTCACCATTTCGTTATGCAAATGGCGGTGTCCTACCTGTCATTAGGCTCGACTCGATAGATTACTTCTGTCTTTTCTACAGAGATATTTTTCCAATTGGCTGGAACATAGCTAACGGAAGCTCAGATAATTTTGAAGAATTACTAGACCCGGAACGAATTGTGTTTAGGGAATTTAGCGAAGAGCTGCTTATTTCGGACAATGAAAACAAACTATTATATGTGTATGAACCAAATCAGGAGGATGCTTCATACGGGTTCCAGGAGGAAGCATGGGAAGTATGGAAGAAATATTTCCCGACCAGGAAATTCAATGACTACGAAAAATTAGCTCTTCCAGTCAAATGGATAGAAGGACCTGATAGTGTTTCTGCTAATGTTGGGAACAAAAATCTTTTGACACATGGGTATTTTCTAAATATCAATCCGGAAGACAACGGAATTGAAGTCGATAAAATTGCACTAATCTCTCTGAAGGATAGTATCAGCATATTCGATGGCGAGGTATCGGACAATAAATTGTGTGGCAGAATAGTTGGTTTATTTGAGGTTTCTGAATTAAGAAAAAGTCTGGTTCGCGGGAGATTAACAAAAACAGACTTTAAACCGCATAGATTTTTCTTCAATGGTGAAGAATTCCGCAGTCCATTGATTGATATAATTAATAATGATTACTTGCGGGCTTTAGGCGATTTCAGAACAAAGGAACATATACTCAATTATAAAAAGGAGAAAAGTAAGTTCGACCTTTGCCCGGTCACACGCAATATCATTCAGCGTTTCTTTGAATGGGAAACTAATGAAAGGGAACAATCGAGTTTGGTATCCGCAGAAAATCGAAAGGTATATATTCAGAACGCCAAGAAGTGCCAAATCTTTATAACATTCAGATCAGCTGACGCAAAAATAGCAATCAATTTGCATCAGTACTTAACTAACCATCAATACAATACTTTTTGCAGTTCTGTTGATCTGTCAAACCTTGGCGAAAGTGATTATGGGAGAGTTATTGACGAAGCATTGGAATCAGCAACATGCCTTGTTGTTGTCGGTACTCAAAAGGAGAATTTCGATTCCGGTTGGGTGAGCTACGAATGGCGAAGCTTTATGAATGAAATCCGTTCCGGGCGAAAACCAAAAGGAAGGGTTTTCACATTCGTTGGAGGTATGAACATAAGTGAACTTCCGTTTGGTCTTCGGTCTATGGAGAGTATACAGTTCTCGCTAGCTAAACCAAATGATGCCTTCGAAAAACTTTACCAGTTCATTAAATCGGCACTTAAATAAATATGGTGATAAAATTGAAAAAATTTATATCAGTTTTGTTAATCATGGAGTTCAAATGCGTAAAAATATGTTAAGGTTATCTTGAATTGAACGGGATAGTGTCTAACCTATTCCCACTCTTTCAATAAATTTTGAATTGTATATTTTAAAAATTACAAATAAACAGAGGCAGTTATGGCAGAAACAAAAACTGAAAATGGAAAACTAAAAACTGTTTTGGTAACTGGTGATTTTATAAAAGATTTTAATATTGTAAAGCAACCTGTTACTATTACCGGCTACAGAGACAACCTACCGTTAACTGTGTTGGGAGACGAAGGAGGTGGAGCGTGGTATATGGCTGAATTGATTGAACAGATGAATGTTCTTAACAAAATAGAGCTATTGGTTTCCAAATATGAAGATTTTAGAAATTCAGCAGATGTAGTTTTGAATCGGTCTTTTCAAGTTTGGGCAAAATTACCTGATAAAAATGACAAAAAGAAGTTAATCTGGCGTATTGATAATTTTTTAGGCTGCGAACAAGGGCAATGCAATAATGCATTATATGCCGTTCCCGATGACAAGAAAGGATTAATTGATATCATTGTTATTGACGATTTAAGTCTCGGATTTGTGAATGAGGAATGCCTGTTTACAAATTTATTACCGGAGTTCGAAAAAGCCAAAAGCATCATTTATAAAACTCATTCCCCCATCTATAATTCAAAGCTTTGGCTTGAACTAAAAAACAAAAATTTGTTAAAGAAAGTGACTGTTGTGACTACAGCAGATTCGCTTAGAGAAGGTGGTGCATATATTACAAAAGGATTTTCATGGGATAAAACTCTTGAAGAAACGGTAAAAGAGCTTAAAAATGGACGTTATTCAATAATTTTTTCAGAATGCCGCAGGGTCGTTATCTTATTCGATAAAATGGGAATAGGTAGTTTCACAACCGAGTCTTTGAAATTCAACGGTGCAGATGCAACCGAAAATAAATTAGTGTTTGAAAAATTTGTTTACTCTACCAACACATATGAAGGATATTATGCTAGTAGATATAACGGTTTTATATATGGAAACCTTTCTATGCTCGCATCAGCAATTGTTCTATTGGATATTGAAGCAAATATTTCGTTGAGCTATATTTTTAAATTAGCTTTAGATTCGTTAAAACTCTCTTTGGAATTAGGGGGCGGTTCAAAAAAAGAATTAAATTTCTCGGAGAGAATCGAAAAACTAAAAGTAGGATTTTCACATCATCGAAAAGAATCCCCCAAGAATGAAAAAGATTTAACAAAAGAGCAAAAAGAATTACTTGCTAAGGAAAAAGAGATATTGAAATTCTTTAATGGAAATTACAGTACAGCGTTTCCGCGATATTCTGCCGGTTCAATGTATGGACTTAGCAATGATGAAAATGAATGGAAATCGGATCTGTTGAGGGATTATGTAGGAGAAGGAGAATATTTTACATATTCAAAGTCTTTCGAAATAATCATGAAAGGTGCTGAGGCTGCATTAGCTCCTGTGCCGATGGCTAAATTTGGTAAGTATCTGACTTTTGATAGAGATGAAATTGAGAGGATACATTCTATTCAAAATGCAATCAACACCTATGTCAATCATCCGTCAGATAATAGACCATTATCATTTGCAGTTTTTGGAGCCCCGGGCTGTGGGAAATCCTTTGCAATAAAACAGTTATTAGAATACATATTCCACTCTTCGAGTAAACCAGAGACTTTTAATTTAACTCAATTCAAAGATGATTATGATTTAATAAAAGCATTACACATCGTACGTGATAAAACCGTAAAAGGAAGCATGCCGCTAATATTTTGGGATGAATTTGATACCAATCATTATAGATGGCTTAAAGATTTTTTAGCTCCGATGCAAGATGGTGAATTCACCGACGGAACTACAGTGCATCCTCTCGGAAGAGCCATTTTTATTTTTGCGGGAGGAGTATGCCAATCCTTCAAGGAGTTCGCGGCGAAAGCATTGAATAAAAAAGATGAAAAATGTCCCGACTTTATTAGTCGATTGCGAGGATTTGTTGATATAAAAGGTCCAAATAAATCAGGTGATGATAAAATTTATATGATTCGAAGAGCAACTTTGATACATGATCTTCTTCGCATTCATCATCCTCAGATTTTTGAAAAAAACGCCTTCCCATCAATATCTCCAGGCGTAATAAATGCACTATTGAAGCTCGAAAAATATGAACATGGTGCACGTTCTGTTGAGTCCATTATTTCCTTAAGCAGAACAGAGAATAAAAAATTTCTCGATTCATCTTCGCTTCCCTCAATCGAATTAATTAGAATACATGCATCTGAGAAATTTTTCGACTTGGTTCATGAGGGAGAATTGGAATACCCGTTAATAGAAATAATAGCCGAGACTCTTCATAATCATTGGAAGGAGGAAAAAGAAAAACCTTTCATAGATAATGAGAGAAAGGAACAACATTACATTTTAGGCGAACCAAGAATAGATGGCCCGGATGTTTATCAGCATCCTAGACTTATGGAATATAATAAACTTAAGGATGAATGGAAGGATGATAACCGCATTACCGCTAGGTTAACAAAAGCTAAGTTTGCGATGGTTGGATACGATTTAATTCCTCCGCATAATCAGAATTCCTCTGATATTGAGATTGAAACAGTAGTGGATGAACTTAAAGTAGGACTCATAAATATTGAACATGACATTTGGGTAAGGAGCCATCTGTTTAGTGGATATGAGTATAGCGAAAATACGAATGATAAAGTTTTGGTGCATAAGGATATGGCATTCTTGGATAAAATATCGGACTCCAAAGAAATAAATTTAGATAAAGCGATTATCAATGCAACTGTAACGGTTCTTAAGGCTCACGGATATAAATTAAGAAAGATAATTCCACACGATTTAACTGCGGATGTTAATGAAATATTTAATCTAAAATAAATTCAAGAGGAGTTACTAAATACTATGCTTAAATCTGCATTTATAATTAATAATGATGCCGGCTTGACAGGTGAAATACAAACAAAAATAATATCACTTATCAGTCGCTATCAATCAAACGTTGATTTAATGGGCTGGAACGGACTCCGAATGAACGCCAGACATTCGGGTTTAGTACATATAATGCGGCTTCGAAAAGGTGATAAATTTTTCATTCAGTTTGATGGTCCTGATGAAAAAGATGTGTCGAATTCAATTGTGGAGCTCTTTAACGGATTTAATATCAATAAGTTTGAATATTGATTTCATATTTTTTTTATTGATAAAAATCCGAAAAAAATAATTTAAGGTGTTGTCATGATAGATCATGATGTGTTTTTAAGTTATTCATCGAAAGATAAAAATATTGCCGATGCAACGTGCTCTTTTCTTGAAAGGGAAAAAATAAGATGCTGGATAGCGCCGAGGGATGTTTCTCCTGGAATTGACTATGCCGAATCACTTATTAATGCTATCAATGTAAGCAAAGTAATGGTTCTAATTTTTTCATCAAATTCCAATTATTCATCGCATGTCCTTCGCGAAGTTGAAAGAGCGGTAAGTAAAGGTATTCCCATCATCCCGTTTAGAACGGAGAATGTTCCCTTGTCGCCGTCAATGGAATATTATATAAGCTCACCGCACTGGCTGGATGCTTTAACTCCCCCATTAGAAGTACACATCGACAAATTAGTCTTAACCTTAAAAAACATTCTCAAGTACACTGAGTCAAAACCGGTCTATCCAAACGAGATAGAAAATAATTATATAACCGAATCGGACTCGATGCTGGAACAAGAGGCATATTGTTTTTTAAATTCGGGAAGATACAGAGAAGCATGCAGTATTTACGAAAAGCTTTTTACAAAAGGATACCAGAGAGGTTTAACGAGCTACAATATCGGTTACTGTTCGGAATTTAACAGAGAAGGTGTTAGAAGAGGACCCGGAGCTGAACTCAAAAAAGCCTTGAAATATTATGAGTTATCAATTGAATATGATTATGAAAAAAAGGAAGATTCAATGCTCAATCTTTCGACTGTCGCAAACGCATTGGGTGATGTTAATAAGGCGGAACAATATGCTAAGATGGTGATAGAAATTGCACCCTATTGGTTCCAGGCCTACGGACATCTGGGTTATATTCTTTTAAATTCCGGCAGATTCGAAGAAGCTATTCCGGTTTTAAAACAATGTCTGCAAATAGAAAAATGCGATGTTGCTGCAATGTACAATCTTGGTTATGCATTAAATAAGATTTCTCAAAAAGAAGAGGCATTAAAATATTATACCGATTTCGTGGAAAATTTTGAACGTTGCGAAAAAGAAGTTCCTTCAATAGCAGCAAAGATGAAAGACTTGTTACCGGAAGCAAGATCTGCTAAGCAGAAACTTCAGTATGAAATAGCATATTTAAAAAATAATCCTAAGAATTAGTCTAAGATTTAATTAGAAAAAATCATTATCATAATATATCATTATTGTATTTATGCCCTATGACTGTTTCATAAGCTACGCGCTGGAAGATGTGAATATTGCAGAAGAAGTATACGAAATGCTTACTACGCAAAAATTGAATGTCTGGTTTGATAAGGAGCGTTTACAGCCTGGATTCAATTGGCAATTGTATACTGAAGAGGCTTACAGTAACAGCAGGATAATTATTCCAATTCTTACTCCGCTTTGGAAAGATTGTAATTGGTGTTTAATGGAAATAGAGAAAGCAAGAGATGTTGTTCCGCTGATTTTCGAAGGCGAATGGGAAAATATTATCACTCCCCCGCTTGAGAAATTCCGGGCAGAAAGAATTGATTTTAGTTATCCCGACGAACAAAATAAAAAATATTTATTTCAAGCAATTTACCGGCTGCTATGGGATTACCGTAAAAAAGATAAATTTGATTTTGAGATTTGTTCACACCGGAGACATACTTCTCTTTTCCAGCAGCCCATTACTCCGAAACGAATGCGGCAGTTATTATTATTTGGTATTGAATTGAAAATAGCAGAGTTACTAATTCGTATTAGCGACTGGTTCGACTCTATCAAAAGTTTATTACGGCTGCAACCAAAGAGTTTAGCAGATTAACTTTATGCAAAATAAGATGGATATAACATGGCAGCGATAATTCATTCAGAAAATTTTTTAGCTGTATGTTTAATATTTGCCCGCGGCGATGTTAATAAATCCTTCGAGACAGTTATAAAAACCGCGGAAGAATATCAGCAATTGTTTAACCGGCATTTCGGCATCACCCAGGATGATTTTCGCAACTGCATTACGATGATGTTTTACTGGGAGATGGGGATGAATTCTGAAGATATTATGAAAGAGCAGGATTCATCCGATGAATTGAAACCCAATATTTTATTGAAGGATGGTATAACTCACATGCTAAATAAACGTGAGGCACACTTTAACGATTCAGGGGAAGAATTTTTAGATTGCATGATTATTTCAAGTGATGAGTCCGATGAATATAAAATCCTTCGCGAAAAATCATTTGTCGGTATTAAAAATTATTTCAACGATAAGAGTTACTCCTCACCCGATGACGTAATAACATTCTTAGAAAATTATCCGGATTATATTTTTACCGAGCATGGAGATTACTATTATGGTGATAATGATGAAATGAAACTTGAATTCTCGAAATTAAGTAATATACTTCAGGCAATGGAATCCGACAATGGCGGATTGATTGATTTTCTTAAAACCCATCCGCAATGTTTTTATGTTTTGTTCAGATGTTCGAGTAGAGGAGAAGGGAGCTAATTATGTCGAATGAAAAAACAAAAGACATACATAATAAAAAGAGTCGTCATTTTCACGACGTATTAGCTACGTACTTTTGGAAAAAAGCAGATCCGTACGCAAATCGAACATGGTTAAGCAAAGGACCGCGTCCGATTCTCTGTCTTGAATTTCATTTGGAATTAGCTGGTCGTCTAGAAGAGTTAAATAAAATACAAAATGACCCTCTATTTCCGCCTGTAAAATTTCACATCAAATGGATGAGCGAAAAATTATTGAATGGATGGAGATTTGGCATTCGAAACAATTCATTGAAAATGCATCCGTGCCTCATTCCCTATGTCGAACTTTATGCTTGTGATAAGGAAAAAGCGCGTAGATTCGTCGCTGAACAAATGTGAATAATTTTTGAAATGTCCATACTGCTATTAAATAATTATACCGAATAAACTTCCCCACGATATCCCCTCCCCTTCGCTGTATGTAATAGTAGAATAAAATTCCGGAATAACTATAGATGAACGATATAAACATTCAAATTCGCACAGTAACTGAATACGCTTTAACCGAATTGAAAAAGAAATTTCCCGGTAAGGAATTCGATCTCATTGTAAGGGATTTTGCACCGGCAATTCACATACGAATGCGGAAGACGCAGCTTTCGGAAATGATAAAAAATACACCGGAAGGTTATGTATTTGAGGGTTTCGGACTCGACACTCCCAGCGCGCAGGGGACTATGCATTACTTCAATGGGGAGAGAATGAATTATGAAAATACAATTTCTTTCCTCAAAGAACTCACTCGCGTTCCCGTCCTTGAGGAACTGCAACAGATGGTTGGATATGATAATCTTATACCATGGATCAGAAATAAAAGTAGGCATGATGCTTTCTTCAAATCTATCCGGGTTAAGTATCCTCAACTGTTTACTTTTTTTGATTACGAGATTACCGTAAAAGAACTTACGATTGTGCTAATGGCGGCGATAGAGAGAAAGTACCGTTCAGATGCCATCAATTATCACATCCGCGAAAAGACAAGCATCGGAGAGAAATTGGAAGGAGTTGTTGATTGGCAGATAAATCATAACCGCGCATGGTTCGCGAAAATAAAAAGTTACATGCCCGAATTGTCCACACAGGGTTTTCAGTGTGTCACTGTAACAGAAATAGTACCCAAAGGACTTGATAATTATTGGGGCGATATCGGCGGCAAGACGATTAAGTTAGGCACATTTAAAGAACTCAACTCGGAGTTCATTCTTTCGCAGCGCGATGCATTGGGAGAAGACGCTCTGGAAGCGGATACAAATCATCTTATCGAGATTCGTGATCTATTTCTTCATATGCTTATTGCCCGCCGGTACGTTTTTCCGGAAGCAATTGAAAAGATACTCGATTTCCAAACAAGGACAACAAAACAGAATCTCGATAACCTGCGGAACAATGAAGATTTCAGAACATATGTTTACCGTTCATTCTTTAATCACAGCCAACTCTTCCTTGAAAAAATGTACAGGACTTACAATCTGCTCTGAAATTAAGTACTTAATATTTTCTTCGGCTGTTGCGGACCACTCCGCAACAGAAATAATTTTTATGACCGGTCCCCATGATTTTTGTCGGGTAACTACTCCAACTAATAAATCCTCCAGTCACGGTTGGACCATGAGTGCCCAGAATAGCAACTGCGAAGCAGTTGATCATCTGAAGCATGAAGCAGGAACAAGTAAGAGCCAACCGCAAAGCGGTTGAAGAGAAATTCAATTACAAATTAGTTATTATCAAAATATTATTCTATATCGGTTTGGATTTTTGTATTTTTTCACCCAACATTGCCTTGGATTTTTGTAATAATTCTGGTAATATTGGCTTGGATTTTTGAGGAATATATGTATATAAAACGGAAAATAGATATTGAACTTGAAAAGTGGAAATCCGAAAGCACTCGTAAACCATTGCTGATACGAGGTGCCAGACAGGTAGGTAAAACAAAAACTGTTCGTGAGTTTGCAAAATCATTCGAAAATTTTATCGAAATTAATTTTGAAGAAACTCCGCGCTCAAAGGCGCTGTTTGCTGATGACCTTTCCCCCGCTTCTATTTGCGAAAACATCTCTGCCATATACAAAACGAATATCCTACCGGGCAATACCCTGCTCTTCTTTGATGAGATACAGGAATGTCCGCAGGCAATTGCCTCACTCCGTTTCTTCTACGAAAAAATGCCGGACTTGCACATCATTGCCGCAGGTTCACTTTTGGAGTTTGCACTTTCTACAATTCCGACTTTTGGCGTTGGCAGGATTCGATCAATGTTCATGCATCCGCTGAGTTTTTCGGAATTCATGGAAGGAGCGAATGAGCACAAGCTGCTCGAAATTATTAGAAGGTCAAATCCGATGAATCCGATAAACGAAATTCATCATTCAAAATCGATTGAACTTTTGCAAAAATTTATTTGCCTCGGTGGTATGCCCGAAGTAATTGCGACTTATATTGAAACCGGCAATTTGCATCAATGTCAGCAGTTACTCGATGATTTAATTATTTCCGTACAGGCTGATTTTGCCAAATATAAAAAGCGAACTCCGGTTAGCCGGTTGAATGAAGTTTTCCAGGCGGTTGTTTCCCAGGCGGGACAAAAGTTTGTTTATTCCAAGGCATGTGCGCAGGCAAATCACAACCAGGTTAAAGAGGCTCTGCTGCTGCTTGTCACTGCCGGACTCGTTATTCCGGTAACTCACAGTTCTTCAAACGGAATTCCATTGGGAGCTGAGATAAATCCGCAAAGACAGAAAATGCTTCTGTTTGATACCGGTATCTTCCAGCGAATATTGGGACTTGACCTTGGTGACTTTCTCCTTTCAAAAAAGTTTGATGCTATAAACAAAGGAAATGTTGCAGAACAGTTTGTTGGTTTGGAATTTATTAAAAACAGTTCGTGCTATCAAAATCCCTTGCTATATTACTGGCACAGAGAAGCAAGAAACAGCAATGCCGAAGTTGATTACGTAATATCCATTGCGAATGAAATTGTACCGGTTGAAGTTAAGTCCGGCACAAAAGGAGCGATGCAAAGTCTGTTTCTGTTTTTAAAAGATAAAAATCTGCAAAGAGGAATTAGAATATCGACTGAAAACTTTTCTGCGTATGATGGAGTTGAAGTGTACCCTTTGTATGCAGTTGAAAATATTATCAGCAATAAATAATTATCTGTAATACCGGGAAAATTTATGAAATGCCCACATTGTAATTCCGACAACACACATTTTAACAAGAAGAAAAATGTTAATGAATGTGAAGACTGCGAAAAAGAATTTAATATTGATGCTGAAACCTCCGAGCAATCCACTCCCCTTCCTACGAAAATATTTATTTCGTATGCACGCGGCGATGATGAGGCATTTGCAAAAAGACTTTACCAGGATTTAACTGCACGAGGATTTGAAGTTTGGTGGGACCGCGAATCGCTTCATTCTGTTCAGCTTACATTTCATCAGCAGATTAAAGATGCAATTGTAAAAGAGATTGACCGGCTTATTTATATCGCCGGACCGAAAGCGGCAATCTCGGAATACGTGAGAGAAGAATGGAAATGCGCTCTCGAATGCGATAAACATGTTATTCCAATATTGCGGCTTGGCGATTATTCTAATTTGCCCGGCGAACTTTGTATGCTTCATTGTGACGACTTCCGTGATGATGCACTTTACGATAAACAATTTGAGAAACTCGTTGAAACATTGAACCAACCGGCTCCACCTGTTGGTAAATTGTTTGCAGTACCAAATCTCCCCTCCCATTTTCTTGGCAGACCGGAATTGATGCGTAGACTAAAAGATGCTGTGTTAATTGACTTACAGAAACCGGTTGTTGTTACAAGCGCAGGCTCACAAGTTGGTGTGCAGGGAATGGGCGGTATCGGTAAATCAGTTCTTGCAGCCGCGGTTGCGCGTGACCGCGAAGTGCGGCGTTCCTATCCCGATGGAATAATCTGGATTTCTTTCGGTCAGCATCCGGATGTTTTACAGTTGATGCGCGACCTTGCAACGCATCTCGGTGATAAAGGAACATTCCAATCAATCGAGCAGGCAAAGGGCACTCTGCGGAATTTATTATTGGATAAAGCTGCTCTGCTTGTTTTTGACGATGTATGGAATGCAGCGGATGCCGCAGTTTTTAATTTACTTGGACCACGATGCAGAGCTTTGGTAACTACCCGCGACGCCGGAATACTGCATACACTCGGCGGCACATTACTGCCGGTGGAGCTTTTTACAAAAGAAGAGGCGATTAAATTATTAGCAGATTCGGTTGAGCAGACACCGGAACAACTGCCGCAAGCCGCGAAAGAAATTGTGGAAGAGTGTGGACGTTTGCCCTTGGCTGTTGCTCTCTGCGGAGGTATGGCTAAAAAAAGTTCTGGCGGATGGGACGGAATTTTATACCGCTTGCAACATGCGGATTTAGAAAAGATTGAAGACCGCCAGAGTATAAATGAACAGCATATAAATATCTGGCGTGCAATGCATATAAGCGTTGAGATATTAACTCCGGAAGAGCAGCAGCGTTTTTCAGAGTTGTCTGTTTTTATTACCGACCAGACAATTCCGCAAGCGACAGTTGAAACACTTTGGGCACATACCGGGAATATGAATGAATATGATACCGAAGACTTGATAATAAATTTAAATGAGCGCTCACTGATACGATTGGATAAAAATACTTTGCCGGATGGAAAAAAGGACTGGCGTATTTCCTTGCACGATTTACTTTACGATTATGCCATTAAGGTTACAAAAGAGCCACAAACATTACAGCAGAACTTACTTGATGCATATGAGAAAAAATGCTCTGATGGCTGGCATACCGGACCAAACGACGGTTACTTTTTGCAGAATCTATGTTACCATTTTTTGATGTTGAATAAACTTGATGATGCAGTACAGCTATTGACAAACTTATTATGGATTGAAGCTTGCTGCGTGGCCGGACTTGTTTTTAAAATACAGAACGATTATAAAGATGTAAAAAATGCTTTACCCGAAGCACAGCCGGAAATTGAAGAAGAGCGAAGACGCGAAGAAAGAATTAACCGTTATACAAGAGAAATTATTGAATACTCCAGTAAGTGGAATGAACGGCACGATAAAAAAAGGAGAGGTGAGCCGATAACCGAACCGGAACCGGTTTTGCCTGAACCACCACCTACAGTGAGCTTATGGACACACGAAGAAATTGAAGCCGATACAAAACGAATAATTGAAAACCCGACACTATTAGATAAACTAAAAGCATTTGAAAGTTTTGTGAAAACAGAAACTTACCCATTAAACAATTACAGTTATATGCCGGGATTTGTGATACAGCTAGCTTTTAATTTTGCACCCGCTGGCCCTATACATGAACATGCAAATAAAATTGCTGGCAAGAGTATCTTGCCTATGATATTGCGCCAATGGAAAAAATATAATAAATACAATCCACACCAGAGTTTATTAAGTTTGCTTGAGGGGCACACTCATGGTGTTAGTAGTTTAAGCATAACACCTGATGGAAAGCGAGTCGTTTCGGGAAGTGAAGATAAAACATTACGGGTATGGGAGATAGAAAGCAGTGAATGCCTTAGAACGCTTGAGGGGCACACTGATACTGTTAGCAGTGTAAGCATAACACCTGATGGAAAACGAGCCGTTTCTGGAAGTTGGGATAAAACATTACGTGTATGGGACATAGAAAGCGGTGAATGCCTTAGAACGCTTGAGGGGCACACTGATGATGTTAGTAGTTTAAGCATAACACCTGATGGAAAACGAGCCGTTTCTGGAAGTTGGGATAAAACATTACGTGTATGGGACATAGAAATCGGTGAATGCCTTAGAACGCTTGAGGGGCACACTGGTACTGTTAGCAGTGTAAGCATAATACCTGATGGAAAACGAGCCGTTTCTGGAAGTTGGGATAAATCATTACGGGTATGGGAGATAGAAAGCGGTGAATGCCTTAGAACGCTTGAGGGGCACACTCGTGGTGTTAGTAGTGTAAGCATAACACCTGATGGAAAACGAGCCGTGTCGGGAAGTTTTGATAGGACTCTCCGGGTATGGGAGATAGAAAGCAGTGAATGCCTTAGAACTATTGAGAGGCACACTGATGGTGTTTTTAGTATAAGCATAACACCTGATGGAAAACGAGCCGTTTCGGGAAGTTGGGATAAATCATTACGGGTATGGGAGATAGAAAGCGGTGAATGCCTTAGAACGCTTGAGAGGTACACTGATGATGTTAGTAGTTTAAGCATAACACCTGATGGAAAACGAGCCGTTTGGGGAAGTTTGGATAAAACATTACGGGTATGGGACATAGAAAGCGGTGAATGCGTTCGAACGCTTGAGGGGCACACTGATGGTGTTAGTAGTGTAAGCATAACACCTGATGGAAAGCGAGCCATTTCGGGAAGTTTGGATAAGACATTACGTGTATGGGACATGGAAAGCGGTGGATGCTTTCGAACGCTTGAGGGTCACACTGATTGTGTTTGGAGTATAAGCATAACACCTAATGGAAAGCGAGCCGTTTCTGGAAGTTGGGATAAAACATTACGTGTATGGGACATAGAAAGCGGTGAATGCCTTAGAACGCTTGAGGGGCACACTGATTCTGTTTGGAGTATAAGCATAACACCTTATGGAAAGCGAGCCGTTTCTGGAAGTTCTGATTGGACACTCCGGGTATGGGAGATAGAAAGCGGTGAATGCCTTATAAATCTTGAGGGGCACAATAGTTCTGTTTATCGTTTAAACATAACACATGATGGAAAACGAGCCGTTTCTGGAAGTTCTGATAGGACTCTCCGGGTATGGGACTTAGAAAGTGGAGTGTGTCAATTAATTCTTTCACAAGAATTTCTTAGTATTGCAATAAAACAAAGTGAATTACAGACAATAATTTGTGTTGGTACCGCAATTGGAGATGTACTTTTCTATGAAATAAAGAATTTTGAATAACAGTACAAACCAAAAAACGTAATAAATTTTTTCCCCTTGGCGATAATCCTTCCCCAACGCTGTATTTACTTTTAGAAAATATTTGAGAGTAAATAGAAGCACAAAACTCAATTATTATACGGATGTAATCCGCATGGAAAAACAAAAAATACAGTTAAATAGAAAATTGGTATGGGCAAGTGAGCCGTATAAACCTAATTTATCGGTAATACCCGAGTTTGTGGGACGCGAAAGTGAAATGGAATTAATTATGGCGGCATGGATTTCCGGCAGACATAATCTTCCGTTGTCACCTTTGCTTGTAGGCGAACCCGGAGTGGGGAAAAACAGATTAGTCTATGAGCTGGCAAAGTTAACCGGGCGGGAGTTGTTCCTCTTCCAGGGGCACGAGGATGTAACCGCCGAAGACCTTGCCTGCACGGTACGATTCAGTGATGACGAAGCGAATAAGATGGAGTATGTACTTTCGCCGCTTGCGTGTGCAATGCTCAACGGAAGCATATTCTTTCTTGATGAGATTGGAAAGATACGACCGCGTGCGCTGGCTTTATTAGTCAGCGTACTTGATGAAAGACGATATCTGGATTCCTCACTCCTCGGGGAAAGAGTGTTTGCCCATCCCGGCTTCAGATTTATTGCCGCGACAAACACGGGCGAAGTGCCTCTACTTCCGGAATTCATCCGCTCAAGGGTAAAACCGATTATTAAAGTCGGTTATCCGCCCCGGCAGGAAATTGAGGATATCATTCAACGGCAGTTCAGAAGCAGGATGCTCAATCTTTCGGAACTGCTCGAGATCTTCTGGTTATTGTGGGATAAAAAAGGAAAAGAGCCTGTCCCCCCTACCCCGCGGGATGCAATTGCGGTTTTCAGTCTCGCATCAAGTCTCAGCGACTTTGAGCGCAGCGGCGGAAAAGAAAAAATAAACCAGCCGGTTGATGGCGAAGCAATATCGCTTGAGAGCAGTGAGAAAAGTTCAATCGTTATGTATGAGCATCTCGAAAACGCGGTAAAGAAACTATATATGTGAAAATACAGTTTGATTTGCTTAACTCAAATATTGGAAAATCATTTACCGTCAGTTTTAACTGACGGACTGGATAAACAAGATAGCCTTGGCTTTAGCCACATTTATTTTTCTGTTTGGGCTAAAGCCCGTAGTTTCTTTTTTTTCTCATAATCCCCGACATGAATGTCGGGGCAATTAATAAAGCAGCGCACTAGTTGTTTTAATAAATCAACACGGACTTTGTATATGTGAAGAAAAGAAGATTGTATCCAAACGAATATTACTCCGGCATTTATGCCGGAGTGTCACCACAAAGGGCTTTAGCCAAATTGTTTTTGTTGTCTGGCTAAAGCCCGGATTTATTTGTTTTTTTACTCCGCGACATAAAGAGTGTGTTGCTTATTAAAATTCCGACTTTGAATTGCCGCGAGTTTTAACTCGCGGAAAATATTAGCAAAATAATTTCTGGGCTTCAGCCCAAATAATTGTTTTTATTCGGCTAAAGCCGGTTGTCTCTTTTGTTTTTTTTCTCCGGCATAATGCCGGAGTTATTCAACAGCTTCTAAATGTCGCGGGAATGACACCGGAAATATCGGGGATAAATATGGACAAGTTATTTCACGAATATCATTACAAACGCAGCAAACTCTTTGCGGTGCCTGCCGCTCATATCCATTCCGCGTTTGCCGTTTGCGTGCACAACATCTGCCGCAATCCCGAAACAAAACCGAACGCAATTGCTGTTGAACTCGGTCATTCCACTGTAATGGAAATCGTAAAGTTCTTGAAGGAATTAAAACAAGGCGGGATGGATAAAGAAATTCTTCCATGCATGCTTGGCATTATGAAGAAGAACCGTTACATCCATTCGGATTGGTACGACAAAGCGCGGCAGTTACAGGAACTTTATCAGATGCCGTTAAACAAACTTCCAACAGATGTATTGAACCGTGCACTGAATTTCAGTCACTGGTCAACAATTTTCCTCGCACCCAACGATTCGATTATAGAAGCAATACGATGCGCAATGGAATTGAACATTCCCGTTTACGGTGTTGACCTGGATGACTTTGCCAACACACGGATTGAAAAATTTCTTTTTGAAGACCCCCAGCTCGCACATAGTAATTATCTCGGGTACAGCAACCGCGTAATGGAATATTGCCATTACGGAAAAGACCCGGTCATCGATTTGAATCGCGAAGTAAATATGTCTGCCGGTTTAAAAGAATGTATGAGGCGTCATAAAAAAGTTCTTTTCACTTGCGGGATGGCTCACTGGAGAAGTATTGTTACACTTCTCAATGATTCGAAAATTCCAGCCAAACCGGTATTTGAAAATTGCGAAAAAACAGAACTGCGACGCACAATCGTGCATCCGTCAATTGCCGCATCGGCAATGGAAATCCTTCCTCAAGTAACATTTAATTATGAGATGTACCGTTATCCTGTCTCATTCAATCACCCGGATTCTTTGAAGAAGGATTTTGTCGGAAATCTTGTAAGGCACGCACTCGATTCGGCTTATAAAACATATTCGGCGGAATCAATAAAAGGAAAAAATGCGGAAGACAATAACGGCTGGACTGAATTGGAGGAATTCGAAAAATTTCTTTTCAAATACACCGCAGTTGCTCAAAAGAAAATTCCGACAATGTCCACAATGATGCGAGCCGCCGAAACAATGATGAATGATAAGTTCTGCAGGATATTGGCAAAACAAATAATGGATGTTGAACCGGATTGGGCTTCTTCAGCTGATTTTCCCGGATTACCGACATTGCTTCCTTCAATCAAGCAGAACGGGAGAGCCAACGGGAAATGCAAATTGAAACTTATTCCGGCAGTCGGCGGGAATAGCTCCGAAAATTCCGATAACGATAATTCCTTTTTCTTTGACGGAACAGCAAACCAGGATATAACGCCGGATTTGATTTACCGGTACTTCGGCATCGACGAAAAACATCTCAAGAATTCAAATGGGAGAACAACTGGTCTTGCCTGGATTTGGCCGCCGTGTGAAGCGCTGATTCACGGTATAGCATTCAAGGCGGTTGAACAATCCAATTTTACAAAACAAAAAATCAGGACTCCACAGGCATTTGAAGGTTCGATTGAAGGCGGCATCAATATGAAAGCCACAATGCGATCCATCATCAACGGCGAGAATAAAATTTATGTGTCAACATTTACTTCGCGGCTCGAGCAGGCAATCATAGACGGCATAAGTCCCGATCCGATAGTATTTATTTTCGAAGATTTATCACAAGTATCGGGTAATTGGGCGGTGATGTCCGGCGGTGACTTTTATCCGTTCATCACCGATCACGAAATGTATAACGAAAACGTAAGCAAATTCGGCAACTGCGCTACTGCAAGCATTTATTTTGAAAACTATATTACTCCTCCACAACATCTTTCAAAATTTGTCGGATCTGCAAATATAATTCAAGCAGGAGTCACCTTCGGCAATCCATGCATTAACGCAGAGCAGACAGCACGATGGTTGGAAGACAATAAATATAAATGCTGCCCATTACTTCCTTACCGGGACATGGATATGCTTGCAAAATATTATAGCAAAAATTTTGGAGTTGAGTTAAATCCGCACAATCACGAGGAGACTTTTCTGCTGATGGCAATTCCATTTGCAAAAAAAAGTGTTACAATTATCGCACATGACTCATTCCAGATACCTGCAAGCATAAGATTCGAAGCGGCGAAAAGGAAGGTTGGTATTGATATAATTCCTCTTCGACACTTTTCATTGGAACAAATACAGGAAGCAAGGCTTAGGATATCGTTTTATACTTTTGATGAAGCGGGGAAAGAATATCCGCCCGAAATAGAATTTTTAATGGGTCAGAAGAAAGAGGCTTATTTTGATCTTCTCCCCAAAGAAATGCGCAGGCAATTAAAATATTTTGAGAGATGCGATAATGAAGTATCTCAATAAAAATATCGTCGACACGGAAACGCTAAGCGATGACTTGTTATTCGATTCACGCCGCCCGGATAATGTTCTCCAGAATAGTAAAGAGCGGCAGTCGGATTATGCAGATATTGCGAAGCGATGGATGGAAGGGATTGAAACATCAAAACAAGATGAAAAATTAATTGCAAAAATACTCCTCGGCAGTCCCGAATTATTTCTTACGAAATCCATCGATAACGATAAAATATGCGTGTTAATAAAAAAGCTCCAAAGCTCATCGAACTTAAGTTTACTTGAATTTCCGTATAAGGTATTGTGCCTATACATGGTTTTCGTCTTCAGCATAAAGGAAGGGAATATTATGGAGACAAGGATAATAATGAAACAAATTGCGAGGCTAATTAATAATTCCTTTCCGGGAAAAGAACAAAAACCGTCGAGACTAAATAAAAGACTAAATAACATTTTCTTCAATGAACAGGATGATAAACAATTTAAAGATATTGAGCCCTATATAAAAACGGCGATTACAAAAGTCATTATTATGATTATGGATTCACCAGGATTGCTGTTGATCGGGAAAGGTTTTAATATTGGTAAGTTTCCATTGCCACCAATGGGTTTGATGGATTTGAATCCAGCAGCAAATATCAACAACGCTTTAGAATATTACAGACAGCAGCAATATGATATCGCACAAAACATGTACAGACATTTAATGATACAGGGAATTGATAGAGCGTCAACATTTGTTCATATGGCACGCGTCGAGATTTCGCACGACAATATCGCTCAGGCAGATTATTATATCGCAATGGCCTGGCGGATTCGTAATGAAGGACCCGATTACGTAAAATGCAGAATAATCTATTTCATAATACTTATTAAAATGCTTGGCTCAGAGCCCTTTGATATTTGGCTAAGCGTAATGCTTCAAAGTACAAAGAAATATGACATAGTTATGGATTGGCAAATGGACTATGTGCTTCAAAAATACAAAAAAGTGTTAGGCAAAAGAAAATTCACTTACATGCAGGCATTACTTCATTTTTTATCATCCGGCAAAATGCCATATAGAAAAAAACCGCTAAAGTTGTGGGAAAATGTCCGGCCACTTCCCGAAATATCATGGCCGAGATACAAATAGATCACTTGAATCAATTATTAGGATTGGCTCAACTTTTTTTGGAGGACTCCTTAAATCAGTTGCGGTTTTGGGGACAATATTGCTGTTAAACCATTCATCCACCATCAACCTGAGTTCATTTGAGACTTGAGAGTTTTTGTAACCTAACAGGCTTCCCTTACTAATTCCGTGCTTCTCAATATGAATTTCGAGAGTAGCTTCTTCACTACCATAAAACACTTTATAAAACCGGCTTCTGCCTTTGGCTACATTCTTATAAAGAGTATCGATACAATTATGTTGATGCTTCGACCAGGCTTTCTGTTCATCCTCGTTTCTTATTGCTACGATATTTTCAGTATCAGGCAAAGGCGGTTCGGGAATAATTATCTGGTTCATTTTGATTCTTTTCTTTTCGACCTGGTCCAGTAATCTCCCCATAGCTTTTTCTATTTTTGCTTGCTGTTCAATCTCGGCTACTTTTATTTTCCATTTATCAGATAAGCTACGGATATCTTTTAATTTTTTCAAATCCTCTTTGAAAGAATGTGACTGAGAAAGTTCAGCAATCGCGTTAGGCATTATTATTTGCAATAAGGAGGGTTCGTAGGCTAAAAAATGAAATAAATTTTTATTTATTTGTTTCGAGTGACTCAAGATTTTAAGAATTTGTTCTTCTATTACTGAGTTCAGCTTTAGAGAATTCCGTAGATGGATCAAAGCCTCCACTTCAAGTATAGCCGGATCGAATTTTCTGAATATTTTAACTAATCTTTCTGACCCATTAAACAGAGCTAAATTTAATATTTCTTTTTGTTTTGATTCGATGAGACGTGACATGTAACTGTAATTATTGTAAATTGAATAGGATGCGTGCAGTTTACCAAGATTTACAAGGATATACGCTAGACCTGGATTTGAAATAATGAAGGAAGATAATTTTTCACCAAAAAAGGTAATCGCTTTCAGGAAATCCCAGTGCGAATTAGAGAACATCTTAACTTGATCATGAAGTTCTTTCGGGATAGAATCAAAAAACTTCTGTTCTTTATTTTCATTCCCCTCTTTTGGAGCTTCATTATTTGCATCTATTACCGGACTATGCAGTGTAACCGTATTTATATTAGAAAATCCCTTCTCTATGAAATCTCCATTATGGAGGAAATCAATTTTTCTAATATTCAAATTGACTACAGGTTCAATTTCTACCCAATATGGACTATCGCCGGATACTGAGAAAGCTCTCCAGTGAGGTGCGCCTACCAATATAAATTTGCATTCGTGACGGGTAAACTTGAAAATATTTTTTTGCTCAAATTCGTTTAAAAGATTATTTAAAGATTTTGCAGTTATCATATTTACAAAACTGAGATATTATAAAAAAATTGGGATCAAAAACCTGGTTTAATTATTCTGTATTAAAACCTCTTTGGCAATCACTGTATAGAGTTTATGATACCAATTACTATTTGAAACGAATTTAATGGTGAAGGACAATTACACCCATATTTAATTCTCAAATACGATTTTAAATCTGATTGTTCTCCTTAAAACAGGGAATGAATCTTCTTATTTAATACTATACAGCTATCAAGCTATTTTCTCGCATCAGTAGAAAAAGTTTTATCGTCAATTACTCTCAAAATCAATTACTTCAAGGTTTCCGTTTATTTTTCCGCAAACTATTCCTATCCTTACTTCATCGGTATCTATGTTTCCAAAGCATTTAAGTATTTCAGGATCGTTCAGTTTTCTTGTTTGTAATTCTTTCCAGTTTCTAGTCCCCGGGCATTTTTCCTTTGGTTTGGTCGGTAGCGGATTTAAATTATATTTATCTCTGAAATCCATGCCTACCGAAATCATATCATTGTTCACCATGACATGTCCTCCGTAATACAAGATGAATAAGGCATGTTTCCGGTCGGCGAAAATATGAGCCCTAAGATTGGAATATCAAAGGGCTCAAAATCTGTTTACTGTTTCTGGGGATTAACTGGTTGGCGTGTTTCTAGTTTTATGTATCCCTATTTAAGTATAGATTTTCCTAACTTCAAAGTCAAGTATTTGTAAAAATATTTTTTAATATATTTTAGATTCATAACGATATTATATTAAATTTGGTCTAAATAATCCTCAATTTTATTTTTGGACAAAAAATGGACAAATCGTTAAAATAAAGTTCGAAAATGGATTATAATACGCATATAAAACCGCTATTGAAGTATCCCCCCTTTCCGCGTTAGGTGTTTATAGATGGCTATTCTAATATTGAACGGCCTAATCATCTCATAAATTCATCAATAAGTGTTATATCAAGGACACAATCAAAAGCAGTCAATTGATTCAGGCTCAGATCATATTATAATCGAGTTTTCCTTTATTCATTATTTTTAAAATAATTGAAATCAATGCCGCATAAATTCCACCATCCACATTTATTTCATTTTGATAATATTTTCACTATTACCCGTTTATATCGTGACAATGGTGGTTGACCTTTATCAGTAACCTTAAGAATGATATGAATAGTTTCTTCTTCTTCGACTTCTGGAGCCTGGAGATAAATCCTATAAATATTTTCCGCCGATAAAAATTTTACCGATTTATTACATGTTCCTGCTTCGGGATACTGAAACCATAAATAGCTAAGATTATCCCCGTCCGGATCAGTTGTGCCTTCGTCATCCAGGCTAAATACTTCTCCGGATTTTACAGTTATTTGTTCATGATTTGCGGAGGCAGGAACTGGCGGATGGTTTGCTTCCGAATATGGCTTGGTGCACCAATCCATACGTGCGGCAAAATCATATTGAAAATCATCTCTCCAACGCCACAAAGTAATTCTATTATTATTTATTGAAACCGTATCTCTTCGAACCGCCCGCCCATAATTGTTCTCCATATATGGTGTATAATTATCAAAAGCGTTGGTCCATATTTCCCTTGTCTCAGGTTCAATCGGCACACCTCCTGTAAATCCGGAATTAAATGTTGAATAGTCAGGTATATATTTTTCATAACGTCCTCCCCATCCACCCCATTCGGGATTTTCCGGTGCATTTAATCCGTTAGGAATTAATGATAAAAACGATGGAGTGTCACCTTCCATTCCATAAGCTACATCAGGATAAACTGCACCGAGTGGGCCGTGACCTTGTTGAATGTTATTTGCTAACCAACTATTGCTTATTGTTTCACTGTTCATACCGGTTGCATACGCCGTGATTGCACCCCAAGTCGAATGTTCATAACCGCCAGGACTCACAATGTAAAACAAATTTTGAAAGTTTTTCCTTATCCAAATTCCGCTATCATCCTGATCAGAGATTGTATAAACTCTTAGTTTGGCAATCAGTAGTTTAACTTCGTCTTCAGATTTTGTTTTTCTGATTTTATAAAGTGCCTGAGCAAGTGTATTGGCACCTCCCCAGACACAAACCCATAGCGGACGCTTATCATTTTCTTCAAGAATTTTAATAATCCATTCGGAACCCGGCGAATCTTTTCCGTCCCCTACTCCATTCATTCCATACAAAGGTAAACCTTGCTTTACAAGGTTAAACAGATATTCAACATTTGGAAAATCTGCTTCATGTTTCATCAGGTTCGCATGAACCTTGCCGTAGGCATGAATCACTTTACGAATAGATTCCGGATAAACATTATTTCTTTGGTGAGTAGATGTTGTAGCTATCAATCCTTTTAAATCGATTTCATTAGAATATAGAAGCAACCGAACCATCGATTGAGTATCATCGGGATCGGCTTCAATATCCGTTAGTATTATTGCTCTATTCTTTTGATTTTCCTGTGCATGTAGATAACTGCAAAAGAATATTAACAATACTAATACCAAAATAAAAATATTTTTCATTAAAAATAAAACTCCTGTTATAAAAATAGTTTCAAATAATTACTACACTGTTTCCTTCAAATCTAATTACCTGGAATCGATAACCTTCCGGGAAATACCCGTCGGGATGATTTCTTTTATTAAAAATACCATATAAGTATATCTATATGTTTCAAGTATTTATCGGCTTAATCGTTAAACAGAAGCGGTGCGAATTCACGCAAGCTGCGACGCCAGCTTAGGAACTCATGAGCTGTTTCCGGTGAAACGTAGAAAACACTATTAATACCGGCTTGTTTCAGCGCTTCAGCATTAGCCTTTGGGTCGCCTCCCCAAAAGCCACGATTGCCTTCAAGTTCACGGCTGCCAAAACTAACGAAGACCAACTTAACCTTCTCCTTGAAATCGGGAGTTTTATTGACATCATCCATTGAGAATGTTCCGCCGCTGAATAGTCCGATGTATGCAAACTCATCTAAGTTAGCCATAGTGATCGTCTTGGTTTCCATTCCACCCATTGATAGTCCAGCCATTGCGCGATGTGTTTGATCGGAAAGTGTACGGAAGTTGGCGTCTATGTAAGGAATCAATTCATCGATGAGCACTGTCTGAAATGGACCGATTTTGAAATCTCTCAAGCCACCGATTTTGGTGTCGTTGGTCATGCCGTATGTCATCACAATGATGAAAGGCTTTATCTTTCCTTCGGCGATCATGTTGTCCATGATTAGATTTGCGTGACCCTGGTTACTCCATGCGGTTTCGTCCTCACCCCATCCGTGCTGAAGATACAGTACCGGATAACGTACTGACATATCTTTGTCGTAATCAGGAGGAGTGTAAACAAACGCTCTGCGTGAAGTGTTGGTGCTCTTTGAGGGGAAGAGAATCTGCTGCACATTACCATGGGGAACTTCTTTGAGAGAATAGAAATCCTGATCCGGCGCGGGAATTTCGATGCCGCTTTCCCAACGAGTGGAACCATAAAAGTTCAAAGTGCCGGGATCGTTAAAAACTCCCCCGTCAATCGTGAGATGGTAGTAGTGAAAACCTTTATCTAAAGGTCCTGCCGTGGCACCTACCCAAAAGCCATCTGCATCTTTTGTGAGGGTAGTGCCTCCGCGTCCGCCAAGTCCTAAACTAACTTTAACGCTATCAGCTTGGGGTGCAAAAACACGGAAACGCGCATAACCTTGCGAGTTGACCTGAGGGTACTCCTGACCGGGTTGATTTAGGGTCGACGGCTTGAAGTCGTCCGTAATCGTAAGCTGGTCCGTCTGCGCTAAGCATAACGAACCTGAAAAAGCCAATAGAAAAACTAAACCAATTATATACTGTTTCATAATTATTCTCCTTTAGTCTTTGAATAGAAGTGAGGCGAATTCATGTAAAGCGCGCCGCCAACTCTGCCACTCGTGAGCCGTTAGCGGAGAGACGTAGAAATGAGTGTTGATGCCAGCCTCTTTGAGCGCATCGGTGTTCACCTTGGGGTCGCCACCAAAGGGACCGCCTGCGCCTACTCTGCGGTTTTCAAGTTCCCGGCTGCCGTAGCTAACAAACAAGAGTTTGACTTTCTCTTTGAAACCGGGCGCACTGTTGACATCATCCACACTGATGCTGCCGCCGCTGAAGATACCGATATATGAAAACACATCGGGATTTGCCAGGGTGATAACCCGTGTTTGCATACCGCCCATCGAGAGTCCTGCCATAGCCCGATGCGATTGATCGGCTATAGTACGATAGTTGGCATCGATCATGGGTATAATGTCCTCCAACAAGGTCTTCTTGAAACTGTCAGCCCAGCCTTCCGGAGGCCAGGGACCACTTGGGCGCTCACCTTGCTTTTGTGGGCGAGCCCCTTCCGGCATACGCCAGGTTCCATTGTCCATCACGATGATAAATGGCTCGGCTTTGCCCCCGGAAATTAGATTATCCATGATGAGATTTGTCTTTCCCTGATTGGGCCAGCCAGTCTCGTCTTCGCCGCCGCCATGCTGCAGGTACAGAACGGGATATCGTTTCGTGATGTTCATATCATATTCGGGCGGTGTGTACACGAAACAACGACGCATGCTGTTGTTGCTTTTGGAGAAATAGAGATTTTCACGAATCTGTCCGTGGGGTACATTCTTGAGAGAGTAGAATTCTTGATCTTTGGCCGGAATTTCAATACCACTTCCCCAACGACTTGCTCCGTAAAAGTACAAGCTGTTCGGATCGGGAACTGCAGCCCCGTCAATCCAAAGCTGGTAGTAGTGGAACCCTTCGTCCTGGGGATTCGAGTCACCGGTCCAGACACCACTTTCGTCCTTTGTTAGATCATATTTTACAGCGCTGATGTCCAGCTGGACTTGCTGTGCCCCGGGAGCAGAAATACTGGCACGCACCCGACCCTCAGAATTGACCTGAGGAAACAACTTACCTGGCTGATTAGTAGTCGCAGGCTTGAAGTCTTCAACTGAAACAGCAGCAGTCTGTACCGTTTGAGCAAAAGTACTTCCACATACCAATAGTACTGATAATAACATACTTAAATACTTGAATTTCATTTGATAACCTCCTTTATATATTTTAATTCCTTTCGAATATTAACTTAGAGAAAATTAGATATCCTATTATTCGAAGGAATGTAATAATCTAATTTCCTCTGTTAAAAAATCCGGTTGATAGCTATTACTTCAACTCAATTGTAACAACTGATTTTGCCGGTAAATCAACTTTCAGAATATTATTCTGTATACTAAATGACGAAAACTTTTGGATATTAACTTTCTCCGGTTGTCCAAAATCATTATAATCATTTTCATGCGGCGCAGTAATTATTTCGCCGGTTACATTAGTTAAATTGTCGGAACCTTTTAAATCCACTTCAATACTTCTACCTTTATGCATGTCAATATTGGTAAGAGATATGTGAATTCTTCCTTCTTTATCTTTTGAAGCAGATGCGCTTACACTTGGTAAAGTCATTCCATCAAACGAATATTCATCACACGTTACATTAATTGGTAGTAAAGTTGCATCTTGATGAACTTTATACATTTTAAAAACATAGAAAGTAGGAGTTTTTACAATCTGATTATCTTTTGTGAGTATCATCGATTGCAGTACATTTACAAATTGTGCAATGTTTGCCATCTTTATCCGTCGAGCGTGGTTGTTAAAGATATCAAGATAGAGACCGGCTGTTACAGCATCGCGCAAAGTATTTTGTTGATATAAAAAGCCGGGATTTGTTCCGGGTTCAACTTTGAACCAATTTCCCCATTCGTCGGCCATTATACCTATTCTATTTTGCGGGTCATATTCATCCATCAATGTAATATGTTTTTCAAGACGTTCTTCCATAACCAATGTGTTTTTCATTGTGTAGAACCAATCGTTTTCATTGAATTGTGTTGCCGAAGTTTTGTCATTCCAACCGTGACAAAATGTATAGTAATGAAATGAATACCCTTGAATTAAATTACCAAATTTTTGCGTTTTCTTTAATACTGTTTCAGTCCAATCAAAATCCGGGTCGGTGCCGCCGCTTGCTACTCGATACAATCCGCGTCCATGCATATAAGTGGAAAATCTTTTATACAAATCTGAGTAATAATCAGGAGTCATATTTCCTCCGCACCCCCAGCTTTCGTTGCCTACTGCCCAATATTTCACGTTCCATGGTTTTTCTCTGCCGTTTTTCTTTCGCAATTCAGTCATCGGACTTTTGGCATCTGAGTTTACATACTCAACCCAATCCGAAGATTCTTGAACGGTACCGCTGCCGACATTCACACAAATGTATGGTTCCGCTCCGATCAATTCGCAAAAGTCCAAAAACTCGTGAGTGCCAAAACTATTATCTTCGGTTACTCCTCCCCAATTAGTATTAATAATAGAAGGTCTCTGATCTTTTGGACCTATTCCGTCTTTCCAATGATATGTATCCGCAAAACAACCCCCTGGCCAGCGCACAACTGAAGGACCAATTTCTTTAAGCGCTGCCACAACATCATTTCTTATACCGCGCGTATTCGGGATATCAGAGTTTTCGCCGACATAAATTCCACCGTAGATACAATTACCCAAATGTTCGGCAAAATGACCATAAATAAATTTGCTTATGGTTTCCTTGCCAAGATCAACATTTACAATAATCCGGTTCGCTTTTTCTTTTGGATCATCTGCAGCATTTAATAAAATCGTATTAAATACGAACAGCACCAATAATACTTTTTTCAAAAAGTTCATTTTTCTCCTCTATTTTTTTAGTGAATTGAAATAACATTTTATGAATAATTTTCTTTTTATAATAAAAAAATATTTTTAGCATTTCCAGCAAATATTTTTTAGCAATGTCGAAAGTTGAATCATATTCATTTACATACTATGTAATTCAAAAATACTATCAACCAATACTCCATATTAAATAAAGTATTCATTTACAATGAACTGCTTTTGGGCTCAAGTTTCTTCTTCATTCTCTGACATAATTTTTCACATATAATTTCATTTGAAATTTTGGAACATATTAAAGCATTTAAATACATAGTTCAATATTCGATGCATTGTTCTGTCCATGTTGGTCCGCCGATGTAAAACATTCCGTTATTATAGAACACCGGCTCAATTCCCATTTGAGGAGTTTTTTCCCAATAATGAAGTTCCGAACAGTAAGGGTATGGACGTTTTTCATACATCATATAATGGCATGAACTCCATAACTTGCCATCAGGTCCTTCGAATAATGAATTATGCCCTGTTTCACAATATGGGTCCTGAGTATCCTGAAATTTCAAATCTGCATATCCACCACCCATTGCCAATTCAGGACGATATCCTTTTTTCCGAGTTCCAAAAATAGGCTCACTACATGCTAATGCCCAAGGACCAAGTGGTGATTTTGATTTCAAAAGCCCTACTTCATAACCGCGAGTCCAAGTTGAAAAAAACATGAAATAAGTACTATCTCTTTTTATAACGAATGGACCTTCAATACCTCCCACCATCCAATCTGGATTACCAGGTTCTTTCTTATCGAGGAATTTCTGAATTGGCGTTGTAAGCTTTCCTGTTTGTAAATCAATTTTTGCTTGGAAAAGTCCATTACCACTACAATAGAGATAAGTCTGCCCATCATCATCTTCAAATAAAGTTGCATCGTTATTATATTGAGGTGTCAAAGGACCATTTATTAGTTTATATGGGCCGGTAACTTTATCTGATGAGAATAACCAGATGCTGTGAGTGTTCATCCCTTTTGGATCATCTTTGGTTACTTTGCCGCTGTTGACTGTAAGCCAATATTTATTTTTGATGTAATGAATTTCTGGAGCCCAGAATCGTCCGTTATAAGGACAATCTGGA
Organism: bacterium; assembly: GCA_043808235.1. GTDB lineage: Bacteria > Bacteroidota > Ignavibacteria > Ignavibacteriales > Melioribacteraceae > JAZDFC01. The sequence goes on from JAZDFC010000098.1 coordinate 36,068, forward strand.
GGCAGTTTGCTAGCATCAATAAGCCACGAATGTTGTTTCCAATTAATCATGTCGTCTGACACTAACAAGCGAACACCGGGATTGAGTCCCGTCCAAACGGGTAGCGAAGTACCTGTACGATACCATAGCTTACCAACTTTAATAATGCAATGATCCCGCATCGCAATAGAAGTATCCCGTGTGATCGGATTAGTATAACGAAAAGTACGGGTAACAGCACTATCAGTCGACGCTTCATTATTCGAACTCACCTTCGCAAAACAGGTTGATGCTAATACAAGTATACTCCACACTAAAATCATTTTAAATTTCATAATTATTTTTTCACAATATTTTATTGTCTTTCATATGGACTTTCCATCATCTCAAAATTCTAAATTCTTTGCCCGATAATAATTTTTTCTATTATAGACAATTCATTAAAGGTTTGTTCAGCTGCTAAAGGAATAATCATAACAATGTTTTCATTTTTGTTCTTTACAGGTTAACCATAACTTTTTTTCCATTATAGGTTACTTCTTTATTATACTCTTCAACAGTATCCAATCCTACACCATTGTTTTTCGAAACCCTTACGATATTAAATTTATATTCTTTGAGTAGACCGGGATATTTCCCTTTTCTTGCTTCGATTGTTAAAGTTTTTTTCGCATCGTTCCAATTAAATCTTATTGTAGAATAAATTCCTTTCTCATAATTATAATTGTCATTTTCGTCTTCGTATAATGTAAACTCACCATCGGCGCCGGGATAAATTCGTATTTCAAGGTTTTCCCATTTCTTTTCGTTTGCATATTGAACCTTTGGTCCAAACGGAATTATGGAACCGGCCTTAACAAAGAGAGGAATTTTATCAAGTGGCGCTTCGGTATTTATTCTCTGACCTCCGTCAAAGCGTTTGCCTGTCCAGAAGTTGTACCATGTAGTCAATTCGGGTAAATATACATTCCACACATCAACTTTTGGTTCTGTAACCGGAGCTACAAGAAATGCTTTCCCGAACATATATTCATACGGATGGTTTACCGCAGAAGTATCTCCGTTAAAATCCATAATCATTGGACGCATCATTGTAGATCCTTTTTTAGTAATCTGCCATGCTTCGGAATAAATATATGGCAGTAACCGATAACGCAGCTCCAACATTTTACGTATGTTCTCTTCAACCTGCTTTCCGAACTTCCACGGTTCAGTTTCACTCTGGTAACCATGAATACGAAAGATTGGATTAAATGCGCCCCACTGAAACCAGCGAGTCAGTAGCTCATGAAAATTTTCATCAGTGTATTGTGATTGACCCGGACGGAAAAAACCACCAATGTCTGTCGTCCAATAAGGCAAACCTGTGATACAATAATTCAATCCGGCAACAATCTGGCGTTTATAGGAATCCCAGTTTCCGCCAATATCTCCCGACCAGTTTATGATTCCGTATTTTTGTTGACTAAGAAATGCTGAACGTGTTAGAATGCATACACGCTTTTCAGAAGTTGTTTCGCGTTGTCCTTCATAAACAGCCTGGCTTACAAATAAAGGGTAAGTTAAGCGGTAAAAGTCGCCGACCCCGAGATGAGTTTGCGTCCCTTTCAGCGCATCGTTTTCGGGCTCGGTGGCATCCATCCACCACGAATCGACACCGTATGTAAATAAATTATCTTTTAAGGTATTCCAATATTCTTTTCTTGTTTCAGGATTGAAATAATCCAACCATTTGGTATTAGGAATAAAACGGTTTTTGACTACATACTGCTTACCGATTTCCGAATTCTTATCGGGGTTTGACCAAATCGAAATATTAAAATGCGCATTTAAATCGTGTAACTCTTTGATAAAACCTGCCGGATTGGAATAATTGGTTTCATCGAACTGCGGAACGCCCCATCCGTTGTCACCCCAATATTGCCAGTCCTGCACAATTACATCCATCGGTAAATTTCTTTTACGGAACTCTATTACAGTTTCAACCAAGTGCGAACCCGAAGTGTAGCGTTCGCGGCATTGCCAGAAACCATATGCCCAAAGAGGAAACATCGGCGCATTCCCTGAGAGATTCCTGTATGTAGTAATTATACTGTCGGCTGAAGGGCCGTAAAACACAACATAATCAAGCAGCTTGGCGTTTGGGGAAAGGAAAGTGGTTGCATTTTCTGTAAGCTTCCACGACAGCTTGGGTATATTACTCGATTTACAAACCAACTGTACCTGGTGTTCTCCGGCTTTTAACTCTATGAGCGCACTTGTGGTAGGAGGCAGCCAAAAATTGCTTATGTCGATGCATGGTTTTCCGTCGATGACAACATATTGGCGATTATCCATATCTCCCAAATCAAGAAATATTGAATAGACTCCATCTTCAGGAACTTTAAATTTTCCGATGTACAACGATTGGTTTTGCGAAACTTTTTGCGTACCTGAAGTTGTAGTAACTTCTGCCATTTGGTTGTCGCCGGCAGTTGATTGCTCTTGTTTTTCGAGAGTTACAAAATTGTCTGCCGGATTAAAATCGGTAAGTCCATATTGATGCCAGAGCAAACCGTATCCTTTGCTTGAATAAATAAACGGTAATGAGATTTGAGAATTGACCTGTGTTAAACGGCGGGTTATGTTTTTCAAATTATAATGTCCGTCCTGAAACTGCCCCAATCCAAAAATATATTCGTCCTTTGGCGATTCAAAACTTTGTTCAGTAATAAAGCACGATTCGCCCATAACAGAATCGGGAATTAATTTCCGACTGCTTGCTTTTTCGTTCAGAAATATTTTCCCGGTATTATCTGCAAATGATAGTTTGCCGGTTTGCTTATCTACAATTACAGTAACTTTTCTCACTTTAATTTCTATTTTTGAAAATGAATCCGTAACCTTAAATGTTGGTATAGCAATATTTGAATTAAATATAAGTTCAGGCAGCTTTAGCTCATCATCTTTGTAAAATTTGATTCTTACGGCGCTTTCTGTTAATGGTAAAATACAAAGCGTCCCGTCCGATAAATTAACCTCTATTCTATCTTTAAGCTGGTTAAAACTTATCACAGCCTGACCCTGGCAAATAAAGGGGAACAGAAAAACTATAAGTAAGTATTTGAATTTCATTATATCCTCAATTTAGAATTCCAGATCATTCAATTGGTTTCAATAACGCTGCAAAACCACCGCGTCTCAGCATTTTAACGCTAACAGAACTAAACTTATCAACAACTAAATAGCTTGTAGAAAAATCCTCATCATGTTTACCGTCTGCTATTAATGTTAATTTATATTTTACATCATCAGTCAAGAAATCGAATTTGAGAGTTTTGTTCTTCTCAATTTTTTCGGAATTTAATCCACCGATGTACCATGTATTATTTTTCCGTCGGGCAATGAAAACATCCTTTCCGGGATAACCATCTATCAGTTTTGTATCATCCCAGGCGTTAGGAACTTCTTTTAAAAAGGTTCTGGCCGCATCCGGCAATTCATAATACCCGGCCGGGCGATCGGCCATATGTTGTATACCTGATTCAAAAACTACACTTTGTGCAAGTTCATGCCCGTAAGATGTAATATGAGGGAATTGAGAATTAGTAAAAGTTACGGGTGTGTAATCCATAGCGCCAACTACATTTCTTGTGAAAGGAATTGTGGTATTATGTTCCGGTGCTGTTGTTGTAAACTCCGGACCGTTGTTATACCACTCGGCGCCTCTTATTCCTTCGTACGTCATCAGATGAGGGTAAGTACGCGACCAACCCCTTGGAACAAGACAACCGTGAAAATAAACCATCATTTCGTACTGTGCTGCGTCATCGAGAATATCAAGATAGTATTTAATCATTTCTTGTTTCTCGCTTAAAAAGAAATCTATTTTTACGCCAACAACTCCAAGTTTTTTTAGTTTGGCAAATTCCTTGATACGGTTCTCATGTGTAAGCATTCGGTCGCGGGGAGTAGTTTGTACCCATTTAAATGCACCTGAGTTATACCACATTAAAGGTTTAACACCAATAGAAATAATATACTTTAATGCATCTTCCAGATTTCCGCCGTTACCCATCTGATCCCATTCCCAGTCGAGAAGTGTATATGGCCAATCCATAGCCGCTGCCAAATCTGCAAATTCACATACTGTTTTATAATCTTTGGTGCCGTGATTATTCGACCAGTAATTCCATGATGCTTTACCGGGTTTAATCCAGTCTGTTTTAGTAATAACAGAAGGCGGACTAACATCGTCAACCAGTGTCGATTCAACGATATCGGCGAGACTGCCAATTATAATTACCCTCCAGGGTGACTTCCACGGAAGCCTTATTGTTGGCTGTGATTCCCCTTCGCCATCACCGGGGTCTGGAAAAGTGATTTTATAGCCGGATTTATTTTCAACATTGCTAAGTTTTGAAGCACAATAATTTCGGTTCACATCTGCCTCGTGAATCAGATACCAGCAAGTAGAATCGGGAGAATTAAAGAGTGCCGGATAAGACCATGATTGCTGAACATTTTCATCTTTTATAAAAGTATATAACGCTTCGTTTCCAAGGTCCCACTTTTCCATCCATCGTTTTGCACCTTCTGGAATTGTGTATGAAGTCAGTTCATCCTTTATTAGAAAAGAGCCACTCTTTTCGGGAAACTCGTATCGAAATGCTGCGCCGTCATTATATGCCCGGATAATTAAATTTAATTTAATCTTGCCGGGATTCTCAAATGTTACAACAATTTCATTGGCTGAATTATTGCACTGAGCACGTTTGCCGTGCAAAGCGCTGTATTGTTCTTTTATTAAAAGTGGTTTGACTGCTTTAATAAATTGGAGCTTATCACAAAAATCCAGATCGCTTCGTGATAATCCAAGATTAATTTGAGGTATCACTTCGCAATTTTTGTTACTCTCTTTGTAGTTTATTTTCAAATACCATTTCCCAAAATCGTTATTTCCCTGGTTGTAGAGTGCAATGTTTATTTTCTTATTTGGAGAATCAACGACAACATTTTGTGCACTAGTAAATGAAGATATAACAAGGATAAAAGCTGCCGTTAGTATTCTATTCATATGTACCTCGGTTTTTGAAAACAATATCTCATCATTTTATTATGATAAGTTTAAAACAACAAAGAATTTGTCTTCTTAATTATGCGTTTATTTGGTTTATCAAAACAATCTTTTTTCTTATCTGAGACCATTATCCACCATCCGATGTTATATACAAATCAGTCTTTGCAGGGGCTACCATTTTAAGATGATCCCAATCAACTATTGAATAATCAAGTACTTCGTTTTCAAATTGCATTATATATGGTATTGCAGATATTCTAACATCCTGTGCATTGATAAAAACAGAAAAGTACGCCATAATCAGATTGAATAAAAAAAATCTTTTCACAAAGCTCCTCATCTATTATTTAGTTCAAATTACTTAATGATATTATAATATAAGCGTCATTTAAAAAAGTACCACAGTACTGCAACAAATTTCTATTTAGAAAATATCCACCAATCGAAGTTGAACAAATCTTTTTCTCCCCTAAACACAAAGAACAAATCGTGAACACCTTTGATGTTTTTAACAGGTGCAGTAATTGTTCTCCAAATACCGCCTTCACCGGAAGTAGTTACGCCAATTGTTCCCAATATTGGCCCGTCAATTTTGTCGGTATGAATTTCAATTTTCCCGCCATACAAAGAAGCGACGCTAACATCAACCGATGTAACACCTTCTGAAAAATCTACACCTTTTACCATGGTGTAATCACCATTGTGGATTGAAGTTAAAAACAAACGATCTGCAATCTTTTTCCCTTTGTCCCACTCGAAACTTCCTTCCCATTCCGTTTCGAACATTGTTTTGACCCCTTCGCTCCAAGCCATTGTTTCGGCTTCAACACGTTTGAATGGATTTAGTGTACCAACTTGTTTAGCACCTTCATCAGACCAATAATGGCGGTTTTGTATTATGCCATCGGGGTTATACTCTATTTCATCCATATCTACTGAGCGACGTTCATAAAATTTGGATGTGGTCAGTTTCAACAAGTCGTAACTATGCCCAAAGCAATACCATTTCCCTTTGTATTCAATAATGCCCGGATGGTTGCCACGTGTCTTTTCAGAGGCATCGACAATCATTCCTTTATATTCCCATGGTCCGGTCGGGGAATTGCTCATTGCATACCCAATGCCTTCGGGGCAACAGGTAGAAGCATACGCCAAATAATAATGTCCGTTTCGTTTCCATATCCATGGCCCTTCCTGATAGTTTCTGGGTGTCGTAGGTTCTTGAATAATATCGCCCGAGTAAGAAATCATGTCATCGTTCAGCTTCACGTAATATACTTTGGGATTTCCCCAGTACATGTAAGCTTGTCCATCATCGTCAATCAATACGGTCGGATCTATGTCGTGTACACCATTCTTAACCAACGGCTTACTTATAGTATCTTTGAATGGTCCATAAGGGCTGTCGGAAACCAACACACCTATACCCACACCATTGGGCATAGGGCAGTATAGGTAGAATTTTCCGTTACGATGAATACATTGAGAAGCCCAAGCACCATTGTCGTTGTTTACCCACTTAAAATCTTTTAAAGAAGCCACAACTCCGTGGTCGGTCCAATTCACCATATCGGTTGATGTATATAGCAGCCAATTTTGCATTTTAAATCCGAATGCATCATCCTCATCGTGACCGGTGTAAAGAAATACCGTATCGTTATAAACCATTGGCGCCGGGTCGGCAGTGTAATTAGTTTGAATGATTGGATTTTGAGCATGAGCTGCGAAAGATAATATCGCTGCAAAAAAGATAACTTCAAAAAGTTGTAATATTCTTTTCATTGTTTGTTTTCTTTTATTAATTATTGTTACTGTAAATTTTTCTGCCAAAACATTTCAATGCTTATTCTCAGTTAATGGTTCAACAATCACGTTATCATATTCAGATAGATTCAGCATGTGACTGCTGTGTGAACAAACCGCCATACCAACCAGGCATGATTCAGCGAACGGTCCGTTCAGGGTAATATCTCCTAATAATTCCCATTGTTCTCCATCAGCAGATTTGTATGAGCTGAATACTGAACCGTTTTTAGATAATTTCAAATAGAATGGAAAAGGAGTTGAACTAAAATCTTTTTTATTACAAATACCGCCAGTAGTTTCGCGCCATTGCAATGTTATTCCATTCCCGGGTGTAATTGCCACCATTAAAAATTTACTGTTTGGATCCGCACTCTCCCTAAACATCAATCCGGATTTTGCCCATGGGTCTGTATTAGATTGGCAAAGAATCCTTGCCGATATGATTGTGTTCCTATTAACTTCTCTATTTAAAAACACAAACTGATCAAGAGCACCCCAGATATCAGCGCCGTTTCCTTCAATAGAAAAGACGCCGTTCTTATACGTTGCCGAAGCTCTATCATTTCTTATATCGTTCATTTCCCAAGGAGCAGGAATGCTGGAAGGCAGAACGCGCACATTGCAAGAAGCTATTAATTTTCCATCTTTCGTTGAAGCTTTTAATTCACAATTACCTTCTGCCTTTGCCGAAAGTTTATACGTGTTTAATCCTGCTAATGAAATAGTTACAACTTCTTCGTCGGAACAGGAGATGCTCACCGGAGTTATTGACGGGGTAACATTTAACCGAATCAATTTATGATTACCCGCGTTTATCTCCATCGAAGTTTGCTCGAACTTCAGTTCTGAAGCTGAAGCTTTTTCACCTTTTATTTTTACCACAACTACATCATGAGGTTTTACTTCGGTTTTAAATGCGTCTTCAATTGCAGAAAGATCTCTTCTTTCCCATAAATCTCGTACACTGCTTGCAACGCCTTTTTTAAAACCTATATCTTCAAACGTAACATACATTTGGGCAGAAGATTTTGTCACGTTAAGCAATGCAACTGCAATCGAACCGTCACTAAGCGGCTTCTGCCAAACTTGCAATCCGTTGTCGTTCTTTATTCGGGTTCCCTGGATACCGAGAGAGTCCTGATCGATTGCAATAATTTCAGGAGCCGTGAGTATATCTCTTATTGTATCATTCATTGTGCTGATGTTGTTACCCGCTATAAGAGGCGCCGCCAGCATACACCACATAGAAAAATGTGAACGGCATTCTATAGGAGTTAACGCTTTGTTGCCGACTTCAAGCATATCGGGGTCATTCCAGTGACCCGGTCCCGCGTAAGGAGCCAGGTTTACATTTTTTTCCAGAATTGGCACCCAGCCCATTCCGCCCCAATTCCTTACACAATCAAAACAATCTTGAATATCGTTGGTGGTACGCCACATAGCGCCAATACCTTTTCCCCATTCCCATGGACATGAAATACCCCATTCGCAAAGGCTTAACAGAATCGGCCTGCCGGTTGCTTTTATGGCGTCGCTCATAACTTTGTATTGCGTTCGCGTATCTAATCCATCTGTATTGCACCAGTCTTCCTTTATAAAATCCACTCCCCACTCTGCATAAGTTTTTGCGTCAATGGCTTCGTAACCATAACTGCCGGGAAGTCCGCCACATGTTTTTGTGCCGCAACAGGTATAAATTCCAAACTTTAATCCTTTTGAATGGATATAATCCGCAAGGTATTTTATACCTTCGGGGAAGCGGGTTGAGTCGGCTATGATTTTCCCGTCTTTATCACGATCAATTTGCCAACCGTCATCGATTACTATATATTCATAACCCGCAGCCGCAAGACCTTTACTAACCATTGAATCAGCCACCGACATTACGATTTTTGAATTAATATCCAAACCGAAAGCGTTCCATGAATTCCATCCCATTGGAGGGATTTTGGCTAAATCGGGAAATTGCCCGTAAACGATTAAATGAGAAAAGAGAAAAAGAATCAGTAATATTTTTTTCATTATTTCCTTAAAGCTTTTTTCAATCAAGTACTGAGTTTATTTAGTTTCAGTATGTGTCCGGTTTTCGAAATTATTTTGCCCACGCTTCACCTTCGGGTGTTCTTCTCCATTTGAAATATTCATCAAGAACCTTAAGTGATTCGGAACTCGGAACCGGTCCGGTGTGCGGAGTTTGACCGAAGTACATCACCACCGGATTTTCATCGCTGAAAGCAGGCCAGCTTGGAATTCTTTCACCGTTTGGATCTCCATACTTAGCAAAGTTTGTCCAGTAGGTAGCCATAGCTTCCGAAATATCAAAATCGGTTTTTGAGATTTGAGGATCCGATGTATTTAGATGTTTAAAAACATACGAGACATCCTGACCATGTGGAGAACCATATCCGTATCGTGGCGAATCTTCCGGGTATTCCGGGTGCTGATCGAAATAATAATAGAACGCTTTGGACTTTCCCATTCTAGATTGAAGTCGCGCCCAGCTCCACGTTTGCCAGCCGAACGCTGCATCACGCGCTAAATCGCGGGCGGTTTTAGGAACAATGTTCTCGCCAACAGGATAAGCCTTGATAAGATCATCGGCAAATTTTCCGTAACGTGTTTTTACTCCGGTTAAATAATCTTCCGGCGTTTTAGGCGGACTGAAACTCAAGCCTTCATCGGAATTATAACCAACCAAAATCGGTAAGTCGTTAAACTTGCCCGCTTCATAAAGTTTGTATTGATCGTCGGGAATCACATAACCGTCAACAATAGGCCATGCCATACCTTTGCCGAAACCGCCTTTCGGTAATTTATCGGATGTTAGTTTTCTTAATTCTGCAATCGACGTAACTCCGGCGCTTTGAACATAAGACTGCCCGTCGAGTTCGGCGACCTTCAGCAGTTTCATATTCTCGCCGGGATACGTTGTCGGGCGCGAAGGTCCAAATGAACCGCCGCTTTGAGAGATAGCGCCATGGAATAATCCTTTTGCCAATGGCGATGCGCATAGCATGCTGACAGCAATTCCTCCAGCCGACTCACCGAAAATTGTTACCTTATTCGGATCGCCGCCGAACGCTGCAATATTTTTTTGAATCCACTGAAGACCGGCAATCATATCCAAAAGTCCGTAGTTGCCGGAAACATGATTGGGATTTTCATCGCTCAATTCAGGATGAGCCAAAAATCCGAGATGACCGACGCGGTAAGCGATACTTACAAGTACGACTCCCTTCTCAGCAAGATTCTCTCCGCTGTAATTCGGTTCGGAAGTTGAGCCGCCGTTGAATCCTCCGCCGTAAATCCATACAAGAACCGGGATTTTTTCGTCTGCGGATTTTGCAGGTGTCCAAACGTTTAAATACAGGCAATCCTCGCTTTGGCCTGATGAAGAACCCCAAGCTTGTATGGGAGTCGGAGCAAATTCAGTGACTTGCTTTACACCTTCCCATCTCGCGGCAGGTTGAGGAGCGCGCCATCGGAGATCACCAATAGGCGGTGCAGCAAACGGGATACCTTTATACACAGTCAACCCATCTTCGAACTTTCCTTGTAACAATCCTTCTTCAACTTTTACCGGTTCGGGTTTGGGTAATTCATATCCTAAAATTGAAAGCATTTTTGTTGCGTATCTCGCTCCAAGTTTTCTGTAACCTTCGGGTTTGAAATGTAAATGATCCGGTCTGGAAGCGCATCCTTTTGAAGAAATAACGTACGAGTTTGGCAGAACCTCCGGCAGCTTAGCAATAATCTGATTCATCGCTCCGCAAGCGCCGCCCTGGTCGGAATTTACTGTCTCGCCGGCAAGTAACGGAACCGAATTCGCGTTGAGATTTAAATCATTTATTAGATCGTTGTAAATTTTCTTAACCTGCAAAGTCCATGTGCTGTCGTTCGGATTTGATTCGCCCTGATGCAAAAGAATACCTTTGATTATGCCTTCCATCTGCGCCATCTTCGCAACATCGACAAGATACTGATACGGATTGCCGTTATATTCTTTGATTATATTAGTCATCCATGCAGGCGCGGTTGAGGCATATGTTTGAAAATTGTCTTTATCGAACAATTCGATTTTGCATCCGGCTACGGAAACATTTACAACTCCCACTTTGATGTTATCCGGAAGGTTGGCAACCATAGTTCGTCCAAAATAATCGGCAGGACTAATTCCGCATGAGGGTCTGCACAACGGCGGAACGGCATTATACCAATTCCCTTTTTTTCTATCAAGCTGCGGGAAATCAACAGCCGCCATTACCCTGAAGCGGTCATCGATATTTAATTTATCCTGCTCTTCAATACCGGGAAAGCCTTCAGAATTTGACTGTCCGAAACAAAGGAAGATATAAAAGTTCGGATCCTGCGAAAAAACTTTGACGTTGGAAATAATCACTCCAAACAATACTAGTAGTAAAAATCTATTCTTCATTGTAGTTCTCTAAATTATTTTAACAATTTCCGTCCGGTGTAATATTTAACAAACCCGAACTTTTATATTCCAGAATTTTATTTTTGATTTTATTGAGTTACTCTTGTTAATTTCATCGGCATTTCCTGATCCATAACTACCGCTTTCATATCAATAGTATCATCAGCGAGATATTTACAGTTGTGAACGATTTTCATTCCTTGTAATTCAACATCAAATGAAAAATCATTTCCGTTTACAACTCCGTTAGTTAAATCGATTTCACCCATAGCGGAAGAATTCTTACCAGTAAGTTTGCCGCCATTCACAATAAATGTAAATGTAATTTCCATCTCGCCCTGCGGACTGCTGGTTTTTCCAATCCATATGCCATCAATCTTGGATTTTTCAACCACACGAGTTAATTCCATTGGCTGTTCCGCCATAGGGAAACTAAGTTTTACAACATCACCTTCCAATTTACCGGTGTGGTTTATAACCTGCCCGTTAACATTAACATCAAATGTAAAATCAGTTTCGTTCACTTTTCCGTTTTCAATCGGCAGTGTTCCCATCTGGGATTCAACATCACCGCTCAACGACGCCTCGTTTACTTTGAATGTAAAAGTAAGTTCGAAATCTCCGTTCGGCGTGGACATATTGCCTTTCCATTTGCCATCGAGGATTTGAGCATTAATCGCAAAGCAAAGAACCAACAACATCAGAATTGAAATACTAGTTTTCATATTCACTCCATTCACAATAATTATTAGTTATTATTTTATTTGTTGACTTCCAATATTTTTAAAATATTCTCACTAATTTCATTTCGCAATTGATTAAGGACGATATCTCGGACCAAGCACAAGTTTATCTCCCGAATCGTCAATTTCGTAAAACTGAGGTTTACGTGGTCCGTCGCCTTCGGCATGATGTACTACAAAAAGTCTTTTCCCTTCAAATGTAGTGAACAACATCCCGTGTCCCGAGTTATCGTCTTTCAATGGTTTATCTTCCTGTATCCAGGGACCGTCAATAGTACCGGATTCAGAATAGGCAACGCCTTGTAAATACCTTTTAGCTCCCCATGTCGCCCATAGCATTCCCAATTTTCCGGTCTTTGTTCTGAAAAGCTGGGGACCGTCTGTTACCCATCCCGGCAGTTTCATTCCGAAAGTCATTTCGCCGTTGCCAACCATCTCAAGTGCCCAGGACGCTTCACTTGCACGGAAGAGACATACGGGCTCTGAAATTCTTTCACTCAAATCCGGGGAAAGTTTAACGTATTCCATTGTGCCATCAATAATTTGAGTCCATTCATGAACAAATACAAAATAAGGAGTCCCGTCTTCGTACCAGATTGTTCCGTCAATAACATCCCAATCATGGTAGAGATAATCATATTGCGGATCGGGATTTAAAGGTTTATAAGGTCCTTCGGGTTTATCGGAAACTAAAATCTGCGTTTGATTACGGTGAACGTTATATCTGCGTGGAACTACATCAACAAGATCATTCCTGTCAGTCCAGGTTGCAGCATAATAATATTTTCCGTTAACTTCGTGAATCTCGGCAGCCGCAACAAACATAAGTCCTTCCATCCACGTGCCTGCAACATCAAAAGCTCCGTAAGGACCTGTCCATGTTTTTAAATCCTTACTTTTGTAAATATTACCGCCGCTGCTCGTAAGGTAATATGTCTCAGTATTTTTGTCGGGGAATATAAACGGGTCGCTCATTATAAGTGAATCAAAAGGAGTCGAAACAATTTCACGCGGTTCGGTTACGCTCGGACTTACCCATCTTCTCCTTTGTACTTGCGTGTTTCCGCTATTTGTAGAGGGCATTCCAAATCCTTTTGAACCCGGCGGCGCCGGTATTGTAACCGTGGGAACAAGTTTTTTCTTTTCAACCGTCTGCGCCGATGCCGTTGATAACAAACCGATAACTACAAAAGCAGCACACAAAAAGACTATTTTTTTCATAATAATATTTCCTTATCTAAACGGTTAATATTCTTTAGCACAATTGAACATACAAACAAATATGAATATGCCAACCGTCATTCTTATTTAAATATCCGCGGTGCAAAATCGTTCAAAGCTCTTCGCCAGGTAAGCCACTCGTGCGCGGTACCTTGCGATTCGTGGTAAACGATATTTATAATTCCATGTTCCTTTAATGCTTCAACGGCCTCCTTCGGCATGCGTTCTTCAGTTCCGGTGCTGATGAAAAGCAAATTCATCTTCGTGTTGAAATCGCCGGCATCTTTGAAAACGCCGTTGAATGCAGTTTCAATTGTTGTCTTCATATCGGGCGGAGGGGTTCCGTCGTTTCTACTCGGCATCCCCAAAAAGAATCCGCTGAATGTTCCCATCCATGCAAACTTGTCCATGTTGTTAAAGACAGTGGCACAAGTTTGGAAACCGCCGCGTGATAGGCCAGCCATTGCCCTGTGTTCTTTGTCGGTATAAGTGCGGAATGTTTTATCGATAAAAGGAATCAAGTCTTTGGCAAAAATTTCAGTTACATCACCGGAAGCGGTGCGCACATCCGAATTAGTTTTAATATCGCCGCTCGGCATAACAACAATCATCGGCACAGCTTTTTTCGCTTCAATTAATCCGTCCATAATATTTGCCATGTGTCCTTGAACCGACCATCCGCTTTCATCTTCGCCCCAACCGTGGACAAGATACAGCACAGGATATTTTCTGTCAGGGTTTTGTTCATATTCCGCAGGCACGTAAACATTGATATGACGTTCAATTCCATTAATATCCGACCAATAATAAATAGAGTGAACCTGCCCGTGAGGAATATCTCTGTTGAACCTGTAATAATCGCCTTCAGAACCTTCGGGTATTTCAATTCCGGAAGATTCCCAGTTACTGCCGAAATACGCTTCAGTATTCCGATCCATTACCGCAACGCTGTCGATTAAGATTGAGTAGTAATGGAATCCCACAACTTGAGGGTCGGAAGTACATGACCAAATACCTTTTTCCTCTTTTGTCATGTTGTATTTTTTGTTGCATAAATCAACTTGAACAATCTGCGCATACGGCGCAAAGACTTTAAACATTGCCTGGCGGGTCTGAGCATTAACAGCCGGATACTGCGCTAAAAATGTATTTGTCGAAGCGGGTTTAAATCCTTCGGGAAGCGGTTCTTCCTTTTGACCGCGCATTACACCGGAAAATTGAGCCGGTGAAATATTGTACATCAAAATAACAAATAATATAGAAACTAATTTTTTCATAATTTGGATCCTCTATGAACTTATTGAACATTTACGTACATAATAGTCACACGATGAAATAAACGCAGGCGAGATACACCCGGCGATTATTAAAGTGCCGATTATTTGCTCAATCAATTTCACGGCTTTTTAAAATTCCATTTAGAGTTGTCGCTCTTTGGATCGAACTTAGCAAGAGTTGGTGTACAATCGCCAACAGCAACCAAGGCTAAGGGTTCTTTGGAATTTGGTACAACCTTGGGCATAATTCTGTAAGTGCCGTCAATTAACTCATCAATGCGCCAGAGTTGTTCGGGTGCTCCCGTAAATTTGGGAACTGTGAAAACCTCTGCATCAGCTGTAGCAGCCAAGGCACGATCAGTACTATCCACAGTAATTTTAAAGTATGGTGAACCTGGATAACCACCAGCATCTGCAACCGGAGTTATTCTCCATTTTTGATGTGGGCGAACCATAAAATCACCCATACGAACCTCTATATTACCATCAGGCCAAACCGCTGAATCTTCAGCAAGACTTTGGGAAGCAACCGGTTTAACCGGTTCATTATCGTCGCGACCAAAAAATCCCCTGGTTGTACGGGGCATTCTTACAAAATCAACAGCGAGTTCAAGAGCGTAACCACTCCGTTCGGATTGAATTTGATATACACCTTCCTTGAAGTTATCATCCGCAACAGGCCATCCGTTTTTCCAAAGTAGCGGACGAATGCCAAGTACACTACGACCACCCTGTTCAAGGTCTGCTTCATAATGGCATGACATTTTTTGAACATCTCCGCCTAAGTCTAATAAACCAAAGTGACCTAGACCCATAAAGGTACCACTGGCTGCAACAACTAATTTACCTCCGCCTTTCAGCATGTCTCTGCCCACATTATCCAGGTAAGGGCCCGTCACTTTCTTCGAACGACCAACGCGGATGTTATAAGTAGAATTGGCTCCGTCGCAACATGTGCCGTGAGTGCCAAACAGATAATACCAGCCTTCGCGATATAACATTGCCGTTGCTTCGCAATCTATCGCGATATCAATAGCTTTATTACCCTCAACACGTTTGCCAGTTTTAGGGTCCAATTCGACTAATCGAATAAAACCATAGTAAGTTCCATAACTTAACCAAAGTCTGCCGTCAGTCGGATCAAGCAGGAAAGCAGAGTCAATTGCATCGCAATCTTCAACTCCATCGGATGACGCGACGATGTTGTCTTCGTCATGAAATCCAAAGTCAGGGGAATTGGGATCAAGTGTTTTAGTCCACATAACATAAACGTTGCTTGCGTGTCCGCCGGCTAATCCGCCGCCGCCTTTAGCATATGTTACGTAGTAGCGGTCACCAATATGGATAACATCAGGTGCAACTCCACCTCCGGGGCGAATAGCCCCGCCGTTCCAAATCCAACCATCGTCGGAAATTAAGCCTCCACTGCCTGTGCCGAAAGTGTAATACTTGCCATCGCACAGTGTGATGGTAGATGGATCGTGAATATATGGTTTGCCTGCCTGTGCTATCGTCAAACCAGACAAACAAAGAAAAAACAACGCGGTAACCGCTGTTGTTAAATAATGAAACTTCATAAAACCTCCGATAACAAATATATTAATATCATAAGTATGACAAGATTTAATTTTATATTTTATTCTAAATTTATAGCGAGATCCTTTATTGGTTCACCATTTTCATCGATAAAACGGACACAGAAATCACTCATGCCGGGTCCGTTAATAATAGCGCCGCGAATAACGTTCCGACCCTTTTTAAGTGTGATGCGTTTGGATACACAATCATCCATAACCATACGACGATCACCGGAGAGGATTAAGGCTTCTTCTCCGTTGAGCCACCACATTGATGCCGAATTAGAGCCGACAGCCATGCGAACGTTCTTCATCTCGCGCGGACTGTTTACAACGGTAACTGCCCAGAATAAAACGCCGTATAACTGCTTGTTAAAGCCATAAGCAAAGCGAAAGAGTTTGACGTTGAATTTTGTTGCATCCAGTGCATGCCATGTGAGTTCCTGATCTCCAACTTTAACCTTATCGCCGTCATGCGGAACAACGGTGAATTGGTTTGGAAAGTACTCGGAATTAAAGGCATCCCGGATATAGCTATCAACAAACACGGTATTACTACGGTTTGGTTTGTCAATTGGTTCGAGAAGCAACCAGCGCTGTAGAAAACCTTCAGCATCCGGTGCTTTTGGGGATGACGCAGCCTGTGTGAAGTAAGGTGCGATGCTGCGGGTAGTATCGTTGGCCGTTGAACCGTTGGCAGTACCATCTGACGAATCAGAATAGCCTTGAACCACCGAGACAACAAAGATGCCGAATACCAGAATAATAAGATTATTGAACATTTTCATATTAGATCCTTTATAGAACTGTGATTTTTAGCGTCTTCAAATCTTTTGCGTCGGAACTTGTTCCGTAAAAAACTTCGTACTCGCCTGCAGTTATTGTCATTTCACCACTCGCCCTATCGAAAAATTCGAACGACAAATACGGCAAGTTGATAACAGCTTGATCGGTTTTACCTGCAGCAACATTTACTCTCTGAAATCCTTTTAAAGTCTTTATTGGTCCGTCCGTATCGTTTACCTTTCGCACATATACTTGCACAATTTCTATCCCATCACGTTTACCTGTATTTGATACCGGGATTGTAACTTCAACCGATTCGTTTTCCTTTATAGATGTTGTGCTCAACTTTGCTTCGCCAATCGAGAAGGTAGTGTAACTCAATCCAAAACCAAACGGAAATAACGGGTCGGACATATAACGGTAAGTGCGACTTTTCATGGAATAATCTTCGAAGTCAGGTAATTGTTGTGAGTTCTTATAAAAAGTAATTGGCAGTTTTCCCGAAGGATTAAAATCGCCGAATAAAACATCGGCAACAGCTTGTCCGCCGGATTCGCCGCCATACCAGGCTTGAAGTATTGCATCGCAACTTTCAGTTTCGGGAGTTAGAGCAATTGCAGAGCCGGAACAATTTATATAAACGACTTTTTTCCCTGCATGTTTCAATGCTTTTAAGCAATTGCGCTGAACAGAAGGAAGTTCAATATCTGTGCGGTCGCCGCCTTTGAAGCCCGGGTATGATACCGGCATTTCTTCACCTTCAAGTTGAGTCGAAAGACCGCCGACAAATACAACAACATTAATCCCCGTTAATTTTTTTATAAGATCTGTATAATCAACATCTACCTCTTTACCGAAATTAAATTCGATGTTTGCCTGCCAATCATTCAACTGTGCATATATGATTTCAATTTTATATTTCTTACCGCTTTCAACTTTATACGGATGTCTTGATGGAAGTGTTCTCCAGTTATCATACTTAATTATTGAATTGCCGTTCACCAACAATTCAAAATGTCCCGTAGCTCCACATTTGAAAACTATTTCTTCAGTCTCTATTGGAATAAACTCGGATTCATATTTAGCCGAAAATCCTTCGAGTTTCACTCCGGATGCGAATTCATGTTGCCCGGCAGTAGTTAATTTAATAGGATTTTCTATCTGTTGTGATGTAATAACATCACCGATAAGATCTTTGTTATTCCAGTAAGTAGCTTTAAATCCTTTTTTGCCGTCAATAGAACATTGCGAAAAATAGCTTTGTGTTACTTTATCTTCTACAAGGTCGCATCCCTTATCATAAACAACTTTATCATTTGAAAGTTTTGAAGTTATGCCGTCCAGGATTGTAATTGTTCTTATCGGCGTCCCGTTATAATTTCCCCATAGCATTGGTTTATCATCGGCATTTGGACCAATTACAGCAATCTTTTCAACTGATTTGCTCAAAGGAAGAATACTGTTTTTATTCTGAAGAAGTGTCATTGATTCAAGAGCCATATTCAAAGCAAGTTTTCTATGCTCTTCATTATTAACAATGGACATTGGAATTTTTGTCCACGGGACTAAAGAATCATCATCCATTTCTCCCAAATCAAAACGTCCGGTCAGCACACGCATCAAACGAGTAATAATATCATCTTCGTTTATCAATCCTTTTTCAACAGCCTCAGGTAAACTTTTATAAGTATGATTAATCCATTGGCATTCGATATCGGTTCCGGCTAAAACGCCCTTTGCGGCTGCGTGAACCGCATCGGATGAAACTTTATGGCTTGTATAAAAATCAGCTATAGCTCCGCAATCGGAAACAACGAGATATTTAAATCCCCAATCGTATCGAAGAATATCCTGAAGCAATCGGGTGTTACCGCAGCATGGTTCATCATCCAATCTTTGATAAGCACACATTACCTCTCGAACATCTGCTTCCTGAACAAGCGATTTAAATGCGGGCAAGTAAGTTTCCCATAAATCACGCGGGTCGATATTATTGAGATTTATTTTATGGCGGCTCCATTCCGGCCCTGAGTGAACGGCAAAATGTTTAGCGCATGCAAGAAGTTTTCTGTACTTCGCATCGGTAGGACCTTGTAATCCTTTCACTACCGATATGCCCATCTTTGAAGTTAAATAGGGATCTTCACCGTAAGTTTCCTGACCGCGTCCCCAACGGGGATCGCGAAAAATATTGACATTTGGCGTCCATACCGATAGACTAAGGAAGCGTCTATTTTCTAATCCTTTTTGCTGAGATTCATTATACTTAGCGCGTGTTTCATCGGAAGTAGCATTGAAAATTTTATACACCAATTCATCATCAAAAGAAGCAGCCATTCCGATCGGTTCGGGAAATACAGTTACATTATTATTATTGGCGAGGCCATGCAAAGCTTCGCTCCACCAGTTGAATTTTTTTATTCCGAGACGGGGAATTGCTTCGGATACATCGCACATCAAACCAGCTTTTTCTTCCAACGTTAATCTTGAAATCAAATCTTTAGCTCTTTCTTCCGAATTTAAATTTGGATTTTGATAAGGTAACTTTTGTGCATTGAGGTTTATCGAAAATAAAACGATTGTAAAAAGTAAAATTTGTTTTTTCATCTATTCTTCTATCTCCTTTAATTAAAAATACCGGGTAATTGGTATTAATTTTTTTTGAATAATCAAATATCTATTCTTTGTTGAATTATTTTAACTCACGTTTATCAGTCAATTAATTCTTTCTTTTAGCTCCTTGATATTTCAACATATCCAATATTATCAAAACACCGGGATTCATTTTGCTATCGAATACCGTATCAGCTTTTATCAATTGTGATTCTGATAGGATTCGCTTCTTGTTATTTTCATTAAACGGAATTGTAGGAAAACTCGCAAGGCAAAACAGCTCATCTTTTCGAAGCACTTTCCCGAGCGAATCTGTCTGAACCAGATTACCAAAAACATCAACATTAGTATAAAAAACTGTCGATTCCGGGTTGAACCAGTAGTTTTGAATATCAAAATGATCGTATTCTACAAATGGACCTGTAGTAACTTCTACCACGTGAAATACTTTTGTAATCTCAGGGTATCTCTCATGTATATAGTTCATGGACTGCAGGTAAGGTCCGAATGAAAAGAACGAACCATCAATCGAAATTTTAATCCCCAAAACCAATATTACAGCTAAAACAATCCCCTTTATCCAGTAATTTTTTGTATCTGTAAAAAAAAATGTTACCGGGATTAAGATGAGTATAATAATATTGGAAAGATACCGCATATATAAAACAGGCTGCATGAGCAGTGATATAATTATTGCCGTTAAAATGGTACACCAAAACATGCATAAAGATAATCCGAGCACGAGACCTCGCCTTTCCATTCTGACTATATAATTTCTGTAAATTACCCACAATATTAATCCATAGAAAATAATCGCCAGGGGTAAAAACGGGGGGAGGTAAATTTTGGGAGCAAATGGACTGAGCAAGCATGATAATAATGATTGCCAGTCTAAAGCTGGAACCCAAAATGATGCAGCGACTTTTTTCGTTTGCCCGAATACCACCTTGAGCCATGGTAAATACAGTAAGAAAGCTGTAAGCGAGTAAATCAAATGTATTTTGAATTCTTTTTTTCGCTTGATTAAAAGGTATATCGATACAAATACATTTGCCCAGAATGCCGCCAACAATGCGTAATAATGAGTATAAGCGGCTATCAGCGAAAATAACAGGCACCATATTAAATCGATTCGCTTGCCGGATGAAAAAAAGCGGGAAACAAAAAGAAAAGTTCCGATTACCGCGAAAGATCCCCACGTATACATCCTTGCTTCATGCGAATATTCGGCAAACATGGGCAGGGATACAATTAGAAGGCAAAAATATAGTGTTCCGGATTTTCCAAATATTTTTTGTCCAACTATATACACCAATATGATTGTTGCGAGAACCCCCAAAACAGAGAACAATCTTAACGTAAAATCGGTGAGTCCAAAAACTGAAACGAATAATTTCACTCCAAAAAAATAGAGCGGCGGATGGAAATCATTTCTGATAAGTTCTATGATCTCTCCGTATGAGTGTCTCACCAACGCTTTTGTAAATGCTTCATCAATCCATATATCACTGAAATTGATGTTATACAAATAAAACACTGATGCGAAAATGAAAATCAAAATAAACCAAATATTTTGATTGACTTGTTTAAGTTTTTGAATTACGCTCATTTTCTATCTTATAATAATATTAGATATAAATACTGCCTTTATTTTCGTAGTCACCTTCACATAGCATATTTTTCACCTGATTTGATTTCGACATTAAAATGCAGATATATTGGGACAGGAAGTAAGTTATTATCAGGTTGGTAAAGACTTCTTTACTAAAATTGATATGTAGGAGTATTGTGATGGTTATTAACAATAAGATACATGAAGCACTAATATAAAGTGTGGATCGTATATTATTTTTCATCGCATCAAAGAATCTTTTTGTGTGAGTTATCTGTTTCTTACCGAATCATCCAGACACATTTTATTAAATGAAGCCCGCCGGAAAAATCTGGCGGGCTCCTATTTGTACCTATTACACGGGAGTAATTGGTAACTCAAATTTGAATAAAAAATGTTTCTGGATCTAAACATTAATTCAAATTTTCCGAAATAAATAACCGATTGAATAATAAAGATGACTGAGCAAAAATGACAGCCACATTGTATAATTTTTTCACCATATTGCGTTAATCCCACTAATGTGTTTGATGTAGTTTTCTAAATTGAGTTAATCCAATTCCTTTTTCCTTTTTAAAGTACCGCGAGATATGTTCAACATCCGTAAAATTAAAAAGTGAGGTGATTTGATAAATAGTAAGATTCGTTTCAATCAGTAGTTTCGAAATCCATTCAACCCGTACTTCTCTAATCTCATCGTAAATTGACCTGTGTATTGTTCCTTTAAAATATTTTTCCAATGTGTGTCTGCTTATACCTGTCGCTTTTACCACATCCCTCACAAGAATTTTGCTTTTAGCATTATCCCGTATATAACGAATAGCCAAGGCTACATCATGATTATCAACGGACAGAATATCAGTAGATTGTCGTTGAACAACGTGTGTTGGCGAGACAATTATTTGTTGCCCCTCCATTTTCTTTCCAGATAAAAGCTCATGGAGAAGCTTTGCCGATTCATATCCGGCGGACTCAACATTCAATGCAATGCTCGTAAGTGGCGGATATCCTGTTTCACAAATCATCGGATCGTTATCAACTCCTATAACAGTAACATCCTCAGGCACTTTTAGATTAATCATTTTACACACTTCAAGAATATGCTGTCCGCGATCATCATTACATGCAAATATCCCTACAGGTTTTGGTAGACTATTAATCCATTTGCCCACATGCTGTTGTTCTTTTCTCCAATCGAGTTTACTGGTATTTAAGGGTTGAGCATAAATATGGACTTTACACCCCACTTCGTTTATAAAGTAATTAAAATAATAACCGCGTTCCTTTGACCAGTCGAAATCATCAAAACCACAAAAAGCAAAATTTTTCAATCCTTTGCTTAGGAGATGCTCGCTTGCCATTTTTGCAATTGCAAAAGAATCAGTTTTTATTATTGGCAGAGTTTTAGGATACTTTGAATTATGAATAGCAAAAATTGTCGGAACTTTTAACTTAAGTAACTCCTTAGTTATCAAAGAATCGCGCATAATAATTCCATCCGGCTTCCAGCTTGTTAGATATGGTATGGAAGATTTTAAATCAATCGGTTCTTTGTAGAAAGACCATGGACCATTAATTCGCGAATACCGCGCAATGCCAATAATTAATTGTCGTCCGAATGCACGGGATGTCTCAAGTAAAATCGCTATTTTCTTCATAACGTTGGCATAACCGTTAATACTTAATTATTATTTAAAAGGCTGTATATTGTCTTTCGCCTGTATTAATTTCAAGTTGCATGATCTATCCATAACTCTTCCTTTTAACCGCATTTGAGTAAAATCTCTATTATGTTTCCTTAATAAACGCTAAAGAAAAACCAAAGCATATGCAATCAATCCATTTAGATACTGAAATGGGCATCAGTCCATTTTAATTCATTCTTCAATTCACGAAGTTTTGTAGACTCATCGATAAGGACATATTCAATTCCTGCAATCTCAGCGAAATCTTCCATGTATTCAGAATTAATTGCCTGGCTGAATACTGTGTGATGAGCACCGCCTGCATAAATCCATGCAGCTGCGCCAACTTCTAAATTTGGTTTTGGAATCCACAGAGCCCTGGCTACTGGAAGCAAAGGTAAATCTTTGTCCGGAGTAACAACTTCCACTTCATTTACAATTAATCTGAATCTGTTTCCAAGATCAATCAGTGATGCATTAATTGCATATCCTGCCGGGACATTGAAAACTAATCTTGGAGGATCATCTTTACCGCCAATTTCAAGACGATGGACTTCCAAAGCGGGTTTAGTAGCAGCAATCGATTCGCAAACTTCGAGCATATGCGCCCCGAGAACTTTCATTCCGGATGGATCAAAATCATATGTGTAGTCTTCCATAAATGAAGTTCCGCCTTTCAATCCGGCTGCCATTACTTTGGCCGCTCGCACCATTGCCGATGTTTTCCAATCACCTTCCGCGCCGAATCCGTAACCATCATTCATCAAACGTTGAACCGCAAGACCGGGTAATTGTGTTAATCCATGTAAATCTTCAAATGTGGTTGTAAATGCTTTGAATCCGCCATTCTCTAAAAATGCCCGCATCCCCAATTCGATTTTAGCAGCATCCCTTAAATTAGAATACTTCTCCCCGCCTTTTTTTAAGACAGGAGTAATTGTATAAGTATCTTCATAAAGTTGAATGAGTTTATCTATATTGTCTTCCGGGATTTCGTTAATTACTTTTACAAGATCTCCAATACCATACCCATCTACGGAATAACCGAAATTCATTTGAGCGCTTACCTTATTTCCTTCGGTTACTGCAACTTCACGCATGTTGTCGCCAAAACGAGCAATTTTCATAGACTGCATATCCGCCCATGCCGCTGCAACTCTCATCCAAACAGCAATTTTTTTATGAACATCAGCATCCTGCCAATGACCAACCACAACTTTTCTGTTTTTGTTCAACCTTGTACAGATATATCCGAATTCACGATCACCGTGAGCAGACTGATTAAGATTCATAAAATCCATATCGATTGACTCACTTGGAATATTTCGGTTGAATTGAGTGTGTAAATGAAGAAAAGGTTTGTTAAGTATTTTTAATCCATTAATCCACATCTTTGCAGGTGAAAATGTATGCATCCAGGTAATTAAGCCAATACAGTTCGGGTTTACATTTGCTTCCGATAGTACATTGAGAATCGCTTCCGGTGTCGTAACAACCGGTTTCATTATTATTTGAATCGGAATATCATCGGAAGTATTTAATCCGGCTACTATACGGGACGAATTCTCAGCAACCTGCTGAAGAGTTTTGTGTCCATATAAATATTGACTTCCGGTAATAAACCATACTTCGTATTGTTTGAGATCAATCATCTTTTGCCTCTTTATAATTCTTAATATTTGTTTTTCGATAAACAGGTAATACGTTTATTTATACCGGCGCATCCATATTTATTTTATATTCATGATAAACAACTGCCATGTTTTTTAAGATCATCTTTATTTTTAAATAAAATCTCCGCCTTTTACATGGAGACGTTAAAATTATTTCTTTACCGAGAATTTATATATTGTTGTTTGACTATAAGTCTCACCGGGTTTTAATAAAACAGAAGGAAACTGCGGCTTATTTGGAGAATCGGGATAATGCTGAGCTTCCAAACAAAGACCGGTTCTGTATTTGTATTTAATTCCACTTTTACCGGTAATTGTTCCATCAAGGAAATTGCCGGAATAGAATTGAAGTCCGGGTTCATCCGAGTACGTTTCCATTAATCTTCCGCTCTTCGGTTCATAAAGAGTAGATATCAGTTTTACTTTTTCATCATAATTGTTTACAACCCAATTGTGATCATAACCGCCGCCGAATTTAAGTTGCTCGTCATCCGCGCTTATATCTTTACCAATTTTTTTTGCTGTTCTAAAATCCATTGGTGTTCCGGCTACATCGGCAAGTTCGCCTGTTGTAATCAATCCTGCATCGACGGGTGTTGTTTTATCCGCATCAATCATTAATTCATGATCGAGAATTGTTTTATTCATATCGCCGGACAAATTGAAATAAGAATGGTTGGTTGGATTAAGAACCGTTGTCTTATCTGTCGTTCCTGTATACTCTATCGAAAGCGAGTTATCGTTTGTAAGAGTATATACAACGGTTAACTTAACCGTACCTGGATAGTTTTCGTCACCGTCTTCACTTATCAATGTTAGTGTAATTGCGGGACCTTTACTTGTGACTTCCGTTTTATTAACAGTCCAAAGTTTTTTATTATATCCTACAACTCCACCATGTAAATGATTTTTACCATTATTAGTGGCAAGTTGATATTCTTTTTCGTCAATTGTCATTTTCCCTTTACCAATCCTGTTACCGTAACGCCCGACTATTCCACCAAAAAAAGACGCTCCCTTAACATATCCTTCCAGATTATCGTAACCTAAAACTACATCCGCATAATTGCCGTTTCTATCAGGTGCGGTTAAAGATACAACCGAAGCGCCGTAATCAATTATCTTTGCCGTCATGCCATTAGCATTTTTCAGAGTAAAAGCGGTTACTTCGATTCCATCAACCAATTTTCCAAAATTATATTTCTCGATTGTCGATTCAAGTTTGTTTTCAGATTGACAATAAACAACAGAGTATGAAAACAACACAGTAAAAAAAACAACAAGTACTTTTTCCATCTTCACACCAAGATATTTTGAATGATTGATTTTATTTGTCTTCAATAGTAAAATCCTTTTTTGAACGAATATCTTTCGATGAACTTCCGATTTGAATTTCCCAATTACCCGGCTGCGTCTTAAGTTCATTCGAATAGGTATCATAAAAAGATAATTCGGATGCCGGAATTTTGAATGTCAGTGTTTTACTTTCGCCCGGAGCTAGCGTAATTCGTTCAAATCTTTTTAGTTGATTAATGGGCACTTTAATAGAAGCATCAGCACAGTGAAAATAAATTTGAGCAACTTCATCACCTTTGAGTTTGCCGGTATTCCGAATTGAAAATTGCAGCTCAACTTCGCCGTCATTATGAATTTTATCGGAGTTAAGTTTTAAATCACTGTATTCAAATTTGGTGTACGAGAGCCCATGCCCGAATGGGAATAAAACCGGTTGCTCAAAATACATATATGTGCGCGGGTGATTTATTATATCATAATTCGACACCGGCGGAAGCTGCTGTGTTGAAGCATAGAATGTTTGTGGAAGTTTACCGCTGGGATTAACATCACCGAATAAAACATCGGCTATTGCTTTGCCCGCATATTCTCCTCCGTACCATGCTTCAACTATAGATTGAGCTTTTTTTTCAGCGCCAGCAAGGGCAATCGGTCCTCCGTTCACAAGCACAAGTATAATATTAGAATTAACAGAGGCAACGGCGTTAATTAAATCCCGTTGAATTTGCGGTAATTCGATTTCCTTTCTATCCAATTCCTCCTGCGAAATCGCCGGTGAAATTCCGACAACAAGAATTACTGCATCATTTCGCGCTTCAACTTCTTTAGCAACGCTGAAATCTTTTTGAGCAAGATCCCAGGTTAATCTCGCAACAGCGCCCAAGGCGTTATCGTAAAATTCAAATTTAAATTCATATTCTTTACCGGCTAATAAATTGACTTCTTTCTTCTGCGGCATTTCAGCGTGGTCATACCAGCCGTCAATAACTAACTTTCCGTCAATGTAGAGACGAACACCGTCATCGGTACTTGTCCCGATATATTTAACGTCTGCAGGCGGAATAATTTTTCCTGTCCATCTTATTGAGAATTGGTCTTCACGTACATCGGGTGCCGGTGAATTGGTTCCGAAATTAAAATTAATATCTGAATCAATACGAGTAAAAACAGGCTGCCCGGATAAATCCATATTATTGAAAAACTCCGCCTTCGCACCCGTTTTATCTGTCCCGTCAACTTTACCAAAATATTTTGCATTGATTGGACTTAATAATCCTTCGCTAACGATGCAGCCCATAGTGTATTCCAATTTAATTCCTTTGGTTTTAGCTTTCTCGTTCAATCCTTCAAGAGGAGAAACTTGAACATTAGGAAAACCGCTGTAAATTCCCAACTGGGGTTCGGCAGCATTCGGACCGATAACTGCTATCGACTTTATTTTCTCTTTATTCAAAGGAAGTAGTCCTTCGTTTTTAAGAAGAACAATTGATTTCTGTGCAGCTTCGAGCGCTAATTCGCGGTGCTCTTTGCAATCGAGTTTTTCTTCCGGGATTGAAGCATACGGAACAACTTCCGGCGGATCAAATTCACCGAGTCTGAATCGTGCTGAAAGCACTCTTTCCAATGCTTGGTCAAGATCTTTCTCCTCTAATAGTCCTTTCTCTAAAGCTGCTTTTAAGCCATGCCTGTATTCGGTTCCGCAATCCAGGTCGCAGCCGGCAAGAATACTTCTGGCTGAAGCCTCGGCAATCGTTTCAAAAAAATGATGCCCGAAAACCATATCATTCACGGCTCCGCAATCCGATAC
This sequence comes from bacterium, assembly GCA_043808235.1. GTDB lineage: Bacteria > Bacteroidota > Ignavibacteria > Ignavibacteriales > Melioribacteraceae > JAZDFC01. Next base: position 63,637 of record JAZDFC010000098.1, read on the forward strand.
AACATAACCTTCGAATCCCCATTTTCTTCTTAGCAAATCGGTCATTATAAAAGTATTTGCATTGCAAGGAACATGATTCAGTTCATTGTAAGCGCCCATAATTGAATAGGCTTTGCCTTCAACAATGGCTTTATGAAACGCAGGCAAATAATATTCAAACATGTTGCGCATATCTACATCGGAAGAACCCGTGTGCCTTCGTTTCTCTTCATTGTTAGCTATAAAATGTTTGGGAGTTGCAACTACTTTAAAATAGTACGGATCGTCACCCTGCATACCTTTTATGAATGCAACTCCCATTCGCGATAAAAGATACGGGTCTTCGCTGTAGGATTCTTCATTACGCCCCCATCGAGGATCGCGAGCAATATTTATGGTTGGACTCCAATAAGTTAATCCCTTTCCCGTACCAATATTATAAGCACGTGCCTCATCGGATATTGCATTTCCAATACGATGGACAAGATCGGGATCCCACGACGAACCCATAGCTACAGCTTGCGGAAAAGATGTTGCGCCGCTTGCAAGCAATCCATGTAACGCCTCACTCCAATAGTTGTATTTGGAAATCCCTAATTGAGGAATTGCATCCGATTCATTTGTAAGCTGGTTTATCTTTTCATCAACAGTCATCAAACCGATCAAATCGGTAAGTCTGTCTTTATAAGAATTCGACTTAAAGACATTCACAATTATGGAGCTGCTTTCCGATTCATTTGCCGCTTCTTTCGAAGAAAGCACTAACAGGTAATAACCCGGACGTGGAAATGTAACTTCGGTTACCTGGTTCGATGCATCTTTAAAAACGACTTCGGAATTCTGTGGACATGTCCATTCGACTTTTGTTTGACTTGACGACACACTTCCTTCGAGTTGTGCAGTGTGAGTTTTTTCCCAATTTATTATCTGATTATTTCCGGCATTAATCGAAATAGATTGAGAGAAAAACAAAGTCGAATTTAAAAGTAGAATTGCTATAGTTCCAATCAGTGAAGTAAGAAATTTTTGTTTCATTTGATTCTCCAAATGGTGCGACTAATAATTAAAATTTATTTGATTGTTTCAGTTCAATTTCCTTGATGATTTTCCAACGATAAGTTCTGTCTTTAGCTCAATATGTTCATACTGCCCTAAAGATTTAGATTCAATGTTCTCTATTAATATCTTCGCAGCAGTTACTCCAATCTTATGCCCTGAAGATCTGATTGTAGTTAATGGAACGGGATATGAATTTGCTGAGAAAATATCATCATAACCAATAACAGAAATATCCTGCGGCACTTGTATTTGTAATTCTTTCAAAGCCGACATCACCGCAAGGGCTTGATGATCATTAAAACAGACAATGGCGGTTGGATAGTCTTTTTTACTTAATATTTTAAAATATTCTAGCGTTTTATAGTATCCATCATGATAACTGGCACCAATCTTAACAACCATATTTTTATTAAAAACAAGAGGACTTTCGCTAAACGCATGCTTAAATCCCGCAATACGTTTTTTCGTATAATATGAGTTTGGTGGTCCGCTAAAATGAACAATTTTCTTATGACCATTCTCGATCAAATATTTCACTGCTTTTTTCACAGCTCTTAAGCTATCTGTAGTTACAATATTTGTTTGTATACTTCCAACATCTTCCAGCAAAACAAATGGGAAATTTGTCATTTTAAGATTATACAAATATTCGGTATCGACATCATTCTCCATAACCGGATCAATTATAATCCCATCAAGAAATCTGGTAGAGAACAATCGGGAAATTTTTTTTTTCGTTAGCAGAATTATTGTTGGAACTGGCTAAAATTACCGAATATCCTTTACTTTCAGCATATTGCTCAATTCCCGTAGCTAAAGAATTGTAAAAGGGATAATTAAGATCTTTTACAATAACTCCGATTATTTTAGCGGGATTATTCATCTTCAAAATTATTCAACCTCTTCATGCAAAAATCCATTTCATTTTACTTTTCATTCAGTCAGTTTTCAATTCTTTATTTATTAGTATTCATCAAATCATTTACAGCATTCGCAAGAAAAATATATTCGGCGCTGCCACCAATCGTAACTTCATTTTCGCCCCAAAGAAACGGCCAATCATCTTTGTTTTCAAGGAAGTCCGGTTTCAATAACATCACACCCGGGACAATACCCCCTGCAATAATTGAGAAATCAGCTCTATTGTTTCCATAGGCAACTTTTTTAGAACGCGTACCAACTGCTTCAACAAAAGACACATTAGAATAAGGATGGCAGCCAAAAATGTAATTTAAACCTCTTAAAACGTATTCTTTATTCATTATATCGGGGAATGCCTTATAAGCATTATAGTTTGTAATCGCTGAGTTAACAACGCTGCCGCTACCTCCCCAGCCACCACCTGATATTGGTAATCCATACGGGTTTTTCTTATCTATTTCTTCAATTGATTCTTTGTACTTAATTATATAGTCTTTAAGTTTATCTTTATAAGCAGCATCCAAATATGGTATAGCTTTCAATGCAGGATTAAGACTTCTACTGGCAAAGAACATCTGACCAAATTCATGTCCGCCGCCTGGTTGTTCCAGTAACGACCAGATTTTTGACAGAAATCTGTCAGCATACTTCTTGTCTTTAGTTGCAATGTATAATTGAAGAACAGCATCTATATCTGCACCCCTACCCCACATCCTCCAGGGACTATTATCATCACCTGGGTTTTTCATCGCTTCGTCAGCTTCTTCCAATAACCTTATTGCGATAGTCAGGCTTCTATCTGCGAGATCATCGTTATATCCTGCGAGGGCACGACTTGCAGCAGCCAAAGATGCGGCTGTTGAATAATCTAAAAACGGCATACGTGCTGTGAATGCCCATCGATCATCCATAGTCCCACTTGATTTACCATCCGTTTCGTATGGTTTGAGATTGGGATTGTACGGAAGATTATCCGTTTCAGTCATCGCATCCCCAAGGTGATGGTATTGGTGCATGTTGGGGACAATAATACCCGTAACAGGGTGACCAATATTTTCGCACTGTGCAACCAGGTTTAATGTACCATGTTCAATTTGCTGCAAGAGATCCGGTTTTCCGTCCGGACGATGAATATCTACGTAGCGGGTTTTCTGGTCAATATAAGTCTCGTCCCTATCAATTTTAAACTCTTCCCAAGCATTAACAAAACTTGAAATAACCATATTATGAGAGCCGGTCTGAATATCGAAATCACCGGCATCAAACCAACCGCCAACTGCCATGTTCGGAATACGCTCCAATGGTTTGTATTTTGTATCCGTAGTTGTACCCATCTTATATCCATCAAAATGCTGATGATTAAGAGGAGCCTGAAGACAATCATCAAGATAAGGAGTGCCATGCCATATACGGTATGCTTCGTTTACTTCCATGTGGTCCATTTGAACAGGAAACCAGACATCCAAAGTCGGGTGCCATACTTCATTATACACACCCTGATTTATAATAAAAGTATTTGTTTTTTCGTTGCCATACTGGATGTAATATACACCCGGTTCTTTAACTGAACTAAAATCAAATTTCACATAATTATAGCGGAGATATTCTCCCCACACTTTTACTTCACCATTAAATTTCTCAATAGAATTCCCTTCCTGATTTACCTGGAAAAGAGTTGCGGTTTTCAAAGGTGTATCATTTTTATCTAATTCTATTACAGCAACTTTTTCCTGATCAGGAGTATAACCAACTTGAGAAAATCCAATATTAGGTTTTCTGATCCAGTTCGGTATACTGTTCGGTTCAAGGTACCACGTCAATACTTTTCCGGTTTTGTTGGCAGGCAATAAACTGCGGACTATGAACCATCCGTTTTGAGCCAGGTTGCGACCGTCAAAGAGCATCAAATCAGCATCCATACTTTTAATTTTAACAAAGCGTTCCGGATCTTCAGGTGCAAATACTATTGATTTTCCTATCGCTATAGGATATGGGACTATAAATTCACCCCGACCTCTATCATCAAATGTTGTATGTCCGGCAAATTGATTTATTTTTTTACTTTTTGGCTCAACTTTGGTGTTACCCGAAGGATATCTTGGAAAATTGGCAGGACTCCCATCTATTATGTAAGTCTTTTCAAAGTAAGATGAAGGTAAAAATTCAAGGTTAAATCCTGCGCATCCTTCAAGTTTTTCGGAGAGAGGCTTATCAAGATAAACATTGATTAGCACTCCATCATCCTTGGCGGATACAATCAACTTGAAATCAAAATCATACTCTTCATAGCGCAAAGCAACTTCAATACTATTATTTTGCTTATCGACTTTTCTGTCAACCACTTGCGGAACCAGATCCCACTGCTCAGGCGTATTTTGCAGCCTGACAGCGCCACCTGTAGCTGTTCTTACTCCATGATGAATCATTTCTATCCCGGCAGTTTTTTCATCAAAAAACATTCCGTTGTATTGGTTGCTGAAAACCAGAACATTCGCACCCGCGGTTTCAAAATATTCCAATTCATTTATCCGGAGTTTCTGTGCAAAAGTATCGTTGCCGGACAAAATTAGAATAACAAATAGAACAATGGCTAATGATAAATCCATAAAAATGTTCTTTAATGATTTGACTCTTATTTTCATTTTTTCTCCATGATGGTATATTTTTCACCTTCGTTTGTACAGATATCGTATAAGTAACTACTTTTCACCTCAACTAGTTTTAAATTTGCCTGCGGTGAAATCAACGGTTCATTTATTTGTGGTGTTTGATAAAATGGATTTTTGTTTTCACCTTCCGCCAATTTGAGAGGAGTTGTTCCATTTGATATTAATTCCGAATAAGAACGAATCCGGCAGTTCCCTCCAAGATTTGATTTAATTACCAGCTTTGTAATTTTACCGTCCTTCCATTCCATCTCTTCAATTTCAAATCCGCCGCGCAACCGGATACCTTTTATACTTCCGTTCTTCCAACTTGCCGGTAATGCGGGCAGAACAAATATTGCCCCATCATGGCTTTGCACAAGCATTTCCGCAATGCCCGAAGTAAAGCCGAAATTTCCATCGATTTGAAATGGAGGATGAGCATCAAACATGTTCGGATAAGTTCCGCCTTTTTGCTTTCCATCCGGTTGAATGGAAGGAGTGAGTTGAGTTGTAATTAATTTCAAAGCATGGTTTCCGTCAAGAAGACGAGCACATAAATTTACTTTCCATCCCATCGACCAGCCGGTGGATTCATCGCCCCTTGCTGTTAACGAAGTTTTTGCAGCTGAAAATATTTCAGGTGTTCTAAAAGGTGAAATTTGATTGGATGGGAACAGCCCATATAAATGCGATACATGACGATGATTATCATCCGGATTATCCCAATCATATAACCATTCTTGTAACTGTCCCCATTTTCCAATCTGTACGGGAGGTAAGCGTTGCAAAATTTCCTTTATTATTTCGATTAGCTCTTCATCATTATTCAGAATTTCTGCTGCATTTCTCGTTTTAGTGAATAGGTCGTAAAGCAGCTGATTATCCATAGTTGTACCGGCTGAAATCGAAGACTCCGGATGATCTACTGGAGAGTTTTCGGGTGAAACCGATGGACAAACAACCAGCCATTTGTGCTGCGGTTCTTCAACTAAAAAGCTAAGATAAAATTCTACTGCTCCTTTCATAACCGGGTAAATAGCTTTGAGATATTCCCTATCCCCATTATATTCATACTTCTCAAATAAATGCTGACAAAGCCATGCGCCTCCCATCGGCCACATACCCCAGTAAGATCCGTCGATAGGTCCGTTCATCCGCCAGATATCCGTGTTATGATGAAGTACCCAGCCATCGGCACCGTACATAACTTTTGCTGTCTGCCTTCCCGTTTCCGAAAGCTCACGAACCATTTGAATCAGCGGTTCATTCATTTCTGTAAGGTTGGTTATTTCTGATGGCCAATAATTCATTTCAGTATTAATGTTAACCGTGTATTTACTATCCCATGGTGGATAAAGTTGATCATTCCAAATTCCCTGGAGGTTTGCAGGCTGCCCGCCGGGTCGCGATGATGAAATCAACAAATATCGTCCAAATTGAAAACACAATGCAATTAATTGGGGGTCGGTTTCTTTGGCAAATTGGGCAATACGAACGTCTGTAGGATTTTTGGCAGCATCCGAAATTCCAAGATCAATATTCACTCTATTAAAGTAGTTTTGATAATCTGCAATATGATCTTTTAATGATTGTTCATAATTTTTTTTCAATGCTATTTGAAGATATGCATTTGCTCTTTCACCGGCATCCGCGCTGATATCATTATAATTTTTGAAACTCGTTGCAATTGAGACATAAAGGGTAGCAATGTTTGCATTGCTTACAACCAAATTTGTATCGGTTGCTGAAACCGTTCCTCCATCGGTTGTGATTTTAATTTGCACCTGAAACTTAACAGCGCCTTTTATTGAATCACAATCGCCTGTTACTCCGGACATTATTAATTTATCTTTCCCTTCAGTTGAAATATTTACTGGAGATTGACGATTCATTGACGCAGTAAAATTAATTTTGCCCGGCTTGCTGGCTGTTATTCTACAAATAATTACTTGTTCGGGAAAGGAAGCGAAGACTTCCCGTTTATATGTTACTCCATCAACATCATAATAAGTGGTTGTTACAGCAGTTTCAAGATTAAGCTCACGATTATAGCTTGTAAAATTTTCATGTCCCGGGAATGATAGATTAAGGTTACCCGCAGTTTGATAAGGCATACCTTGCGAATTCCGGCTGATGATTTTTTGATTTACCAGGTCTTGCGCTTCTTTGTATTTTCCTTCAAAAATTAATTGACGGACTTTTGGCAAAGCTTCTTTGGCATCGGGATTATCATTGCGGTAAGGTTGCCCTGCCCAAATTGTATTTTCGTTTAGTTGAATTTTTTCATTTGAGGGATTTCCGAACACCATAGCGCCCAATCGTCCATTTCCTACCGGAAGCGCTTCAACCCACTGATTGGCGGGTTGATTATACCAAAGTTTCAGCAGGGAATTATTTTGAGCGAATACACTCATCGCGGATAACATTAAAAATGCTATGACAACAAAACCGGTTTTTGATGAACAGCTTCTTGAAGTTACCATATTGGTTTTTTCATAATTATTAATTTTGATTATTTTCACATTCGCACACACAATTTATATTTGATAATGTCGCCTTATATTTCAGTTGTATTGCATTGAAGATCATACTGATAATTCAATACCTGACTTTAATTTTAAGCGCGCTGGGAACTTCCTTTTCTGAAACGACAACTATATAACCGCCGCCGCTGCCGGATGTAATGCCGCCAAAATAATTAGGGAAAATATTGGTTTCCATTTCATTCATCAAATTATCGGGAACAGTAAAAGGAAGAATCTTTTTCCATGCAAAAAAGGTCGCTTTCATTGAATTCCCCAAACCGATGATATCTTTTTTAATAATGCTTTGCCAGCACTGTTCACCTGCATCACCGAGTTCTTTAATATTTTTTTTTGTCAAATGCTTTTCTTTGATTGGATCGTATCCGATTGGTCTTGGTTTAAGCGGAATCAAATGCAGTACATTTGAAAGCCATTCACATATTTCGTTGTCGGTAGTGGATTCAATTTGTTCCGGCCAGTAGTTCCCGGAATAAAATAAACGACTGATCCCCGGATTCAACAAGCCAATATGATCCTGCGACCCGGAAATATATTTGGAGCCGGGGGGATTTTCGGCTCCGAATAAAATCTTTGCATTTTTAATCGGTTCTCCGTTTGGATATTGATTTCCCCAAATATCGATTGCTACTTTTCTCGAACTTGTTGCCATTCCCGAACGGTCATTGAAGTCAATTGTAGGCCATAGTTGGGCAACAACCACACTGCCCGGATAAACTTCCGAAACCCAAGGCTGATCCATCCAACCGCCTGCGATACAAATTCTGAAAGGAAATTGCAGTTCTTTCTTAGCAGATGAACTCGCCCGCGCCGGTAAACCTTTTTCAGGAATACGTTCAAGAATTTTGTATTCTATACCATACTTCTTACACAACAGCTCTTTTTCGGGAGTGTGACCATCGGAATTAACAATAAAAATATCAGGTTTAATTTTTTCAAGATCCGGTTCAAAGTCAAGCATACCCGATCCCGATGCAACAAAAGCTTCCTTAACAAATCGTATCGAGTGTACCATAAATACTCTTTCGTCCTGAGAAAAGTACGGCGCTTTTCCTTTTAGCAAACGAATATTAGTATCGGAACCAACAGACACATAAAGATCGCCATATTGAGCAGCAGTTTTAAAAAAAGCAACGTGACCGCCGTGAAGTAAATCATAACAACCGCTTACAAAAATTTTTTTATTTTTCATCAATCGATCCTATAATTAAAACTCGTTGAACACAACCTTTTTCGAATCCTTTCCTTTATTCTCTATCATTTGTTCTTTGATCCAATCATAAGTTTTCTTTAGACCTTCCTTTAATGGAATAGAAGGTTCCCAACCGAGATATTGCTTGATCAAAGTATTGTCGCTGTTTCTACCGCGCACACCTTTCGGTGCAGACGGATCATATTTTCTCTCCAGTTTATAATCAGCTATTTCTTCAACGTAATCAACAAGTTGATTTATCGAAACCATTTCCGCACTGCCGAGGTTTATCGGTTCTTGAATATTGCTGTACATAATATCAAGAACACCTTTTACGCAATCATCAATAAACATAAAACTTCTTGTCTGATGACCGTCTCCCCAAATAACAATTTCTTTTTTACCGAACAACTCACCGTCAATTACTTTTCTGCAAATAGCTGCCGGGGCTTTTTCCCTCCCGCCATCATAAGTTCCAAAAGGACCATACACATTATGGAAGCGCGCTACGCGGGTTGTGAGACCAAAATCCTCGGTAAAATGCCTGCACATTCTTTCGCTGAAAAGTTTTTCCCAGCCATATCCATCCTCGGCAAGAGCAGGATATGCATCGGCTTCTTTCAATCCGGGATTATCCGGATCGGTTTGTTTCTCACCGTTATAAACACAAGCGGAAGATGCATAAAAAAATCTTTGTATTCCCAAATCACGGGCAGCCATTAACAAATGCGTATTGATAAGAACACTTAACATACAATCGGCTTTGTGGGTTTCAATAAATCCCATACCTCCCATATCCGCAGCAAGGTTGAAAACTTCTTCATAACCGTTTAAAGCCTGGTAACAATTTTCTTTTATTTTTAAATCCAGTACAAGGTTATCAACTCCCGGCGTTATTTGATACCATCTTGTTAAAGGTTTGATATCGACTGCGCGAACCTGATACCCCATAGCTTTTAATTTCTTTGTTAAGTGACCACCGATAAATCCACCTGCACCGGCTACTACTATTTTTTTCATAATTATTTTCTCCTTCTATATCATTATTACTAATTATTATTTAATTCTATAAGTAAAGAAATCACTTTTGTAAAATTCTATTTGAGTACTTAAGCATAATAAAAAAAAGAATAAAATAAATAAACAATCCCGTTAGGAATGTAATATTAAATCCTAATGTCATCGATAGGATAACCGCTGTTACGGAGCCAAGCACTGTTAGCATGCCATTTACGCCGTACATCCAGGGAATAAATCTTTCCAGGTTATTTGCTTTCAGCAATTGTATTCCGGATGGGAAAGGGATTCCAAGCAGACTGCCAAAAGGTAAAATTAAAATAAAACAGGCAATGGAACAATAAACCTGTCCATAGGCTAACAATTCATCCAATAAAAATTTATGTGATACAAAAAGGACAATCCCGGCAATTACCACCGCCAATGATATCATTGCAATACGTTTAAGCGGTTTATCGGAAAAGATTTTGCCGCCATAGTAACTGCCCATTCCCATGCCAATTAAAATCGAAGCAAGCAATATTGACAGTGAAATTGTTGGCGATCCGAGGTATAATATTAATTTTTGAAATAGCGACATTTCCAATACCATAAAACCAAATCCGATACCACCAAAAATAATCAAAGGGATAATCAGCTTTTGCCGTTCACCTTTATTTTTCTTTTCGTCTTTAATTCCGACAAAAGGAACAAAAACAATTATTACACTAAGCGCTGCAACAGATAAAAATAATTTCAGAAAGTCATCGGGAATTTCACGTTCGATTTTATAAAAATACGGGCTATCATCACTAACCGGGGAGATATCATATTCATTATCGGAAATTAGACTTTGCAACGAATTAGGATTATTCTTAATGGATGTTAATAATTGATTTTCAACATTGTCACTTATATATTGCCAATTATAAGGAAGAAAAGTTACATGAGGAAGATTAGCCGGCAAATTTTGAGCAACGTTTTTTATCCCGGCAATTTCGTTCTCGGAAAAAGCGCTTTTTCGAATAACTATTGTGGGCGCATAATCTTGACTAATAATTATAAAATGATTTAGCGCTTCATTGTTATTGATTCCAAAATCCTCGAAAGAATTGAACGCTGTAACAATTAATCGAATCAATTCCCATCTATTATGAACTGTAAATACCAGGCAACCGGTTTCATTGAGAACGTTCAAATAATCTTTTAACGCTTCTACGGTAAGCAGGTAGTTTTCATTTGAAGCGAGATTATTAACATTTTGTAACTGCTCGGTGGAAGGAAGAGCCATAACAATCAAATCATATTTATCTTTCGATTGCTTTATGAAATGACGCCCCTCCGCAACTTGAATATTTACATTCGGAAAATTAGTATAAATTCCCCCGTTGAAATCACTGTGTTCTTTTACCAAATCAACAAAATCCGGATTAACTTCAACACCTGTAATTTTTTTGACCCCGTCGATAAGACCTGTTAGTATTTCTTTACCGCCACCGGGTCCAATAACAAGCATATTGCTTTTTTGGTTCTCAGGTAAAAATAGGAAAGGAATAGTGGTAGTATGACTGAGTATTAAATTGTAAAGCAAATCGCCCGGCTTATGAACATCTCCATTAAAGCGATACATCTGTGTTCCGGCGGAACCGTCAATAAATATCTGCTTAACCGCATCCTGATTTGTATATTTTATTAGATCGGCTCTCCCGTAAACACTCCATCTGCTGTCTTCAAATATTGAAATATTTTGGGCATCAGGATAAACATAATAAAAGTCCTTCTCCGGAAAATTACCGATCGGTATTCTGCCAATTAAATCCGATTTACTGTTTATAAAAATTAAAACCGTTAATAAGCCCGGTATTAAAATTGAAACGACGAGTTTAATTTTCTTCAACTTGTTATACAACAATACCGGCAGTGAGCAAAAAACCAGAAAGGAAATAAATAATATTCCGTTAGCAGCGCCGAGATAATTCAAGACGAATATGGATCCGATAGCTCCTATTGCAGCCCCTAAAAGATCGGAAGCATATAATAAAAAACTATGTGAAGAAAATAATTTATACAGCTGCGAATAGACAATTCCACCAAAGAAAAAAGGTAGAATAACTAAAATAAAATAGATGAAATGATTTGTATTTTTTAAACTTGCGGTTACAACCAAAAAAACCAGTACCGAAACTCCAACTGATATTATTGAACCGGTTACCGCTTTTAGCGCTTTGTCTGTATCTAACAACTGCAATCTGTAATGCGAGAAAACTCCGCCGATTCCCAATCCGAGAATGGCAAGAGAAAGAATGATAAAAGCATAATTACTAACAAAAATCAATGAAGAAACACGCGTCGTAAGAATTTCAAAACAAACGATGGATGCAGAAATAATAATTAAGTTTATGTAAACCGCTTTTGTAATTTGCATTATTTACACGATAAATTTTGTATTAAGGATATAACCGAGATAGATAACTTTCTTAATCTCATTATTTAAAAATTCCATTCTGTCCGTAAAAAATCAATTTTTCTTCCATCCAATACTCATCATTTTAGATTAGTTTTTTTCCGAATATTCAATACTTTTTAATCGATTTATAATTTCGCGTTTTAGGTTACCGGCTTCAGGATAATTCGATTTTATTTTTAAACATTTTTCAATAAAGCTTAAAGCCGATTTTAATTCTCCATTATTCATATAGGCTGAAGATAAATTAAACAGCACAATTGGATCATCCGGATTTGATTTATAAGCCTCGGTTAAATGTCTTATTGCGTTTCTATAATTCTTAATATATAATGCCATCAATCCATTTCTCTTCGGAGTATAATCTGCCAGGTTAATTTTCTTTTGTTCAAAAAAATATTTTATAACGCCGTCAAGATCATGTAAACCCGGATACTGGCATATTATGGCATTCATGTATTTTAAATATTCTTCAATATCGTCTCTTCTCAAATTATAAGTAGCTCCAATTAAATGCGCCTCGATCCATGATATTTTATTTTGTACCCTCAACATTGCAAGCGAATCAATAAAATCTTCCGGTTGAAATACATTATAAAAATCATGCGGCTGAAAATTTGATATTGCCGCCCGTTCTTTTGTATAAGGCCAATCGATTTTCAATAACTTAATGTAATCATTACCCATTACAGAGTCGAGTTTTGTAAATACAAAATCGGCACATGCTAAACTATCCTGCTTATCAAACGGGATTTTAGAAACTTCTGCTTTGGGAAGATAATCCTTTAGCTGCATACAATCATAAAACGCCTTTCCGATAAGTTGGTATCCCCGCACATTGGGATGCAGATGATCAACCATTAAATTATCGCCGACTATTCCTTCCTCACTTGCGTTATTGAATAACGAATCGATAGGAACAGTTGCAACGTGAAATTCTTTTCCCAATTCGTCGATAATTTTATTCATTTTTTGAGGCGCTCTAAACCTAAGTGCATCAAGATCTTTTGCAAGAGTAAATAGAGAATCAGCTTTTTTAAAATTATTATTTCCTAATTGTATCGCGGCTTCTTCGTAAACTTGATTTGCAGTTTTATAACCCGGCGTGTTAACAGAAATAAACGGTCGCTGGTCTTTTAAATTACTTGCCAGCCTGCCTAATATTATTGGTACGCCTTTATCTTTGGTTAAAAGTAAAATATCTTCTAAATTCTCTTTAAATTGATCGAGCCCCGCATTATATTTTTCTGAATTTAAAAGTATGTACTTATCCTTTGCCATCCGCGACATTAATGTGCCCGATGCATCGCTGTTTTCCGAAACGAAAAGCGATGATAGCCATTGTACCGTATTGCGGACTGACTGAGTTAATTTAAAGTTATTTAAATACAGCATCAATTTAATCAGAGACCGGGACGATCCATATGATTCCACCGAGCCAACACCCATTGCTCCGTAATATTCATTATGACCGGTATATACCAAAATCAAATCGGGCTTTTGATCAAGAACTCCCGGCAAAATATCCAGTACAGTGTACGAATTAATGGCAGTCATGCCTAAATTTACAACTTCGATCGTTGTATTCGGATAAACCAATTCCAGTCTTTTTCGAATATACCGTGAAAACGATCCTAAGGGATTAAACGGATAGCCCTGTGCGCTGCTTTCTCCGAGAACAAAAACTCTAAAAGAATTTTCACTCTTTTGTTGGTCGAATACATCCTCTATTGTGTTTGGAATAAAATCTCCGGATGGAAAATATCTTCTACCGATATTCGGATTTATAATATATTTTCCTTGCCCGGCATCAACCCATTGTTCAAGATTATACCCGTAGTCTATGATTCTTAAAAATATTTCCAACAAGATAAAAACGACAATTGGCGTTAAAACCAACACCGCGTAAAACCATTTGGGAGTTTTTTTTTCGAGAGGATTATTTTTTTTTAATTCAGTATCGGAGAGGTTATTTTTCTTCGGAATTTCTTTGCCGGAAAGACGTTTCCCACCTTTTGGGTATTGCTTTTTATTATCTCTGGATATACTCAAAATACGTCTCTAGGTAATTAACAATAATCTTTTGGCAATTAAAATATTTTATTTTTCGTGTGAAATAAGTTTTACTAAAACTTCTTCATTAATCTCCGGGTGATATTTATTCTTCAATCTCTCTTCCACTTCCTTACCAATCTTTTTCCTATGAAATTCTTTAAAGTCGTCGGTGATTGTATCTGTAACATCATCAAATGTTAACTGCTTTTCAGGTCGAATACGATAACATTTTACCACGGCATACTTAGGCTGACCGTTTTCATCTTGAAATTCTATCGGTTTCGATACCTCAGATTCTTTCATTTCAAACGCAACTTTACCGAAAGTAGGTTCTTCATCACTAAGAAAGGATTTAATCTCACCATCTCGTTCCTTAATATATGTTTTGACCAAATACGATCCGGTAACTTTCTCAAAAGGAGTGCCGCTATTTATTTTTGCACATACTTTATCGGCATCATCTTTTGTAGAGAGCACCATCACAAATAAATTAATTTTCTCAAGCTGATAGAATAAACCGTTTTCATTTTCCTTAAAAAATTGATGCAGCGCTTCGTCTTTTGGTTCGGGAATTTTTGCCTCAACTTCCGCCTGGTTATATAAGCGACCTATCTCGTTTCTTAGCGCGGGGTTTGCTGTAAAAGCGTGAAAAATATTCTTTTTGAGATCAAGAGCTTCTGCCTTTTTAACAATTAAATCTGTGCGGATAGCTTCGAGCATGAAATTTTTTATATCTTCTTCTTTTATTTCATATGTATCTTTTAGAATTAAAACATTATCCAATAACCTAAGCAATTCTTTATAATCAACCGTACCGTCATCATAAGTTAATATAATTTTATTATCACCGCTCTCTAATGCAGTCTTGAAAGTATTCTTGTATTCATTCACATAAAAGTGCGGGATAGTTGACCATTGTACTATTTGTTTTAATGCTGCTTCATTCCATTTCAAATTATCTTCATTTATTAATGCCTTTTTGTCCTTTTCATATTCGCTAATACTTAATTCTTCAAATCCAATTTTAAGATCGGAAATAATTTGACTTTTTAACGAATCAAACGGTTCAAGCCGAATTTTATTCACATCGGTTATTTTAACGATCAATAATTCTTTTTCTGAATTGAGTACCTTTACATCGTCTTTGGGGAGTTGAAAAATTACTTCGTCAACCGGATCCGAAATGCTTCGTTTCCAATCCACAGGGGGCATAAATCCATTATTCATTATTGTAGTTTCATTCTGAGAATATTTTTTAACCAATGAAGCAAAATCTCCGCCGTTCTCAATTTCCGAATGGATTGTCATGGCTTTTTCTTTTAAAGAATCGAGTTGCTCTTGGGATGCATTTTCGGGTTTGTTTAATACAATCAATTGGTAAGCAACAGTCTTATCCATTATTGCGTATATTTTTTTTGCGTACTCTGCATTGGCATATTTTTCCACATATTGAGTTTCAAAATATTCCGCAACTAATTCCTCACTTATAATACGGTTTATACTTTGAAGCAGTTTTGTATCTTTGTCCAGGCCCTTTTCAAAAAAATCCATCCGCTTAAATTGATTGACAAGCAAATCGTTAATCGCATTATTATAAATATCGGCCCTTTTAATAAATTTTTTATAATATAACCAATCTTCTATATACTTATTTAACTGGCTAACTGTAACAAAACGATCATTATCATATTTAGCAACAGTATTGCTATCAGATAAATTGTCAGACCCGCGTCCTGTGTTAAAACAAAGAACAAAAGATGCAAAAAATAAAAGCGGTAATCTGAAAACTTTCATCAATATTCTCCCGTATTTAAGATACTTTATTTAGATAGTTAATTCATTAGCCAAGTAATCAAATATTTTGAGTAATAAAAATTATTGTGTTACTATCTTTTAAGATAACTATTCTATTTTATAAACAAACCCCGGCAAATATGCAGGGGTTTGTTTGAAATTAATTAGATAACCAAGCAATGCATTACTTAAGCAATAGCATTTTCTTGGATATGGAGAGATTAGCACTCTCTAATTTATAAATATAAACACCGCTTGCTAGATTGGAAGCATCAAATGTTACTTTGTAGCTTTGGGCTTCTTTATATCCGTTCACCAAAGTGGCTACTTCTTGACCTAATGAATTATAAACTTTAAGTGTTACGTTTCCAGCTTTTGGAACCGCAAAGTTTATTACAGTAGCCGGGTTGAAAGGATTAGGATAGTTTTGCGATAATTCGAATGTTTCAGGTATATTACTGTTAATAACTTCAACATCGGATACTAAATGTCCGTTCTCCAAACCATCAAGTAATGCAGCATAATAAGTAGCTTTATTTGCATTATATGTTGCTTTCTGGGTTGGGAACCAGTTTAAATCGCCTACAGGTAAACCATCTGTTCCAAGCAGATCAGCATCGGTGTATGAAAGATCAATTGGAATTGGCCAGTCAGAATAAATAAAGTCGTCTGGCATAGTAGCATTTACTACTCTCCAAGGAGCAAGAACTTGTGTGCTTGTGGTATCAACTGTTGAAAGACAGAACGCTTTACATGCATCAACCTGTGCGGTTAAAAGGTCCCTTGTATCGGCAAAGCTCGGTAATTTATCATACCATTGACCTTCGGTTAAGAACGGATAGGTGGCATTATCATTAAAGAATCCCTGTGTTCTATCATTCATTGTCATCGACTGTTTTGTCCAGGTAGTAAAACCATTGATTGCTAAATTATTAGCTTCAGTTCCTAAATCAGCCAATCTAGCATCCCAGTATGCAACGTTTTTATCAACAAGGAATTTTCTTGGTACTTGGTCCATAGTAGCAGGCAATGCAGCTACATTAATAATACCTGCCGGCATGTTATCAATATCCTGCTCGGAAAGATCCTCGGTCATGTTTGGTCTGAAAGGTTGACAATTGCTATTCACAAATATGTTGTTTGTAACAATCATTTTACTCTGCACACCTTGCGTTTCGAAAGTGCTTCCAACACAGTTAACAAAAGTGTTGTGATTAAAATAAATGAATTCTACAGGATAATTTCTGAATTTGTACATCATACCCTGACCCATTACGTGAGTGTTGTTTTCAACATACATTGTATCGGTATTGTTGTTAACATTATCATATACACCACCGTTACGTCTGCAGGCGCGACCGCTCAAATTTACAAAATAGCTGTTAGTAATAAAGAAACTGTTTCCAGGGTTACCATTGGACTGAATAAAAACCCACCAGTTGTGTTCCATCATACAATTATCGAAAACAATTCTTCTATCCGGAGCGCCGGTACCGTAAAATGCCCAGCCGCCGACACCGTCGGGAGAACCAATAATTTGACTGATATTTTTAACTGTTAAATCGTTGCCCCAGGTAATACCTCCTACATAGCTACCGCTCTCATCGTTATAACCGGAAATAATAGGGGGTATTGTAGCCGCATTATTATTATTGACCAAAATGGTTTTATCAGCGCCGGAAATCTCTACAGCTCTGTTAGAAGGTGTAGTAAGACCTGCAGACTGGGGATACCAACCATTGGTTTGTAATTGATAAACACGACCTGCAGGGACAGGGTTATTTACAGAATCACCAAGGACAGCATTATTCAGCGAGTTCGGCTGTAAACCCATGTCTATGTAATCCTTGATTACTAACGTATCACCTTTTACTTCTTTAACGTAATCCATTAAACCTTGCGAAAAAGAAGCAGTTAGTGATAATAAAAACAATCCAAGAGAAAGTACTAATACTTTTCTCATAACGAGTCTCCTTACATTGTTGAATAGTAAATAAATTAATTAATCAGATTAACGAATAATCTTTTTCTAAATAATTTTTGTGTTCTCCTATATAATTAAACTAAGGTTTATTATTTTTTTATAGTGTGTATCTAACATTTAGTTCGAATATTCTCGGCGTATAGGTTGTTCTGCCGAGATTTTCATAAATAACACCATCTATTTCCCTACGGAATTTTTGATATGTTTTAATCGCATTATGGAAAATATTTATACCGCTTAACGAAACACTTAAACCATCTATTGGTAATTCTTGCTTAAGAGTAAAATCCCATTTAAAAATATTCCCGGTATATTGATCATCTTCTGGTCTTGAGCCGACCGATGTTATAACATTACCCTGCATATTAAAGGAAATACGTCCTGAAAACCCTTTATAATCTACTCCAAGAGCAATATTAATAATATCATCACCTTGATTCAGTAACCTAGCTGTGCGTATTGTATCAGAGGTAACATAAGTTGTTACAAATTTTATTCTACCTGTTACAGGATCAACAACCTGTACACGTACAGGCTCATTTCTGAGTTGCTGATAATCCATTTCCGACCATACTTTAGTGTAGTTAATATTAAGAACAACTGAATTAAAAGGCTCAGGTAAGTACCAGAAGTTAGTCTGCCATTCCAATTCCAAACCTTTTATATAAGCCGGGTACGGATTATTTAAGTAAGTAGAAATACGTTCCGATGGACCGGGAGGTTTGATACCCTGTGACTGCCAGAATGACGAGTCTGGAAAAGCGGCATCATAATACCCTAAGTTCTGATAAAAAATAGAGGTATTATAAAAAACGTTACTTAGTTTTTTATAAAATCCACCGATAGTAAACAACCCTATTTCGTTACTATAAAATGACAGATAACCGTCAAAATTTGTAGATATTGTAGGATTTAGCTTAGGATTTCCGGCTATAGTTGATAAACCTTCCGAAAAGAATGTATTCGGCAAGATTGCCTGATAATCCGGACGCGAGACAGTTTGAGAATAAGCCAACCTGATATCGCACCAATCGGTAAATTTATAACGCAGCTGGGCATTGGGGAAAAATGTATCATCGTTTCTATCAACAGTATTTATAGTGTCCATCAATTTTCCGTTACCGTCAACAGGATGGGTCACATAAAAATTAGTTGCTTTGTATTTCATATTGTAATGTTCGTATCTAAAACCACTAATTAATTCAATTTGCGGGCCGATGTTAAATGTACCCATTAGGTATCCGGCAGAAAAAATTTCTGCACCGTTAAAATCGTTTTGTACTGTCCCGGCTTGATGAACTGACTGTCCCCATCCGGTTCTTGCCAGTGTATAAAAGTCGGAGGTTTTATCAATATCAAATGCATATTGATAATCATAAGTATCATCAAGAAAATAATCGCCTCTGGTATAATCGTTATTCATGAGGTCGGTAAAAAGGATCGGGTCGGTATTAGTAAGGTATTTGCCGGGAATAAAATCTCTAACTGCGGCATAAAAATCCTCATCGCCAGTTCTTTTATACCATTGATTTAAATCATTGTTACGCGTTGTACGTGTAAATTTACCACCCACCTTAAATTTAGAGTTAAAATCAGTCGAAAATGAAATAGGTATAGTAAAATCAAGTGAGGAATTGTATATGTGCTGATCGAATGCTTGAGAGCGAATTACCGCCCAATCCTGTATAATTGCCTGTTTAAAGTTATCAGGATTAATTTTAATATTTTGAGCTTCTTCTGCTGTAAGTGTATTTCTGCTAACAGAATAAGTAATTGGATTACCATCCGCATCTACTCCGTAAGGAGCCGGATCACTTGTATTCTGAAAATTTGTGGCATCTCCGGCATCACCGAATCTTACGTCTGTATTTTTGTCGCTGTAGGAATGAGATAAAGTCAATTCTGCTTTTATGTCGCCAAAATAATACTCTGTTTGCAGTGCATTGACAAGTAAAATTTTGCTGTTTTTATCTCGATTTAATGAATATACAACTCTATTATCGCTAAAACTATATTGAGTGTTGTGAGTGGCAGTATTATATATTGCATTGGATATAGTATTTTGCATCATTATTTTACCGTTTGGCAACTCAAAATCCAGAATTATACTCCCACCGGCAGTTGATGTTATATTTTGCTGATCGCTAAATGTAAAATTGGTCATACGGTATGGAGCTTCACCATACGGTAGTGATTCATATCTTTCATAACCAGCAGTAGTTTGATCGTTTCCGCCATTGAAACGATCTGAATTTCCCTGGACAAAAACACCCAGCTTATCATCAAAGTACCTGTTGCTTGCACTTGCCCAGAACCTATAGTTATCCAAAGTTCTATCCTGATGATTTACACTGCCTTGAGAAAGCATATCAAAATGAAAATCAGACGGTGCTTCTCGTAATCTTAAATTTACAATCCCGCCAATAGCGTTTGCATCCATATCAGGTGTAAGTACTTTGACCACTTCAATACCTGAGAGCATGTTTGACGAGATGAAACCCAGGTTTGTAGCACGGTTATTTATATCAGTTGAAGGAAGCTGAATACCATTAATCATGATAAGGTTTTGCTTCGCCTGAATACCTCTTACTACAACCTGATCACCGTTCATTAGAGAAAGACCCGGCAAACGGCTAAGCGCTGTTGCAGCACTGGCATCGGGCAACTGCCGAATTTTTTCGGCTGAAACAACGTTGATGATTGTGTTAGCTGTTAACTGTTGGTTTATTGCTGCTTTCTGACCTTGAGCTTGTGCAGTAACTACAACTTCTTGCCCTAAAATACTTTGACTAACAAGCGCAATATTAAGAAGAGATGTTTGACCTTCTTTGATGTCGACCGAAATTTCCTGCTTAATATAACCTATGTAACTTATAATTACTTTATATGTACCCGGTGAAATTTGGGGAACCAAATATTTTCCATCAATATCCGAGGCAGCTCCCAAACTGGTTCCGTCTATAATGATATTGGCTCCAAACAAGGTTTCGCCGGTCGTAGAGTCTTTAACCGTACCCTGTAATTTACCTGATCTCCCTTGTGCGAAAGATAGACATTGAACCGTTAATAGAAATAGAAGACCTGCAATTATCGCAGTTATCCTTCCAGTCATTTCTTTTTTTTGAACCATATTATTACTCCCAGTTATTTTATTCAAAGTTGTCAGTTATCTTGAATATTGTTTTCGTTCAATACTATTTCATTTTAGATATTTATATTTATTATTTTAAAATATATGCAACATTGAATTATTGTACTGTTTCATAAGACATTATACCGTTTCAATTTTACTGCATAATTTATCATCCTTTATATATAAATAGCATGATACTAAAGCTATCTATAGGTTATTAGCAATCATTCGATATTATTTATCTCTCAACGGAAATGTCCTATTCTAAGCATTCGGCAAAGAGATCTTAAAAGAGCAATAATTATTGTTGTATAAATATATTTAGGTTCAGTAAGAGATGTTAGCCAATAATTACATATTAATCACCATATCGCGCATATTAATTACTTACACGAGTAC
>JAZDFC010000099.1:0-31022 GCA_043808235.1 bacterium
CCGTCGGAAGTATGTATTTCGGAATAATCACCGGATGCAAAAACCGCAATGATTGTGTCAACTTTTATAAATCTCAAATCATTATTAATATGAAGGAGCAGTCTATCATCATAATTCAATTTTTTGAAATCCCCTTCCTCCTCCGTGTACCCGGTCTGGATCCTTTCTAAAGATAAAGCCAATCGTTTTGGATTAACCGGTTTTAATAAATAATCAACAGCATTCACTTCGAAGGCTCTAAGAGCAAATTCGTCGTAAGCTGTAACGAAAATAATTTTTGCATCGATGTTTATTTTATTTATTAAATCGAAACCGGACTCGCCAGGCATCTGAATATCGAGAAAGATCACATCTGGATTCAATTCCTGAATTAATTTTGAAGCGGATTCGACATTTGCCGCCTCCCCTGATATTTCAATCTCCGGGAATTCAGCAAGCATCGAGACCAATTCCTTCCGCGCAAGTCTTTCATCATCAACAATAATTGCTTTTATCTTTTTCATACCGCTTTAGTTTTATTTGAAATTTCAATTCGCACACAAACCATATCTTCATCATGTTTTATTTCGAAAACATAATTGTCCGGGAAAGCATTCTGCAGCCGTTCGCGAACGTTTTTAAGTCCGGTTCCTGTACTTTTAATATGCATATTTTCTCTTTCAGCAGATTCAATCCACCTGCCCGAATTACACATTTCTATTTTTATTTTTTCATCCTCAACTTTCGCCGAAATTTTTAATCGGAGAGGCAGCTTGCTTGTCTGCATCCCGTACTTAATCGCGTTTTCAATTATTGGGTGAATTAAAAAACTCAGTACTGGAAAGTTTTCAGCCTCGTTATCGATATCATAGGTCACGTCTAAATTTTCTTCGTAACGGGTCTTCTCAATCGCAAGGTAATGTTTTATCGCTTCAAGCTCGGATGATAGAGGTACATCGGAATAATTTTTACTTACCAATGAGTAACGCAGAAATTCCGATAATTCCGTAATCATGGATTTGGCTCTGGATTTATCTTCTTCAATTAATGCCCGTATTGAATTCAATGAGTTAAAGAGAAAGTGAGGATTAAGCTGATACCGCAGCATTTGAAGTTGAGCTGCCTGCGCAAGTTGGTTAGCCTGATCAGTCCGGCTTTTTTGAGTACGGAAATCGTACAAAAAATTTATACTGAAATAAAGCGCGCTCCATGTAAAGAGAATAAAAGTATTTGACCAGATTCTACTTAGATAAGTATTAATGGTATACCTACTTATCAACTCCGCAAATGGAGTTAGCGCCATACTAAAAAAGACATCTAACCAAAACCAAATGTTGGCGAATATTACTGTTGTAAATGCACTAAGCGATAAAATAAAAAATACCGATCGGTTTTGATAATTACTTCGCTTGTAAATATTTCGGAATATAGAGCTGGTTATAAATCCGGTGGCATGCGTAATCAATAAGCCGCCGATAGTTTTAAAATCATTAAAATAATTTCGGTAGTAGAGAATTAGATATACAAGATCGAGAAGCACCCATCCCGATACATGTAATATCCAAAAAAGTTTTATTTTTTCTTTCAAGCCATTCCATTTATTCTATTCCCCGTAAATATAAATTCAATTTGTGGTATAAAAAAATATTATAAGTCGAACGGCAATAATGCTCGACAAGCGGTTCTTTAATTGCATAAATAAAAATTATCGCGTTCATGTAACCGTTCACCGAATCATATTCCCGTTAGTCGAAATCCTATTCTTAATAAGCCGTTAAATTGAAATCTTTGTAATGAAATAAATAACAATAAAGGAAAAGAGAAAAATGAATTCCACATATTCGACCTCACTTATTCGACGAAACATTTTTTGTTTTTTTGTTTTCATAACCATCTTATTTGGCAGCCGCTATAATGCTCAGAATTTAATTAGCGGGGCTGAAAGTGTTGCCTACCACGCCGGAACAAACAGTTATTACGTTTCAAGTCTGCTAAATAACAAGATTATAAAAATCGATCAGGGAGGCAATCAATCACTCTATTATGATAATATTATTGCTTTCAGTAATTGCATCAAAGGAGATATACTCTATGTATCAAGCGGTTCCGATATCAACGGGATTGATTTGAATACAGGCCTGCTTACGTTTAATGTACACGTTGATGGGGCGCAACAATTTGACGGAATTACATATGACAATAACGGGTTTTTATACGCGGTTGAAACACGCTCAAATTTAATTTACAAGATCGATATCGTGCAGAAGACTTATACCCTTTTTGTCGATGATGGATTGGAGCCTTCCACTCAAGATTTGATTTATGATCCTTTCAAGGATAGAATTTTAGTTTGTGCATTTGCTCTCAATTCGAAGGTACTTTCGCTTAATCCGCACGATGGCTCTTTGAGCACGGCTATTGAATCATGGGGACAGTTCGATGGAATTGCGATTGATGATAACGGTTTTATTTATTTGGATACGTACGTGGACGGCGGTAAAGTACTTTTGTATGATAATGATTTTTCAATAGGTCCAATTGTAATTGCGGAAGGACTTGGTGAACCGGCGGGATTGGATTTCGATCCAGTAAATAGTAAAATTGCGGTACCAACATTCACCGGCAGTAGCGTTGAATTTTTCGATATTCCCGAAGAATATCTTTACGTAACCGCTGCATCGGATATCCGGACTGGGCATGCCCCGCTTGCTGTTCAGTTCACTCAAAAATCAGTCACCAACCAAACAATAAACTCTTGGGAATGGGATTTTGATAACGATGGCACAATAGATTCTCAGGAAGAGAATCCTGCACATTTATTTACTACACCGGGAACTTACTCGGTAAAATTAACTATATCATCCAATAAATTGCAGCAGACCATAATCCTTGAAAACTTTATTGAGGTTTTTAATGGAGAGAGCGCGCTGGGATTAAATGGTGAGAAAGATGGTACAGTCATTCCCGCTATTCCACAAATTGAACTCTATGATAAATTTACCTTCGAGGCAGTGATAAAACCGGAAGAGATGAAGGCAAGTCTGATTTTCGATAAATCAGCTTTTAAACTCTATCTTTATGGAACAGCGATTGGACCAATAGGTGATAATAGTATAACCATAGATCTGAAAACAGTTGATGGCAAAACTGTGAAATTAACTGCACCCGATAACTCAATTGAATTAAATAAATGGCAGCATATTGCATTTACATTTGATGCATCTACCGACGAAGCGAAATTATTTATTAACGGCGCTGAAACTTCGTTAAGTGTAGTCGGTGCAAATCAGATCGGGAGCGAACTCTTTCCAAATTCAGATAATGATTTAATTATTGGCAACGACGAAAATTATTCAAGAGGATTCAATGGCGCGATTGATGAAATACGTTTGTGGAATGTTGCACGAACTCAAGAAGAAATTCAAATGAATATGGATAACCATCTTATCGGTTCAGAATTCGGTTTAATAGGTTATTGGAAAATTAACGAGGGGAATGGAGCGACGTTAAATGATGATTCTCCAATCGCAAACAATGGCATTATTCAGAGTGGGAAATATGTTCAAGGAGTTGACTTAAGTTCACTTACGGATATTGAAGATGGGAATCTCACGAAATCAATTCCGACCGATTTCACATTATTCCAAAACTATCCAAACCCGTTTAATCCAACTACAGTTATTAGTTATCAGTTGTCAGTTTCCGGTAAAGTAACATTAAAAGTGTATGATGTGCTTGGTGAAGAGATTGCGACACTCGTTGATGAATATCAAACCGCAGGTATTCATCATTCTACATTTTCCACTCTGCATTATTCATTACCAAGCGGTGTTTATTTTTATAAATTAACAGCAGGAAATTTTATTTCTATAAAAAAGCTAATGTTGTTGAAATAAACCGGAGATTTATTAATGAAACGATATTTAATTTTAGTTTTCGCGCTTTTTTTGATCTGTATTACCGGAAGCAATTATTTTTCGCAAACCGAAAAAGGTAAAACTTACTCCGGTGAATATTTTGGATTAACACCTCCGGGCAATGAGCCGGAATTGTTTGCACCGGGATTTGTAACTACCGGTCTATTCACCCGCGATATTACAATTACGCCTGACGGAGATGAAATTTATTTTTGTGCTTCAACTTTCGGTTACAATCTTATCTTCTTTACAAAGATGGTGAACGGCGTTTGGACGGAACCGTGTGTCGCTCCATTCATCAAAAATTATAAATATATGTTTTATGAACCTCATATCACTTATGATGGAAAGAGGATGCTATTCTTATCCACAATGCCGGATACCGATGGAATAGAAGGCGATGAAGATATTTGGATAGTTGATAAAACTTCGAACGGTTGGGGGATTCCATATAACCTTGGCACACCGGTAAACAGCAGTGATGAGGAATATTATCCATCAACAACAAAAGATGGAACGCTTTATTTTACACGGCAGAAAGAGGGTGATCAGGTTGGCAGTATTTATCGCTCACGATTTATTGATGGGAAATATGCCGAGCCGGAATTGCTCAATGCAAATGTAAACTGCGGAACTAACCGGTACAATGCATACATTCAACGCGATGAAAAGTATATTATTGTCCCCGCTGAGGGGATGCCGAACTCATTCGGCGGAACAGATTATTATATAGTCTTTCGGGATAAGAATGATAATTGGAGTAAGCCGATAAACATGGGAATTAAAATCAACACAAAAGGCTCGAGAGAATATTCCGCTTCGCTTTCGCGTGACGGGAAATATTTGTTTTTCATGTCGGCGCGCGTAAGAACCGATCTTGATGAATCCAAATTCACACTGAATTATTTCTTGAATTTGATGACGGAACCTCGCAATGGAAATCCAAGCATCTATTGGATTTCGACTGAATTTATTGATGACTTATGTCCGGAAGAATTTCGGTAGGGATTGTAATAGATAAATCAAATCGCTGAGATTTCGGAAATTCTTATTTGCCGTAGAAATGCCGTAGCGAGACCGTTGCCGAATTAGGATTTTCGGATTATTTTGGAAACATCAAATTCGGAGTTTCAATGGAAGAGTATATTGGAGCAAGAATAGCCGGGATCCGAAATCAAAAAGGATTTTCTCAACAAGAATTAGCAAATAGAACCAATATTAATATTAGGACCATTCAACGAATCGAATCCGGGGAAGTAAAGCCCAGGTTGTACACCTTGAGGATATTATCGGAATATCTCGGTTATAATTTTTTAAATGAAAAGACATCGGCTGATGATGCAAGTAGGGGATGGTTAATCGCGCTTCATCTCAGCAATTTATTCCCAATTTTTATTGTTGCATTTGGAATTTGGGCTTTCAAAAAAAATGATTCGAAAAAAATTGAACGTGACGGGATAGTGATAATGAATTATCAAATTTTACTGATCGTATTGTGGATAATTTCATTTCTTTTATTTATTGTACTTCCTTATTTGCATTTGAATATTTCCTTCGGTACAATGGGACAATTTGAGATGTTGATAATTTTTAATGTCCTTGCCTATCTATTAATTTTTATTTTAAATATTGTCTTGATAATTCTAAATACAATCCGAATTTCCACGGAGGGAAAGAACGCATTTTACCCGCATATCAGAATAATCAGATAAGTTTTCAAGTTGTTTATTTGCGGATATTATGATTTTTCAATCGGTGCAAGCGGGACTTCGGTTTCCCTCATCGAATGAACTTTATTCGGCACTGTGATGATTACTTTTTTGTTAACAAACGATTCGAACTCGTCACGGAATCTTTCGATCATAAACTTAACAGGCCATGCGGCCGCATCGCCCAAGGCGCAAACCGTATTTCCTTCAATGTTATTAGCCACGCTGCATAACAAATCCAAATCCTTTGAGGAGCCAGACCCTTTTTTGATCCGCTGCAAAGTTTTTTCCATCCATCCGGTGCCTTCGCGGCACGGCGTACACTGACCGCAGCTTTCGTGATGATAAAAGTGTGCAATGCGAATTAATACATCAAGCAGATTTGTGTCCTCGTCCATAACCATAACTCCACCCGTTCCGATTGCAGAACCAACCAGCTTCAAAGATTCTGCATCCATCCGGACACCTTCGAGTTTATCGCCGCGTAATGGAGGCATGGATGATCCGCCGGGAATGACGCATTTAATTTTTTTATCGTTAATTACACCGCCGGCATAATTATAAATCAAATCGGTGAGTAAAATTCCCGATGGCAACTCATAAACACCTGGTTTATTTACGTGTCCGCTAATACCATAAAGTAAAGTGCCGGGATGTTTCTGTGCGCCAATTGAAGCGAACCATTCACTTCCCTTTTCAATTATCTTTGGAACGTTCGTAATTGTTTCGACATTATTGATTGTAGTAGGGCAGCCCCATAAACCACGTTGTGCCGGGAATGGAGGTTTAACGCGCGGATAACCTCTGTGTCCTTCGATCGAATTCATGAGCGATGATTCTTCACCGCAGATATAAGCGCCCGCACCTTTGTGAATATAAATTTCGCATGAGAAATTGGCGCCGAATTTTTCTTTCATTGCTTGGCCGACAAATCCATTTGAGTAGGCGTCGTCAAGCGCTTTCTGCATCAGTTTAATCCATTTGTGGTATTCACCGCGGATATATAAATACGCAACCTTCGCACCGATTGCATAACATGTTATTATAATTCCCTCGATAAGTTGGTGAGGATTATCTTCAAAAATCTGCCGGTCTTTGAATGAGCCGGGCTCGCTTTCATCACCATTAATACAAAGATATTTCGGCTTATCTATAGTCTTCGGCATGAAGCTCCACTTCAAACCGGTAAGGAAAGCTGCGCCACCGCGCCCCCGTAATCCGGATTTTTTAACTATGTCAATAATTTCATCGGGATTCATTTTAAATGCTTTACGAGCAGCATTGTATCCTTCGTATTGAAGATAAGTTTCAATTTGAGCATAGCCGGGTATACCCGGTAAAAGAATTTTTTCCATTAGTTAAGCGAGTCCAGGATTTCTAAAACTTTTTCTTTGGTTAGATTTTCATAAAAGTCTTCATTCACAGCAATCATAGGGGCATAACCGCAAGCGCCCATACATTCAACTTCTTCGAGCGAGAATTTGCCATCAGCGCTAACGCCCAAGTGATCTATTCCAAGTTTGTCTTTTACTTTATCCCAAATTTCATATCCGCCGCGCAGCATACACGATACATTCGTACATACTTGCACATGAAATTTTCCCATTGGTTTTGTATGGAACATTGTATAGAATGTTACAACACCCAGCACATCAACTTTATCTATTCCAAGTATCGAGGCTATTTCTTCCATCACTTCGTTGCTGATGTATCCGTTCTGTTCCTGCGCAATGTAAACCGTATCCATCACGGCGGCAAGTGCGGTTGGATATTTTTTTCGCGCCTGCTCAATTCGCTTGATATTTTCATCTGTAAATGTAAACGCCATTCTCTTATCAATATTTAGTTAAATAAATATCTATCTTGTTCTTTTTCTTAATCTTATTCTTGCTCTTGTTCTTGCTCCTATTCTTTTTCTCATTCTTCACGCTACAGAATAAGATTAAGAATAAGATTAAGAATAAGAATAAGATTTTAAATTATGCTGAATAACTTTTTTCTGATTCGTAAACACGATCCGAATTACTTTTAATTAATCCAACAATCATCGATACTATCTCCTTCAATTGATCTTTTCCATTCTTCCTATCCAAATCATCAATCAATTCCTTTACAAACAATAAATCCAAACATCCGGCAGATTCCAAACTGGAACCTTTTGAGATATCAAAATATTTACATCGATCACGACTAGTAAACTTCCCATTACCTTCTGCGATGTTTAATACTATCGAATCCGAAGCTCTATCCAACTGATCGGTAGTCGAATTCTTAACTTTTATTTTAACCAATAATCTATGAACCCATGCTGCAAACTCCAGCGCTTTTTTATACACATTCAATTTATCATGATCAAAATAAATTTCTTCCAAAGTATCTTACTCTTGTTCTTGTTCTTATTCTTACTCTTATTCTTACTCTTGCCTACTTATCCGCCTCTCCCATCACGGGATCGAGACTACCGATTATTGCTACGACATCCGATAGCATAGCGCCTTTACAAATCAAAGGAATTGCCTGGAGGTTGCAGAATGATGGTGATCGAATTTTCAATTTCCATGGACTGCCGCTTCCATTACTCGTAAAATAAAATGCTAATTCACCTTTCGGATTTTCAGCCGCAAAATAAATATCGCCAACGGGTGGATGTATCCCAAAATTCACAAGCATGAAATCATGAATCAGTTCTTCCATCTTCGAGTAAATTTCTGTTTTATGCGGAAGAACAAATTTCGGTATATTCGCCATCACTTCACCCTGCGGGATCTTATCGAGACATTGATACAGTATCTTCACACTTTCACGAACTTCATCAACCCGAACAAAATACCGGGCAAGGCAATCGCCTTCATTATAAACAGGAATGTTAAAATCAATTTCGTTATAAAATAAATACGGATTCGCTCTCCGGAGATCGTGCTGCACACCTGATGCGCGCAGATTTGGACCTGTTATTCCCAACTGAATTGCATCTTGCTTGGGAAGAACACCAATACCTTCAAGTCTATCGATAAAAATTCTATTAGTGTTCAGCAGTTTTTCCATTTCATCAAGAGCAGGAATGAACTTACCAAGAAATTCGCGTGTCATCACTATAGATTCATCATCCATGTCGCAGGCGACACCGCCAATGCGCGTGTAACTTGTTGTAAATCTTGCACCTGCAACTCTATCAAAAATATTTTGAATATACTCCCTTTCACGGAATGTCCAAAGCAACATTGTAACAGCGCCAACATCCATTGCGAAGGATCCGATTGAAACGAGATGACCCATTATCCTGCCAAGTTCAGCCATAATCATTCGAATGTACTGTGCGCGTTTTGGAGCTTCAATGCCTGCAAGTTTTTCGACAGCGAGGGCATAGGCTACGTTATTCGCCATCGTTGCAGTGTAATCAAGTCTATCCGAATGCGGGATGAAATCATAGTAAGACATGTTCTCCGCCATCTTCTCGTAACCACGGTGCAAATAGCCGAGTTCGGGCACAATCGACATCACGGTTTCACCGTCCAATCTTAATACAAGCCGAAGTACACCGTGAGTCGCCGGATGCTGCGGTCCCATGTTGATAACCATTTCGTTTTCAAGCGCATCCTCTATCGTAATATCTTTATCCTGTTCGAATAAAGCCTTTAGAAGTTTTTCGTCGTTAGACATATTTATTTCTTTATTCATCTCTCATCCCCTTTTGGTAACGGAAGGGAGCCGGGAATACCAAGAACCGGGAATTCTTTTCTTAACGGATAATATTCAAATTCCTCGGGCATATAAACTCTTCGCAGATCGGGATGATTCTTAAATTTTATTCCATACATATCAAATGTTTCTCTTTCATACCAGTTAGCGCTTCTCCAAACAGAAGTCACGGATTCAATTTCATCACCTTCAAGATTTACTTTTATTCGGAGTCTCGTTTTATTTATAAAGGAATAAATATGGTAAACAACAGTAAATCTATTTTTTCTTGTTGACCAATCAATCGCAGTAACATCTTCGCACATTTCGAATTTCAATTGAGCATCATCTCTTAGAAGTTTGCAAGCGTCAACCAAATATTCAGGCTGCACAGTAATTGAAAGATCATTTCGAAATTCTGTTACTTCGACGATTATCGATTCTGAAATTGTATTTAATTTTTGAAGTATTAATTCCTTCAAAGAGACATCCTAATTTTGTTGATTTTCGAGTTTGAGAATTGGTTTATCCTGATAATCTTTTGCTCTCGATTTATCAATCTTCTTCTGAATTTCAATAATGGCATTCAATAAATTTTCAGGACGGGGCGGACAACCTGCCGTATAAACATCCACCGGAATAAATTGATCGATTCCCTGTACAACTGAATAGGAACGGTACATACCGCCTGTAGAAGTGCATGCGCCCATTGCTATCACCCATTTGGGTTCCGGCATTTGATCATAAATTCTGCGAACGACATGCGCCATTTTATAAGTCACTGTTCCAGCTACAATCATTAAATCACACTGACGCGGAGTAAATCTCATTACTTCGGAACCAAACCTAGAAATATCATATTTGGGATCGGCTGCCGACATCATTTCAATTGCACAGCAAGAAATTCCCATTGGCATCGGCCAAACGGAACTACGGCGCGCCCATGCAATTATAGCATCAAGCGTCGTTGTAAAAAATCCATCCGAAGTTAATTTTTGTTCTAATCCCATTTTAATCCGCCTTTCACAAAAATGTAAAGGAATCCGAGTTCAAGTACTATCAGAAATATTAACATCGGCAGAAAAGCAAAAATTCCATAATTCGCAAATAGGTTTTTAAATTCGACTCCCCACGGATAAACAAAAATCACCTCAATATCGAAGATAATAAACAGCATTGCTACTAAATAATACTTTATTGAGATGCGTTCCTTTGTGGTTCCAACCGGGTTTTTACCGCTTTCATACGAAAGCATCTTTATCTTACCCGGTCGTTGCGGACCAAAAATGGTGGATGAATACACAATTGCGATTGCGAAGATGACCGCGAAACCGAGTACTAAAAAAATCGGTATATATTGTTCTATCATTACTGCCTTAAAATTTGTGGTGAAAACTTATCCAAAAATAGCTGTAATGTCAATTTAAAGAGGATCATGCGGCTTAGAGTAAACTTTCCCGTAAACGCTTTTTCAACATTAAATTATTGCTGTTCAGAATTCTCACTATGTTTTGATTTTCTGGAATAAACCTTCTTTGAGCTGTGCGCTTTTGTAGTTCGATGAACAGCTCGAAGTCTGGCAATCAATGGTCTCTCTAATGAGTTTTTTTTCTTTTTATTTTTGCGGGGCGGCATTATTTTAAACTAAAAATCGTCCTCCTCATCACGGAGCGTATCCACTTCATCCATATCCTCGTCATCGCTAAAACCACTAAATCTATCCTGGTAACCGAAATCTTCATCGTCGTCTTCAGCTTTTTCATTTTTTTTCTTTTTCGAAATACTTGTAGCAAAGATGTCATCGGAATCCGAAGAATTACCCAATCTATCAAGTACTACATTCAAAAGATCGTCTGAGAGATTGTCTTTCAATTTATCGGGTTTTAATGAAGCGCCATCATCGGAAGAATCAACAGCCGATTCGGACTGTTCCCACAAATTAACGAGTGATTTTTTATCGTGCTTGCCAAGCCATTTTTTGATTTCGCCTTTTGCGGATTCGATGAGTTTTTCATCCCACACACCGTCTTTATCAACTTGATCGGCAAAAGTATCCCAATAAGATTTTATTGAAGATTTTATTTTTGTTGTACGGAAAATCTTTTCAATTTCGTCGGTAGCTTTATTGAATGAGATTAACACTTGCTTCACCTATAATTTTTATACACTCAAATTTAGTTATTGAAATAAAATTTCTGCAATTAATTTTCGAAAAAATTACTCGAACTTTTAATCCAATATACAATTTTTTTTTTGGAAAAAAACAACAGGCAAAAAAATATTCATCCACTTGAAAATTTTATTTTATTTCAATAAAAACAAAAAATAATTATCTTCCCGAATGAGGATTTCAGTTCACAATTTTCTAATCTAATCGGAGGAAAAATGCTTAAAGAATTCAAAGAATTCGCAATGCGCGGAAACGTTCTGGATATGGCAGTTGGTATAATTATCGGCGCTGCATTCGGAACAATAGTTACATCGTTAGTTAGCGACGTCATCATGCCGCCAATTGGACTGCTTTTGGGTAAAGTAGATTTCGCAAATTTGTTTTTTGTGATTAAAACTGGTGCAACTCCAGGTCCGTACGACACTGTTGAGCTTGCGCAAAAAGCAGGCGCCGTAACGATTAATTATGGAATATTCATCAATAAAATCATCAGCTTTTTAATTGTTGCCTGGTGTGTGTTTATGATAATAAAGGGTATGAATAAGCTAAAGAAGAAAGAAGAAGTTAAACCTGCAGATCCGACAACAAAAGAATGTCCTCATTGCTTATCTGTTATTCCGATTAAAGCGACAAAATGCGGGCACTGCACTGCTGATTTGAAATAAGATTTTATAAGACAAATAAGCCTTTGGTTGAAAGTGAATTCCGCCAAAGGCTTTTATTATATTATAAACATTCACTTCTATAAGCAGTATTGAGAATGATGTGCGTGTATTTATTTTTAAGTGAAAATTTACATGAATGATTTAATCACAAATTTCGGGAGGTATATTGAAAAACAAATTCATCATTTTATTATTCCTTTTATTTACAAATTACCTTGCCCAGGATTGGTCTACAGCACCGGAAATCTGGAGTGAACCCATCTTGGTTGATTCAGTATTTAATATCCCATACCATTGGCTTGAATCACCTGCATTAACTAAAAATCTTGATACTCTTTACTTTTTCGACAGCCGCGTTTACATGTCCCACAAGATTGGTGATGAGTGGACTGAGCCATTAAAATTGACGGATAACATTAATGGATTTACTTCAATGCGCGGATGTTCACTTAGTAGAGATGGCAAGAGATTGTATTTCTCAGCCTTTGGCGAAGGCGGTTACGGCGGCTGGGATATTTGGTATTCGGATTGGGATGCAAATCTTAGCGATTGGAGTCCTGCCAAGAATATGGGCCCGGGAATTAATACTGCTTCTTACGATCTCTATCTATTTGAGCAAACTCCTGATACAGTTTATGTAGTTCGTAATTCCAACCTATTTTATCATGTATTCGATCATGATTCAAGCAAGTGGATATTGAAAGATGCTTATACTTATCATCCTTTAGGTGCAACTGAAATACACGGAATAAGTATGCCTGCCAATAATAAGAAATTGTATTTCGATCATCGTCCTTCAAACCACGAGCAAGGATTGGACTTATGTGTGATGTACTGGGATAGTACTACTAATTATTGGAGTAACACTTTATATTATCTCAATATTAATACTAAAACAGTCGCATGGCACAACACAACAAAAAGGGGGGGAGAATATTATCCATGGATTTCATCAAAAGGAAGAACGATGTTTTTTTCATCTAATCGTAATGTATCATTAGATCCCGATAGTAATGATGATTCTGCAAATCTATTCGTTTCATTTATGTTAGTTGATGAAAATGGCGATACTGTTACAACTGTAAAGAATGAAGATAAAGGAAAGCAAATAGATTTTTATTTACACCAGAATTATCCCAATCCATTCAATCCAATTACAAAAATATCTTATTCATTGACGAAAACATCACTGGTAAAATTATTTATCTATGATGCCATCGGTAAAAAAGTAACCAATTTAAGTTTCGGTGAAAAACAACCGGGGAGGTATGAATACATATTTAATTCACAGAAATACAATATGGCAAGCGGGGTATATTACTATCAATTAATTGTTGGTAGCGATTATACAGTCAAGAAGATGATACTAACCAAGTAAACCATTTATTAAAACCATATCCTTCCACTCCAATTTTTTACGTGTAGATCATTTCTCCTTATCAGCATAACCATTTACAAATTTAAAAAGAAACCGAAATCATGTAAAATGGTGCTGCTGAAGTGATCAATTCTAAATTGTAGAGACGGGATATATCCCGTCTCTACATAATAATTTACAGCGCCAATTTGTAAATATTATAAATATCTGCCCGGTATAATTTCAACAGGCGACCTTCGGGTGCACGCAAAGCGGCATTATCAGCAAGTTTATCCAAATCAGTTTCATCAACATTAATTTCTTTTAACGAAGTAGGCGCTCCGATTTCTTTGAAGAAATTCTTCACTGCATCTATTCCTTTTATGGCTTTTTCATCATCACTTCCGGCAGTAATACCAAATACCTTTTCGGCAAGGCGGACAAATTTTGCTATGTCTTTTTTATAAACATACTTCATCCATGCGGGGAACATAATCGCTAAGCCCGCTCCATGTGCAATATCGTAAAATGCACTTAAAGAGTGTTCAAGAGTATGTGTTGCCCAATCACCGCCGCTTCTTCCGGCACCATTCAGTCCATTCAGTGCAAGAGTAGCGCTCCAGGCAATCTGCGCGCGGCTGTTTTCGTTATCCGGTTTGGTTAATAGAACCGGAGTATGTTTTATTATTGTGCGGAGTAATCCTTCGGCTATTT
This sequence comes from bacterium, assembly GCA_043808235.1. Lineage (GTDB taxonomy): Bacteria > Bacteroidota > Ignavibacteria > Ignavibacteriales > Melioribacteraceae > JAZDFC01. The sequence continues at coordinate 14,190 of JAZDFC010000099.1, forward strand.
CATCTTGCACATCGGTATTTTTTGTTGGATCAAAATACAGTTCAAAGATATGCGCCATGGCATCAACTGCGCCGTTAACCGTTTGAGCTCGTGGCAAAGAAAATTGAGCAGTTGGATCGAGAACCGTTACTTTGGGATATGAAGATTCGCCTGCTGAAAAAGCCCACTTTTTATTTTCATCCTCATTTGTAATAACCGCCCATGCATTCATTTCGGAACCGGTGGCAGAGAGAGTTAATATTGTAAATAAGGGCAATGTTTTGCTAAGCTGAACTTTACCTTCGAATGCGTCCCACACATCGCCCTCGTAAAAAAATCCGGCAGCAATAGCTTTGGCGCTGTCAAGAACACTGCCTCCGCCCACGGCAAGTATTCCATCCACATTTTCCTTGCGGCAAAGTTCAATAACCTCGTGAACTTTTGATAGGACCGGATTAGGTTTTACTCCGCCGCATTCAATAAATTCCACACCGGATTTTATTAATGATGCGCTTACCTGGTCGTAAACTCTGTTATTGAAAATCGAAGCCTTCCCGTAAATCAATAACACTTTTGTAACATTGTATTTTTTTATTTCATTTCCAATTTTCGATATCTCGCCTTTTCCAAAGAAAAGTTTTGTCGGATTGTAGAATTCAAAGTTATTCATAGTCTCCTCGTTTGTTTTGAGCAAATATAAAGAAATTGGCTGAAATTCTTTGAAAAACGGCAACATATAAATTTGTATTTTCCGTTGTCGAATTTTATTTAGGTACAAATGCAAATTTCATTTGAAGATATTATTGGTACAACCGGAGTGGCGATAGTAATAATTGTTTATTTCATTTTGCAAATGAGAAAAATGAAAAGCGAATCGCTGCTCTATTCCATGTTAAATTTGGTCGGATCGTTAATGATAATTTATTCGCTAACAGTAAATTTTAATTTATCAGCTTTTATTCAAGAATTATTTTGGGTGATTATCAGCTTCGTTGGAATAGTAAACTTTTTCAGATTCAGCAAGAAAGGAACGGTAATCCCAGGACCGAATAATTGAAACGGAATTGGAGTTAAAACCGATCCAATTAAATAACCCTGATACTATTATAAACAAAGGATTGATGAAATGAAATTTTCCATTCATGACTTTATTGGCGCTGTTGGTGTATCGTTTATTATTATTACCTATTTTTTACTTCAGCTAAGAAAGATAAAAAGCGAGTCATTGCATTATTCGCTTCTGAATTTGACCGGCTCTTTAATGATAATTTATTCATTGCTAATTTCATTCAACATCTCTGCATTTCTAATAGAATTTTTCTGGGCTATAATAAGTTTGTTTGGGATTGTAAATTTTTTCAGACTAAGGAAAAAAAGTTGATTACAATTAATGCAGAATGGATATTTAATTCCGGAGGTTCGAGCTTATTGTTTATTCTTTGAATCAGTTGCAGCAGCTATATTCTGATTGTTAGTGAATTCAAGTACTTCCAGCCGATGTTTTAGACCGATTAACATGGTGTTGTAATTCTCTCTATATTCTTTATTAATGGGGTGCGAGGGCGGAAACTCAACTGTGAGATAATTAACAAGCTGGTTGTTATTCCAGAATCGGAAATCGAGATGCGGACCGGTTGATAGACCTGTACTACCAACGAATCCAATAATTTGACCCTGCCTAACATGAGCGCCGACTCTAATTCCCGGACCGTATTTTGACAAATGCATATAACCGCTTTGATACGTGCTATTATGCCGTATCTTAACGTAATTTCCATTCCCGCCTTTGTAGCTCGCCTCTACCACCGTACCATCACCTACAGCTTGTACTGGCGTACCACGCGGAGCCGCATAGTCGATACCGAGATGCGGTCTGTATCTACGCAAGATTGGATGGAATCTTGCATTCGTAAATCTCGACGTAATCCTCGTAAATTTAAGGGGAGCTTTTAGAAAGGCTTTTCTCAGACTATTACCATTCTCATCAAAAAAGTCTCGCTCATCACCCTGTTCAAAATAGAATCCATAATAGTTTTTACCGATGTGGTTAAACACAGCGGCATAGACTTTACCTATTCGAATGAATTTATCACCAACATACTCTTCCTCGTAAATCACTTTGAAATAATCGCCCTTCTGTACTGTATAAAAATCTATCTGCCAGGCAAATACTTCCGATAATTTCATTGCGAGCATAGGGCTCACATCTTGTGATTCGATCGTACCGTAAAGTGAATTATTTATTACTCCGGCAAAAGCCTTTCCAATTATAGTCACTTCCTTTTTGCCGGTATAAACTTTAATCGAATCACTTAAGTCAATCACGGTGTAATTTATTTGATCGGACTCGTATACAAAATATTTAGCCGTTTCGAGAGTGTCGCCTTTGCAGTAAACAGAATAATTATTTCCAACTCTTATTTTCCGAACATCAAAATTGAAAGAGCTATCCGTGCCTATTCTGTGGATAATTTTATATGGTACATTATAAGGAAGAAGAAGATCTGCAAGCGTTTCGTTTGGTTTTACTGTCTCGGTGTATTCCGTTAATGAATCGACGATCAGCCCGTATTCATTGGGTTGACTCTTTTTCGGAGTCTTTGCTTCATCTTCACCGCAGCCATAAAAACTAAAAGCAGTAATAAATACTGCGATTAAATAAAATATGGTTCGGTTTACAAAAATCATTACGCGCTAACTTTTCTCGAAGATTTATTTTGTTAAAAGTTTGTTGATTATCTGCAGTGAATTTATTCCTTCCGCTTCTGCAGTAAAACTCGGGATAATTCGATGCCGCAGTACTGGAACAACCGATGCGACGACATCATCAATGTTGGGAGTAAACCTGCCGTCGATAACTGCTCTCGTTTTAGCGCCAAGAATTAAATACTGCGATGCTCTCGGTCCGGCTCCCCAGCTTACCCATTGTTTTATAAAATCCGCTGATTCGGAAGTCGGTCGGGTAGATTTTACAAGTTTAACCGCGAATTCAATTACGTTATCGGCAACAGGAACTCTTCTAATTAATTCTTGATATGAAATTAATTCAGGACCACCAATTACTTTTTTAAGATCAGCTTTGTACTCGCTTGTGGTCGATTTAATAATATCTATTTCTTCTTTGTACTCAGGATAATCCAGCCACAAATTGAACATGAACCTATCTAATTGAGCTTCGGGCAAAGGGTAAGTTCCTTCCTGCTCAATTGGATTTTGAGTGGCGAGCACAAAAAACGGTTCTGATAAATCGTAGGTTACTCCGGCTGCAGTTACCTTGTGTTCCTGCATGGCTTCCAACAATGCGGCCTGAGTTTTTGGGGGAGTTCTGTTTATTTCATCTGCTAAAATAATATTAGCAAAAATGGGTCCTTTGATAAACCGGAATGATCGTTTCTTCGATGCAGTATCTTCCTCGATTATTTCTGTACCGGTAATATCGCCTGGCATAAGGTCGGGAGTAAATTGAATCCGGTTAAATTTCAGATCGAAAACTTCAGCTAATGTTTTTATTAATAACGTTTTTGCCAAACCCGGCACGCCAATTAAAAGGCAATGCCCTTTCGACAACAAGCTGATTAAAAGATCATCGATAATCTTATGTTGACCAATAATTACTTTAGCAATCTCACTCTTAACATTTTTAATTGAATCGCATAGCGCTTGAACAGATTCAACATCATTTATTCCGTTTTTCGATGTACTCAAAATTCTACCTTTATAATTTTATCTCCCAAAATATTCTTTGTTTTAACTCAGCAACCCATTTGGTATAAAGTCGTTCCCGCTTTTCATATTCGGCAATTTTTCTGATATCCTCATAATCCATATCGAGATTCGCTTTATGTTCAACGGTGTGTTTAAGTAACCTTACAATATGGTAACCATATACAGTTTTATCAACGTCAAGGCGTTTGGGAAAGGATATTTCTCCTTCCTTAAGTTTATAAACCTGTTCCCTCAATGATTTGTCAAGCTGTTGTATTTCGAGCAAGCCAAGGTCGCCGCCGAATTTTGCAGTCTCTTTGTCATCGCTGTATTTGCTTGCGTAATATTCAAACGAATTCACATTCTTCATAACACTATCGCGGAGTTCCTGTAAAAATTCGATTGCGTTCAGATCAGCTTCATCATCCTTTTTCGGTTTTACTAAAATATGACGTGAATGGATTGACTCGCCACGTCTTTCAATCATCTGAATAATATGAAATCCAACAGGCGACTCAACCACACCGGATGTTTCACCCTGGCTAAGATTGAACGCGACAGATTCAAACTCCGGATAGAAAACGCCTCTTTTTACAAATCCAAGATCACCGCCCTGTGCGGCACTTCCCGGATCTTCCGAAAACTTCTTTGCCAGTTCGGCAAAGTCGGCTCCGTTTTTAATCGAATCAAGTAATGATTGCGTGAATTTTTTAGCATTATCTTTTACTTTTTCACTCGCCTGGGGATTGATAAAAATGTGGGCAAGCTGAAATTTTTCGGGGATCAATCCAAGAGAATCTTTATACGTGTTGTAAAAATCCTCAACCTCTCTGCGCGAAATATCAACATCGCCGAATTTATCAGCTCGAAGTTTCTGCGTCATTAAATTTTTCCTGATGTCGTCGCGCAAGGTGCGTTTAATTTTTTCAGTCGACATTCCGTACATTTCTTCAAGTTTTTCCTGCGAACCATACTGCGTGATGAAATAATTGAGTTGGTAATTAATTTGCTGCTCAACTTCATCGTCTTTCACTTCGATTGAATCCAATTCGGCCTGCGCATACAACAATTTATCTTCGATCATAAAATCGAGTACTTGCTTGATGAGCAAAGGATCGGCAGGATTTAATTTTTTTTCGGCAGCCGCATAAGCAACACGGAAATCGAGCTCCGATTTTAAAATTACTTCCTCATCAACAATCGCTACTATCTTATCAACCACTTCCTGTGCAAAAACATTACCGGTGATAAATAAGATTGACATTAAATAAAATATTTTCATTACACTATTTTTCTGCAAATTCTACCTCGTACTTTGAATAAAGTCCTTCTAGGTAATCCTGGAGTAACTTTTTTTTCTGAATCATTACAAACCTTTCCCGAATGTTATCCTGAATATATTTGAAATCAGGTGTTTGATTCGGTTGAATTATTTCAACCATCTGTACTATTAAAAAATTGCCGGGCTCATTCTCGAGAATGATACTTATTTCCCCGGTATTTAGCCCTTCAATAATTCTCGCCAACGTAAGGCCGGGTACTTCACTTACGTATAACAGCTTTTCATTTTCAAAACTCACAACAGATTTATCGTCATGGATTACAGCGAATGCTGAATTCCAGTCGCTCTCTATTAATGCAGAACGAAAATTTATCGCTTTCAACTCATCATTAAAGCGGATAGAATTAATAACATACGCAACTTCCGGTTTGCGAAACTCGTCCTGATTGTTTATGAAGAAATACTTGAGTTCATCTTCGCTGAACTCAAGTTGATTCTCTTCCAAAATTTTTTGGATCAATTTAACTCCTGCAAGTTCACGCCGTGTATCATTAATTGTTTTCGAAAAATCTTCTTCATCTGTAATATCTTCTTCTATCGCTTCTTTAAAAAGAACTTCTTTTTCTATCCATTGTCTTACATATTCAGTTCTAAACTTCTTGTTATGTTTATACGATCCCAAAGCGCTGTCAACTTCTGTATTGGTAAGGTACGAATCTCCAACTTTTGCGATATATTCATCCGGTCGTTCCTTATCTTTACCGCATGAAACTACTGACAGCGCAAGCAATACAAAAAAGAGACTATTTAGATTCTTTTTTGAAAGCTTTTTCAAGTTCTTCATAATATGCTTGTGGATTATATTTTGCTTTTAATTTCTGAACGTATTCTTCTTCTAACCTTTTGCTTTCTTGTTCCTGGAATAAACTTGCAACTTCGGCTTTGGCTTCTTCGAAAGTTTTAACTCTCGCTGGATGTTTTTCATTTAATCTAACAAATGCAAATCCGTTTCCAACAGCAAATGTTTCGGAAATATCACCCGGTTTTGCAAGATCAAATGCTTTCCTTGAGGATTCGGTTGTGCTAACATCGGTAATTCCCCATCGGCCAGCCTGAGCTTTGTATTTCGGTCTCTGTGTGTATTTTACCGCAACCGAATCGAAGTTCTCGCCATTCTTTACCAAATCATAATATACTCTTACCAATGAATCTGTTTTTGCATATATTTCGCTAAAATCAACTCTATCTTCCCATTGATAATTACTTTTAGTTTCCTCATAAAGTTGAACTAATTTAACACTATCAACAACAATTTTATTCCATACTTCTTCTTCCTGTAATCTAAATATATAAATACCATTCCGGTAATCATCCATAAGCTCACCGAATTTCGAATCGGTTTTGGGAAGTTCTTTTGCTTTCTCTCTAACTAATAAATCTTTTGCATATGGATCAAGCGCCTTGTTAACCATATCCTCGGTGATTTTTCTCTTTTGAAAACCAGAACGAGTAATAGTATTGGCAACAAGCGAATCGAATGAAATCGGTTTTAAATTGATAAAGCAGATTGTAGAATCACCAGCAATTTTATGGAGATTACTTTGCCAGTAATCAGCAGTATATTCGGTAGAATCGTTTTTTTCATCAACGAATTTAATTAATGGCTCATTTACTTTATAGTTGTATTCGCCTTTCAACTTTCCGATGAAACTATCGTATTCCTTTTCATAACGGGTTCTTTGATATACTTCTCTTAAATCGCTTTTATAATTCTCAAACGTAGGCAGCTGTTCCTCGGCAGTAACCTGAATTAGATGATATCCATAACGAGTTTCAACTACGCCGGAAAGTTCTCCAACTTTTAAACTAAACGCCGTTGAATCAAATTGTTTAACCATGTTGCGTCTTTCAAAAAATCCCAACTCTCCACCTTTTAAACCCGAACCTTTATCGTCGGAATGTCTTTTAGCCATTTCCTGAAAACTTGAACCGGCAAGTATGGAATCACGTATGGATTTAATTTTTGCAAGCGCAGCAGCAGTATCAGGTTTGTTTTCGGAATTTAAAAATTTAACAAGGATATGCCGCGCATTTACTTTGTGTCTGCGAACCTGGCGTTCATTTACTTTTATAATATGGATACCAAACTGTGTTGTGATTGGTTTGGGATAGACTGATCCAATGGGTGTATTGTAAGCGGCATCTTCCATTTCCAAAGGCAGCAATCCCGAAGTAATGTAATACAGGTCTCCACCGTTATCTTTCGAATATGGATCTTCGGAAAATTCTTTTGCTAATTTTTCAGAGCTTTCACCTTGTTTTAATTTTGCAAAAATTTCATCCGCTTTTTGATTAGCGACAGCTACTCCTAATGAATCGGTTCTCAACATAATATGAGCGATTCTAATTTCCTCTTTTTTCCTTTCATAAAGCTGTTTGATCCCGGGTTCATATAAATATTTTTCGAGCACATACGTCGAACCGATTTTATCTTTATATTCATCGAGTTCTTGAATAATTGCCGGGTCTTCTGCGTATTTCCGTGAATCTGCATCTTTGAGCTTCATCTTGAAGTTCACATAAAGATCAATAAAATCCTTATATTCGGCAGCGGTCTGTTGTTCGGCTTTCTCTAAACTTCCTGTATTTTTCACATATGCATTTTCGAATTCACCCAGCGTAATTTTTTCACCGCCAAGATCAGCCACTACAATTTTTGAATGCTCGGGAGAGCATGATGTTAAAACCAGTAAAAATATTCCAAAAAGTACAAATATCGATAACGAGCGCATTAGGGTAATTCCTCCATAAATCATTTAAAAATAAGGTCAAATTTTAGTGATAACACGAAGTAAAATCAAGGTAAGATGAGAATCTTAACCGAGATAAGACTATAAAAAACATTCTATTTTAGTATATTAAAGTGAATTTCGTTCCCAAAAAACTCCATCAGAATAGCCCTGAATGGATTTATTTTTTTCTGCTATTTCCAACCTTTTTAGAGCGAGACATGCATATTCCTTATCAACCTCAATACCGGCGAAATTCCGCCCTAATTTTTTCGCCACAACTGCAGTAGTTCCGCTTCCGAGAAATGGATCGAATACCAAATGACCTCTATTTGAACTGGCTAAAATTATCTTTGCTAATAATTTTTCCGGCTTCTGAGTCGGATGATCTGTATTCTCCGGCATCGACCAAAACGGAACCGAAATGTCATTCCAGATATTGGATGGGTGAGTTAACCGGAAATTTTTATCGCTTTCGGAAATCCAATCCTTCGGCTGCCCATTTGAATCGCGATATGGAGCTAAAACCGTTCTCTTTAATTTCACAGCATCGACATTGAATACATAATCACTTGACACTGTGCAGAACCAAATATCCTCGAGATTATTTTTCCAATTCGTTTTTGCACCCCTCCCCTTCTCTCTTTCCCAGGTAATTCTATTCCGCACTTTGAAATATTTCTCCAACACAATATGAACCGAAGTTGACGATTTCCAATCAGAACAAAAATAGATTGAAGCTGACGGTTTAAGTAAAGGAATTATCTTTTTGATTATTCCATCAATCCATTCTGCATATTCATAAATACTCTTTTCTTTGAATTCGGATAAGTTGAATGTCTTTCTCAAATTATACGGCGGATCGATAAACAACAAATCCACAAATTTTTGCGGCAAATACTCAACAACTTTGAAAAAGTCCTGGCAGATAATTGAATTGCTGATCGTCTTCAACTTAGCCTGCCACGAGAGCGAGACCAACTTTTTTTCGTATTCTTTTAATTCAAAATCGGTTAAGGAAATTGTTCTGTTTTTTGGAGCTCGTATTTTATTGGGCATAATAAATATTATTTACCGGGAATTATTTTATCCGTGTTCCAACAGGGACAGAGCTGTCGATCAAAATTATTTTCACTTCACCTTTGTCATTATCAGCCGCTAATACCATTCCTTTGGATTCCAATCCGAACAACTTTGCCGGTTTTAAATTTGCCACAATCATTACTTTTTTCCCGATAAGTTCTTCCGGCTGATAACTCTTGGCGATTCCCGCAACAATTTGTCTCTTCTCACTACCGAGGTCAACCTGCAGTTTCAATAATTTTTCACTCTTCTTCACTTTCTCGGCGCTTATCACTTCGGCAACTCTTAAATGAACATCCGAAAATTGGTCAATAGTTATCTCTTTAATTTCCTCTACAATCTGCGGTTTAGCCAATTTATTCACTTCTGACTCAATAACTGAGTCCTCAATTTTTGTGAATAATATTTCCGGTATTCCAAGTTGATGACCGGTTGTAAATTTAAATTCCGACAATTCATTCCAGCCAATTTTTTCCGTATTGAGCATGCGGAATATCTTTTCACTTGCAAACGGGATAACCGGAGAAAATAACACCGCAAGATTCTGAATAGTGTGAATACAAATATTCAGAGCCGTTGCGCACCGTGTTTTATCTTTTTTCACAGTCACCCACGGTTCGCTGTCGTTAAAATATTTATTCGCCGCTCGTGCAAGACTCATCATTTCGAAGACTGCGTCTTTGATTTTATACCGATCAATCAGTTTTCCAACTTTGTCAGGATAGATCTTCAACAAAGCAAGCATTTCGGAATCGATCTCTTTTAACTCACCTTGTTCGGGGATTTTACCCTCGAAATGTTTTACTGTGAAGGTTAAAGCTCTATTTACAAAATTTCCAAAAATATCCGCAAGTTCGTCGTTATTCCTCGATTGAAATTCCTTCCAATAAAAATCCGTATCCTTTGCTTCGGGCAGATTAGCAGCCAGGGTGTATCGCAAAGGATCAGCCGGGTATTTTGCGAGAAATTCGTCAACATCAATTCCCCAACCTCTCGATTTCGAAAATTTCTTTCCTTCGAAATTCAAGAATTCATTAGCCGGTACATTCTGCGGAAGACAATATTTTTCTTTCTCGCCGTCGTTCCATGCCATTAACATAGCCGGGAAAACGATAGTATGAAACACGACATTATCCTTGCCAATAAATGCAACATATTTCGTATTTTCATTCTGCCAATAATCTTTCCAGTCGTCTTTGTTTCCGCGGTTCTCAAATAATTCTTTAGTTGCTGAGATATACCCAAGCACAGCTTCAAACCAAACATAGAGAACTTTTCCATCCGCACCATCGAGAGGCACTTTTACACCCCAATCGAGGTCGCGGGTTACCGCGCGATCCTTCAATCCGTCTTTAAACCATCCCCGGCAGTACTGAAGAACATTTTCCTTCCAATTATATTTTTCATTTTTATCGTCTATATATTTTTCAAGTCTTTCTTGATAATTGCCAAGCGGGAAATACCAATGCGAGGTTTCCTTCAATACCGGCGCTCCTCCGGTTATTTTACTTTTGGGATTAACCAATTCTGAAGGATCGTAAAGCGATCCGCAGCTCTCGCATTCATCACTACGCGCTTCGAGAAATCCGCAGCGCGGACAGGTGCCTTCAACGTACCTATCCGGTAAAAACATGTTGGCTTTCTCATCGTAAAACTGAAAAGTTTTCTTCTCATTCAATATTCCGCGGTCGTGGTAACTTTTAAAAAACGCCTGTGCTGTCTCGTGATGAAGCGGAATACTCGTGCGCGAATAAATATCGAAACTCATTCCAAATTTTTCAAACGCATCTTTATTTGCCAGATGGAATCTATCAATCACTTCTTTCGGAGTTATTTTTTCCTTGTCTGCAGTAATTGTGATGGGCACACCGTGCTCGTCCGACCCGCAAATGTAAATTATATCCGCGCTGCATGCACGTTTGTATCTAACATAAATATCAGCCGGCAGGTATGCGCCGCTTAAATGCCCGAGATGGATATTCCCGTTAGCATAAGGCAATGCCGAGGTAACAATAATTTTCTCGCTATTCAATTTACTATCCGTCAATATTTTGGTTCGAAATATAGGGAAAATTCGAGGGAAATTCGGCAGCTAATATAACTGCCGAATTGATTACAATTCAATCACTAAACGAAGCGTTTTCGCTTCAATCTTAAATGTGCATATCGCGACTAATCCGCCAATCCCTTGTACATATCCTCAATCAAATTCTGGTAGCGTTCTTCAACAACTTTTCTTTTAATCTTGAGCGATGGGGTCATCTCACCGGTCTCAATTGTGAATGGTTTATCAAGTAAGGCGAATTTTCGGACTCTTTCGTAATTAGCAAGGTTCTTTTGAATCTGGCCCATTTCCTTTTCGAGCAGATCGTAAATTTGTTTCATGTTCAGCAATTCGTCGGTGTTATTATAATTAATGCGGTGAGCATCGGCAAATTCTTTTACGGCCTCAACATCGGGAACAATAAGAGCAGTTAAAAACATTCGTTTATCACCGATGAGCACAAACTGATCAATGAATTTACTGGCGAGAAACATATTTTCTATTGGGGTTGGTGCAATATATTTTCCGCCGCTCGTTTTAAACAAGCTTTTCTTTCTATCTGTAATGATGAGAAAACCTTCAGCATCGAACACGCCAATATCGCCGGTATAAAGCCAGCCGTCTTTTATCGTAGCGTCGGTTTCCTTTTTATTTTTATAGTAGCCCTGCATTATATTCGGACCGTAGGCAAGAATTTCACCATCATTCGCAATTTTTATCTCAACTCCCGGCATGGTTTTACCAACAGTTCCAAATTTATAATCGTTCACCCGGTTTGCCGCTATAACCGGTGATGATTCAGTAAGGCCGTATCCTTCAATAACAAGAATCCCAACCGATTCAAAAAATTGTCCAAGTTCGCGGGCTAATGCAGCTCCGCCTGATATGAAGAACCGGAGTCTGCCGCCCGTCTTTTCACGTAATTTTACATAAACCAATTTATCTGCGAGTTTGTGTTTTAATGTCAGGGTAATCGGCAGAACGTTATTTGATTTTTTCTTTTCCCAGTATTGCCTGCCCACTTCTATTGCCCAATTAAAAATTTTCTGTTTCTTCTCGGACTGGCTTTCCACATTCTTCTTTATCTTCGAATACATTCTTTCAAATAAACGCGGCACGGCGGTCATTATCGTGGGTTTTATCTCAACCAAATTCTGAGAAACTTTTTCGATACTCTCAGCATAGGCAATAACCGAACCGCCGGATAGAGCAGTATAATATCCAGCCATCCTTTCAAAGATATGACAGAGAGGCAGGAAGGATAAAAATGTATCGTTTTGATCAAGCTGGAAAATTTGATGCGCCGCTTTTACATTCGAAAGAATATTATTGTGAGTGAGCATAACTCCTTTCGGTTCGCCGGTTGTGCCTGATGTATAAATGATTGTGCAAAGATCATCCGGATGGCATAGTTTTATGCTGTCGTTAAGATGATTTGGGCGTTCGTTCCTAAATGTATTACCTTTGCTCTGAATCGCTTTAAAAGTAAATGCATCTGGATAACCGCTAACGTCCATGTCATTCATAACAATTATATATTTTAAATATTTGCACTTATCCCTGATCTTTAAAACCTTATTCAGTTGATACTGATTCGACACAATTATTGCAATCGACTCAGAATTATTTAAAATAAATTCGATGTTTTCACTGGTTACAATAGGATATAACGGCACATCAATACCACCGAGCGATAATATTGCAAAATCGGCATAAACCCATTCCGGTCGGTTCTCAGCAATAATTGCAACTTTATCCTCTCTCTTTATTCCAAGGGAAGCAAGACCCATCGCGAAAGTTTCGGTTTCCTCTTTCAGTTTACTCAAAGGGATATCAACATATTTATCGCCTTCTTTATTTTTAAGAATTGTGCGGTCATTTTCTTTGGCAAAGTCTATAGTTAAATACTGGAAAATCTCGGGGATGGTTTTATAGTCTTTTAGAATCGGCATAAATCTCTCCTCTTGTTTAGTGTTGGGCAAAATAAAACTACACGGCATAAAAAGCAACCGCGGAATGAAAAATTATCGATTGTTATCCGGCGTAAATTTCGCCGTCAACAACCGGTGTAACGCAGATTAACGGTTTTTCAGGTAACTCAAACTCATCAAAGATATGTTCGAATAAACGGTACTGCATCCCCTGCCTTTCGAATTTCGAGAATCGCCGGTATGTCATGAATTGCCCCTTTTTATCAACCGGTGCATCGAAGTGATACGATGTTGGTAAATCCTCTTTAGTTCGACTTTTTAGAAATTTAATTTTATCATCATCCCCGCCCTCTATTTTATACGCTTTCACTTTGAAAGCCATTACGAAACCTTTCTCTATGATTATAAAGATATTGAGGATCGTCTCAAGCATTCGTGTTTTTCCTTTTTAATAGTCCGTTATTTTTTAACGCAAAAAAAGTTAGAAAGATTGCAAGAATAAATGCGAGCTTGCACAATATACTGTCAACTGAAAAAATCGCGGAGGGAAAGATAAGTAATATTAAAATCATGGGAAGGAAAGTAAGTAAGTAACCTGTAAGTAATATTTTAGTTAGTTTTTTTTCGTTTCCTTCCGGTTGGCTCAACATATTTTTTACAAGTAGAAATACGGTAATAAAAATCGGAAGGTAATAGAAGAATCCATACAGATCGCCCAAAGGGTAATAATAAGTTGCGTACAAAACAGTGCATTTAGCTAATGTGAATTTCTCTACCACGAAAGCATAGTAAATAACAAAAGAGATTGCAGGCAGGAAAAATAATTTGCCGGGCAGTGATTTTATTTTTACAAAATTCCAAATTAAGTTTAATCCAAGCGGCGGCAAAAAAGTAATTACAAAAAATGCGGAGTAAATCACCAATTGACTTTTGATACCAAAGAAACACATCAATGTTTCTAAACTTTGATACAAAAACAAAAGGATTATCAAAGCAATTACATTCCAGCTCAACGCATTTTTCTTTATAAAGATTAGCAGGTTGATAATTATCATTAATTCAATGCAGGCAATTAGAAAGGATATTATACCGTCGAAATTTTCCATAGAATTAATTATTGATTGTTGATAAGAAACTTAGTGAGTCTTAGTGTCCTTGGTGCCTTAGCGGTAAAAGAAAACCACTAAGACACTCAGCACACTTAGTAACACTTAGAAAAATCTATCCTTTAGGTCCAATCATTTTCTCCGGGCGGACAACTTCATCAAATTTCTCGGCAGTTAACAAACCCAGCTCAAGAGCGGTTTCCTTGAGTGTTTTATTTTCCTTGTGAGCTTTCTTTGCAACTTTTGCCGCGTTATCGTAACCTATTACAGGATTTAATGCAGTAACAAGCATTAAAGAATTTTCGAGATGCTTTTTGATATTCGGTTCATTAGCCTTAATTCCGATTATGCAATTATCCGTAAAACTTTCACAAGCATCCGCCATCAATTTAATGGATTGAAGAATATTAAATGCTATTACAGGCATAAATACATTCAACTCAAAGTGACCGCTTGCGCCGGAGAAACTAATTGTAACATCATTGCCGAACACCTGCGCACAAACCATTGTCATTGCCTCGCATTGTGTTGGATTCACTTTGCCCGGCATTATCGAACTGCCCGGTTCATTTTCCGGAAGCATTAGTTCACCTATTCCGCATCTCGGTCCGCTGCCAAGCCATCGTATATCATTTGCAATTTTTATTAGAGAAGTAGCTAGCGTTTTCAGTACACCGCTCATTTCTACGAGCCCGTCTTTAGCAGCCATTGCTTCAAATTTATTTGGAGCCGTTACAAATGATAAACCTGTAATTTCAGATAGTTTTTTTGCTACTTTTACTGCATAATCCGGGTGAGTGTTCAAACCCGTTCCTACCGCCGTGCCGCCAAGCGGTATTTCGTACAATCGCGAAAGTGCACAATTTATACTTGCCAATCCGTTTGTTAATTGATGTGCATAACCCGAAAATTCTTGTCCAAGTGTCAAAGGTGTTGCGTCCATCAAATGTGTTCTTCCGATTTTAATAATATCTTTAAATTCTTCTGTCTTTGTAAACAGTGCATGACGCAATTTACCGACCATTGGAATTAAGCGACGGTGAATTTGCTCGACAGCAGCTACGTGAATTGCAGTCGGGAATGCATCATTTGTTGATTGCGATTTATTGACATCATCATTCGGATGAATTGGTTTTTTACTGCCGAGAACTCCGCCCGCCATTTCAATAGCGCGGTTGGATATTACTTCATTTGCATTCATATTGGATTGGGTTCCGCTTCCCGTTTGCCATGCAACAAGCGGAAAATGATCATCAAGTTTCCCATCGATCACCTCTTCGGCGGCTTTTATGATTAGTTCTGCTTTTTCAACAGGTAAAGTCCCAAGTTCGGCATTGGTCATTGCAACAGCTTTTTTAACAATCCCTAAAGCACGAATCATCTCACGCGGAAATCTTTCTCCGCCAATTTTGAAATTCATGAGGGAACGGGCAGTTTGCGCGCCGTAATATTTATCTGTTGGAACCTGGATTTCTCCCATTGTATCGGATTCAATTCTATAATCCATATTAACCCCAAAATAATTTATTGATGCTAAAAATTACATCAATATGATTTTATTAGCAATTGGTATTTACAGAAACCTTAATTATGATGAAGATTAAATAATAAAAATGCCCAAATTCTAACGGGAAATAAGGATGGAGAAATCGGGTTGTTAAATTATGAGAAAGAGTTAAAAATTGTTTATTCGCCGAGCTCCGACGTAACGTTTTTTGTAGTAGGTTTCTTCGAGCGCGTTTACCATCACTCCTCTTTTTCGGCTGGCATGCGCAAAGTAACCTTCACCAATGTAAATACCAACATGACCGGGATTTGATCTGCGGCGTGTATTGAAAAACACAAGGTCGCCAAACATAAGGCTGTCTCTATCTTCAATCGGTTTGCCTATTTGATATTGATCGGTAGTTCGCCGGGGCAACCCTATTTGTGCGGCTCCGTGGAATATTTGGCATGTAAGTCCGGAACAATCAATCCCATCGAAAGAATTTCCGGCATATTTATATGGAGTATTCATGTATTTAATAATCTCGATGAGCATTAAATCTTTAACGCAGGTAACAGTATCGGCAAAAAATTCCTCGTTTAATTTATCCAGGTAACCGGATGGATCAATCGGAACACTGTCAACTTCCGGTTCTTTATCAAATTCATCGTCGTCGTCTTCGTAGCTATCCATAGAAGTATCTAAAACAATCAGAGTATCTTTGTCGGTGAACCTCGCGGATTCATTATCTTGTTCATATTCTTGATCTTGATCATGCCTTCCGTAGCGTTGAGAATAAGATGATGAAGAGCAGCCCATTGTAAAAAAAGAAAAGATGAGTATGGTTGGTAACAAAATTAGCTTTATAAATTTCATAGAATATTATCCCAAATAAGCGCGCAAATTCTTGCTTCTCGCGGCATGACGTAAACGTCGTATTGCTTTTTCCTTTATTTGCCGAACTCTTTCGCGCGTTAGATTAAATTTTTCGCCGATCTCTTCAAGTGTAAGGGAATGTTCTTTATTTAACCCGAAGTACAATTTCAGTACTTCAGCCTCACGCTCCGATAATGATCCAAGCGCTCTTTCAATATCGCTTCTCAGTGAATCGTTCATCAAAGTAAAATCCGGCGGCGGCTGTTCTTCGTTTTCAAGTACATCTATCAACCTGTTATCGTCGCCCAGCACAAACGGTGCATCCATTGATACCGGTCTGCCGGATATTTTCAAATTATCTGCAACATCATTTGTATTCATTTCAAGAAGAGAGGCAAGCTCGCTTGCGCTCGGTTCTCTCTCAAATTCTTGTTCGAGACTGCTGTAGGCTTTCCCAATCCTCGTTAAAGCGCCTATGCGATTTAACGGAAGCCGTACAATTCGCGATTGTTCCGCCATAGCCTGCAATATTGACTGACGTATCCACCAAAC
>JAZDFC010000100.1:0-12493 GCA_043808235.1 bacterium
GTTGAGTTGAGTTCTTTTTCAGCCGATGTTATTGATAGAAAAGTGAAACTCGAATGGCTGACTTCAACTGAGGTTGATAATTACGGTTTCGAAATTGAGAGAAAATCGGGAAATAAAGATTGGAACAAGATCGGATTTATTAAGGGGCATGGCAGCAGCAACTCAACTAAAGAATACAGCTTCACCGATAAATCAATCAACGGCGGGGGCAAATTCCAGTACCGCTTAAAACAGATCGATACCGACGGCAGTTACTCATATTCCGAAACAGTTGAAGTGACAGTATTGCCGAATCAGTTTATGCTCTCGCAGAATTACCCGAATCCGTTTAATCCAAGTACAGTTATCAGTTTTCAGTTACCAGTTATCAGTAATGTGAAATTGAAAGTTTACAATATACTAGGGAATGAAGTTACTACACTTGTGAATGAACAAAAAGAAGCAGGATACTATGAAATAGAGTTCAACGCTTCGCAATTACCAAGCGGTGTTTATTTTTATGCTTTAAGAGCGGGAGATAAATTTGGCTCTACTAAGAAAATGCTTCATGTGAAATAACGACAATAGTCGGTATAGTAAATAGAATTATAAAACAAATCAATTTACTAAAGGCGGAAACTGTTAACCAGACCCGCCTTTTTTTTCATAAGAATAAAGTTGTTATTAATCCACTGATATAATTAAGCTTTGCCTGGGGATTAGTCAAATCCTTTAATTACTTCTAATTCATTCTTATTCTATTGAACTGTGATTCCCAGGTCATTACAAAAAAGATTTCTCTTTTTTGAACTAAAACCTCGCATTAAATTGTTTAGTTAGTAGCTGTTTTCTTATCAGTTCGTGTTCATACATGATCAGTACAAAACTAATCCATTACTCAGAATTATTATTACCAAAAGAAAGGTACTGTGTTTTAAGAATTAAATTATGATCAAAACACCCTTCAAGAATATTATGGTATTTATTTTCCTGGTTTGTCCCGTGGCTATTCTCTCACAGAATCAAAAAACTATATTCAACAACTTAACCATTGAGCATGGCCTCTCCCAGAACATGATCAGATCTTTTATACAGGATAGCAGGGGATTCATGTGGATTGCTACATGGGACGGATTGAACAGGTATGACGGCTACAATTTTAAAGTTTATAAGAATATTATAAAAGATCCACGCAGCCTCCGTGTTAATAAAATTAAATCAGTCATTGAGGATCATAACGGGGCTATATGGGTTGGCACTTACGGCGGAGGATTAAGTAAGTTTAATCCGCTCACGGAAAACTTTACCAATTATATGCATAATCCGAAGGATAAGAATAGTATTTGTTCCGACCGTATTTTAACAATATTCGAGGACAGCAGGAATAGGATCTGGATCGGTACAGAAGGCGAAGGATTGTCGGTTATAGATAATGAAACCAGCAGCTCACATTCGCGTGAGGGAAATAAAATCAGGTTTGTGAATTTCAAATACAATCCAAAAGATTCCAAGACCATCAGTAACGACATAATCAGAATTATAATGGAAGACAGTTTTGGAAATATATGGTTCGGAGCCGATGATAGTTTGTTAAACAAAATTGAATCGACAGATAATTCATTTCGAAATCCGAATTTTATAAAGTTCAATCCTCCGTGGCAAGAATCCCATGACAAAGGTTATCTGAGCTATGATGATATAGTGGAGGATAAAAATCATCCGGGTATTTTGTGGCTCGTTAATTTTTATCAAGGATTAATTTGGTTTGATATAAACTCCGGCAAATTTTATAATGAATGCCCGACTTTCAAATTACCCGGGGATTTGCCAAAATATGATGTACAAAGTTGTTATTGGGACAACGGCGGTAATTTATGGCTGGGCACCTCAGCTAACGGAATTTATCTACTTAAGCATTCCCGCGGTGGTGTTGCGGACGTAACGATGGAACAATTCACATTGAATCCATTTGAAACCACAGGAAAAAGTGTTCCGAATATTACCGGTTTTTACGAGGACAAATCCGGTTTGATCTGGATCGGGACTTTTACGAATGGACTTTACACATACTTTAGAAATGCTAATCGGTTTGTCGGTTATTTCAATAATTATCTTTCTTCAAATTCTCTCGGCGGAAAAGATGCACTTAGTTGTTTGGAAACCCGGGACGGAAAAATCTGGATCGGGACTGAATCCGGACTCGATAACTATAACCCAGCAACAAAGAAATATACGCATTACAAACACAATCCGGTTGATCCCCGGAGTATAAGTGATAATACGGTCTACAGTCTTTACCAGGATATAGATGGCACCCTGTGGGTTGGCACTGCTGTAGGGCTTGATAAATTTAATCCCTCTTCAAATTCATTTTCACATTATAAAAATGATATATCAGATCCAAAGAGTATTAATGTCGGGGAGATAATTAAGATTTTCTCCGATTCGAAAGGATCACTATGGATTGGCAGCTGGAAAGGCGGATTGAATAAACTCGTTCCCGGTACCAGCGGCGGTAATGAGTATTTTCTGCATTACGTTTTTGACAAAAATGATCCAAACAGCATTAGTGATGATAGGATAATGAGCATGGCGGAGGATAGTCTGGGTCAATTATGGATCGGAACTTCGGACGGCGGATTGAATAAACTTATCTCGGATTATTCATTCGCTGCGGATGGTTCAATTATTCCTCCAAAATTCAAAAGGTACAAACATGATACTACTAATTCGAACAGTTTAAGTAATAATGATGTCCGCGCGCTGCTCGTTAATAAGACCGGGGTTTTATGGATTGGTACACTTGGAAACGGGATAAGCAGACTTGTGCAGGGCAATAATGGCGGAGAAGATATATTCATTCATTACGATCAAAAGAACGGATTGGCAAACGATGTTGTGAGAGGACTGCTGGAAGATTCTCAAGGAAATTTATGGATCGGCACTGCACGTGGTTTATCCAGGTTCGATCCAGCCAAAAACCTATTTTGGAATTTTTATGAGGCGGACGGACTGCATACAAACCAATTCGAAGATGTTTCATATAAAAGCAAAATAAACGGGATGTTATACTTCGGCGGCATCAACGGAGTAATTTCATTTAATCCGCGGGATATCAGATCAAATGAGTATGTTACCGGTTTAGTAATCACCTCATTAAATAGATATAACACCGATGAGGGTGATGGAATTACAATTGAAGAAAAAGGCATTCCGTATAAAAAAGAAATTGTTTTTTCCTATGATGATAACATTCTCACTTTTGAATTCGCGGCATTAAGTTTTCACAATTCGGATGAGAACATATATGCATATAAACTAAACGGATATAACGATAACTGGATCCAGCTCGGCACTAAAAGGGATGTTACATTTACTAACCTTGATCCGGGAGAATATACGCTGCAGGTAAAGGCCGCCAACAACGACGGTGTTTGGAACGAGGAAGGTATTTCGTTACATATAACTGTTCTACCACCATGGTGGCGATCAAATTGGGCATTCCTATTTTATGCTTCGCTAATACTAACTGCAATTTTTACTACTGACAGAATTATGCGCCGAAGAGTAACACAGAAAGAACGCGATAAAGCTAAGTTAAGGGAAGCAGTACTGATAAAAAAACAAGCACAGGATCTCGAGACAGTTGATAGTTTAGTTCGTGTTATTAACAATGCCGCAGACCTCGACACATTGTTTAACTCATTGCTTGAGCAGACAGTAAAATTTATTCCCCGGGCTGAAAAGGCTGCCATCTTTATTTTGGATCACAAAGAAAATTTGTTCAATGTCGCATTTACTTCGGGCTATAAAGTTGATGATCTTGAGGAAATAAAATTTATGCCCGAAGAATTACACAGAAGATATACTGAAAATTCGGATGAAATTGAAAAAGGGATTTACATTCTTAATGATACGAATGAATTATTCGGCAATGAGAAATTAGCAAAGTTCAGCAAAGCAAAATCAATGCTGGTAATGGCCGTTGAGTGGGATAACCGGCTTGAGGCTTATGTAGTATTTGATAATTTTAAAGATAGAAATGCATTCGATCCTTCAACGGCAAGGCTGCTCAACAGATTCCGTGAACATGCAGTATCGGCAATATCCAAAGCCCAGACATTAAAAACCCTACAAGATAAGAATGAAGAAATAATCAGAACCCAGGAACAACTTATTGTTCAACAAAAACTTGCATCGCTGGGAGCCTTAACTGCCGGTATCGCACATGAAATTAAAAACCCGCTTAACTTCGTAAATAATTTTGCCGAACTGTCCTCCGAATTGCTCGATGAATTAACCGAAATATTAGAGAGCGAAAAAGAAAATCTGCCGGAAGCTAAATATTCTGAGATGTATCAACTTATTCTCCACATGAAGGATAGTATTAACAAGATAAATAATCACGGAACCCGTGCCGACAATATAATTAAAGGCATGTAACTACACTCAAGAGGATCTTCGGGTGAGATGGTCCCGACCAACCTGCATAGTCTGCTCGATCAATACGTAAGTCTTGCCTATCATGGATTGCGCGCTCGTGATAAGGAATTCAATATTACTATCGAAAAGGATTATGATGCTGAGATCGATACAATCAATATTATCCCACAGGATATCAGCAGGGTAATCTTAAATATTGTTAATAATGCATGTTATGCAGCAAACAAAAAACAAAAAGAAATTGCGGATGGCAGCTTTACTCCAATTTTAAATGTATCAACAAAAAACAGGAATGACACGGTAGAGATTCGAATTCGAGACAACGGTAACGGGATTCCAAAAACGGTAAGAGAGAATCTTTTTAATCCGTTTTTTACAACAAAACCTACCGGCGAAGGTACCGGGCTTGGACTTTCAATTAGTTACGACATAATTGTAAAGGGTCATTCCGGTGATATAAGATTTGAAAGCGAGGAGGGTGAATACACTGAATTTATCATCACCTTGCCGAAGTAATGATTACTTTTTTAAGCGGGACTTGCAATTGCATTTACCGCGACTAACATAAAGGGAAATATTATGCAGCAGACAGTAATTCTTGTTGTTGACGACGAACCGGACCTGCAACAACTGATCAATCTTAAGTTTCGGAAGAAAATAAGTACCGGTGAATATATCTTTCACTTCGCACGAAACGGCGCGGAGGCGCTGGACATTATTTCGAAAGACGAATCGATCACCCTGATATTAACGGATATAAACATGCCGGTGATGGATGGGCTGACGCTGCTTTCAAGATTGAATGATCTGGATAACAGGCTGTTAAGATCGGTGATTGTCTCCGCTTATGGTGATATGGAGAATATACGAATTGCAATGAACAGGGGCGCGTATGATTTTATTACAAAACCGATTAACCTTAACGATCTCGAGATAACTATTGAAAAGTCGTTGAAGGAAATTGAGAATTATAAACAAGCCTTATTAAATAGGGATAAATTAATTGCTTTCCAGCAGGAGCTTGATATTGCCGCCTCAATTCAAACATCTATTTTACCAAAAACTTTTCCCGCTTTCCCTGAGAGAAAAGAATTTGATATTTGCGCCCGGATGATTCCTGCAAAAGAAGTCGGCGGAGACTTTTATGATTATTTTCTTATTGATAAAAACAGACTGGGAGTAATTATCGGCGATGTATCCGGGAAAGGAATTGCCTCTGCTCTGCTTATGGCGGTTTGCAAAACTTTGCTGAAAGCTACTGCGTATAGAGGAATGCCTGTTGATAACGTTTTATCCGAACTAAACGATATTCTTTTTGAAGAAAGCCCATCCCATATGTTTGTTACTCTTTTTTATGGAGTGCTGGATACACGAAACGGAAGATTCGAATACTCAAACGGCGGACATAATTCGCCTTATGTGATTTCGACAAACGGAGATATAAAGCAGCTTGAAAATATCGGCGGACTTATTCTCGGAATTATGAGAGATATCGAATTTGAATCGAATGCAATAACACTTCAACAGGGAGATTCCATATTATTTTATACCGATGGTATTACTGAAGCGTTCAACTGTGAAAATGAGGAATTCAATGAAGAACGTCTCGAAAAAACCTTATCGGAAAATTTAAGACTCACCGCTACCGAACAAATAGCGAATGTTATCAAATGCGTAAAATCATTTTCGGATAACAGCCCTCAGTCCGATGACATTACCTGTATGATGCTAAAGTATTTGAAACATTAAAATAATTCATATGCATTTCTACTGGCGCCTTCCATTAAAATATCACTGTTATTTTGTTAACAATCATTTACTATGTTAACCGTAATTAACTATTGAAATGATATCTTCTTAATAATTACACTAACCATCTCATAATATCTATCAAAATCTTTCTTTTCTTAACATTTCTATTTGATTCACTTGTTGGTACCATATTTGGACTTGTTTCAGAAAATTCCAAAACAGACAAAAAAGAAGGAGAATTAAACATGAATGAAAAGAAATTATTTATTAACCGGGGAATAGTCTTATTACTTATACTTTTATTTTCTTTATCGATGGGCTGTAGCAAAGACAATGATCCTGTTGATCCAAACAACAACAATACAACAGGTCAGAGCCGCGATCCCAATTGGTTGATTGGAACTTGGGAAGGTATCACTCCCTCGAGCACCGGGGAGTATGCGGGATTGAAGGTAAGAATTGAATTCACAAGTTGTAGCCTTGAAAGTACAACAGAACCAGTGCAAGGTCAAACTATAAAAACTTACGCATATACAGGAGTATTCACATGGGATGTTAATGGGAATGCTTGGAGTCACACATTTAACCAGGACAATTGGCCCAATTCTGATCTTAGCACAGTAGATTACGTATGTACTCAGATGGTTGGTAACCAAATAATGGAACACATTTCAATCCGCGTTCATGATGAAGTAAATGTAGAACCCTCGCATGAAGCTGATTTTGATTGGGATGCGCTTAACAGTTCCTCAACCGCCATTACACAAATCGGTTTCTGGGGCGACTTTGAAATAAGAATCGGTGAGAATTATTCTAACGCATATTTTGAGGCAGTCGAAGGACAAAAGTTGGTATTGGTTAAACAATAATCCCAAACATGTTTATTTCAAAAGAGGCTGCCTATTTTAGACAGCCTCTCTGTGATCGTCATTTCAGCAAATTCATCTTTCGTGTTTCAATGTAACTTCCGGCAGTCATTCTGTAAATGTAAATACCGCTTGCAAGATTATAAGCATCAAAGCGCAAATCATAAACGCCCGTATTCAATTCTCCATACAACAAAGTAGAAATTTCAGCTCCGAGTATATCATATAATTTTATAATCACAAAAGAAGGCTCCGGCACAGATATTCTAATTGTTGTTGATGGATTAAAAGGATTTGGGAAATTTTGTTCGAGAGAAAATTCCTCAGGGAGTAAATTCTCAACCGGAGTAATAAATGATATATTATCACTCATTACATACCAGAATCCGTTGAATACGTTATTCGCTGTTCCGCCGGTCGTTCCGATTAAGGTTTGACCGACTGTCCCAATTATTTTATGCGTACCATCGGCCACACTCATGCCCCCGTTTGCAATTACAAATGATGGAATTGTGGACTGGGCATGGAGAAAATTAAAACATACAAATATTAACGAAATAGATAAAATTACTTTATTAATGTTTTTCATAGATTCACCTTTAACAGATTATTAATTACCCATCCAACACTTTAATATTTTTTTGGTATGAATATGACAACAAGCTGGGAATCGGCAACATTTATAATGTTCGCATTAAATACAGTGCTCTTTTGAACATTAGCATAAATATTAATATTTCCCGCTAAACATGCACCTGCCCAAATTGAAGTAAAGGATTCTTCATATCTGTCGGTTAAGCTGCCATCTAAATTCCCTATTTCATGCGCACCTAATGAGATAGTGGATGGTGAAGTGCTCATCCCGAAATTCATTGTTGTGCCATCACCAAAAAATATAGCATGACCGGAAAATATTGCAAATATATATCCTTCGGTTGGGGTAGTAATAGTTACTGATCCCATTGATGTAACTGTTGTAGTTAATCCCGAAACTGCTGATAAAGATGCAAATTCAATTCCAACATCTCCAAATAATTTCGATGTGGCTATTGCAGCGAGTGCATTAATGTCTTCATTTAGAATTGTCCCATTCTGAAGATTTGCAGAACTGATAACGTTACTTGCGATCGTAGGATTAGGATAAGTTCCAATCAAATCTCCACCCGCTGATCCACCAGGAGGTAATGATACGGAAGGCGCCAATTTGGATTGTATAATAGCGCCATCAGCAATTTTATTTGTAATAACAGAATTGTCGGCAAGCTTACCCGATGTGATTGATTCATCCGGGACATTCATTGTGTTAAGAGAATATGGCGCCGATGTGAGTGGGATTCGTGGAGAAAGAGCCGGATCGGAACCGACTTTAATCTCGAGGAAGTATGGAGTATCGAACGGAAGATTTAACACAGCTGCATCCCCAAGAATAGTGTTGAATATACCTCCTGAAACCGCTATGAGTTTACCTTCCTCCCATAGCGGAGAACCATCAATACTCACATCATACAATCTAAAGAGTAAATTGTAGTTGCCATCCGGCACTGGAGTACCGGTATTATCGCTTAATATTCCCTGATATGAAATTGTTTTAGGGATTTGACAGAAAATAATAACCGGGAATAAAAATAGAACTGTAAAAAGAATAAATAATCGCTTCATGACCTACCTCCAAATTTGTTTAAATTTTTACCAAACGAAGAATATTTATTATGTTCGAAAATTTATTCTTTATTACCAAACAGTAAAGCGTAGAGAATTAATAACAACATCAATCAATTAAATGATTGTTACATTATTAAACTAAATTTTATGGCTCATAAAATCAAGTAAATCGTTTATATTGTGACAACTGTTAGATGAATGCTTCTTTCACATTCCCATTTTCTTCTTTCCAGAACGGAGCCCATGCTAAACAAAATAGTTTTACCTGGATATTATTTTTCTTGGGATATATTACTACAGTTTCGAACTGTTCATTCATCACATCATACTTGGCGCTATATACTGCCACTTCATTTTGAAATTCATTTTGAAGATCGGTTAATTGCTGTTTTAAAAGCTCAACACTCTCCTTTGCACGTTGGGCATCAGCTTTCTCTTTCATAATTTTGCCGGCATTTTTAACGGCTGTTCCGGCCTTGCTAATTGTGGAGGAACTAATTGCCTTTCTGCCAAGAAAAGCGCCAAGTATTGTAGCACCGACAGATAGAGCCGTGCTTAAATTATGCTGCTTGGATTGTTCAGCTTCTCTTATTTGCCTTTCTTCTGCGGTTCTAATTTTACTCTCGAGTGAGGCAATTTTTGTTGAATACTTAGAACGGATTTTTTCCACCCATTCATCGCGGGATTCACGACCGAGTTGTGATAGACGGATTTTGAAATCCCGTTCAAGTTCACCGGGGGCTGATACTTGTTTGAGAAGAGGACTTTTTAACAAGTTAATTTTTCTTGATCTGAAAATAAAATCCTTGAAATCGTTATTCCATTTCACAAAACTCTTTGCTTGCCTGGCGGCATGTGGAAGTGATTCGAATGAAGCAGATTCTTCCGGCTGGTTTGACAATTCATTTTCTGCTAATTCAAATTCCTTCGATTCCGACCAATCAATAACAATTGCAGAATCTTCCGATGGAATTAAATATTTCATTTCTTCGGTTTGATCTATTCCAAGTTTCGCATCGGAATATAATATTGAGCTGCTTCCGTAGAAATAGGGTTTATAAACAAGCCCGGAATTATCCGGCTGCATACTCCGAACGGGGATAAAATATTCTTTTACTTCTTGCGGCAATGCGGGACGCGTAGCTCCAATAGATATTGATGATTGAGTTTGAGTTTTAACTTCGACTCCCGAGCTTCCCACGGATGAAATATTTATTCTCTTGATTTGCTCTCTTGTTAACGGGCCGGCTAAATAAGACATTGCCCATCTCGACTGAAAAACAACCGGTTCATTTTCATGTACATTGTGCATTAAAAATATTCTTTTACCAAGACTCGAAATTAATTCTTCCATTTTTTTCCGATCAATCTTTCCTTCGCTGCTTGATATAGCTGTGGATAGTCCATCGAGAACTCTCTCTTTATCGCGCTCTGTTTGCATCCTGCCAATAAACCAGGTTCCGGCATTCGCCAATCCTTTATAATCAAGATCAACGGGATTCTGCGTCGCTAACACTATTCCACACCCGAATGCTCTTGCTTGCTTTAGCAAAGTAAGCATCGGTCTTTTTGAGGCAGGTTCAGCAGTTGGCGGCATATATCCGAATATTTCATCAAAATAAAGCAGTGATCTCAAACTTGTTGTACCGGATTGAGTGCGTACCCATCCCAAATATTGGTTAAGCAGAAGGGATACAAAAAACATTCTCTCAGCATCGGATAAATGTGCAATGTAAAAAATTGAAATCCGCGGCTTACCTTTTTTATCGTATAGAATCGAGTTAATGTCAAGCGCTTCGCCCTGCAGCCAATTTTGAAATGTAGGCGCTGCGAGTAAATTATTCATACTCATTGCAAGTTCCATTCGTTCGCGCTGGGGATAGAATTGATCAAGATCAATCACTCCAACTTTAGTAAAAGGCGGATTCTGAATTGATGAAATTAATTTTGATAAATCAAGGTTCTCACCGCTCGACCAGGAATTATTAATAATATTCGAAAGTAAAATATGCTCTCTGCTTTTTATCGGATCGGCATCGATTCCCAGCAATCCCAGCAAACTCGCAACGGTAGTATTGATGCTCTCGTGAAATAAATCAGTATCCTCCAAAATTTTCGCATCGGGTGTTTCGAATGATTTAAGAATTGAAACCGGAATTCCGGATGTGCTGCCGGGAGTAAATATCCTAAATTCAGCAGCTTCTTTTAGTCTTTTGATTCTGTCCCCGCTCTGATGCCATTTTTCCAATCCGTTCTTCCATAATTCAGATTGACTCTTTGCAAATTCATCAACCGTAATTCCCTGTCGCGAGGCTTCGCTTTCATCAATCCACGGAAGAAAATTCTCTGGCTTCAAATCCGGGAATGTTAAAAAAAGATTGGCCATATCGCCTTTCGGATCGATAATAATCGCAGGTATTCCGTCGATAGCTGCTTCTTCGAGAAGAGAAATACATAATCCTGTTTTACCGCTGCCGGTCATACCCATACAAACCGCATGTGTAGTCAAATCTTTCGAATCATATAATATTAAGTCGTCCTGTAAAACATTCTTTTCGACGTCGAATTTTTTACCAAGGTAGAATACACCGAGTTTTTCGTAGTCAGTCATTAATACTCCAACGTTTTTTTTTCTTGAGTACAAAATATGAAGGTCGTGTGTCTAATTCAAAAAATATTTTTCAGTTTCAATAAAGGAATCAAGAATGAATTTACCAAAAATTATTTCTCTCATTCAGCTTCGATAATAGTGTTCATTTTACTTAATTCTATTCATTCCTCCGCGGAAGGCTTATGATGAAATTACTGCCGATCCCTTTAGCGCTATCAACGCGGATGCTGCCGCCATTCTTCTCGATAAATTCTTTACATATTCTCAAACCAAGTCCGGTACCACTCTCGTTTGCTGTGCCTTTGCTAACGTACCCGGATGAAAACAGATTGGGGATTTTATCCTCGTCAATACCCATTCCGTTATCTTTAACTTTTATCTCAAATGAGCTTTCCAATTGAGCTGCAGAAAGTTCTATTACTCCTTCCGGATGGGAGAATTTTACTGCATTCATTACTAAATTTCTCAGCACAACGCCTATCATATTTTTATCAGCAAATACCTTAAGGTCTTGCGGGATAATATTACTAATTGTAATGCGTTTTTTTAAAGCAGTTTCATTTAACAAACTAATAACGAGGTTTCCGCTTTCGTGAGCGTAAAACCACTCAGGTTGATACTCGGATTTGCCGGTTTGAATTCGCGACCATTCCAACAAATTTTCAAGCAGATCATAAATTTTGATAGATGAAGAATGAATACCGGAAATAAGTTTCTTCTTTTCCGTCTCCGGAAGATCATCAAATTCTTTGGACAAAAAAGCCGAGGCGCCAATTAGGGTTGTAAACGGATTTCTAAGATCATGTGCAATTATTGAAAATAACCTATCCTTTGTTTCGTTCGATAATTTTAACTCATTAGTCTGATCGAACAAAATGGCTTCAATCTTCTTTCGTTTATCGATATCTTTTACAAGCTCTTCATTTAACTTTTGGAGCTCAAGTGTCCTCTCCTTTATTTTATATTCCAATTCGGCGTTGCTTTGAATCAGCATTCTTTCCATTTCTTTTCTATCGGATATATCACGGACAATGCTGATAAATCCCGTAATAATATCATTATCAATAATAGGGGTTAGCGAAAAATTGAAGGGCTTTTTTTCGCCTGCTTTTGTTATTAGATTCGCATCAAAAAATCCTTCGTGCATTTTATCGTACTTCGCAAATTTGTAATATCCTTC
>JAZDFC010000101.1:0-2252 GCA_043808235.1 bacterium
GTTCGTTTTCAAATATATTTATGTAAACATCTTCGATTTCCGTCACGGGTCCGGTTTTTATGTGGAGGTATTTATCTGGAGAACTACAATGTTTGTAATTTGGATGGGGATTACTTATTCATTTTTAAACGTTGTTGCGGAATTAAAAGGAATTGAATTATCCATAAATATTAAAAAGTATTTGCAGACCGCGGCTGTAATATTTATGATTGGTTACATATCAGGACTTGTATTCAAGGTTATATCAGATTCTCCTTTTGTCTTCTACGCAGTTGATGGGACAGCCGGCGTGGGCATGTTGGTTCTTATAATTATCGCATTAATAAAATTGTGGAGAACTATACCGGTAAAGTCCTTAAGCTGTGCTAAACAGATAAAGTTTTTTCTAGTCTGTTTCCTGCCGGGTTTTGCGGCTTATTTGGTAATCGTTATTTCACCTCTTGATAAAAATATATTTCTATCGATTAACCGGTTCTATCTTGTTGTTGTTTCGTTTTTGTGGTTGGATTATAATTATCTCAAAAATGCAAAAGTAATATCAGCATCATTTAACGTAAATGATTTACTTAAGCATTTTGAAGAAGCTTGTGAATTTTCCAACCGGGAGAAAGAAGTTCTTACACTTATGTTGAATGGTAAGAGTAACGCACAAATTGAAGAGACTCTTTTTATATCACAGAGCACCGTACGCAATCACGTTTCGGCGCTCTATAAAAAAATCGGTGTAAGCGGCAGGGGAGAATTAATGAGCAAAGTTTTGGAAATCAAGAAAACACTTTAATGCCATTTTTGAATTAAAATCAATTCATCAACTTCACATCAAGTAAAAATTCATCCAATCGTTTATTAAATGCTTCGGGCTGTTCAATTACAACGAGATGTCCTGCATTTAATATTATTTCTCTTGTTGAATTAGCAATGCCGGCGTTTATTGCTCCGGCGTGTGCTTGCACGTCTGGGATGTCATATTCGCCGACTAGAATGAGAGTTGGAATTTTTATTTCGTTTAACCTCGGCAACCCGGGCTGTTCGCGTTTTGCAAATTCGTGACCTCCTTTAGCCGGAAATTTTTTAATTAGCTTCAAAATTTTTTCTTTTATAGCGGCATTCCCCGAATACATTTCATAAGGATCTTTAGTGGCGTAATATTCACGGATCTGTTCTTCAACTTTTAATCCCTCGGGGAAATGTCCGCCTCTTGTATAGAAATGTTTCGTTGAAGAAAATCCGCCGACAACAGCGCCGACCAACACAAGCGAAGTTACCTTTTCAGGATGCTGCAATGTAAAATCTATCGCAAGTCTTCCTCCCGAAGACATTCCAATCAGACATGCATTATCAACTTTCAAGTAATCAAATAAAGTATTCAAATCTTCCAGGTTCGAGAACTCTTCCGTACCCGCGGAAGAATTTCCGTAGCCTCTTCTATCATAGCGAATTACTCTATGATCTTTCGAATAATATGAAAACTGTTCATCCCAGACAGCGCTGTGAACGAGACCGTCATGAATAAAAATTATTGCAGGGCCTTCCCCCGCTACCTCGTAATATAATTTGTCTTTACCAACATTGATAAATCCGGAAGAAGATGATTTGCTGTTTTGCGCTCTTTCGTCAATTGAAAAACGAATCATAATTACAAAAGCCAAAGTAAACGTATAAAAAGGTTTTTTCATTTCTGTTCCCCGACTATTTTTATTACAGGCTCAAGTAATCAATGTAATATAATATTTTGAGCGACAAGCTGTTTATCTGGGGTGCGCTCCAAGTATCTTCCAAATTATTCCAATAGTTGATATTCACATCATCATTTTGATTATAGATTGCATTTTTCCAAACGAGCAGCAGTTCACTCCCCGGCGCAAAATTCCATTTGAATGTCATATCGATATTGAATGCATTATAATTGATATCGTGATTACCGGCATAGTTGTTTTCTAATAAGTAACCGTCATCCTGTAAATCATAAAAATTATCATAGTCAACTTTCGACCAGTAGTGGCGAAGTCTGAAATTTAATGATGCTCGATTTGAAAAAATGTAATTTGCCTCTATTGTATTTTCGAAAACGTTTCTATTACGCTTACCGAATCTCACAATGTCGTTTTGAGCATCTTTATTTACATATCCTAAATCATTAAGTATTTTCATGAAAAAGGTTTCAAAGGATAAAGAAAGCTGATCGTTAACACGCAGAGTAGGAGAAACCGATAAGTTATATGAAAGCCAATCAAACTTCCATGAATATGATT
>JAZDFC010000102.1:0-24955 GCA_043808235.1 bacterium
CATTAATCCAAATTACCCGAATGCCAGAAATATTTATGAAGAGTTAAAAAAGAATATTAAGAATTAGTATCGAAATAATTCCACTAATTATTTTTGCGTTAAGATGTCATCTCTCAAAGAGATGACATTTTTGGATTTGAAATAAAGCAATTCCCAAAGATTCCATCTTCTACTATCCAAACGTACCCTCAAAGATGTAGTCTTTTTGGGCATACATCAAGATGACATCTTTGGATTTGAAGATTCCATCTTTCAATTCGTCTTTGGGAGGAATGAAATTTCGGAAATCATCCGATACCGATTATAAAATAAATAATCGCAGCTTATCAATTTAATAATTGGTGCTCTCCGTGGGAATTCTAAAAGCATCCTAAGCGTAAAAAAAACGATTAAGTAAACAGTAATCTCATGGCATTAAATATGCAAAAGTAATCTAAAAATTGTGAGAGATTATTGTTTGCTAACTTAAGCAGTACCGATAATATTGTAATCCTTCTCTATTTTGCTGTTGTCCTTGGCATCGGAATATTCTCTGCACAAACTACCGAAAACAATTCCAAGCATTATTTTTTAGCCGGCAAAACTCTTGGATGGTTTGCCGTAGGCGCCTCGCTTTTTACAACAAATATATCAAGTGAGCATCTTGTCGGTTTAGCCGGTGCAGGTTCGGCTCGCGGACTAAGTGTTGGTACTTTCGAATGGATGGCGGTATTTATTTTATTTATTTTTGGCTGGATTTTCGCTCCCATTTTCATTCGTGCTAATGTTTATACAATGCCGGAATTTCTTGGAAAACGATTTGACGACAGAAGCAGGATTTATTTAACCACGATATCTATTGCTGCTTACATTTTTACAAAAATTGCAGTTACTTTAATTGCAGCCGGATTCCTTCTTAGCAACTTGCTCGGTTTGAGCATGTTTACCTCGACAGTTTTTATTGTTCTGGTTACAGGTTTTTATACAGTAATCGGCGGCTTAAATTCAGTTGTGCGTACTCAGGTTTTTCAACTGGTAATTCTAATTTTTGGTGCTACATTGCTTACGTTTTTTAGTATCGATGCAGTTGGAGGAATACCAAAACTGATTGAAAAATTACCACATGAATATTTTAATATTTTAAAACCTTCGAACGATCCGGATTTTCCATGGACCGGAATTCTCTTCGGCGCACCGATTCTTGGAATATGGTACTGGTGCACTGATCAGTATATCGTTCAAAGGATTCTTGCCGCACGGAACATTACTCAAGCACGCAAAGGAGTAGCATTTACAGCCTTTATGAAGCTATTCCCGATTTTCCTTTTGATTATTCCAGGTTTAGTTGCGGTAGTATTGTATCCTGATATTAAGGGCGACGAAGCTTATGCTTTCTTACTTTCGGGAGATATTTTACCCGCCGGAATTAAGGGATTCGTTATTGCAGGTTTGTTTGCTGCAATGATGTCCTCACTCTCAAGTGCATTCAACAGCTCGGCCACTCTTATCGTGCTTGATTTATTTAAGCCAAGACGCCCGAATGCATCCGAAAATGAGCTTGTATTAGTCGGAAGATTAACAACTACAATTATCGTCTTGCTTGCGATTGGTTTAATACCTTTACTAAAGATGTTGAATCAATACATATATATTTATTTACAAAATATTCAGGCCTTCATAAGTCCACCCATTGTTGTTGTTTTTATTGCCGGTATGTTCTGGAAAAGAGCAACAAGCAGAGCAGCTATATGGACTTTGATGATAGGTGGTTTAATTGGAATTATTAGGATATTAATTTCGTTTATTAATCCGGAAATAATTGCTTCCGTGCCTATCATAAATAATTTGAATGGAATTAATTATCTGCATTTCGCAATTATTCTTTTTGTACTATCAGGATTTCTAATAATCGTGATCAGTTTGGCTGAAAGAGTAGTTGCAATTAAAGACGAAAAACTTGTTCCATCAGAGATGGAAATAAAAGGAATAAAAATAGATTCATCGCTTACTAATCAATACAATATAGAGCTAACAAAAAAATGAGACTTAAATCACTATATAGTTCATTTATTAATTCAAGAAGTAACATAATTAAACACAAGGGAGGTAACTATATGAAAAAACTACTCACCATATTGTTGTTAATGCTGTCGTTAAATCTGTTGTTTGCACAAGAGCAAATAATCAACAGTTTTGACGTAGCAAGCCCGGATACAAATTACTGGGCTTATTTCGCCAATCACGGCGGAAAACATTATCAGGTTGCAACTAATGCAACAGCTGATAAAGGTTACATTAATTTGAGTCATGTAACAGATCCGGCACCACAAGAAGGAACTGGTTCGATTCAAATGGATTACTCAGTCCATAATTCCGAGAGTTATGGCGGTTATACAAAATTAGAGCATTGGAATCCCGACCCCAATGCTGCATACGATTGGTCGATGTACACTCATGTTTGTTTCTGGTACAACAATATTACCGCTCAGGATTTGGCAACTCGAGTCCATTTGCGCTTTTGTTTGATGGATGTAAGTAATTCCGGTTCATTGGATATTACCGATGTAACACAAACAGAATATTACTATTCTTTTCATTACGTTCTTGATAATACTCCAGGTTGGAACTTGATTGAGATTCCCCTCGTAAATAATCTTAGCTGGGACGGGCAAGGATTTAACCGTACCGGTTGGGCTGGCATAGCCGGTAATAACGAACTCGATCTTGACATGATTAAAGGATTCTCATTCGAATTTTCAATCAACGGAGCTGGCGAGGGAGATGCATCGAAAGGTGTTGTATTGCTTGATAAATTGTTCCTTTCCGGTGTAGCTCCTCATCCAATTGTAATGTTTAATGGAGCCGCGGTACCGAATAATGTTACTTGCTCTGCCTGGAACGGTTCTTTTGAAGTTGCAGATGGCGCAGGCTATGATGGAATCACTCCGGCAATTAAATGGACGCACGGTGCCGGGCAAGCATGGGCTGGAATTGTGTGGGATTTTAATGATGTGACCAAATTGGCAAATTATTGGGATACCGATACATTAAAATTCTGGATGAAAGCCGAAGCAGGTACAGCGAACTTAAGGATGCAGTGGGAAGATGTTGGTACTGTTGGTAAACTCGGAGCCAATTTTGATCCTATTGCTGATGATCAATGGCATTATTATGAATTCGCTCTTAAAGATCTTACGACTTTTTATGATGGTACCACTACCTTTGATAAGGATAATATAAATCTTTTCCAAATTTTAACTGAAGGTAACGGTACAGGGAAAACAGTTTATATTGATGATTTGTGGACCGGAAGTCCTTTCTTTGATGTGATTGCACCGGGAGAGCCCGGATTTGTAACGGCTCTTGGCGGAGAATTTATAAATCTTATTACCTGGACCGATGTACCTGGCGAATCCAATGAAGTATATGATGTATATTATAGCTTCAATCCGATTACAGATATTACAGCTCCAGGAGTTGATTGTGTAGCTTATGGTGTTGAGGAAGGTATTCAATTGGGCGAGCATGTTTTAATGGCTCCGATAAACAACCAGGAATTAACTTATTATTATGCTGTTATCTGCCGCGATGAATCCAATAACATGAGCGATATAGCGCCGGCAGGCTCAGCAGTTACAAATACTGCAAAAGGAACTCCGATAATTCATCCCGCACCGCCTGCAAATTTTGTTGCTGATGGTGATATGGGCGAATGGGCAGGTTTAGCACCAATCAATATTCGTCCGTCAGATGGTACCGGTACGATTGTTAATAATACCGTAATTGATGGTGATGCCGATTGTTCGGCTCAGGTTTGGCTTGCTGTAGATTCTGAATATTTATATGCAGCTTTCGACGTTACTGATGATGTAGTTAACAGTACCAATGCGACCTCATATCTAAGAGACTCTCCTGATCTATTCATTGGATTATATGATTGGAGAGGTCCGTCACATACTTCGTATAAACGCGGCGAAGAACCTGATTATCAAATCAGATTTAACAAGGAAGGAGCTATCGTTGGTAATCTTGGTGATGACGTTCTTGGCGTAAACGAGGATGAAAACTACGAGTGGTTTGAGAAATTCGGCTCCGGATATACAATAGAAGCCAAATTCCCCTGGACAGCAATTGCAAACGCAGCTACACCTGCTGATGATATTTTCTCACCCTTAGTTGGTATGAAAATTAAATTAGACTTCTCATTTAACGATGCCGATGCTACCGGTTCGAGAGAAGGTATTCTAACTTACTCAAAAGACAATCAAGACCATTCATGGGAACATGTTTGGAGATGGACTTATACATGGATAGGCGATCAGATGGTTGACGTTGAAGATAACACAAACAATGAGTCAATTCCAACGGCATTTGAACTTCAACAAAACTATCCGAATCCGTTCAACCCTGCAACCAGAATTAATTTCAGTGTTGCAAGCGATGCAAATGTTAGTTTGAAAGTTTACAACCTTCTCGGTCAGCAAGTTGCTACATTAGTAAACGATTATATGAGACCGGGATATTACGAAGTTAATTTTGATGCTTCGCAATTAGCAAGCGGCGTTTATGTTTATCAATTAAATGCCGGAAGTTTCATTAGTTCGAAGAAAATGCTTTTAGTAAAATAAAATAATTATTAAGGGCGCTCTTTTAGAGTGCCCTTCTTTTTACGGAGTGTATGTTATTTACATCTAATTTTATGAGGATGAAAAACTTGGAACGACTCAAAAAGTTCATGCTGATAACCGTAATATTTTTATCAACATGTCTGTTAACTTATGCCGGTCAAACCGGCAAGATAGCCGGACATGTAACCGATAAAGAGACAGGCGAAGCTGTTATAGGAGCCAATATTATTATTGATGGCACTTATCTCGGCGCTGCCGCCGATATTGACGGTTATTATTATATAAACAATGTTCCACCCGGCACTTATGATATTACGGTAAGTGCGGTGGGATATGCTAAAACAAAAGTTTCAAATGTAGTTGTTAAAATAGATAAAACGACAGCTCTCGACATCGAATTAAGTTCGGAAGCTATTAGCCTTGGGCAGGATGTTATTGTGACAGCCGAGAGACCACTAATTACAAAAGATTTAACTTCGACTGCTGCTACAATTTCAGCCGAAGAAATACAGATGCTTCCGGTTGATAACATTTCGCAAGTTATAAATTTGCAAGCCGGCGTAATGGACGGACATTTTCGCGGCGGTAGAAGTAACGAAGTTTCATACCTTGTTGATGGAGTCCCTGTTACAGACGTGTTCAGCGGTTCAAATAGTGTTCAAGTAGAAAACAGCGCGGTTAGAGAATTGGAAGTGATAAGCGGTACGTTCAATGCCGAATATGGTCAGGCGCTTTCCGGTATTGTTAATATCGTTACGAAGGAAGGCAGTCAAAAATACGAAGCCCTTGTTATGGCTGGACTCGGAAGTTATTTCTCCACAGACAAAGATATTTTTAATAATCTTAATACAATAAAACCAACCAGTGTCGCAGATATTCAGATATCATTAAGCGGCCCAACAAAAATACTGAAGGACCTTACTTTCTTTGTAAACGGTAGATACTTTGAGGACGATGGACCATATTACGGTAAACGGAAATACAAAGTTGATGATAAAATGGAATACAGATCTCCGGATGGTCTTCAATACATAATTCCCACCGGCGATAGCGCTTTTGTTGCAATGGACAAGGGAAGGTCAATTTCGGCAAATGCAAAATTGACATATACGCTTCCCGACTGGAAATTTTCATATGCTATCTTTCTGGACAATGGTGAAAACACATATTATAGTCATGCGTATAAATGGACCCCTGACGGTATAAAAACTCATTTTAGCGATAATATGGTTCACAATTTTCAAATTTCGTACATACCATCGCAAAGTATTTTTACATCTTTGAAATTTTCTGCAAACAATCACCATTTCAAAGGGTATCTCTATGAAGATGAATTAGACCCAAGATACGTTGATCCTTATCTCGGTTCACCAACTTCGAGCTATACTTTTAGGCAAGGTGGAAATGAAACAGACCGATATGAAAGATCAACAAAAACTTATATCGGTCAGTGGGCTCTTGAAGCACAAGTTTCAAAAGAGCACAAAGTTAAAATGGGAGTTGAAGGCCAATACCATGTTCTGCAAAATGCTTGGAAAACTCTTGTTAATCTTACCGAGGGTCAAGTTGATGAATTTAACGAGTTAATTTGGACACCGGGATATCGTAATCTAAATACTGACAATAATCAATATTACGAAAAAAGACCATTCCAGGTTTCGGCATTTGTACAGGATAAAATGGAATATGATATTATGATTATTAACGCTGGACTTAGATTCGATTACTTTAATTCAAATACTACGATACCGGTAGATCTAAAAAATCCATCGCAAATAAACGCGAACCCGAGTTTCCCCGGTCCGTATGAAACGAAAAAAGTAGATGCAAAATTACAAGTTAGCCCGCGTATTGGTGTTTCATTCCCTATTTCAGATCAAGGAGCCATATATTTCTCGTACGGTCATTTCTTTCAAATACCAAATTTCGAAAACCTTTACAGAAATGATCTTTATATAATTACGCAGGGACAATCATTAAGTTCTATTTCAGGCAATCCCGATCTTGATGCACAGAAAACAATCAAATATGAAATCGGATTACAACAGGTAGTATTCCCAAATATTTCACTCGATATTACCGCATACTATAGCGATATCAGGAATCTTCTCGGTATGGAAATTATTAATACATACGAGGGATTCAAGTATGCCCGTTTTATTAACCGTGATTATGGAAACGTACGCGGTTTAATCTTAACTCTCGAAAGAAGATTCTCTGATTACTTCAGCGCCAAAATAGATTATACATATCAAGTTGCTGAAGGAAATGCATCGGATCCTCTCGCTGTTTATAACGACAATCAATCCAATCCTCCTGTGGAATCGGAAAAGAAAGTTGTACCGCTTGATTGGGATCAAAGATCTACATTAAATTTTACAGCGAGTGTTGGCGAACCGGGTAACTGGCTTGCAAGCATAATTTTACAATATGGTTCCGGTACACCGTTTACCGAAGATATACAAATATCAAATGGTGTTAGGTTTGAAAACGGTGGAAGAAAACCGACTTATCTTAATCTTGATATGAAATTGGATAAGAGCTTTAGCTTGTACGGAATTAATATCGGTACGTATCTGGTTATTTATAATGTCTTCGATATTAGAAATGAAACAGGTGTTTATTCAACAACAGGCCGTGCAAACTCCGATTTAAATGTAAAATATGCCGGTCAAATTAATGGTCTGAATACAATTGAGGAGTATATTAATAATCCGCAGATGTATTCAAGTCCGCGTCAAATCAGGCTCGGTTTGAATTTCGGATTATAAAGAATTTTTCTGTAAACGGAGGATTACATGTTTCGTAAATTAATTTTAATTTTTTTATTTATTGCAAATATCACTTTTATATACGGACAGACTTCACAGACAATAAAATATAGAAACGAACCGTTAGGCAATATTCAATACCGGCGTGAAGGTGTTATGGACGGTAACCAGGTTCGTACTTTATATTATAATAACAGCGAAGTCGGTCAGTGGCCTTTCTCTCCATCATTGGAATGGCCAAAAGGTAGCGGTCATAATTATTGCGACGGTGTTTGTATGCTTGTCGCTTCGGAAGTGGAAACTATGGGAGGTATTGTTCATCCGCTCGAAACTTCCTACCGCGAATGGATGGACAGAGACCCTGTAACCGGAACTGTGTGGGGTGTTGAACCGGTACCGGGTTATTTAAATCCGGCATTCACAAAACCGGCAGTAAATACCGATACGGCATCGTGGCCAACCCAATGGCCCCGCGCTCTCCCGAATATTGATGCGAACTGGGATGGTTACTGGTATGGATATTTCGGAAGAGGAGTGCAAAATTCCGATTTCGAAACTTTTTTTGTAATGGATGATTCCAAAGACGGAGAATTTTCGAGACCGCCGTATAATTTTTATCCGATTGCTTCAGACAGCAGCCGGAAAGGACTTGGTCTTCGTATTGAAGTAAGAGGATTTCAATGGTCGCATGTACTTGCCGAAGATATTATTTTTTGGCATTACGATATTGTGAATATTTCAGATAACGACCGTGATAGTACTTTCTTTGGATTCTATACAGACACAGGTGTAGGAGGTTCGGGCGATAATGGCGATGATTGCGCCTCCTACGATACTAAACTTGACATTGCTTTCGGTTTTGATAATGATGGTTTTGGCGCTCCTGGCAGATGGGTAACCGGTTACTATGGATATGCTTACCTGGAAAGTCCCGGTAATGCACTTAACGGAATTAATGATGATGAGGATTATGATATGAACGGTAATCCTATGGTTGACGAAAGAAGAGACGATGGGATCGATAACGATGGAGACTGGGTGGGATATATGGATTTAAATAGTAATGGCGAATGGGACGCGGATGAAAATGAACCATTGAACAACGATGTTGGTCAGGATGGCGTTGGCCCATTTGATGGCCAATATAATGGTCCGGATATCGGCGAAGGCGACGGAATTCCAACTGACGGCGAACCCAACTTCGATAAAACCGATAAAGATGAATCCGACCAAATAGGTCTTTCGAGTTTGTCGATTTATCGGCTTGGCGACGGCGGTGTTGGCGGCGGATGGCCTAAAGATGATGAACAAATGTGGCAGAGAATGCAAAGCGCCAACTTTGATACTTCACTTCAAAACGCAAACATAAGTATTGTATTTGCATCCGGTCCGTTCCCGCTCAAAAAAGATCTCCGCGAAAGATTTTCCATGGCTTTGGTTTTCGGATCTGATTTTGAAGACATGATCTTCAACAAAGAAACGGTACAGCAAATTTACAATGCTAGTTACAATTTTTCTAAACCGCCTTTGAAACCAAAACTAACTGCTGTTCCGGGCGATGGTAAAGTATTTTTATATTGGGATAAAGTTGCAGAGGAATCTCGCGATCCGTTTTTAGGTTTTCAAAATAATGATCCAACGCAAGGATACAAAAAAGATTTCGAAGGCTACATGATTTACCGTTCACGCGAGCCGGAATTCAATGATATTAAAATTGTAACCGATTCAAAAGGCGAACCGAAATTCTGGAAGCCAATTGCACAGTTCGATCTAAATGACAGCATTAAAGGACCTGATCCTGTTGATATAAACGGCGCTCAATTTTGGCGCGGTAATGATAATGGGCTTCAGCATTCGTATGTTGATACAGATGTTCAGAACGGCGTAAAATATTATTATGCTTGTGTTTCTTACGATATGGGTGATCCTTCATTTGGTACGAAAGGTTTAACTGCTTCCGAATGCACAAAGATTATTTCCGAAGATTATTCGGGAGTCTTGAAATTTGTCGATTATAATTGTGCGGTCATTGTTCCAAATGCTGCCGCGGCCGGTTATATCCCTCCGCAAATTTCAGGTGATCTTGGTACGGTAACCGAAGGAATAGGAACCGGTAAATTGAATATCCAGGTGCTTAGCCCGGCTGAAATTAAACAGAATGCGGATTACAAAGTTGTATTCAATTCGCAGGGCGAGTTCCCGAAATATGAAACATCCGGGTTTACGGTTATCCGTAATTATGAAGGAGCCGTTGATACATTGGCGATTGCAGGTATAAACGAAATTGGGAAGGAGATTTATACGCAGCCGTTTGATGGCTTGGTAGTTTCTGTTACCAATCCAGACAGCGTTACCGTTATTACAGAGAAAACAGGCTGGTTGATTGGCGAATCCAATATGACAATGAATGTTAAAGCCGATAATCAAGCTGCTAAATATAATCTTGCTTACCCATCAAATTATGAAATTAAATTTTTTGATGAAAACGTTGATATTGCATATTATCCAAAAGTTCCTGTAAATTTTCTTGTGATTAACACGACAACGGGCGATACAGTGAAAGTTGCCATAGATGATGAGGATGGTAATAAGGAATTTAGTATCGGCGATACACTGAGAATCGTTGAAAATTATAATAGCGCAACGAATTACTATGTTACCTGGAGAATTTCATATGGCCCTCCTCCGGGTATAGGTTATCAGCCTATCTATCCTCAAGCAGGCGATGTATTTGTTGTATCTACAACAAAGCAATTTAAAGCGGGTGACTATTTCCAATTCAATACACAGTCCGCACAAGTAGATGCAAATAAGGCAAAAGAATCTCTCGGTAAAATCAGCGTAGTTCCAAATCCTTACATTGCCGCATCAAGCTGGGAAAAGCGAAATCTAAATCAAACCGGGCGCGGTGAAAGGAAAATTGACTTCATTAATCTTCCCGCTGATTGTACTATTAGAATATACACAGTTGCCGGTCAACTTATTAAAACCCTGGTAAAAGAATCAGCCCCAACCGACGGCTCGATATCCTGGAACCTTGTAACGGACGACGGGATGGATGTTGCCTACGGATTATATATTTATCACGTCGATGCACCGGGCATCGGCCAACACATCGGCAAATTTGCGATAATTAAATAAGGAATGCGGCTATGAAAAAGAGAATAGAAATAATTATTATGTTTTTTGTTTTTGCCTCTTTATCATTGGCACAAAGTAATTTTGTTTCCAATGTTTCTAAAAGAGGTACTACAGCCGCTCCTTTTCTAAATATTAGTCAAGGTGCAAGGGCTACTTCCATGGGAAGCGCTTTCGTTGCTGTAGCTGACGATCCAACCGCAATTTTCTGGAATGTTGCAGGAATTGCGAGATTAAAAAACGGGATTGTATTTGATCACACCGAATGGTTTGCCGATCTAAAATATAATTATTTATCGGCTACTATCAGTCTTGGAGATTACGGAACTCTCGGCGCAAGTTTTGTTAGCTCCGATTACGGTGAAATGAGTGTAACAACAATTGCCGAACCAAACGGAACAGGCGAATCATTCAAAGTAACCGACGTTGCTTTCTCACTTGCCTGGGCAATAAATCTCACGGATAATTTTTCAATCGGTTTTAATCCTAAGGTTGTTACTCAAAGCATCTGGAATACTTCAGGATATGCATTTGCCATTGATATGGGCGTCCTTTACAATACACCGTTCAAAGGAATTACGCTCGGCATGGCAATAACAAATTTCGGTACGAAGATGGCCTTAAACGGAACAACCGCAGTGGTGTTGTATGACCCCGATCCCGCAACCGAAGGCAACAATGGCAGAATACCTGCAGTTCTACAAACAGATGAATGGGATCTGCCGTTAAATTTTAGAGTTGGAATTTCATATAAAGCATTGGAAACCGACATGCACAAATTAGTGCTTGCAGTTGATGCTTTACATCCGAATAACGATTATGAAAGTATTAACCTTGGCGGCGAGTATATTTTCAACGATATGTTTTCGATACGCGGCGGCTGGAAATCGTTGCTGCTTGAAGATTCGGAAGAATCTTTTACTCTTGGCGCTGGCGTTAAACAAAATATTATGGGAAATATTAACATCCGGTTCGATTATTCTTACTCGGATTTTGGAAGATTAAGCGATGTTCAGAAATTTTCGATAGGTATAAATTTCTAATGACTCCTTACGTTGCCGGATATATGTTGGTTACTGCCTCCTCCCAGATTGCTAATACTATAATGTATGTTCGGTAATTAATTAAGTACCTCCGGCGGAAAGAAAATTCTTTTCGCCGGAGTTTTTATTAAAAGCAATTGAATTAGCCTGGGGCATCTTCATTGGCAATTAAAATTATTTCTATCATTTGATGGTTAGAAAATGAAAAATTCTATAAAAATAATTCTCTCTTTATCTTTAGTGATAATAGTTGTTTTCACTTTACAGCTAAGTGCAAAGATATACAAAGGAGCCGAGTATCGAACAAAAGAAGCTTATGTTTACGGCAGGTTCGAAGTGAATTTTAAACCGGCTTATCGCGAAGGAGTTGTATCTTCCTTTTTTACTTATCACGATGGTTCTTCAGGTTGGAATGAACTTGATATCGAAGTTATCGGCAGGTACGATAATGTACTCCAATTCAATGCGATTACTCCCGGACAAAAATTTCACATCAAAAGCAACTATGTTCCATTTAGTCCTTACGAAGATTTCCATACTTATGCAATGGAGTGGACTCCGGATTATGTAGCTTTGTTTGTTGATGGCGAAGAGGTGCTTCGTCAAACCGGCGAACATGTGGCAACACTTCAATATCCTTCGAAAATAATGATGAACATTTGGAACCCGGAATATACCGGATGGGTTGGATACTGGAATGATGTATTCCTCCCAGCACATGCTTACTAT
This sequence comes from bacterium, assembly GCA_043808235.1. Lineage (GTDB taxonomy): Bacteria > Bacteroidota > Ignavibacteria > Ignavibacteriales > Melioribacteraceae > JAZDFC01. The sequence continues at coordinate 12,289 of JAZDFC010000102.1, forward strand.
GATTGGGTGAGTTATTCTTCATATACTCCGGGTGCAGGCAATACAGGTACGGATAATAATTTTACTAATCAGTGGAAAGATGATTTTAATTCATTCGATACTAATAGATGGCAAAAAGCCACACATACATTCGGCGGCAATATGTGTGATTTTATCGAAGACAATGCCGTGTTTAAAGACGGTAAATTAATTTTATGCTTAACCGACGATACCAATACCGGCTATGCTGATAATACTGCCCCCGATGTTTTATGGGCGAGAGAGAATTATGATAAATCTGTCGTTGTTATGTTCTCGGAAGAATTGGATGAAGTTAGTTCGTCGAATGCTGCAAATTATATTATTCCAGGAGTTCAAATAACAAACGCTATTCTTAATTCGGATAGGAAAAGCGTTACCTTATTCACGCAAAATTATAATCAAGATGTTCCATACAACGTAATAGTCCAAAATATTTACGATGATGCTGAGACCCCCAATAAAATAACAACTAAAGCTAAAACAATTAACCAAATTACACCGATCGAATTTCCTTTCAAGGTAAATGTTGGAGGAAATCAATTTGGAGATTATTTGCCGGATCAGTTGTGGAGTCCGGAAGTTGAATATGGATATTGGATGGGGGATGTAGTCCATTACCCGCAGAATTTAATTATACAGGGAACAACCGATGATCAGGTTTTCCTTGATGAAAGAAAAGGACTCATTACTTATAAAGTACGTGTTCCCAACGGCAGATATAAAGTAAATTTATTGTTTGCGGATAACGCCAATAATTCTGCCGGTGAAAGAATATTCGATGTTATCATTGAAAATGTTGTTGTGAAAGATAATCTTGATGTTTACGCCGAGGTAGGAAAAAATAATGCTTTCAATTTTGAAACAGAAACTGATGTGAACGACGGAATAATTGACATCTTTTTTGCCGAAGAAAAAGACAGCGCTTTCGTGAATGGAATTATCGTTGAACAACTTACAACGGGTATAAAACTCAATCATAATTTATTGCCGGGCGATTTTAAATTATTCCAGAACTATCCTAATCCGTTTAACGGATCGACAATTATCAAGTATAACATTTCAAAACGCCAGGATATGCGGTTAAAAATATTCGATATTCTTGGCAATGAAATATTTTTCAAATCTCTTGGATTAGTCAATCCCGGCGAGAATAGTTTCTTATGGAATGGAATTTCCAATAAAGGCGATTCGCTATCGACAGGAGTGTATATTTTAACTCTGATCGGTGAAAATAAAACAGCATCTCAAAAACTTGTCTATCTAAAATGAGGAAATTAATGAAACGGTTACAGACTATATTAATTGCGTTTATATTTTTCTTAGCCGGTGTTTCGGCGCTTTATTCACAAGTTTCGAAGAATGAACAATGTGAAAAATTTGTAAGTGAACTTATTTCGAAAATGACGCTCGAAGAGAAAGTAGGTCAACTTATTCAGTATTCGGCAGGATTCGATACCGGCACACAAACATTCGGGCCTTCCGAAGGAAGCGAAGAGTTAATACGTAAAGGTATGATTGGATCATTTCTAAATATTGTTGGCGCGGAAGAAACTAAACGGTTACAGAAAATTGCGGTTGAAGAATCAAGATTAAAAATACCAATAATATTCGGACTCGATGTGATTCACGGATTTAAATCAACATTCCCGGTTCCACTCGCGGAGGCTTGTACTTGGAATCCCGATCTTGTTGAATTTTCATCCCGCTGGCAATCAATCGAAGCAACTTCGGCTGGAATTCATTGGACATTTGCGCCGATGGTCGATATAGCAAGAGATCCGAGATGGGGAAGAATTGTTGAAGGAAACGGGGAAGATACTTACCTCGGTTCGGTTATGGCAGTTGCACGTGTAAAAGGATTTCAAGGCGATGATCTAACAAAAGAAGATGCGATGCTCGCGTGTGTTAAACATTACGCTGCATATGGCGGAGCCGAAGGCGGACGTGATTATAATACTGTTGACATGTCGGAACGAACTTTGCGTGAATACTTTCTTCCGCCTTACAAAGCAGCCATAGATGCGGGTGCTGGTTCGGTAATGGCTTCGTTCAATGAGATTGGCGGAGTTCCTTCTTCTGCAAGTAAATTTTTAATGACACAACTTTTACGGGATGAATGGAAGACAGATGCATTTGTTGTAAGCGATTGGAATTCAATTGGCGAATTAGTCCCGCACGGAGTAGCAGCAGATTTGAAAGAAGCAGCCAAACTCGGCATTGAAGCAACAATTGATATGGATATGGAAGGAAGCGCATACTTTTTTCATCTCGTCTCTTTAGTGAACGAAGGGAAGGTCGATATAAAATTTGTTGACGATGCAGTGCGTAGAGTATTAACAGCAAAATTCATACTTGGCTTATTCGATAATCCGTACAAAAATTGTAATCCCGAAAGAGAAAAAAAAGTTGTTCAGTGCAAAGAGATAATTGATGCCACAAAAAAAGTTGCGGATGAATCAATTGTACTTTTAAAAAACGAGAATAATGTATTGCCGCTCAATAAAGATTTGAAGAAAATTGCAATAATTGGACCATTAGCTGATAATAATTTCGATCCACTCGGGCCGTGGGATCAACAGGGTGACACCTCAATTGTTGTCACTGTTGTTGATGGGCTTAAAAATAAATTGGGAAAGAATAATGAAGTGATTTACTCAAAAGGTTGTGAGATAATTAATGAATCGACAGAAGGATTTGACGAGGCGGTATCAGTTGCAAAAGATGCCGATGTAATAATTTTATGCCTTGGTGAAACCTTGCGAATCGGCGGCGAAGCAAAATCGCGTGCAACTATGAACATACCGGGAGTGCAGGAACTTCTTGCTAAAGAAATCGATAAACTTGGCAAACCGACAATTTTAGTTTTGATGAACAGCAGACCGCTCGAAATTAATTGGTTCCAGGAAAATGTTGAAGGAATAATCGAAGCTTGGTTCCTTGGCTCACAAAGCGGCAATGCTATTGCAGATGTTTTATTCGGCGATGTAAACCCAAGTGGTAAATTGACAGTTACGTTCCCTCGCTCGGTTGGGCAAATACCATACTATTATAATCATAAAAATACAGGTAGACCATATTTCGGTGGTACGCGAGGATTTTTTTCAATGTATCTCGATATTGAAAACAGTCCGTTATATCCGTTTGGTTTCGGATTGAGCTATAGTACTTTCGAATATTCCAACTTAACGTTAAATAATAAAAAGATAACGATGGATGGCAGTGTTCAGATTTCAGTCGATGTAAAAAACGCAAGTAATATTGCCGGGCAGGAAGTAGTTCAACTTTATGTAAGAGATTTGGTAGGCAGTGTTACCCGGCCGGTAAAAGAATTGAAAGGTTTCAAAAAAATTATACTTCAGCCGGGCGAAACTAAGAAAGTGGAATTCGAATTAGATAAATCCGATCTCGCATTTTATGATATTAATATGAATTACAAAGCCGAGCCGGGCGAATTCAAAGTTTTTATAGGTACCAATTCACAAGAATTATTGGAAGATAGTTTCATCTTAGAAAACAACAATTAGATTCTTAGTGCCTTGTGTGGCAAATCCTTAACCACTTAGAGCACTTCGAAAATTGAAAATAATTATTCATATTCAGGATAAAATAATATGGCAAGCTCAACAATTTCAGCTCCGATAAATTCGGTGAACGGATCTTCGGATAAAAATTATTCATCGGCACTCGTTGTTCTTACCTCGCTGTTTTTTATGTGGGGATTTATAACTTGCTTAAATGATATTTTAATTCCGCATCTTAAAGCGGTATTCACCCTTAATTATACACAGGTGATGCTGATTCAATTCAGCTTCTTTACAGCTTATGCAGTTGTGTCCCTTCCTGCCGGAATGCTTGTTGAGAAAATCGGTTACAAATTTGGAATTGTGATTGGATTAGTTACGGCTGGAATCGGTTGTCTGTTATTTTATCCTGCTGCCGGATATCAATCTTATGTAATGTTTCTTGTTGCCTTATTCATTCTTGCCGGCGGTATTACACTTCTTCAAGTTGCAGCCAATCCGTATGTGGCAGTTCTCGGTAAACCGGAAACTGCATCTGCACGATTGAATTTAACGCAAGCGTTTAATTCTCTCGGAACTACGATTGCTCCATATTTCGGATCGTTACTTATTTTATCGATTGCAATTAAATCTGCAGATGAGTTAATAAAATTGACACCAAACGAATTATCTGCTTACAAATCTATGGAAGCAGCTGCGGTACAGTCGCCTTATCTTTGGCTTGCTGCGGCGTTGTTCGCCATTGCTGCATTTTTTGCCGTAATCAAACTTCCTAAGATTGAAGCTGCTGATATTGCAGCGGAAGGAAGTGACGGTGGAAACTTTGATCATGTTCACCACAGCGCATGGGGATACAGACATTTGGTGTTCGGCGCAATCGCAATATTTGTTTATGTTGGTGGAGAAGTTTCAATTGGAAGCTTCCTCGTAAATTATTTGGGACAGCCATTTATTGCAGGTTTACCTGAAGAAGAGGCAGGTAAATATGTTTCTCTATATTGGGGCGGTGCAATGATCGGGCGGTTTTTTGGTTCGCTAATTTTGTCTGAAATGAATGATAAAAAGAAGAAGAATATTTTCTCCGCATTGATATTCGTTTTAGCGGTAGTTCTTGCTCTTTTTGTAACGAAGGAATATCAGAATTTGTCGAATATTTCTTTTGAGAATTTTTCAAAGACATTAACATTCTTGCTTTTTGTAACTCTTAATTTTGCCGCATTCAATCTAGGAATGAGGAAACCAGGCAGAACACTCACAATTCTTTCTCTATGCGCAGCAGCTCTCGTTGTAATTTCAATGTTAACCCTGGGTAATGTTGCAATGTGGACGATACTTGCAGTTGGTTTATTTAACTCAATTATGTTCCCGACAATTTTTACTCTCGCAATTAACGGACTCGGGAAACACACAGGACAAGCTTCGGGCATCCTTTGCACCGCAATAGTTGGTGGAGCAATTCTTCCGGTTATTCAAGGATTCTTTGCCGATAATATTGGAATACATCATGCATTTATTCTTCCGGTACTTTGCTATCTATATATAGCATTTTATGGAATCAAAGGATCGATTCCGAGTTTTATAAAAAAATAATCTTAGTGTCTTTGAGTCTTAGTGGCATTCAGTTTTTCTTTTTCTTGCCACACAAGACTCGAAGGCACAAAGTAAATGAATATATAAAGAGGAAATTTTAATTTATGCGTAAGCAAAAAAATAGAAATGGTGTAACCATGATCAGTTTTCTTATTCCTTTTGTTATTGCATCTATTTTTAATTCGGGATGCTCTAAAGATGAATCAACTCCAACAGATCCTTTAACGGCAGACAGTTTACAGATTGCAGGATACCAATTGATCTGGGATGATGAATTTAACGGAGCTGAGATTGATAAAAGTAAATGGGAACACGAAGTGAACGGACACGGCGGCGGTAATAATGAATTGCAATATTATACTGACCGTGCTGAAAATTCATTTATCCAAAATGGTAAACTTGTAATTGCAGCTTTGCAGGAAGAATACACAGGCGATGATGGAACAAGATATTACACTTCCGCAAGATTGAGAACAGCCAACAAAGGTGATTGGAAATACGGCAGATTAGATATTCGTGCAAAACTTCCATACGGACAGGGATTATGGCCTGCAATATGGATGCTGCCAACCGATTGGAGTTACGGCGGCTGGCCCACAAGCGGTGAAATTGATATAATGGAATTATTAGGACAGGAACCCGACAAAGTTTATGGTACTCTTCATTATGGCGGTTCAACATCAGGTCACCAATCAAATGGCGGTTCATTAAAATTATCTTCCGGTTCGTTCGCTGCGACCTTTCACACATTCACAATTGAGTGGGAAGAAAATGTAATGCGCTGGTATGTTGATGATCATCTGTTTTATACTTCCAATGAATGGTCTACGGATGAAGCATCTTATCCGGCTCCGTTCGATCAGCGATTCCATCTAATACTAAACGTAGCTGTTGGTGGAAATTGGCCGGGCAATCCCACAACGGAAACCATCTTCCCTCAAAAGATGGAGGTTGAGTACGTGAGGGTTTATAAAAAGAAGTAGCATTACCAGCAGAAATACCTTTAATTCGATAACAAAAATTGTTTTGTAATTCCTACCGTAGAGACGCCTTATAAGGCGTCTCTACACACTACCCATTCAAATAATACTGATAACAAAAATCTTAGATTATTAATTGACTTGTGCTCTCACAGTATATAGGTAACAAACATCTCGTAAAAAAAACATTGACTTAAATTATCAGTATCTGTAATTTGAGAATGGGTATCACCAATTACAAATTCAGTAAGTTTATAATAAAAAATATAGGTGAGGTGATGGAAAATAATCTTTTAAAATGTCCAGGTTGCTCTGCTGAGTTAGAACTAACAGAAGAGGAGAAGGCATCGGGAACCATTCACTGCCCGGAATGCGAGGGTATGATTGATTTTTCGGTCGATCCGCCCGCTATCATTGAAGATATAACGTGCGTTGAATTATGCACTTCTCTGAATCAAGGCGATATCGCGTTGATTAAATCCATTCTTGATGATAGTGGAATTTATTATTACACATCGGGCGAAAACTTTTTAAGTATGAGTCCGCTTTTAGAATCAGTGCGTTTCTTTGTTGATCAGACCCAGGTTGAAGATGCAAAGGAGCTGTTAAAGGATTTCGAATTGAATATTCTCGGTGCTTCGATGAACCATGAATAAATTAACAAAATGTAAATATTGGAATTGATATGAAAAAATATCTCAGTCACACCTTTGAAATTGATGACAAAGAACTGATCTCAGTGATTGATGAACTGCCACTCTGGTCGGCGCCATTCGGTTTGTCGTTGCTTGATACAATAAAAATCGGTAAAGGAATGAAAGTTCTCGATATCGGCAGTGGGCTTGGATTTCCGATGATCGAAATTGCGCAGAGATTAGGCGAATCATCAGTTGTGTACGGAATTGACCCGTGGGAACCGGCAAACGAACGTGCAAGAAAGAAAGCGGCAAAGTATGGAATTAAAAATGTTGAAGTAATAAATGGCGCAGCTGAAAATCTACCATTCGAAAATTCTTATTTCGATTTGATTGTATCTAACAACGGAATCAATAACGTTAGTGATTTGTTGAAGACCTTAGAAGAAATTAGACGGGTTTCAAAAAAAGGAGCGCAGTTCGTATTCACGATGAATCTCGAAGATACGATGATAGAATTTTATAACGCACTTCGTGAAGAGTTGGAAATTGATAACGATACAGATGCAATAACTAAAGTGAGAGAGCATATTTATCAAAAGCGGAGACCGGTAAGCGAGATAGTTGATTTATTACAAAGTTGTGATTTTGGAATCAACTCAGTTAAAGAAGATATTTTTTATCTCCGGTTTGCGGATGCAGAAACCATGTTTAATTACTCGCTCATTAAATATTGGTTTCTTGGGAGTTGGAAATCGCTTGTTGCTACCGATAAACTGGAAGATGTTTTTGAAAGAGTAGAGATGCGTTTGAATGAAATTGCCTCATCCAAAAATGAGATCAAACTAAGTGTGCCTTTTATTTCAGTTGACTGTGAGACAATATGAAACAAAATAAAATAATTCCCCAAAGTATCGATGAATACATCATCATGTTTCCTAAAGAAATTCAAACTAAGCTTGAAAGTCTACGGCAGACTATCCGCAAAGCAGCACCGGAAGCAGAGGAAGCAATCAGTTATCAAATGCCAACATTTAAATTGAATGGTAATTTGGTACACTTTGCTGCATACAAAAATCATATCGGATTTTATCCGACTCCATCGGGAATTGAGGCATTCAAAAAAGAATTATCAATCTACAAAAGTTCAAAGGGTGCAGTTCAATTTCCAATTGATAAAAAGCTGCCTCTGGATTTGGTTAGTAAAATTGTTAAGTATAGAGTTAAAGAAAACCTGGCTATGAAAAAGAAATAATTATGAAAAGAAGTCTATTGTCTGAATTAATAAATTATAACCATTTCTCCATAATTAAAATCATCGTAGTGTTTGTACTATTTATATCAAGTACGTGTTTTCCTCAATCTATAAATGAATATGAATATTGGATTCGTTAACTGTATGCTCTGTTTCCTGAGTTCCAAACTATCCAAATTATTTCAAATACTATTGTTTACTTCAAACATATTTTTATTAAATTGCTAATAAAGAAAATATTCTTTTATCATTTCTGACGTGAGGGACATAGTAGAGAGAAATTTACTAATTCAATTTATTTAGCCGATAAATCAACAGAAGTATGGCGTTTCATTGTTTGAATGATGAATTCCAAAGGTATGAATAGTCTGGTTTCAAATTAAATTAGCCGGTCGAAATATGACCTCGCATAAATACAAATAATCTTTTTATATCCGGAGATATTTATGAGGAAATGGTTACTAATTATTCTTGTTGTGCCTTTCTTTTTAATACTATTGGGAATTATTTTATATCAGATTAGTAAAAGAATTTTATATAACCGTTTCAAGGCTGAGACGCATGATATTTTTTCAAGTATTGGAAAAGAAAAATCGGATATCATCACAGAGGAACATATTAAGGATTTGCCGGAACCGGTGAAGAAATGGCTTAGGATTTCAAATGTTATCGGGAAGGAACGGGTTCTATCTGTTCGATTGAAGCAGAAGGGAGTATTTAAAATGAAAGTTGACGCCGATTGGACTCCGTTTACCTCCGAACAATACTATACTACGAAAGAGCCGGCATTCATTTGGTTTGCCGAGTTGAAGATGTTCAAATTCATTCCAATAATCGGCAGAGATATTTATTTTAACGGAATGGGTAACATGCTCGTAAAATTATGTGGCATAATTAAAATTGCCGATGCGAGCGGAAAGGAAATGAATCAAGGCACAATGTTAAGATATCTTAATGAAACAATGTGGTTCCCATCGGCAGTTTTAAGTAAATATATTCAGTGGGAACCAATAGATGATAATTCCGCAAAGGCGACAATGAGTTATAAAGAAATATCTGCATCAGCAATTTTCTATTTTAATGAGAAAGGAGAATTCATAAATTTTGTTGCAGAGAGATACTACGACAATGATAAAACATATAAAACATGGTTCACTCCCGTGGAGAAATATGGAATAGTGAATGGAATTAAAATTCCGGTTAGCGGGGGTGCACACTGGAAATTGGAATCGGGGGATTTTAAATATATCCAATTAGAAGTAACTGATATTGAGTACAACAATGCGCTGATGTTTAATTAAGCGTATTGATTGTACCGGGGAAATGGCGCTGCACAGAACGAAAATGTTCATCCTCTTACCTATTTAAATTTTTTTTGAGAGTGATTTACTGATGAAAAAATCTATTTGTTTGTTATTTATGTTGAGTGTGATTATTTCCTCATGCTCGATATTTACAAGTGAGTACCCTGAAGATACAATGAAAGTCGAAGGTAGATTTTTGTACGATACTTACGGAGAAAAAGTAATTCTGCGTGGAATAAATGAAATGTTTATTTGGTCTCCGAATGATAAGGCAGGAAAACTGACAATGCCGGAAATTAGAAAAACAGGCGCAAATGCAGTTAGGATAGTATGGACAACATTAGGCAGTCCGGCAGAACTTGATTCCGCAATCACAAATTGTATTAATAATCAAATGATTCCTATACCTGAATTGCATGATGCTTCTGGCAATTTGGATCTTGTTGCGAAATGCGTTGACTATTGGATTTCGCCCGAAATGGTTGAAATAATAAACAAGCATCAGGAGTATGTTCTTCTTAATATTGCAAATGAACCCGGTAGTTATGAGTCCACTGAAGAACAATTTAAAAGTGTTTATGAAGATGCAATTAAAAAAATTAGAAATGCAGGTTTAAAAGTTCCATTGATCATCGACGGTACTGACTGGGGGAAAAATATCGATGTGCTTCAATCAGCGGGGCAGTATCTTATCTCGGAAGACACATTAAATAATATCTTATTTTCAATTCATATTTGGTGGGCATCCGGGGATAGCTCAACTATTAAAATCATTGATGAATTACAGCAATCAGTTGACATGGGAATTCCGCTGATTGTTGGTGAGTTTGCACCGATGATGTCAGGTTGCAAAAAATATATTGATTATCGTACAATCATTAAGGAATGCCAGAAGCATCAAATAGGATGGCTTGCATGGTCGTGGGGTAATACACCGAACACCGATTGTTCATATATGGATATAACCTCCACAGGATTATTCGGCAATTGGAAAATATCTGAGGAATTCGGTAATTGGGGGGAAGAAGTCTGCATCACTGATTCGTTCAGTATTAAAAAGACATCGATTACGCCGCTCTCAATACTTAATAGAAATGTTGACGAATGAAACCAATTAGTTCGAAGTAGGCAGTTCGCAGAGGTTTAGCGATAACGGATTTAAAATCCAATTACGATATAAATAAATTTAATCACTACTAACCGACTAAATAATAGAACGCTAATGCCACTGATTTTTATGATTTGTTAAGATTTGATAATCAGCGAAAATCATCATTATCATAATAAATCTGCGTTCCATTTTTTGACTTTAAAAAGCGACCCTATCTATCTGTTCAAATGATTATGTAATAGTATTAACAAGTAATCTAATGATTTTAAAAAATATTAGTCGGTTAGTAGTGAAATTTAATATTAGCGGTAATTGGGAATATATGGATACTACTGGTATGTCACCTGACACTACTACTAACCTTCATTTTTGGAGGTTCAATTAATAATAAAACAACACTTTTCTTTAAAAACTTCAATTTTTTTATTGACAAATATCCGATATAAATTTAATTTATCAGCGGATGTTTGGCGAAATTCTCATTTAAGAAAAAAATTGTAACAAAATAAATAGATTTTTGTTCTTAATTTATTTTTCTTGACTAACTTTTTGAACCGTTCAAATGGCGAATAACCTGGTTTTTACAGCATACTTAACCGGGGTTTGAACGGATTAAAAAACAGCGGGCTGCCATTTAGGATAACATGCACGATTCGGATTTCCTTCGGCAGTTAATAAGGTAAAGAGATGAGTGATGGGAATGTAACGTCTTCCTTTGAGTCGGGCGTTACTACAAATAATCAATATGTATTTAAGTGTATAATTGGACATATCCAAGAAGTCCAAATATCAGCGCTTACTAAAAGATTCCATTCGACAAAAAGCAAATTCCCAAAGATTTTTCATACCGAAATAATAGAAATAAAATGCAATAATTTAGCCAATCGATATTATATGATTACTATTTGTTCTAACTGCATCATTGTTTTTTATTATTCAAAAATATTTTGCAATTTAATAAATATAACTTGATTAGAATTTTATTTGAATAAAACTAGATATGATATAGCTTGCCAACAATAAGGTATTAAATGTTCATAATGAGAAATCAAATGATAGGTATATTGAACGAATTGACTGGTATGAGAAATGACATGATTTGAATCGGGAATTACTCGACTGAAGTTTTGAATGATTCACATGAAATAAAAAATGACTTGAATTAAGTTAGAAAAGATTTGATTGGAAGTTGGAATGATTGGATTGCTTGTGGAAATTGATGGATCGGAGTTTAAAACGGTTGAATTGTCATTAGAAATTATTTACCCGATGAAAGAAATAGTTCGTTAGTAATACAAAATTTATAATACTGATTAAAAACGCATTATTTTAATAAAAGGAGGAAATAATGGATGTTACAATCAATTACCTTTTGCGAGATGCAAACGCATTAAAGGGTACTGTTAACTTAAACCGTAGTGCAATGGATGAAGGAGGATTTACAGAGGAAAATTATCTTACTTTTACTACGGCAATTGAGGATTTACAAGCAAAAGAAACCGCACAACAAAATGCAGTTGAGAATACCGGTGAAAAAACTGCTGTACAGAACGAAACTCTCGAAAGAATAAGGAAACTTGTCAGCGATATACGGGCGGCTGCAAAAAGCACATACGGCAAAGATCAACGAAATTTAAAATTATTCAAGGTAGGAACAGTAATTACAAAATCGGTAAAGAACCTGATACCGGTAGTAACAGCCTTAAACGAATTGGTGACGGAAAGAAAACTGCTTTTAATGAAAAATGGATTAACCCAGGTAAAAATTGATGCGCTCGCGGCAGCAGCTTCCGATTTGAACACAGTTGATAAAGAGCAGGAAAATGCTAAGTCGCTGCAAAAAACAAGAACGATTGAAAGGGATACTGCTGCAAAGAATCTTCAGGAACAGGTATTTAAAATACGCAACTTTGCAAAGGCATGTTTTTCCGACAGACCGGAAATACTTGTGCAGTTTAAACCGATACCGAAAGGAAGAAGCGGCGCTGGGAACGGCGAAATTGAAACTCCTCCTGAAAATTCGACTCCGCCGGCGAGTTAGGATGGAAGATGGTAAAATGTGTTTAATAGGAAGTAAATAAAAAATGGATACTAGTTTCAGATTGATAGAGCCTTAAAAATAAAAAACAACATATTGTAGAAAATTGATATCTGGATTTGAATAGAGATATTCTTTATGGTGTTGTTGTTGAGTATTAATATTTCTTTTACTGAAAACTGATTAACTGAAGTTAGGCTTCAAACTAATAA
>JAZDFC010000103.1:0-2789 GCA_043808235.1 bacterium
ATATGACCGGCTCGGCAATTTCTTTAATCCCGAACAGGACAGATGTTGAAATAGAACCTGCAGGAAGCCAGGTTAGTCTATACTTGTCGAATAAAATAAAAATAATAGAGCCCCTAATTTTGGAACTTGGTGTCCGTTACGATAAAACATCATATACGGATGAAAATTTATTGAGCCCGAGAGTAAATCTATTTTATGCAATTGATAAAAGAACTTTCATCCGAGGAGCGTTAGGGAGATTTAACCAGCCTCAGGGATTGAATGAGCTTAGAGTTCAAATGGGGGAGAGAACTTTTAATGCGGCGCAATTATCGAATCATTATTTGCTCGGGTTTGAACATCATTTTTTAAACGGTGTTAACTTACGAGTTGAAGCGTATTATAAAAGCAACAGTCGAAAGAAACCGGATTACAGGCAATATGCGCCCCCGGCAGATATTGAAATGTTTCCGGAAATGTCGTATGAAAACATAAAAGTATATACCGACCATTCGATAGCAAAAGGAATAGAAGTTTATTTAAAATATGATACCGGTGGGGCAATAAGTTTTTGGGGGAGTTACGCGTTATCATCGGTGGAAGATTTTATAAACAATGTTGAGTCTGCCGGTAATGTTATCCCGGTTTACGGAAATTATCCCGGGGTTTCGGATCAAAGACACACTTTTTATTTTGATTTAAATTATAGACCCGATAAAAACTGGCATATTAATGTTGCTTGGCAGTTCCATTCGGGATGGCCTTATTCCGAATTAATCAATTCGGATAACATGAGCGAAGAAGAAAAATATCAAGCCGCAATGGACAATTATCTTCAAAGCAATTATCCCTCCTACCACCGCTTAGATGTAAGAGTTAACAGGTATTTCGATACATCAATCGGAAGGATTTCTCTCTTCGTTGAATTAATTAATCTCTACTCCCGTGATAATGTAAGAGCTTATGATTATATATTTTCCCAAGATATGCTTGGAAGAGAACGCCTTCAAAAGCAGGCAGTCCCCTGGCTCCCGCTTTTACCTTCAATAGGATTCAGCTGGGAATATGATTTTTAATTGAGCTATGTAAACCTCTTCCGCAAAAAGGGGAGCTTTATTTATATTGCTCATTTTTGAGACGGACTAAAATTTCGTTTAATCTTTTTTCAGTTTAGCGCTTTGCCCGCTGCTTTGAATTTCTTCCATGCCGGTTACGCGATTATCTTCCATATTAAATTTAATTCTGAACCAGTCGTAACCTTCAACAACAAAGTAGTCGCTCGTTACACCGTTCATCTCCCTTTTGGTTCTTCCTTTATATTGATATAATAATTTCCCGTTTTCAAAATAGATATCCCTGTTGCCGTATTTGCCCGCATACTTTTTAAGTAATTCTTCATCTACTATTGCCGGGGTATATTCTGCCTTTACACCGTCGAGCGACCATTTGTAACGTTGTGATATTTTATCATTTGTTGAAGTACTTTTAAGTTTCTCCAGTAGGTCAAGGTGTGCGGTTTTCAGCGCGTTGAAAGAATCGGTTTCTATATCGGGAGTTATCCCAACAGCTTCCCAGCCCCCACTAATTTTGGAATAGATTGAACTCCAGCTTGGAATTCTAAGAATGAATTCTTTCCCCACAACAATATAGTCAATCGGGTTTTCCGCACCGGCTGTTGTTTCACCGACTATTGTCGCATTGTCATTTAGGTTACTCATAATAAATGCAAAACCTTCGGCAGCAGAGGCGGTTCCTTTTGAAGTGAGAACATAAAGAGGAATATTATTAAGCTTTTTCCCCGGGACATATGAGGGGATCATCGACGGCCAGTAAACATCCGAGGTTTTAGAATATTTTATATTAAGTAGTATCGCGAATTCAGTATCAAAGAAATATCCGGCAAGGAATTCAACCAGGTCGCCGGAACCGCCGCCGTTGTAGCGTAGATCAATAATCAGCCCGTTGCAGTCTGAGAAAAAATTCATTGCTTCGGAAGCGGTTTCAGCGGCTAATTTTAAATCATAAAATTCGGTAAGATTTAAATAGCCGATGCCGCCTTCAAGGATTTTAAGTTCCTTGAAGCCGTAATTCTTCCACCGGGCTTCCTCCGCATATTCCGGCGGGTTTGACTGACTACCGTCATCAGTCAACATCTCCATCCCTCGTTCAGGATCATGGAAAACAAGAAAATGCGTGTCGTTGCTTATTTCGATTAGGTCTTCGGTTAGCTGCTGTGTTAACTCATCGGTACTATTGAGCAGGTCATATTCACCGTCAACAAATTTCCGGTTGATCTCTTTGTTAAGCTTTATTCCTGTTTCTTCTGAAGTGTAATATTTTTCAAGCTTTTCGGTAAGTTCTTTAATCAGATCGGTTTTGTCTTTCTTTGAAATATCTTGCGCTTGTAATTGAAAAGTAATAGCTAAAAACAGACTCAAAATAATTGGTACTAAAATGATATCGAATGATTTTGACATAAATTGCCCCCTAATTGAATAAATGTTTTAACTCATTCATATCTCAATGGGTTAATTGGATTTGAATTAGCCGCTTTAATTGTTTGATAACTGACGGTGATTAATGAAATCAATATTGAAATAGCACCCGATAGTAAAAATATATCCCACGACAAATCAATTTTATATGCATAACTATCTAAAAACTTCGACATTGCGAAATACGCCGCCGGCCAGGCAATCATCATTGAAATGACAATCCATTTAAGAAATTCTTTCGTTAATAATATTAACAATCCCGGCATTGAAGCCCCAAGTGTTTTTCTTATGCCGATCTCTTTTGTTTTCTGTTCG
>JAZDFC010000104.1:0-25957 GCA_043808235.1 bacterium
CACATACATGAAATAATAACCCATGAAATTTCTCAAATACAAATCGCTTGTGATAGCTGCGGTTGGCGAACCGGAAGCGCTTTTGCCACCGGGTTGTTTACCCGTGATAAATTCACCTCGTAATGTGAATCCGCCGAGAACCGGCAAGCTGTAATAAATCTGCAAGTCAGCGCCGATATAATTTCTATCAGCCCATGCAGCAATGCTTGAATCAGCGCTTAATGTAGCTTTGGTCGGTGAGTCAACTGTATAGAATTTTTTATCAAGGGCTTTTTTAACTTTACCCATATACATCGAAACACCGCCGTCGATGGCTAAGTTTTCTTCATAGAACGGTAATGTAAAACCAAATCTGCCGATGAAATCTTTTTGATTATCAGTTTCAACTGCGATTCCGTTACCAACGAACATACCGCCTTTGAAATTAAAATGATTCAAAAATCCCATTTCTTCCGGAGGTGCGATTTCAAGGCTCATACCTAAATCTCTTTCACCCGGGAATAATGTCTGAAACATTCGCGAACGTTCCGGTGATTCTCTCATCGATGATGAATAGCTGATTTCAAAACCAAATGGTCTGTCGAACACACCGGCTTTTAATGCAAATGTTCTCAACCACGGGTCCCTTGCTAAAACATAAGCATCTTTTAATCCGAGACCTTTTTCAGTAGCGTCAATTTGAAGAACATACTGAGTAACATCGGCATCGTAAGCAACTTTTAATCTGCCGCGGCGAACCAGTATTCTGTTATGAATACCGGCACCGAAATTACCACCGGCAAACGAGGCAGCGCCATCATTCTGTGCAGATTGAAATTGCGATTGAATATAACCTGAGACTTTAATTTTTTTCAAAGCATCTACTGTGCTTTTTGTTTCGAGATAGGATTCGTTCATACCTTCGAGCGAACCTTTTAACTCCTCTATTTTCGCCTCCAATTCAACGATTTTTGACTTCGTCGTATCCTCTTGAGCAAAAAGAGCAGATACACTGATACACAAACCCACTAATGGGTAAAATACTTTTTTCATTAAACATTCCTCCAGATCCGTTTGTTTTACATCGAAACTTACTTATCCAATGTTAACTCAATGTTACGCCAATGTTAAGAAATTGTTAAGTTGTCCAAAAATCCTCGAATTTTGGTCGTATCATCGAGTTAAACGGCAACTGAAGTCAATGGTTCATAAATCTCTTTGGAATTTACTTCCCTTGCCGGGAGTGATAATAAGGTTGTCGAAATATCGAATGGGAACGCATCAATTAAGTATAAACTGGCTCCTTCTTTTAATGAAGGGTCAACCGATGCCCCGGCGTTTACGAATCGGATTCCTTTTCTAAAATATTCTTTCATATCGTGACTATGACCATGCAACACAATTTTAACACCGTTATCAACAAATATTTTAATCAACTTTTTCTTGCCTTTTAATTTCATCGTAAAATTTTCGATTTTATTCCAGAGAGCACTTTCCGAACTTTTTGAGCAGTCGTGTTTGTGATAAAAATGATGATGTGCCAATACTATTTTTACCTTATCTCGAAACTTTGTATTTGAAAGCAATCCCTCTACTAACTGTCTCTGAAATTTAGAGACGTTTCCATTTGATGCGAATGGATTTTTAAACCGTGAATACTGATCGACAGAATTGACACCGACTAAAACAATGTCTTTTAATTCTTTGGCGAATGGAAAATGAAAATCGTCACTGAGTTTTATTGTATTCTCGAAAAGTTCTTTGAAATGTTCAACGAACTTGTTTACTTTTTCCGTGTAATTTGTACTTATGCATTTATGCGGAAATTTCACAACATCATTCACTGTTTGAGGACCGCCGAAAATATCATGGTTACCTATAATCACCGTTGTTTTATCGCTTCTGAACAAATCGAATCTTTTTAATACTTCTTTCAGCATAATAAAATCATTTTCATTTGCGTTATCCGATATATCTCCGGTTATCACGAAGTGTTGGGCGCCGTTGTCCAATGCAAGTTGTATTAATTTCTTTGTTTTACCAATGTTACTTTTTTTGTGCTTTGAACAAAGATGCAAATCGGATAAATGTGCAATTCTCATATTACTCCAAATAATTTTTCATTTCGAAAGTTACGCTTCTAATATTATGACAATATTAAATCAACATTAAGTAAATATTAAGTTTGCCGGAATTTTTATTAATGATTTGTTAACGCTGGGTTAACAATTTGGTAAAGTTGGATAACGATATTTGCACGCAATAAAAAGGAATTTATCTAACACAAAATGTTTCAAGATAATTGTAGCTATTAAATCAACATTCACAAACGAATAACTAATTATATGAACAAGAAAAAAATATTATTTATTGGCGGTTCGCTAAACCAAACTTCTATGATGCACAAAATATCAATAAACCTTGATCGCCAATACGACTGCTATTTCACGCCTTATTATACAGACGGCCATTTGGAAAGAATGAGAACGAATGGTATGCTCGATTTTACCATTCTCGGCGGCGCTTTCGTTCATCAAACCATCAATTATCTTGCACAGAATAACTTACGCATTGATTATAAAGGACAATCAAATAATTACGATTTGATATTCACATGTTCCGATCTCATAGTTCAAGAAAACATTAAAGACAAAAAAGTTATACTTGTTCAGGAAGGAATGACCGATCCGGAGACATTACTGTTCTACCTTGTTAAATGGCTGGGTCTGCCGCGCTATTTAGCCGGGACTTCAACGACCGGGCTCTCGGATGCATACACATATTTTTGCGTCGCTTCGGAAGGATATAAAGATTTGTTTATTAAAAAAGGCGTTGATTCCGATAAACTTATTGTAACAGGGATTCCGAATTTCGACAACGCAGAACAATATCGTGAAAATGAGTTTCCGCATCATAATTATGTTCTTGTTGCAACATCCGATACAAGGGAAACAAAAAGGTATGAGAACCGTAAAAAATTTATTTTAAATGCTGTTGAAATTTCACAAGGAAGACAAATTATTTTCAAATTGCATCCGAATGAAAATGTTGAAAGAGCAACCGCCGAAATTAATAAGTATGCGCCGGGGGCACTTGTTTACTCTTCCGGTAATGTCCATCACATGATAGCAAATTGTGAGGTGCTCATTACAAAATATTCTACTGTTGTTTACACCGGTATTGCACTCGGTAAGGAAGTGTATTCCGATTTTGATGTTGATACACTAAAAAGGATGACACCGATTCAGAATAACGGATTATCGGCAAAGAGAATTGCACAAATAGGAATAAATTTAATTGAAAACGGTGATATTGTTCAATCCCGTGAATGGAATGAACAACCTAAATTACGAAAAGCTTACAGCCATTAACAATTATCAATTTATAGAATGAAAAATATAAAGGTAATTACAGTAGTGCAGGCAAGAATGTCTTCCACCCGTTTACCGGGGAAGGTTATGCTGCTTGCTGCCGGCAAACCTTTACTTTTATTGATGATTGAGCGAATGAAACAAGCTGTAAAAACGGGGAAGGTTATTGTTGCTACATCTACAAATTACGAAGATGATGCAATTGAAAAGCTATGTGTGGAAAATAAGATTGATTTTTTCAGGGGACATCCTACCGATTTATTAGACAGGCATTATTGGGCTGGAAAAAAATTGAAGGCAGATGCTGTTGTAAAAATTCCTTCCGACTGTCCATTAATTGATCCGAAAATTATTGATCGAGTTATCGATCATTATATAACCAATTTTGATGAGTACGATTATGTAAGCAACCTGCATCCGGCAACATACCCTGACGGAAATGACGTTGAGATTATGTCGTTCGAGGCTTTAAAAACAGCATGGGAAAATGCAAACCAAAATTTTGAAAGAGAGCACACAACTCCATACATATGGACTCATCCTGAGATGTTTAAAATCGGAAACATTAAGTGGGAAGCCAATCTTGATTATTCAACATCGCATAGGTGGACAATAGATTATGAAGAGGATTATCTATTCATAAAGAAGGTATTTGAAGAGCTGTACCCGGTGAATCCCAAATTTTCTATGGTCGATATTTTGAACTTGCTTTGGTTAAATCCGGCCATAGCAAATTTGAATTCGAAATATATCGGCAGGTATTGGTATGAAAATCATCTTGATGAACTAACAAATATTGAAGAATACAGGAAGAAAATAAAAGTATGACTGAAGAAAAAAACCGTGAATTGATAGCATCCGCTTTGCGGGTCCGCGAGCACATAATTAGGATGTCCGGCAACGGTGGATGCTTTATCGGCGCTTCCCTTTCGTGTGCGGATATAATCCTTTATCTATATAAGGAATATTTAAATGTTTCGCATGAAAACTTGAATGATCCGGAGCGTGATTATTTCTTTTTATCAAAAGGACATGATGTGCCGGCTTTGTACGGTACTTATGTTGAACTCGGGCTACTTGAAGAAGAACGGCTGAAAAACCATTTGAAGACAAACGATAACATTTACTGGCATCCGAATAGAAATATTCCCGGCGTAGAATTTCACTCTGGTTCGCTCGGTCACAACCTTGCCGTGGCTTGTGGAGTAGCGCTTGATTGTAAATTAAAAGGACAAACAAATAAAATTGTTGTTTTAGTTGGCGACGGTGAGCTAAATGAAGGTTCGATGTGGGAGGCGCTTCTTGTTGCATCTGCTTATAAATTGGATAACCTGATGATTGTAATCGACCGTAATCAATTCCAGGCGAACATGATGACCGAGGAATTGATACCGCTTAATCCGCTCGGAAAAAAATTAGAAGCCTTCGGGTGCACTGTAAAAAGAATCGATGGACACGATTTCAAAGCGATGCAAAGAACATTTGCTCATTTTCCATTCGAACCTGATAAAATATCCGTTGTGATTGCAGAAACAGTTCGAGGTAAAGGATTGGCGAGCATCGAAAAAAAAGCCGACCGCTGGTTCGTAAATTTCAAGGATGAAGAAGTTGAACAACTATTAAAAGAATTACACGGCGAAGAAAAAGCAGAATTAACATCAGAAATTATTATTGCGAGATAACATGAGTTACGAAGATATTTTATTTGATTTAATACAGAAGGACAATAGATACTTTATTTTAACTTCGGAGAACCGTGCAGCATTACGGAACCTTCCTTCGAAGATACCGAATAATTTTCTTGATACCGGGATTACCGAGCAAACACAAATCGGGATTGCCGCCGGTTTAGCTTTACGCGGAAGAATTCCGATTGCACATGCACTTGCAACATTTATTACGATGCGTGCATTTGAATTTATTCGATCAGATATTGGAATCGCAAATCTTCCGGTTAAGGTTGTAGGAGCTGTGGCCGGATTCCTTTCCGAAGCTAACGGACCAACACATCAAGCGATTGAAGATGTATCAATCATGCGCGGCATTCCGAACATGAATGTTTTTTGTCCCGCTGATGAAGAAGATATGTTAAAAGCCCTTCCAAAAGTTTTATCAAGCCCAAAGGCGTTTTATATCAGATACAATAACACAAAACCTTTAACGGATCATAAAGAATTTGAAATCGGGCGGGCGGAAGTTTTCGGTTCGGGTAAGGATGTTGCAATACTTGTTTACGGATTTCTTTTTAATGAGGCATACAAAGCGAAAGAAATTTTAGAGCGCAACGGAATATCCGTTAGGCTAATAAATGTCCGCACGCCTAAACCAATTGATGAGCATGCAATTCTAAAAGCAGCGAACGAATGCAAACTTGTTGTTACATTCGAAGATCATTTTATTACCGGCGGATTATATTCAATCGTCGCGGAGGTTCTTTTGAAGAATCGAAAGACTGCAAACGTACTTCCGATTGCGTTAATGAACAAATGGTTCAAACCGGCGCTGTTAAACGATGTTCTCGAACACGAGGGATTCACGGCAAAACAAATTGCCGAAAAGATTATCCACGAAAAAAATTACAAAATGAGTTTTCAATATTGAGGAATTTATGGCTAACAAAATATCTCTTTCAAACGATTACCCGGAAATAAAAGAATCAGATGAATTATATAACCGTGCACTTGGACTTATTCCTTCGGTTACACAAACGCTTGCTAAAGGTCCGGGTCAATGGGTAAAAGGAGTCGCTCCTAAATATTTAGTAAAGGGAAAAGGCTCTCATGTTTGGGACGCCGATGGAAATGAATATATTGATTACATGATGGGTGTTGGTCCGCTTTCGCTTGGTTACGCTTATCCCAAAGTTGATGAAGCGATAAAGAGACAATTGGAAGACGGAATAACTTTTTCAATGATGCACCCGCTCGAAGTTGAGGTTGCGGAATTGATTCGCGAAGTAATTCCAAATGCCGAAGCAGTTCGATACAGTAAAACCGGCGCTGATGTAACAAGCGCTGCCGTAAGACTTGCCCGCGCTTTCACCGGAAGAAACAAAATCCTTTGTTGCGGTTACCACGGCTGGCATGATTGGTACGTTTCTGTTACAGCAAGAAATCTCGGAATACCCGAAGCTGTTCAGGCTGAGTCATTTACATTCAATTATAATGATATCGATTCGCTTAAAAATTCACTTGATAATGATGTGGCGGCTGTTATTCTCGAACCGGTTGTATTCCATGAACCGAAAAATCAATTTCTGCATTGGGTTAAAGATTTATGTGAAAAAAATGGTACTATACTTATCTTCGATGAAATGTGGACAGGATTTAGAATGGCGTTGGGCGGCGCACAGGAATATTTTGATATCACTCCGGATTTGGCAACATATTCAAAAGCAGTAGCTAACGGGATGCCTATTTCGATACTGACTGGTAAAAAGGAAATT
Organism: bacterium; assembly: GCA_043808235.1. Taxonomy (GTDB): domain Bacteria; phylum Bacteroidota; class Ignavibacteria; order Ignavibacteriales; family Melioribacteraceae; genus JAZDFC01. The sequence continues at coordinate 6,796 of JAZDFC010000104.1, forward strand.
ATGGATTTGGCAAATGAGGATATTTTCTTTTACACAACATTCGGCGGCGAAGCGCTTTCGCTTGCTGCCGCGAAAGCAACAATAGAAGAAATACGCGATAAAGATGTTCCTCAGTACTTGAACATACAAGGTAAAAAATTAAAAGACGGTTACAATGAAATAGCCTCCAATCTTGGAATGAATTATACCAAGGCGGTTGGATATAACTGGCGCTCGATGGCTACATTCGATACGATAGCGGGCGATCCGTTAATTCAGAAATCGATAATGCAGCAGGAGATGATTAAGCGCGGTGTATTGTGGCAGGGATTTTTTAACATGTCTTTTTCGCATGACGATGGCGATGTTCAATATACTTTACTCGCGTTCGAACAATCTCTATCATATTTGAAAAAAGCAGTGGATGGAAATAAATTGAAAGAGATGCTGCTTGGCGAATCGGTACAACCGGTCTTTCGACGAACAGATAATTTTAATATGAAACCGATGAAGAAATGATGGAACAATTTAGTCTAAAAAATAAAACAGCAATTGTAACGGGCGCTCTCGGATTGATTGGAAGAAATCATTGCATCGCTTTGGCGGAAGCTGGAGCCAATGTAATTGTTGCGGATGTTGATGAGTACAGGTGTGCGGAATTTGCTTCTTCCCTTCCAACCGAATCACTCGGTATTGGGATTGACGTAACAAGTCAGGCTTCTCTTCAAAGTTCAAAGGAAAAAATACTTGCGAGATTTTCAAAGATAGATATACTCGTGAATAATGCAGCAATCAACGATATGTTTGAAAACCCGAAAGCAGCGCTGGAACAATCCAAATTCGAAAATTACCCTCTCGAGCTTTGGCAGAAATCGGTGGATGTAAATTTAACCGGAGTATTTCTTTGTTCGCAGATATTCGGCAGCGAAATGGCGAAACAAAAAAGCGGCAGTATAATCAACGTTGCTTCCACCTACGGAATAGTCGCGCCAAACCAAAGTTTGTATATAAACGAAAACGGTGAACGAATATTTTTCAAGCCCCCGGCATATACTGCAACAAAAGGAGCCGTCATTTCATTCACCAAATATCTTGCTGCATATTGGGGCAAGAAAGGTGTTCGTGTTAATACACTTACTCCCGGTGGAGTTGAGAACGGGCAGAGTGAATTTTTCATAAATAAATATTCCGAACGGACTCCTTTAGGAAGAATGGCGTTACCGGAAGATTACAGAGGCGCGGTCGTATTCCTTGCAAGCGATGCATCGAATTATATGACAGGCGCAAACCTTGTTGTTGACGGCGGATGGACCGCATGGTGATATTTTGATTTGGATTGAAAGTCCGTAAAAAATAAAATTGATTATTTATACTGAAAATCCGAAATAAATTTGAGATAAAAATGACAAAGAAAGAATTAACAAAAAAGCAGATTCAAAAACGCGCATCAAAAATTAAATTAATTCTTGTTGATGTAGATGGAGTACTAACGGATACGGGCGTTTATTATTCAGCCGAAGGTGAAGCATTAAAACGATTTTCAATCCGCGACGGAATGGGAGTAGAACGGCTCCGTAATTTGGCTGATGTAGAATGCGGAATTATCTCCGGTGAAAATTCAGAAATTGTAAAACGGAGAGCTGAAAAATTAAATATCGAAGAAATTCATCTCGGTGTAAAATATAAGGCGGATGTTTTCGAAGAAATTCTTCAGCGAAAAAATCTCACCTCCGGCGAAGTTGCGTACATAGGTGACGATACGAACGATTTGGAAATTATGCTTGCTGCCGGTTTAACCGCATGTCCATCGGACGCAACAAAGTTTGCCAAGGACGCTGCAGATGTGGTTGTTAAAAATCCCGGAGGCAATGGCGCATTCAGAGATTTCGCGGAAATTATTATTCAAGCAAAGTTAAAAAAATCAAAAGATTAGAGAGGATTTTATGAGTACAAGAAAAATAATAGTAGGCGAAAGATTTATCGGCGATAACGAACCGGTTTATATCATCGCCGAAATTGGAATAAACCATAACGGGTCGCTTGAACTCGCAAAAAGGTTGATTGACGGCGCAGTCTTTTCGGGCTGCGATGCTGTAAAATTTCAAAAACGGACTCCTAAAAAATGCGTACCAAAGGACCAATGGAATATCGAACGCGACACACCGTGGGGCAGATTAACTTACATCGAATACCGCCACAAAGTTGAGTTCGGTTATGAAGAATATAAAGAGATTGACCGGTACTGCAAAGAGAAGGGCATCCATTGGTTTGCATCACCATGGGACGAGGACGCAGTGGATTTTCTCCAAATATTCGATCCGGTTATGTACAAAATAGCATCGGCTTCGTTGACCGATAAAAAAGTATTATCCGCACTAAAAGATACCGGAAAACCTCTAATGCTTTCAACCGGAATGTCAACAATGGAAGAGATTGAAGACGCAGTAAAATTTCTTGGCGAAGAAAATCTTTTAATCGCCCAATCAACTTCAACCTATCCGGCTAAACTTCACGAACTCAACTTAAATGTTATTACTTCTTACCGCGAAAAATATCCCAATGTGCCAATCGGTTATTCGGGTCACGAAGTTGGATTAGCTCCCACTTTTGCTTCTGTTGCTCTCGGCGCCAGCTTTGTAGAAAGACATATTACTTTAGATAGAGCTATGTGGGGAACCGACCAGGCTGCATCGGTAGAAATACAAGGGTTTTTCAGGTTAGTATCAAACATTCGTGATATTGAAAAATCACTCGGAACCGGCGAGAAAACAATTTATGAGAGTGAAATGAAATCCCGCGAGAAATTAAGAAGAGTGAACATCTAATAAAAAAATCACTCGATAAAATAATTCCGAATTTTTTTATCAATGAGTATTTATATTAGGGATGAGTATTTAATAGTTAGTTTTCATCGTGAGTCATTAAATCAAAATGAAAAGCCTCATCCTAAAAATATTATCATTGATTTTTCTAATTACTTACCTCTCCTATGCCCAGGATAATCCTTCAATTGCCGAAAGAAGGAGATATTTCAACAAAGATTTATTTCAACGCCATTTAAATTTCCTCGGCAGTGATTTATTTGAAGGACGAGCGCCGGGCACTCTTGGTGGAAATCTTGCCGCGAAATATCTTGCACTTGAATTCGACAGACTGAATCTAATCCCTGCTGGTGATAACGGAACGTTTTATCAAAACATTCCATTCCACGGCAACAAACCTCTTATCACATCGAAACTAAATATATCGTTCGAAGAAGAGAACATAAATTTTCGACTTTACGAAGATTTCCTGTTATATCAAACCGGCGAACCGGTTTTTATTCCTGTTTCAACGCCGATTGTTTTTGCAGGTTATGGAATAGTAGCTCCGGAATTCGATTACAACGATTATCAGGGTATTGATGTCTCCGGCAAGATAGTTGTGTTTATTGAAGGTGAACCGTTGTCGCTCGATTCATCTTACTTCAACGGCAACAATCCAACAATTTACAGCACGGCAGAGGCGAAACAGCGAATTGCACTTTCGCGCGGTGCAAAAGGTAGCATTCTTATTCCAAATGTAAATGCGAATCGATATTTCGACTGGACAAAACAGGTAAGCTCATTCTCTTTTGAAAACCTCTCACTTGCATATTCCGCTTCATCAAGTTTTGATATAATGCTCAATCCATATGTTGCTGATATTCTATTTATGGAAAGCGGATACTCGCTTAATGATATTTTCAAGATGTGCATTAGTTATTCGATGAAAAGTTTTCCATTGAAAGTGCAATTGACCTTTCGGGGAGAGTTTATTCAAAGAGATTTTATTAGCCCGAATATAATTGGCGTGTTACCGGGAGAGGATGATGAACTAAAGGATGAGTATGTTATCGTTTCAGCACATTATGATCATTTGGGTATAGGGCACGAAGTGAAGGGGGATTCAATTTATAATGGAGTTTTAGATAACGCGATGGGGGTTTCGGCTGTTCTTGAATTGGCGAGAGTTATTAAGCAATACAATATGCCTCATAACCGTTCATTAGTTTTTATTTTAACCACCGGTGAGGAATCGGGATTACTCGGTTCCGGTTACTACGTAAAGAATCCTGTGTTTCCATTATATAAAACAGTTGCTAATGTTAACATTGATGGAATTTCTTCATTTGATGAGTTCAAAAATGTTATCGGCATTGGATCGGAATATTCAACAATGCAAGATTTTCTATCGGTAGTCGCATCTGAAAGAAATCTTTCTCTGGCACAGGTACCGCAGGAATTTTCCAACTTCGAATCCTTCTCAAAGTCCGACCAGCATTCATTTGCTAAAGCAGGCATTCCTTCTATTCTAATATACGAAGGATTGGATTATGTGAATACCGGGAAGGATGAAGGGTTAAGAACTATGATTAAATATTCCTCCGAAATTTATCACACTCCGTTCGATGATTTATCATTACCGATTAACTACGACGCAGCTACACAGCATATGGAAATCCTATTATCAATTATCCAAAACCTTGTAAATGATAAAAGCGAACCGGAATGGTATAGCGGTTCACCGTTTATAAATGAAAGGTTAATTTCGACGGCTGAAAAAAGATGAACAAATTTCTTACTTCAATACTGATAGCATCTTTTATAATTGCTGCATGCAGTTCCAGCAAAGTCAAAATTGCGGAGATTAAAATAAAAGGTTCGGATACAATGCTTCCATTAATCGAAAAACTCGCGGAAAAATATATGGAAGGAAATCCGGGAATTTCGATTTTTTCTTCAGGCGGAGGATCAGCAAAGGGAATAATTGCCCTGCTTAATAATGAAATTGATATTTGTACTTCATCCCGCACACTCGAACCGGAAGAAACCAAATTAATGGCTGAAAAATTTGGAAGTGTCGGCTTTTCAACATTTATTGCACGAGATGCCGTCTGCATCTATGTTAATAAAAATAATTCAGTCACAAATTTTTCAATCCCGCAATTAAAAGATATTTTCACCGGTAGAATTAAAAATTGGATAGAGCTTGGAGGAAATAGCTTGCTCATTTCGCCCGTTATAAGAGATTGGATTTCCGGCACTGCTGCACATTTCAAAGTGCGTGTGTTGGAAGGAACCGATTATGACGCCGGCGTGATTGTTAAATCAACAGTTGAAGATCTGCTCGAAGTGATAGAGGATAATGAGAATGCAATCGGCTTTAGCGGACTTGGCTATCAATCGGATTGTGTAATTGCTTCAATCGAAGGTTTCCTTCCGACAGCAGAAAATATAAAAAGAGGAAGTTACCCGTTAAGCAGGTATTTATATTTATATACCATTTCAACTCCATCCGGTGCGGTAAAAGATTTTATCGATTGGGTTTTAAGTCCGGAAGGACAGAGTATTGTTAAGCAATCCGGATTCATTTCTTTGTTCGAAATTTCTTACTAATTGTTACCCCGTCGCTCTCATTGCGGATTCATAACTCGGTTTGATGTACTTTCTTTTCTTTTCTTCTTTAATCAAATCGACACTTACGAGTATTAAACCATCGATACAATTTTCAAATTCCGGGTCAGTCCCGAAGTCTAAAAATTTTACGCCGCCATCTAAGCATAATTCCGAATAATGCTTATAGAGAATTGGAACTGAAAAACCTGTGGGGCGCAACATTGATTTAAGAATTTTATAATCATCCTTCGAGTTTGACGCGGAAAATATTTTCTGAAGTTCTATTCTCTCTTTCTCCGGGATTACATATTTCCTTTTCGAAGAGATAAGTGAGGAATTGTCGCCAAACCATTTATCGAAATAGTAAATAATTAATTCCCTCGCAAAATCGGGGTAAGAATTGCTGATACTAACCCCGCCGAATAAATATTTAACGGACTGATTATAATTGAGATAGGCTCCAATTCCCTGCCAAAGAATATTCAAAGCGTTTGTATTCCAATATTTCTTCTGCACAAAACTTCTTCCAAGCTCAATAGAATAAGGCAGATATTCGTCAACAAATTCTTTACTATAATTAAAAAGCGACGACGTGTAAAAACCGTTCTGTCCCAATTTGCTTGCAATTGTTGAGCCGGTTCCAAGTCGGTACGAACCAACAATTTCCAGCTGGTTATCATCCCAAACCACGATGTGCGAATAATAATTGTCATATTTATCGAGGTCTAATTTTTTGCCTGTACCTTCTCCAACTCTGCGGAATGTAATCTCACGCAACCTTGCGATTTCATTTAACGTATGAGGCGATTCGTTTTGAGTTGTCAAATATATTTTCATATTGTCTTTCAATATTCCAAGGAGATTTGCGTTGTTCAATTCTCGCTTAATAATTCTGCTGTCAACAGGATGAATAACATTTTTCTCGGTTAAATAAATTCCTTTCCGGTTTTTTCCTAACTTATAAACGTGCCGCTTTAAAAGTTTGGTTTGGTAAGCGCTGTTTATAAATGAAGAAGCAAAAACTCGGGATGGAATCATATCGCCGATTTTAATCCTGATGGTTTTATTTTTTTTATTGAACAACTCATGCGCTAATAGCAGCGCCGACAATCTCTTGCTTATTACCGATACGGTATAAAACACGAAAGAGTTTTTTGCATTGATAAACATGGGTAAAATAGGCGTGTTAAATTTTTGCGCAAAGTGAACGGCGCCTTTATTCCAGCTCAAATCCATTACTCTAAACCAATCCAATCTCGAAACCGTTCCTGCCGGGAATATTATAACAGCGGACTCGTTTTCCAATGCTTTACCTATCGCTTCGATATTACTGCGCTGGAAATTTTGAGAATCCAGCTTAAATGGAAGCAGATGTGCTGCGAGCGATTTGAAATTTAAAAGTACATCATTTGCAACGACTTTAACATCATTCCGTACTTCCAAAAATGCTTTTAGAAGAGCTAAACTATCCAGACTTCCAATCGGATGGTTTGAGACACAAATTAATCTGCCTTCTGCCGGAATTTTTTGAAGATCGACATCGGAGATAAGATAAGAGAAATTGAGTTTATCGAATACTTCATTGATAAGATGTTTCGGCGCAAGATGACTGACTTCCTGCAGCAGGCGGTTTATAGGTTCGATATAAAGTATTTTCTTAAGAACAGCGAACAATACTTTTCTAACAAAAAAAGATTTATTTGCAATGTCATAATTAAAGCGTTCTTGTAAAATTTTCTCTAACTCGATTTGTATCATGGCAAGATGTTTTCCCGGTGAAAATGGACTAGTATTGGATAAGTATTTTAGATGTATGTTTCGTACTTCTCGTTATCGGTGGAAAGATCATTACTGTATTGGTGACCCAAATTATTTTTGAAAAAATCGATTGAACTTTCGGGAAGATTAAGCCAGTGTTTATTTGCTAATATTTCTAGGATAATTTTATTTTCTTTAACGGACAAATCACTGAGGATGGCTCTTTCTTCGTAGGAAAGTTTTCGGCTGTATTCTTCTTCATTTCTGATTTTTTTGTAAATATTTCTTTTGTACCTGCATATGCGGTAAAATTCACTCACAAGATTTTCGAAAAAAGGCGAATTGTACAGAGCGATATCGAAATTTATATTTGACATTTTTATGTACTTCCCAATAATGATTGATTTGAAGTAAGTGAATTGCGCTCTTCGCTTTCATTCCCTGAACCGGGCAGCATATAAAGGAAAGCCACAGTTAATATTGAAAAAGCAAATCCGAGAAGAAACCAATTTTCGGGATGTCTATTTTTATTTTTCGCCATATAGGAACATATCATTCCGAAAATTAAACCGGCGAATGCGAACCAAAATCCAAACATAATTACCTCTGATTTTTACGATAGTAATATCGATATTCAATATTACTTGAGTATTATGCCAATGTTAAGATATTATTAAGTTTACGCTTGAGTCTCCAATTAATATTTTATAGGCGTTATATTTCCCCGGCAAATCCGGAAGTTTTTGAATTCATTCATGAATTAATTTATAAAGAACAAGTAATTATGAATACCAAAATTCTATTGGCAGATGACGAAAAAGATATAGTCGAATTTCTACAATATAATCTTATAAATGAAGGATTCGAGGTTGTTACGGCATATAACGGAGCTGATGCTCTTAAATGCTTAAGTGAGAAACCTGATCTTATTATTCTCGATATATTGATGCCTGAGATGAACGGCTACGAGGTATGTTTAAATATCCGCAGTAATGAGAAATACAACCATATCCCTATATTATTCTTAACGGCTAAAGGCGCCGAGGTGGATGAAATTTACGGCTTAAGTATCGGAGCAACTGATTTTATTCAGAAACCTATTTCACCTAAAAGATTAATTGCACGTGTAAAATCTAACCTTCGAAAAAATGAATTGGAGCATTCGTATTACAAACCGCCGGAAGAAATTAAAATCGGTGGATTGGTAATTAGTAGAGATAGATATACGATTACATTGAACGGCGAAAATATTTTTCTACCTAAGAAACAATTCGAAATACTGGCTTACCTTGCATCAAATCCCGGGAAAGTATTCCCGCGCGATAGAATTCTAAAAGATATTTGGGGAACTGAAATTTATGTTATTGAGCGGACGGTTGATGTTCATATCCGTAAGATCCGCGAGCAGCTCGGTGTGTATGAAGATTTGATTGAGACAATTAAAGGCGTGGGTTACAGGTTTAAGAATATTGCGTAATCATTCCATAGCTGTCATGTTCCACACCATGACAGAAGTTGTCAGTCATCTGTTCAGTCACGAAGTGGTTCGTGACTGCCGGGCTATAACAACTCTTTGAATAACGAATACTAAACGCTGAATTCCGAAGTTATCCAACTTCGAGATTCATTATTCGCTGTTCATTATTCGAAATTCAATTTACGAAATGTTTTTTCTACGGATACATTATTTATTTTCATTATAGTATCAAATCTCTATACACCGACAGATAACTTGCTGAACTTCTTAAAGATTTGAGAACGTTTTTTATCTGTATACTATATTTTTTGAAATCACTTTCTAAAATCAAACGAATCTTTTCGGAATCAGCCGGATTTACCGGTAAAAGAATTTTTGCGCCCTTTAACTCCAGTTCGGAATAAAAAAAGCGAAAGAGTTTTAACTGACTTCCGTCTCTAAAATTAACTGCGATTTGTTTATATCCCTCGATAAAATAAACAAAGTATGTATTGAAGAAATTGCTTTCGCCGTCTTTTATATTTAGCGGAAATCTTGCCGGAAGATTCGGGATTTCGAATTCTTCAGTCTCTATATTTTCAATGAGCGACGGATACGAACGAACTTCCGGGAAACGTTCTTGGATTAATTTTAGTGAGGTTTGGTAATCCGGTTTTTGTTTCTTTTTTACTGTTTCAAGAGATTCTGAGTGGAGTTGCCTCTTCTTAACATAATCACTGGCTTCTTTATATAACGCGTCAACATCTTTTGCTTTCAATCCAAGAGCTTCAAAAATAATTGTATCGAGTTTTCGTCTGTCCTTCTTTTTTATTTCTTCATAGATTGTTTCTTGCTCTCTTTTCGTAAATGATTCATAAATAATTTTAAGTTCTTTTTCCTTGGGTTTAAGAATTAGAGGATTTATAATAAAAGTATTTTCAACTACATAAACATCAACATCGCTAACTTTTACAACCATTTGCCGCGCGAAGAGATCGACGAAATATCTGAATACTGTGCTGTTAAGAATTAGAAAAATCGTATCGGTATATTTGGAGTATATTTTCTTTACTTTAATGTTGTAATTAACTTTATCGCAATAAACTTTTGATTTTCTGTTATCTACTAATCTAAAGCGTTCACCAATTTTTGAAGGGAAAATAAAATCGCCAATGAACAAATCATTACCCAGATTAAACCATTCCCGTTCGTTTCCTTTAACATTAGAAATTCTTTGTGCATTGGTTGGATTTGTATGCAAATCGTATTCTTTTTCAGCCCGCTCAATATATTTTGCAATTTGAGCTTTATATTTCTTTAATGTAGCGAGGGAATCATTACAGATGAGGACTTTGTATTTGAGAAATTTTAAATCAACTCCAAGATTCTTCGCTTCTTTCTGAGATTTGAACAACGGTTTGAAATATATTTTTTCCATTAAGTGATGGTTCTTGGTAAGCTCGCTGTAGTACCAACCGAATTTTTCCCAACTGATTTTATGTTTTTGTCTTTCAACCCCGAATTGAAGTTTATATTCATCGTCGGTTAACTCTTTTATTTTATCGGTATCATCGATTACATAAAAGAAATCATTAGTCCCGGATTTAATGCCGTATTTTACATCCGCAACATTTCGCAATGGTATAAGCTTATCGCCGGCTTTATCAATTATCTTATTGAATATTTCAGGGGACCTAAGATATTTTGCACCCCAATTACCATTTTCATATTTACCATTAATTGAGCTCTCTTCTTCAAGCAACTTTTGCGTGCGAACGGTTACAAAGTAATCATTATTCTTTACGGTTTTATTTGTCTTTTCCATTTGTGAAGCAAAACCTATCGCCGTTTCGATTCTATTTTCGTCATTGTTTTGACCTATCAACTCTTTATAATCTTTATAAACACGAATAAACCGAACACTATTTTTCTGCCTTTCTTCATGCACCGAACACTTTTCGAGAATTAATATTACCGTATTTATTGAAGCTGTTTCAAAGCTTCTTACTTTTTGATTATCAATTACGGCAATGATCTTGAAATTATCGAGAAGAAATTTTTGCAAACCGGCACCGAAAGCAACATCAAGCCAACTGCTTGATATTACATATCCGAATCTGCCGCCTTCTTTAAGAAAAGCAGAAGTATGCATCAGATAAAACACATATAGATCACTCTGTTGGTTTATTTTTTTAATCCCGTGTTCGCTGTTTGCTAAAGTAGACCATGTAACTTTTCTTTCGATAAGTTCTTGACGAATATACGGCGGATTACCGATACAAGCATCGAATAACGGAATGCGCACTCTATTATATTTTCCCTCTTCTTTAATTACATCGAACTCTTTTGTGTGATTGTGAAAGATCAAATTGTGAAAAGATTTTGTGCGAACGTCTGCAAAGTCTTCATTTATAATAGCCGGATAATTATCAATTTCTTTTATATTGAGGAGAGAAAGATTCATGCTTGCAAGAAAAACAGGAAAAGGCGCAATATCGATTCCCCAGAGCCGTTCAAGCAAATCAATGTGTCTTGCTTTTTTGTCGAAATGCTTTATAAAAGCATAAGCGCGAACAAGAAAAGTCCCGGCTCCGCAACCGCTATCTAGAATTGTTTTCGTGTTCTTATTTATACAGAATGCGTTTACAATGTCAACTTCGTTTGTATTAGTGAAATGTTGCCCACGGTCGTGCTGTTCCTGATTCTCTATCAAAGTATTATAAATCGAGCCGATTATATCGCAATTAAGATCCTGGAATTGTAAATGCCGTATCTGTTCAACATTTCTTCTTAATTCCAGAATATACTTTCCCGGATAAGTAAATTCATCAAGAACCGATTCTTTAAAGATAGGTTCGTAGTCATGAGCAAGAACATCGTTAAAGCGTTCGCGCAACGTTTTATTAAGAAGATGTTTATCTTCCGGTATACTCAGCACTTTTAAATTCAACCTTGGTACATCTCGCTGAAGGTATGAATAAAAAATAATTTTCAAGTACAGAAGATAATTTGCAAGTTGACACAGATTATAAATGTCGTCATTTCTAAAATTTATTGTAACGTGAAAGATTTCCTGCTCTTTAATGTACTCACGAATTCGTTTTTTAAGAATATCATCCGATTGAATACGGGGTGTCATCTCTTCGCTCATCTGAGCTGAAGCTTCCAGGATGTAAGTGGATAGTTTGTTGATGAATTGTTTATCAATACTATCCCAATGGATATCCTTAACACCGTGGATTAGATCGCTAAGTTCTTTTAAGAATTGCCTTACTATCGGAAGAATTTGTGTTTTATATCCCTGTGATATAACTTCATTATCATTGCGAACGTTTGCCAAATAATAAAGTTTCAGTTTTCTATCCATTGGAGTCGTATTTGGTTCGAACGTTTTAAATAATACTAACTGACGGGGAGTTCCTGTTATAAAGTATTCTATTCCTTGTTTGAATGCTTTGGTCATTGCATCGTTTACAAGTTCTTCGTCGGTTGCATCCCAACTCGAATTTTTCAGTTCAACAAAAACTTTTAATTTTGAATCGACGCTTGATGAAATGATCGTATCACTAAAGCGAGATTCTCCAACACCAACATTTTGTTCTTGTTCGGCGGGTGCAAAATGAAATTCCAGGTAGTCTTCTATTATCTTATTAAATGTTGTAAGCAGAACGCCTTGAAAAGTTCTTTCGTTAGCTTTGAATTCGATTGTTGGTGTATGCATAAAAATATATAATTAGTGAAATCAGGTATACGAATAATACTTATAATCGCTTCAATATAAAACCATATTTTTACGTTGTGTGGCTGTTCTTGCAGCTTGTTCCTTTTCCCATCTTAAGCGGATTAAATACGCGAGCAGTTTGGCAAGTACGAAGATATGACCGAGACAATTAAAGGCGTGGGTTACAGGTTTAAGAATATTGCGTAATCATTCCATAGCTGTCATGGTCCACAGCATGACAGAAGTTGTCAGTCGTCTATTCAGTCGAGAAGTGGTTCATGACTGCCGGGCTATAACATCCCTTTGAATAACGAATATCGAATACTGAATGTTGAATTTCGAAGTTAACCACTTCGAGATTCGTAATTCGCTGTTCATTATTCGAAATTCAATTTGAGAAGTAATCGTGGATTATGGATTTCACTTTAAAAAAGCAGGCGCCCGGAATGGGCGCCCACGGATCTGGAAGGAGAGAGCATAAGAGAAATAATTATTTCATCAAAGTCATTTTTCTTGCAATTGTCTGCTCGCCTGCAACCATTCTAACAACATAAATACCGCTTGCCATCTTGCTTGCATCCCAATTTACATTATATGAACCGGCATTTTTAATACCGTCGAATAATGTTGAAACTTCCTGACCAAGCATGTTATATACTTTCAAACTAACCTGCGAAGTCTTTGGAACGCTGAAGTTGATGGTTGTTGATGGGTTGAACGGGTTTGGATAGTTCTGTGACAACTCAAAATTATCAGGCAATACTTCAGAATTATTTCCTTCTACTGAAGTGAAGATATCAAAAGTTGACCAGTTAGCTGTCCAGTTTTCGTTTCCGAATGCGCCAACAAAAATAGCATCGGTATCAAAGAAACCGTCGCTTGGAGGAACAGCGCCGCCGGTTATTACCGGTGAACCAACATTTGGAAACGGATTGGGATTATCCAAATTGAATGGATCAATTAAATTTACTTCCGCGTTAGTTGCATAAGTTCTTCCGCCTAAGTCAGCAAACCATGTTGCCATGTTGCCTTCAAATGCTGCATCTGTCGATTTGAAAATGTTGGAAACACAACCTGAGATAATACTGTTCTTTAAATACATTACGCCGGCTTGAGCGTCGGCAACTGTGTTTGCGCCGTCGATTAATAATCCATCAACATAACCCATGATAAGAGTATTATTAATCATATTCTGCGATGATCTTCTTAAGTGCATACCGCGTTTGTACTGAGCATTGATAGTTGAAGTAGTTGTTGCAGCTGGACCAATAAGAGTAACGTTCCACCATGTTGGTGAAGTTCTTGGTTCATTAACTGTTCCTGTACCATCGTTATCAGATTCAAAACCGTTTGAACCGGATGCGTCGGCAACTTCAGGATCTCTTACGCCGAGCAAATACTGTAACTTGCCGCTATAACCAAAATCGGTATCAAAATCATCGTCCCATCCTCTGTAAGCAATGAGATGTTTACAGTTAACCGAGCCGCCAAACCATTCAAATGAATCATCGCCGGAATAACTAACCTGTACATAATCGATTTCTGTTCCACTTCCAACACCGCCGAAAGTCAAACCGTTAATTTCATTGTTCGGTGAATAAGCGATACCCGGATACTCAATTCTAACATATTTCATTACACCGCTGTTATCCGCCGCATCGGTTCCACCGTACATATCACCGGGACCTTCTATTTGTGCTGTTCCACCGGGTACATTTATTGGCGCATTGCCTAATATTATTATTCCACCCCAATCACCGTAATTTGGCTCTTGCGAAGCGCCCGGTCTGTTAAATTGACTTGTAAATACGATTGGTTCTTCTTCGGTTCCTTCAGCATAGATTTTTCCGCCGGGTTTAATAATAAGCGAACCTTGCGTATCATAATCGCCGTAAATTGTAGTACCCGGTTCAATTCTGAGAATTCCACCTTCTTGAATGCGCAATTTATCAATGAGGTTATAGTTTTTATCTTTTGTTAATAATACTTCATTCGAGATATCGCCCGAAAGAATTTGCTGACTTTTCTCCGGTGCGACGAAACTGAATGTACTCCAATCTCTTGTCCAATCGGTATAACCGAATGCGCCAACATAACTCGCTGCCGCATCAAAGAAACCATCTGCTGGAGGAGCTTGTGTTGTAGTCCATACCGGAGAATCCATCGCAGGCATCGCATTTGGATTATCAAGGTTGAACGGATCAGCCAATTTTACTTCGCTGTTTGCATCGTAGGTTCTGCCATCTAAAGCAAGAAACCAAATTGGCATCTGGGCTTCAAAATTTTCATCGGAAGATTGAAAGATCTTTGATACCGATCCTGAAATCATACTGTTTTTTACAAACATAATACCGTTCTGTGCATCGGTAACTGTATTAGCACCGTCGATGAATAATCCAACAGGATAACCCATGATGATTGCATTATTGATCATGTTCTGGGATGATCTTCTTAAGTGCATGCCTCTTTTATACTGACTATTATAAGATGAAGCAGTTGTATTAGCAGGACCAATTAAGGTAACATTCCACCATGTAGGTGAAGTTCTTGGTTCGTTTGTCGTACCGGTTCCGTCATTATCGGATTCAAAACCATTCGAGCCTGATTGATCTGCAATATTAGGATCGCGGACACCGAGCAAAAATTGCAATTTACCTTTGTACCCAAAATCTGTATCGAAGTCATCATCCCAGCCTCTATAAGCGATAAGATGTTTACAGTTTACCGTACCGCCGAAAAATTCGAATGAATCATCGCCCGAATAACTTACCTGTACATAATCGATAACTGTTTTGCTTCCGACACCACCCAGAGTTAAACCGTTGATTTCGTTATTCAAAGAATACGCGATACCAGGATATTCAATTCTAACATATTTCATCGTACCGCTGTTATCATCGGCAACTGTTCCGCCGTATGAATCGCCGGGACCTTCAATTGCTGCTGTTCCGCCCGGAACGTTAATTGGTGCGTTACCAAGAATTACAATACCACCCCAGTCGCCGTATGTAGGAGATTGAGATGATCCCGGTTTGTTGAATTCACTTGTAAAAACAATTGGATTTTTAGCCGTACCAATAGCTTTAATCTTTGCGCCCGGTTTGATTACGAGAGCTCCTTTTGTTGAAAATTCACCGTAGATAATTGTTCCCGGTTGAATTGATAATACTGCCGGTGATTGAACTCTTACAATATCTCTTAGTAAATAGGTATTATCGGATGTAAGAGTCATATCCGAAGTGATATCGCCTTCAAGCACTACCTGACTAAAAGATATTGTTGAAAAGAGAATCATAATTAAAACAAATAGATTTTTTTTCATTTTTTTCTCCTGTTTATTATTAGAAATAATTTTAAAATTTATAGCTAAGTCCTAACGAGTACGTCGGACTTTTCTTTCTCAATTCCGAAATTTGTTCGCCGTATTTTTCCGATCTCTGAACAAATTTATAATCCTGGGCGAGTACATCCCGCACAGCAAATTTCAGCGTAAACATATTGAAGAATCCTTTTGATACCGAAAAATCAACCTGGTCGCGTGGCAGTTCAATAATGTCGCTCACATTAACAAATCCAACTTTATCTATTCTTTCACCAACTTTATTATATATAAGCGAAGCGCTGAATGTGTTTATGTAATCATCATAATAAATTCCAAGATTCGAAATAAAATCTGCCTGACCCTGCAAAGGACGCTTTGATGTTTGGAATTCAGTTACGTCCAATTCTATCTCGGATTTAATAAACGACATGTTCCCCACAAATGAAAAGTTATTCATGAACCCGGCAATGAATCCCAATTCTTTTCTTAATTCAATTTCGAGTCCATAACTCTTTGCTTTCATTGCATTTTCATAAGAACGTATCGGCTCAAATCCCGAAGATGCAATTAATACCTGCTCAATAGGATCTTTGAATTGTTTGTAGAAAAAGCTAACAGCCATTAATTCTTTTGGTGCGGGATAAAATTCAAACCGCAAGTCAACATTATCAATCAAGCTTCTTTTTAATTCGGTGTTTCCCTGAACTAATTCGTTAGCAAGAAAATCAAAGTACGTGAACGGAGCTAATTCACGGAATTCAGGCCTGGCTAATGTTTTTGTGTATGCCGCTCTAATATTAAATTCATTGGTTAGTGCATAGGTTAAATTAATGCTGGGCAAAATGTCATCATAATTATCATCGACTTCTATTGGTTCCCCGGTAATTGATTGGGACGTCAGCTTCTGATTCGAAAGTTCGTAACGAACACCGGTTATTATCTTTAATCTATCAAATACCATGAAATCAGTCATGATGTAACCTGCTGTGACTGTCTGATTGGAGGAATAACTGTCCGATGGTTTAGTAATTTCAACTACTTCAATAAACTTCGAATTAAAGTTCTCTGATTGAAATATTCCATCGACAGAACCTTGCAGCAGGCTATCTTCGGCGGAATAATTACCGCCGGGAATATTTTTGAAACCGAAAATCCTCGCATCAAATGTTCTTTCTTTTTTATTATATAACGTGCCCAATTTCAATTTTGGAAGATTGGGATCATCGAACAAGTTAATGCTGAAATTTGCAGAACCGCCGAAGGAATTATCATCAAGTCCGCTGAAAAATCTTGTTGCAAGCGATTGATCAAGCTGGAAACGGAGCGGATCGGTCGTTTCATAATAATCGCGTAAATAGATGTATCGCATTGCATCGGGTTCGTTCCGTTCGGAAGCAGAGTAATTTAGATTCCAATCTATCTTCAGTCCGCTTAACAAATCAACAAAATGTTCGCCAATAAATTGATTTGAAATAAGCGAGCGGGAAACGAATCGAATCGAAGTAATGTCCCGATAATCCGGGTTATATAAATACTCACCTTTGTAGTTAGTTATTTCATTGTCGGAGTTAACATTATAAACATTTTTGAAACTGAACTTATTCGATTGCCCCAGCTTAAGACTAACATTGAACAAAGCGCCCCAGCTTACGGAATTGGTATAATTCACTCCGTCGTACAAATATCTCGGACCTTCAAAAGTGTAATTGTTTTTTTGAATCTCTTCCCTATTAAAAGAATTTGAGTATGTTAATGAAGCTATATAACCGAGAATACTATTATCGCCCACGGCATATCTATCGCCAAGATTTATTTTCATGCTACCGTTTAACGGCGACCTCGCGGATTTGGTCGACCAATTATTTTTAAATTGCTGGCCAATTGACTGAAGTTCTTCAGCAGTGTAACTTCCGCGTCCGACTTTTTCGTCGCGAATAAGAGATGGCTGCTCACGCGTTCCATCATCAACTCCGAGCCAGTCCTTACTTCCACCGTTACTGCTTAATACATCTTTCAAACTTGACTCTGCATTGTATGAAGAAGAAGCATCAACATTAAGAATGAATTTCTCCGGAAATTCGACGGTGTTTATTTCAACCAATCCACCGGAAAAATCAGCCGGTTTATCGGG
This sequence comes from bacterium, assembly GCA_043808235.1. GTDB lineage: Bacteria > Bacteroidota > Ignavibacteria > Ignavibacteriales > Melioribacteraceae > JAZDFC01. The sequence goes on from JAZDFC010000104.1 coordinate 24,580, forward strand.
AGTGAAGGTTTTCGAGGTGAACACGTTTTCAATCAAACTTGCCGGAAATAAATCATACGAGAAACTTTTCTTCTCGGGATCAGTGCTCGGCAGACTTGCCCCATTCAATAAAGTGTTGTTATATCTATCTCCAACGCCGCGCACAAAAGCATATTTCCCCTCGGAGATTGTAACCCCGGTCATTCGTTTTAAAATATCTGTTCCATCGGAGCTATTATTTTTGCTTATGAGTTCAGCGCTTAAACCATCAACAATATTCAGCGCTTGTTTTTGAATCTGCAATACAGTTCCTTCGTATGATTTTAATGCATCAGCAGATACAATAACTTCAGCCAATTGTTGTGAAGTTGATGATAAGTTTACATCAAGCTTGGTAATTTCACCCGCTTTAACTACAACATTCTCAACCGATAACGGCTGGTAAGAAATGAAGCTGAACTTCAAAGTGTAGGTGCCGGGCTGAATATTTTTGATATTGTAATAACCATCGAGATCGGCTGCCGCGCCGAGCTTGGTATTGACGATTTGAACATTAGCTCCGATTAAAAATTCGCCGGTTTCCAAGTCTGAAATTTTCCCTGCAATACTTCCGCCAGATTGAGCAAAGACTATTGCCGAGATAACTAATTGCATTATTATAAGAGTAACAACAAATCGCATTGATTTTTCTCTTGTCATTAATTTGATATACATATTCCTATCTTGAGTTTTTTTCATTGGGTATTTTCCTTCCAGTTCTAAAATTTGATCCGTGCAAACTTATCCAATGAATGTTAACTCAAGGTTAAGGGTGTGTTAAGAATATGTTAAGTTTGGAGACTTGCTATTTGATTTACAAATTTGGATTGTTGTTTAAAGAAAATCAAAGTGCAATTATTAAAACTGATTAAAGGAATTATAGTTTTACAAGCGGTAAAGAAAAATACCGGATTAAGAATATTTTTGTATTTGAAAAAATTTTTCATTACTTACAAATATGAAAATGGTAAATCATTATCGATATGCTGATATTAGAAAAGTAAAATATCAGGATATGAATCCTTGAATGAAAAAGATTGAAGATATATTGTTCAGTGGAAAGCTGCCCTCATTTTATATTGTAAATGCTGTCGGCTGGATTTCTTTTATTGCAATGGACACCATTATTGCTACTATCTGGATGGAAGGGATCAGCCGGAGTCTTCTTTCTTACTTAAATAATTCACTCCAATGGAGCACCGGTTTTATTATCACAATTATTTTGAGAGCTTTCTATAAAAGACTTTATTTGAGAAAGATCGCGCTCTCAAAAATACTCGTAGTCATTCTTGCATTTTCATTCATATCAGCGGTAATGCTGTATGTTCTTTCGCATTTGGTATATTTTTCATTTCCATTG
>JAZDFC010000105.1:0-377454 GCA_043808235.1 bacterium
GTATTTACTTCTATAAATTAGTAGGCGCAGATGTAAACATGACAAAGAAAATGATTTTGATGAAGTAATTTGATAAAGTAATAATAGTTGTTGCACCCTTAGAACAAGCCGCCCGGTTTTTACCGGGCGGCTTTTTTAATATCTACTCCGCAAATAATAACAAGTAATGATTTTTATCAAAACAAAAAAATTATGTAAGCCTTTATTCACTCCGAATGAGATCTTATCTATATTGCACCTCAAAATTTATTGATAAATCAGTTCTAAGAAACTCGATGCACTTCGCCACAGGATTACTACATGTTCGCCATAGATGAATGTAAAAAAACACTAATTAATACAAAATATTGGCTCAAAAAATGAAAAGAAACATTATCACTCCGACAATTTCCCTTTTGTTAGCTTGCATCGAATTAATTTTTCCACAACCAACAAATACTTTGTTGTATAAACTATCAGCAGATTATTTAGAGGAAAGCCCGTTGCCGGATAATGAAAAAAACACCTCAATGAATGACCCTATGTGTAGACCGCGACATCGCACAGTTTTTTCCGAAGTCGAACATAATTACATTCTTGATCAAAGATTATTTATTCAAAAAGAAAATTTTGTATCGCGGCAGATGTGTGTAAATAGTTTGAACCTCACCGACGAGTGGGATATAAAGAAAATAAATCCTTCCGTAAAAAACCCGCTTGATGGTTCGTACACTATCGGCGCAAATGTAAATTGTTCTCCCGATAGTCTTGATTTTCTTAAATGGGCAGAAACTCCACCGCTCGGCTGGAACAGTTGGGATTGTTACGGTCCAACGGTTACCGAAGTCGAAGTAAAAGCCAACGTTGACTATATGGCGAAATATTTAAAAGACTTCGGTTGGGAATATATTGTTGTCGATATCAGATGGTACGTTGAAAACGACAAAGCACATGGATACAATCAAACAGATCCGATTTATGTGATGGACGAATATGGGCGACTGCTACCAAGCACGTTGCGGTTTCCTTCTGCAGCAGACGGAGAAGGATTTAAATCGCTCGCGGATTATGTTCATGACAAAGGTTTGAAATTCGGAATTCATATCATGCGCGGGATTCCAAAAGAAGCAGTTAAAAAAAACACTCCGATATTGGGCAGCAAGGCAAGAGCTGCTGATATCTATAGCACGGAATTACTTTGCAATTGGCTGGGCGATATGTACACAGTTGTAGCCGGAAAAGAAGGCGCGCAGGAATATTATAATTCATTGTTCGAGTTGTACGCTTTATGGGGAATTGATTTTGTGAAAGTCGATGACCTTTCCGTTCCATATCATGATAAAGAAATAGAAATGATTCGTAAAGCTATTGATAAGTCCGGACGCAAAATTGTATTGAGTACATCGCCGGGTGAAACACCGATTGAAAATGCAGATCATATTAAACAACACGCAAACATGTGGCGCATCGTTGGGGATTTTTGGGATAGCTGGAATCAATTAAAAGAACATTTTGATGTCTGCAAACGATGGGCGCCGTATATCGGTAATGGACATTTCCCGGATGCAGATATGCTTCCGCTTGGACGTATCGGGATAAGGGCTGAAAACGGAAACGACAGGATGTGCCGGTTCACAAAAGACGAGCAAATTACTTTGATGACTCTTTTCGCAATTTTCCGTTCACCGTTAATGTTCGGCGGCGACTTGCCAAGCAATGATGAGTTCACACTCTCACTGCTTACCAATAAAGATGTTCTCCACGTTAATCAGTTCAGCGCGAACAACAAACAACTTTTTAGAAACGGCGATATAGTTATGTGGGCAGCCGATGACACCAAAACCGGTGATAAGTTTTTAGCTGTATTCAATACTGAAGACAGGGAACAAATTATCGAAAGCAAAGCCATGTGGAAAAGCGATGTGTTTTCCGCTTCGAACAATAAACAAAGTGTAGATGTCGAAATTGATATTTCGAACGCGAAAAAAATATATCTGACTGTTGCCGATGCCGGCGACGGTAGTAATTGGGACCACGCCGATTGGATTGAGCCAAAACTCATTGGACAAAAAGGAATTTTAAATCTCACAGACTTGAATTGGGTAAAAGCAACTTCGGGCTGGGGGGAATCCATAAAGAATAAAAGCGTTGCAAATAATCCTCTGATAGTTGATGGCGTTGAATATCAAAACGGTATCGGTACACATTCAACTTCTGTTGTTGAATTTGATATTCCTGAAGGATACAATCGATTCACCGCAAAAGCCGGTCTCGACAAAGAATGCATCGAACATACGGAAGGCGCAAGCGTTCAGTTCATGATTTTTACTCAGGACCCTGCAGGTCCGCAGCCAGCAAATTCTGTGCAAGTCCCAATTAAATTGGAAGATCTTGATCTCAATGGCTCATGCAAAATAAAAGATTTATGGAGCGGTAAAATACTTGGCAGTTTCAGTGATGAATTTGCCCCGTTTGTTAAAAGACATGGCGCCGGGTTATACAGAATTTCAAAACAATGGAAAGACTAATTCCGAAGGCTTTGTTTGAATTAATAATTGTCATATAATATTGGATTAGCTCATGAGAAAAATCGCTCTTTTTATCGTACTACAGTTCATGGTTTCATTAGTAATTTCCGCTCAGAATTTATTATCTCCTTTATGGAAAATCAGTTTTGCCGATACCTCGGAAACGCAACAGGAACAATTCAAAATAGAGACATGGCAAGATGTGAATCTACTCTTATCCTGGGAGAGGCAAGGTTATTTCTGGCTGAACGGGAAATGCTGTATCGCTAATGATTTTTTTGTACCTGAAAATTTCAAAAACAGTGAATTGAATTTATCCATCAGTCTGCAATGCAATGTGCAAAGTGTTTTCATCAACGGGAAATTTATAGGTGGTAATTTGCCCAATCAGTTTTGGTCAAACCGCGATGCGAGAACGGATTTTGTTTTGCAAAATAATTTGATTAAACCCGGAGTAAATCGAATTACAATCTTTGCTAACGATTTATCGTACACCGGCGGCAGAAGTTATAACTTTTGCAGCATTGCGCCAAAGGGTGTTAATGATAATTTCGGATTGAAAATTTCTATTCCTTTTAATGACCATCTTTATTCGATTGATGACGAAGCCATAGAGCTCAAATTGAATTTCGGGGCAAAACAAAAAGGCATTATCAAATTTTCAATAGTCAATGATTTCCATGAATCGTTTATTGACAAAAGCTACGATGTTGAAGAAGGCGAAGGAACAATCACTGTTAATCTTGAAAATGAAATCACACAGCCAGGATTTTATGAGTGTGTCGCGATAATGAATGACGGCAGTTATTCATCCGATGTCCAGTGGTTTGCTTTGTCTCCCGAAAAAATCGAATGCACAAACAACACTGTTCCCCGTTTCAAACAATATTGGGATGAAGCGCTTGCAGATCTAAGTAAAGTCCAACCGGAATTCAACATGATAAAAGTCGACAGCCTGTGTTCAGCTAATCGCGACGGATATATTGTTGAAATGAAATCGCTCGGCGGATTGACAATTCGCGGATATTATTTTGTGCCGCGAACTGTCGGCAAACATGCAGCGGTTCTTCATGTTCCCGGTTATGGTTACGGCTGGCAGTATCTGAATGAGTTTTTATCGAGCACAGAAGATGTTGTTGAATTGGCAATATGCGTGCGCGCTCACGGAATCAGCTCTGATGTTTTCAACCCGGGATTCGGAGTGCCGGGAGTTTGGGGACACAAACTTTGCAGTGAAACTGAAAATGCTTATCGTGCAATTTATATGGATTGTGTTCGCGCGGTTGAATTTTTATTAAGCAGACCGGAAGTCGACGCATCGAGAATTGGTGTGATGGGTGGAAGCCAGGGCGGTGGATTGACTTTGGCAACAGCCGGTTTGTGTAGCGATAAAATTAAAGCATGCGCATACTTCGACCCATTCCCGTGCGACACCCGCGACCAATTAAAAATCAGAACAATGTGCAATTCCGAAATAAAGAACTTTCTGAATTTTTATAACAATGAATGCACTTTCGAGGATGCACTCAGCGTACAGGATTTATTAGACACAAAAGGATTTGCGAAGATGATAAAATGCCCCGCTTTCTTTGCTACGGCATTGTTCGACGACGACTGCCCCCCACACATGGGATTCGCGGCTTATAACGGGATTGCCTCACGCAAACAATTTAAAATATTTCCGAACGACAGTCACCTTGGCGAATCAAATCCGTACGGCGCGTTGATGCAATTTTTGAAATCAGAATTGAAATTTTAGAATAAGATTTGGAAATTCTCTAAATCATCTTTTCCAATTCTTTTGGCAGGAGATAATAATAGCTGAGTAATCTACCATCAAGTAAAATTCCGAATACTCCGTAAGGAGATGGTGAATGTTCGAGCAGTTCCTGCCGTGTTTTGAATTTTACTTCGGTGAATTTAATTCCTTTTTTCTCTGCGGTTTCCTTCACCATTTTTGCCGCATCATCATGGTAAGGGCATTGGTCGGTTCGAATTACCGTTAATCCTTTCACGAACCTTATCGCCCGTTCCTCCCAGTCGGTAGGTAAAATGGGATTGTTTGCTTTCTTAAATTTCTTCACCAACAAATCGAAAGGGGGCTGGGAAGCAACTACTTCGAAACCATATTTAATAAAGACCTCTTTCTTCGCTAACCAGTTGCTTTCGCTTGACAACATCGCCACGCCTTTTTTACCTGCAGCCTCGGCATCTTTTACGCATTCATCCAACAACAGTTTTGAGTAACCTTTTCCCTTGCTTGAACCAACAACCCAAAGACAATGAATGAACATGTAATCATCGGCATAAACCGGTCGCCATGCATATTCGCCGGGAATGTATTCAATAAAACCACGCCCGCCCTCTTTCAAATCCAGCATTTTTATTTTCATTCCTTCGTTGAATCGGTCGCCAAGCCATTCCAATTTCTTCAAATATCCGGCAGATTTTTTCTGACTCATTTTACAGAAGAAACCGGTTTTCGAAACGTTGCTTTCGTTCACGTCGATGATATTCATGGTAATTCTCGATTTGTTTTAATAATGAATTAATTACCAGGGCAAAATTAGAAATCCTACCAATAAATTGAATGAAATTCTATAAAACATTGTTAAAATTATGTAATGGTAATAAAGCCGTGATTTTTATTTTTGATGAACAAAAAAAGGAAAACAAAATGACAACTAAAGTATTCAAAATAGAAGGTATGAGCTGTCACCATTGTGTAATGGCTGTTAACAAAGAATTGGCAAAGCTGGAGTTAATTGATAAGCGTGTTCAAATGGGAAGCGCGGTTGTTGATTTCGATGAATTGAAAATAACTGAGAAACAAATTTCGGATGCAATTGGCGAAGCAGGGTATAAGGTAGTACAATAACGCTGCTTGATACTGGTACTGAGATAAAACAATTTGTATTATCATCCTTTAGGATGATTTCTTTGACTAGCGATATCGTTTACGGTATCGCGGTGTAGATATGAAAAAGGATAAACCATGAAATACAATTTCCCTGTTGAAGGGATGACGTGCGCAAGCTGCGTTGCGCGGGTTGAAAAAATAATCGGCAAGATCGACGGAGTAAAAAACGTATCGGTTAACTTTGCAGCAGAGGATGTCAGCTTTGAAACAGAAAAGGAAGTTGATGTTGCAAAGATTGCGGAGGCGGTGGAAGAATATGGATATAAATTGAAACAAAGTAATCAGTCGTCAGTTATCAGTTCTCAGTTAAAAAACGACAACGTAAATTCACTGCTCTTCACAAACCAGCATGAAGAAACGGATAATCATTACAAAGAACTAAAAAGTGATTTTGTTGTTTCGCTAATATTCACTATTCCGATTTTTCTAATCAGCATGTTGATTCACACGGTTTGGTTCCATCATAACTGGTTTTTGAATGAACAGCAAACAAATAACCTTCTGTTGATATTAACAACTCCCGTAATGTTCATTCCGGGTAAAAGATTTTTCTCGGTTGCGTGGAATAACTTAAAGCATTTTTCTGCGGAGATGAATACGCTTGTCGCAATTGGAACCGCTTCGGCTTACGGATACAGCACGCTTGTTATTCTGTTTCCGGAAATGTTTTCCGGTAGCCATCAATCTCACGATGTTTATTTTGAAACGGCGGCGGTTATAATCACATTAATATTAATGGGAAGATTGCTTGAGCATCGAGCAAAAAGAAAGACCGGAACCGCTATAAAAAAACTAATCGGACTCCGCCCAAAAACAGTAAACATCGTTGAGAACGGCATCGAAACACAACTTTCGATTGATATGCTTCAGCCGGGATATATCGTAATTGTTAAACCGGGAGAAAAAATTCCGGCAGATGGAATAATAATTAGCGGCTCATCGACCGTTGATGAATCGATTATAACAGGCGAGAGTCTTCCGGTAAGCAAGTCTGTTGGGGCAAAAGTAATCGGCGGAACGATTAACAAAACAGGCTCTTTCAATTTCAAAGTTACTGCGGTTGATGCGGAATCTGTGCTTGGACAAATTATCCGGATGGTTAAGGATGCTCAAGGTTCAAAACCTCCGATTCAAAAATTAGTTGATAAAGTTGCGGGAATTTTTGTTCCAGCTGTAATCGGCGCGGCAACGTTAACTTTTGTTTTGTGGCTTGTCTTCGTACCGGAATCAGGATTGAGCGGCGCCCTGGTTCACTTTGTTGCCGTATTAATTATTGCATGTCCGTGCGCTTTGGGACTCGCGACTCCAACGGCAATAATGGTTGGAACCGGGCTTGGTGCAAAATACGGAGTGCTGATAAAAAACGGGGAGAGTCTCGAAACGGCAAATAAAATTACTCGTGTTATCTTTGATAAAACCGGAACAATCACCGAAGGGAAGCCTACCGTAACGGACATCATCCAAACAAAAATGAACGAAGATGAATTGCTTCAATTGGCAGCAACTGTCGAAAGCAAATCCGAACATCCAATCGCACATTCTATTGTTGAGTTTGCCATCAACAAGGATTTGCAAATCAAAGATGTAGAAACATTTCAGAGCATTTCCGGTATGGGAATTACCGGCATAATAGAAGGCAATGTTATTCTAATCGGCAATAAGATTTTGATGGAGAAGTATTCCGTAAAAACGAGTTTGCTTAATCCCGAATACGAGGCAATGATTGGCGCGGCTAAGACTGCTTTGTTTGTTGCAATTAATGGAGAACTTGCCGGACTGATTTCTGTAACCGATCCAATAAAAGAAACATCCGCCGAAGCAGTTCGCGAATTGAAGGAAGCAGGAATTAAACTAACTATGCTTTCGGGTGATAACAAAAAAACTGCGGAATCAGTTGCCCGACAAGTCGGTATTGATGATTACTTTGGCGAAGTTTTACCGGAAGATAAATCAAGAATCATCAAAGAATATCAAGCGAAAGGAGAAATCGTTGCGATGGTTGGCGACGGCATAAACGATGCACCTGCTTTAGCTCGAGCTGATATCGGAATTGCGATTGGTACGGGAACAGACGTTGCAATGGAAACCGCAGGGATAACTTTGATAAAGGGCGATATTCGAGGAGTGAAGCGTGCAATCAACTTATCGCGAAAAACGATTTCCGGAATAAAGCAAAATTTATTTTGGGCATTCATTTACAACGCAATCGGAATTCCCCTCGCAGCCTTTGGATTGTTGAATCCAATGATGGCAGCACTCGCAATGTCGTTCAGCTCGGTGAGTGTGGTAACAAATTCACTGCGACTGAGGAGAGCGAAGATTTAATTAGCTTGCAGTCCGCGGCGGCGGAGCAGCTTGCAGTAACTAAAGTATACAGTAATCAGTTTTCAGAAAAAACTTTTAAAATCTGCAATCCTCATTCGCAAATCGACAATCATAAATCATCAAAAATTTATTTTACTTCATTTAAAATCCAATCCGAGATTATTTTTAATACTTCGGGAGACATCGTTTCTTCAATCTGTCCGTATTCTGAAATTGCACCTGTTTCGGTATGTTGGAAAAGATGATTCAATCCAGGCAATTCAATCGTTTTGAAATTTTTATTCCCGGCATTTTTCAATGCTTTTTCGATTTCCGGTAAGTTCTGATTCGGGTCAACCTGCAAGTCCTTCCCGCCATTTATCGCCAGTACGGGAATTGTCAGTTCTTCCAACGTTGGCTGAGGGTCGTACGCCAAAAAGAATCGGAACCATGGCGAAAGCAATTGTACAAGATTTTTTTCAAACATATCCGGTGCGGTGCCGGGTTCTTGTTTCTCTTCATCGCTTAGCGCATTATAATAATTGTTATATTCGGTCATTATTGTGATCTTCGCTTTCTCATTGTCAGGTTCACTAATAATTATATTATATAATTTTTCGTTGAGGATTGCTGCCTTTTCAATTTCTTCATCAGTAGCCCCCATAGCTTTTAAAATCAATTTTGATTGAAGACTTAATATTTGAGTGCCGGAGACTCCCGGTCCTGCAAGCATAACAATGAATTTAACATCCTTTGATTGCGATGCAGCCATAGGCGCTATCAAGCCGCCTTCGCTATGTCCGGCTATCCCAATTTTATTTGTATTAACTTCTTTTCTTGTCCGCAGATATTCAATCGCCGATTGAGCATCGGATGTAAAATCAACAGTTGTTGCCGCCGAAAAATCACCTGTAGATTGTCCAATACCACGATCATCGTATCTTAAAACGGCTATACCATTACGTGTCAAATAATCGGATAATACTAAAAACGGTTTGTGACTGAAAATTGTCTCATCTCGATCTTGCGGACCCGAACCGGTAACAAGAACAACTGCTGGATATTCTCCACCGGATTTAGGAAAGGTGAAAGTACCGGTTAATTTTATCCCTTCAGATTTGTTTTCAAACGTTACTTCTTCCTCATTATATGGATAGGGTTTTTGCGGATTCTGCGGACGCTTTGCTTCGTCAATTCTGTCAACATGCTTTATGTTTAGCGGTAAGGACATCCCGGATTGTTTCCATGTCCCTTCGTAATAGACACTGTCTTTATTGTATTTACTTAAATAAGAACCTCCAATTGAGGATATCTCAAAATTTAAACTGTCGTCATCAATATCAAACCGGCTGACTGGAATGTCTTTTGCCCCTTGGTCGGGACTATCGAGAAGTGCTCCGAGTGTTTTATCTTCATTTTCAAATATTTTAAGAACAAGTCTTAGCTCGACTGCTGAAATCTTTAATATCCCTTCCCATAGACTAATAAATTCTTTCTTTTCCTGTTTGGCTGTTTCAGTCATTTTAGAAAGATCAAGTTTGTATGAGCCCGTTCCCTGTTTCCAGTCTCCTGCAATTAGATTTTCTTCATTATCAAATTGTCCTTCATAGGTACCGCCAATTGATTTTACATCCATGCGGATTGCATCGCCGTTAATTTTTACTTCATCAACAATAATTCCGAAGGCATTTTGATCCGGGCTGTCCATTTTAGCCGAAACTACCTCTCCCGATATGGTAAAGTGGAAAACAATTTTTAAATTCATTCCACCGGCTTGAAGATTCCCTTCCCAATCGCCGTTAATCTTGCTCAAATCCTGGGCAAAAGTACTTCCACCCGAAAATAATACAACTACCGCTAACATTATCGAAAATAAAATTTTGATACTCTTCATCGGTTTTCTCCGTTTTATTAATTCATTCCAAAATTGTTACTGTCAAATCTAATTTTTTGAAAAATTAGACGCACTTAAAATTAAAATTTCCCGGCAGCAGTTGGTTTATTACAAATAATTCAAAAAATAATTAAGTTACACGCATGTAAAATCAACCTTTCGAGGAAAAAATGAAAATTGTAAAAATATTGGTACTGCCGTTACTTGTTACGATTGTATATTCGTGTTCCACTTTAAAACTCGCGCCGGCAGACTTCGGCTGGCCGGTTGAAACCGTGCTTAAAGTTGACCAAAAGGGATTTATTGCCGATGAACGATACGCCGTATCATTCAATACAAAAGCAATGTTCTTTGAAGAATTTATTGACTCGGTTAATGTTGAGGGAAAAGTTATTAGACTGATCCGAGATGTGGAAGGATTTTATTTTCTAACCGGTAATGAGTTTAAAAATGTTTATGTATTTTATCCCGAAGAGGGCAAGCTGATTCTTCAAAACAAAATATTAATTACCGAGTCGGGATTGCAGAGTCCATATTTCAATCAAAGAAAACCGTATGTTGAATTAACCGATGGGACGGTCAAATATTCTCTTAATAAAGAAGGTATTGTAGGAAAATAATCATGAAAATAAAAATATTTTTGATTTCGACTTTGCTGATTGCTTTTGCATTCAGAATAAATTTAATGGCACAGTCCGATTATGAAAAAACTCAGAACTTTAAATCGCAGCATCAAAATGTTAGCGAAGCAATAAAGGGCGCCGCATCGCTTCATGATTTGGATTTGGCTGAAGCTGATATTGAAAAACTAAAAGAAGATTTTTATGCGGATAAAGATTTACTCGATAAAAGTCTATACCCGGATAATTTTAATTCGTTGATCGAAAAATTGCGCTCGGCGCTGCAATTAAGAAAAGGCGACTTCACGGAAATTGTTGAACTCGAAACAAAAGTTGATACTCTTCGCACACAGATATCGGTACTCAACCGTGCGAACGCAAGTTTAGTTGTCGAAATCAGAGAAATTCAAAGATCACGGAAGAAAGATGCCGCCACAATTGCAGCGCTGGAAAATTTAGTTAATAAATTAAAAACAAATCTGCAAGAGCGTGATGATCTTGTCCGCGGTATTATGGACAGTCTTCTTGCCGAGTTTTTAAAATCCCCCGGTTCGCTGAATGAAGTTGAAAAAGCAAGTCTCGATCAGAAAATCAAATCGGAAAATCTGTTTTATAACATCGAGAAAACAATTATGGACAACATCCAGTTTATGAGAATTACAGCTCTTAAACCGGAAGACCTAAATGAGATGAGAGAAGAGCATCAAGATTTTTCGAAAATGTTCCGTCAGTTCGGCGGCAAACTTGCGCAGGTTTATCTCGAAACTAAAAACGTATCAACTGAAATTGCCAATGTTAATGGATTGCTTCAATCATGGGGCAACATAATTAATGTTGAAATTTGGAAAGGCGTAAATACTTCCTTCAAAGAAAAGAATGTCCGGATGGTTCAAGCCAATAGCGGTGAGGAGTTTACTCAAAATGTTGTGTCGTATATCGAAGATGAAATAAAAAATTACGGTGTAAAGAAAAAAGAAGAATCAGTCGAAGCATTCCATACGTTTACGGACAGTGTTTGGTTTGGCGGATTCCAGGACACATGGTTGAAAATCCTGCTCGACCAGCAATTACTTTCCGAAGCCGACAAAGATACCATCGAAGCGAAAATTGCAGTGTGGAAAGCGAAAGTTGAACCAGGCGTAGGTTCAAACCTTTTGATTTATGTTATTGTTGCAGTTGCCGTAATCGGTATTGCTGCATTGCTTTTTGCTCTTCTATGGAAGAAGAAAGCAAAACCAATAGAACCAACCCAATTGCCTCCTTCGGAAGCTTAACACTTCAAGCCGGCTCAAATCTTTGGGCCGGTTTTTTGGGGATCACACATTTCGAATAGTTAATGTTAAGGTACTATTAATTGACCAAAATCCGGGAAACAATTTTAAAATTCATGCCGTCTAATTTTTCGAATTAAAAAAAGATTCGGGATATGAGAGCAACGCTAAAATTCTTAGAAATAATTTACTTCCCATTATTTTTAACAATAATGATTTTTGTCGTACTTCTTTACGCGTAAAATGTAGTCCAACCTTGGGGATGAAGTAAGCTTTTTATACCAATGTATTTACGTTTCTTGCTGTAGAAACTCACCTGTTTTAATACCGGATAGTGAATGTAATTCTTCTCAAATGATATCTCCATGGAAGGAATTCATTTTTGAGTAAAAAGTAAAATTGCATCCAGCTATAATACCGTGTATTTTTAGATTAATGAATAATTTTATAAGCATGGCTATAATGAAAACGAAAAATATTATACCGGCATTAATCTTCATGTTTGCGATGGACAATGTTATCTTTTCACAGGATGAGAGCTGGAAAGTTTATGATGATTCGCAGGTTGCCTTAATCGATATAACAATGAATCCGGCGGACTTAGTGTGGATGTACGAAAACGTTCAAAGCGACTCGCTTCATTTATGCAGCGTGCATTTTACGAATGCTTTTATTGATACCGTTATTGAAAATGCCGGTGTCCGGCTACGCGGGAACACTTCGCGGGACTCACAGAAAAAATCCTTCAAACTGTCGTTCAATGAATTTGAATCCGGCAGAGAATTTTACGGTCTTGATGCGCTTAACTTGAACGGCGAGCATAACGATCCGTCGATTATTCGAGCCAAATTATGCTGGGATTTGTATCAACAAATCGGAGCTAAAGCAAGCCGTGCAGCTCATGTCGCAGTTCATATCAATGGCGCTTATTATGGATTGTATATTTCAGTTGAGCACGTTGATGATGAATTCCTCAGTAAAAATTTTAACGACGATACCGGTAACTTGTGGAAATGTTTGTATCCCGCAGATTTGAAGTTCATTGATAATAATCCGGATAGTTATAAAATGTTTGCCAACGGCAGACGTACATACGACCTGACTACCAATGAAGAGCTTGACGATTATTCTAAGTTGGCTGAGTTAATTGACATCATTAATAATTCGTCTCGCACGGATTTTCCGATAAAGCTTGAAGATAAATTTTCGGTAGCGGAAGCTCTAAAATATTTTGCAATGAATATACTCACAGCAAGTTGGGATGATTATTGGTTTTTAAAAAACAACTATTATCTCTACCATGAGCCGGCAAAAGATTTGTTTCATTGGATACCGTATGATTATGACAACACTTTCGGAATCGATTTCGGGTTTAATCCCGATTGGGCAACAGTGAATCCTTACAACTTCGGGACAATCGACGGCACGCCGCGACCGCTTATAACAAAGATGCTTGCCATAAACGAGTATAAAAATCTCTACACTCATTTTCTTGAGTTCTATTCACAAAATGTTTTCGATTTGCCGGTGTGGGAAAATAGAATTGATGATTTAAAATCCAAAATCATTTCCTTTGCGCTTTCAGATACTTACCGTACACTCGACTGGGGATTCACCAATGACGATTTCAATAATTCTTACTCATCAACGGGTTACAATTTTGAAAATGGCGTAAATGTGCAGCGGGGGATTAAAGAATTTATCAATGTAAAAAATCAATCTCTTAGCGCCGATTTAACTTATATAAGTTCGGTACCCATGGTTTATTCGATTCAATATTCGCCTCAGCTTCCTTCAGCAAATGATGTAATAGAATTTTCTGCTTCGGTATTTTCAAATGCAGGATTGCAGGAAGTTGTTCTTGAATTTCATCCGGGAGTGTTAACTGTTATTGAAGAATATCCAATGACATATTCTCCGGTTGCCGGAACTAAGAAAGTTGAGGAATCCGATCAATGGATTTGTACAATTCCTGCTCTCGGTGAAAGTGGTTTCGGTAAATACCAAATACGAGTTGTGGATATAAATGGTAACACGGTTAAGTTTCCGCGAAGCGGACCAAAAGAAATCCGAGCTGCCGGCGCATTCAGCAGCAGTTTGGTAATAAATGAGTTTCTTGCAAGTAATGCTTCTACAAATACAGATACCAACGGTGAATATGATGACTGGGTTGAAATATACAATCCGTCATCGGAAAATGTTTTGCTTGACGGCTTGTATCTAACCGATAGTCCGGCATTACCAAATAAATGGCAATTTCCAAATAACAATATTGTTGTACCTGCGCAAGGATTTGTACTTGTGTGGTGCGATGACGACGAAGGACAGAGCGGGCTGCATACCAACTTCAAGTTCGATGCACAAGGCGAGTTTATTGGTTTAGTTGGAACCGACGGACTTTCATTTATTGACTCGCTTTCGTACGGCGAACAATCCACCGATATTTCATTTGGAAGGTATCCCGATGGAAGTGAGAATTGGATACAATTGCCGCCAACACCCGGCTCAACAAATTTAATGACATCAATTGATATTGAAGATTCTCTGCCTGCAGAGTATCGGTTAAGCGCGTTCCCCAATCCCTTTAATCCGGTTACTACAATTCAATATTCTATTCCGCAAAGTTCTGAGATTAGGATTGCAATCTATGATATTCTCGGAAGAGAAATTATTTCTTTCGATGAGGGAGTTAAACCTGCCGGCTCTTACATTATAAATTGGAATGCACTAAGTCCGGATAACCGGGAACTGCCATCGGGAATTAATTTTTGTAGAATAGATGCGGGTGAATTTAACACAACTATCAAGTTGATGCTTTTGAAATAATTTTAACAGGAATATAAATGAGTTTAAGAAAATACAAACATATTATCTGGGATTGGAACGGCACTATTCTCGATGACGTTTTTTTGTGCGTTGACATTATGAATGGAATATTACGTAGAAATAATTTGCCACCGATTACTATCGAAAAGTATAAAGAAGTTTTCACCTTCCCTGTCCGGGATTATTACGAAAAGGTCGGACTGAATATGCAGAACGATAATTTTATCATTCTCGGTAAAGAATTTATGGACGAATATGAATTGAGACGAAACACATGTTCGCTTCATGACGGTGCGGTTGAATCGCTTGAATATTTCAAATCGCTGAGTCAATCGCAGTCGGTGCTCTCGGCATATTCTCACGATACTTTGGTTGAGGCGTTAAATCACTATGGAATTTTAAAATACTTTGATAAGGTTGCCGGACTTGACAATATTTATGCGGGCAGTAAACTCAATAACGGAAAATTGCTTGTTGGGCAAATCGGGATTCCGTCCAAAGAGATACTTTTAATCGGTGATACTATTCATGATTTCGAGGTGGCGACCGAACTGGGAATTGACTGTGTCTTGATTTCTTTCGGGCATCAATCAAAAGAAAAAATAATGAAATGCGGTGTACCGGTAATTGACAGTTTGAATAAATTGGTTAATGGAAAACTCACTATCCCAACAAAATAATAGATTAACTTTTGGAAATGAAATCCGTCTAAAAATTCGAGTTAACTAACAATGTGTTTTAAATTATGAAAGCAAGGGAAATATTACGGCGAATAAACCTGGAAGCAATTATTTGGATTGCCGCACTGATATATTTGATTGTAATAAATCCTTTCGGAAGCGGGCATTTGGATTTGTGTTTTTTCCACCTTGTCGGGATTGAAAATTGTCCCGGCTGCGGGTTGGGAAAATCGGTATCGTTTCTCTTTCATGGCGATTTAGTTAATTCACTTGAGATGCATCCATTAGGAATAATTGCGGCGGTTTTAATTCTGCACCGGATTGTTTCATTGTTCAATGAGCAAAATAAATTCAATATAAACGAGGTGAAAAATGGCTGAAGTGTTGAGATATTTACCCGAAATAATTGGCGACGAACAGCTTTATGTCTCCAGGTTAATTAAAGATATGGATGATGAATCCGCGATGCAATTTGCAAATGCGTACCGTGTTCGCAGAAAAGATCCGCAAACAATTTTATTGGTGACACTTGTTGGTTTTCTCGGTATTAATGGCATTCAAAGATTTCTTGTCGACCAGATAGGGCTTGGAATTCTTTACCTGTTAACGGGTGGAATCTGTTTAATCGGAACAATCGTTGATTTGATAAATTATCGTAGCATTGCATTTGAATATAATCAAAAGCAGGCGCAGCAAATTGCGGCTATGATTAAAATGTAGTCTTGAAGCTGGTTGCTTGTTATTGAATTCTGAGGTGATAACTCGAATCATTATTTTTGCCAGTATCAAGCATCCAGCTTATCACGGCGTAGCGTTCTTTTCGAAGCCGGATATTTAGGTATCTACGCCTTTAGAAATCGATATCTGCGAAGGTATCGCCCTGTTCGATATCGCCGGTGGTAAATCCTTTTTTGAACCAGGTCATTCGCTGTTGAGAAGTGCCGTGTGTAAAAGCATCCGGAACTACATGACCCTGCATTTGTTTTTGAATCCGGTCATCACCGACAGCACTTGCGGCATTTAGTGCTTCTTCAATATCGCCTTCTTCGAGGATGTTATTTAACCGCTGTGCATGATGCGCCCAAACGCCGGCATAAAAATCTGCCTGAAGTTCCAACCTCACGGAGTATTTATTATATTCCCTTTCGCTTAGTCTTCCGCGTAAGGCAGAAACTTTATCGGATGTACCGAGTAGATTCTGCACATGATGCCCGACCTCGTGGGCAATTACATAAGCTAATGCAAAATCACCGGGAGCCTGGAAACGATTTTTTAATTCATCGCAGAACGACAAATCAATATAAACTCTTTCATCGGCCGGACAATAGAACGGTCCGCTTCCCGCGCTCGCAACTCCACAACCAGACTCAACTTGATTGGAAAAGATTACTAACTTCGCGGGTTTGTAGGAGGAACCCATTTGCCTAAAAAGCTGATTCCAAACATCTTCAGTATCACCAAGCACAACCGACGAAAATTCTTTTAGTTGGTTCTCTTCCGCCGTTCCTTCGTAAGTTGAAGTATTGGTTTGATCGGTCTCTGTGGGAATAATATTATTTAATTGGTCCGGATTAATCCCAAGAAAATATGCAACCACTAATATTACTAACGTACCTACGCCACCGCCAATCATGCCTTTCGGCGACATACCGCGTCTATCTTCAACGTTCGAACTTTGTCTTCTCCCTTGCCAGCGCATTAAGTGCTCCATTTTTATTCGCAATTTAGCAACTCAAGACGATATGTAAAAGATGTTTTAAAAAATCAAAATCAATGAGATTGCTATTTTATCAGCGATAATTTTTTCGATTCCGAAAAACCACCTGCCTGTAAATTACAAATGTAAACACCGCTTGGTAATTTGCTGCCGTCAAAATTTACTTCGTGAGTTCCGGGTTGTACTTCTTCATCAAGCAGTACTGCAATTTTATTACCGAGAATATCATATACTACTAATTTCACCGTCTCTGTTCTTGGTAAAGAGTATTTAATTATTGTAACAGGATTGAATGGATTGGGATAGTTTTGAAATAATTCAAAACCATACGGAGTATCAGCCGAAGTAAATTCGACGGCAACCGGCGCACTATTATCGCAATAAATATACGCTTTGCCATTAGTAGGATATGAATCAGCACCGATAATAAAGTCATCAAAGCCATCATTGTTTACGTCTCCTGCACTTGATAATGAATAGCCAAATGAGTTGAATTCTCCTTCTCCGGTAAAAGTTATATCAGAAATATTATCAATACTCTCTCCACCGTAATATACATATGCTCTGCCAGTAAAGTCTGAATAACCATATGCACCAATAATTATATCATTAAATCCATCATTATTTATATCACCTACCTGAGAAACTGAACTGCCAAATCTATTATTTACGCTTTCACCGGTAATAGTTACATCGACTGCATTATCCATGCTATTACCTCCCAAATATACATATGCTCTGCCGGTAAATTCTGAATTACCATATGCTCCTATAATAACATCATCAAATCCATCATTATTCACATCTTTCGCACTCGAAACCGAACAACCGAAATAATTTTCAATTTCTTCGCCAGCCAGAGTGACATCAACAGTATTATCCATTGATTCTCCACCAAAATAGATATATGCTCTACCCGTTAAGTTTGAATAACCATAAGCTCCCACGATAACATCCGCAATACCATCATTATTTACATCTCCAGCGTCGGACACTGAATAACCAAATAAATTTCCTTTACTATGTCCTGTAATTGTTAAATCCTCAGTATTGTCAATATTACTACTACCGTAATAGATATATGCTCTGCCGGTATAGTCTGAATATCCAGGAGCTCCTATAATAACATCGTTGAACCCATCGTTATTTATATCACCAGCGCTTGATAATGCTGCGCTAAAATAGCAATTAGGACCTTCTCCGGTCAAGGTAATATCAGCAGTATTATCCATACTACTTCCACCAAAATATATATATGCTCTGCCGGTAAAGTCCGAATAATCGACTGATCCAATAATAACATCATCAAATCCATCATTATTTAGATCCCCAATACCAGATACAGTAATACCAAATTTGTCATTTTTATTTTCACCGGTCATTATCACATCGGCGTTTGCATCCATCGATTCTCCGCCGTAATAGATATATACTCGACCAGTTAGGTATAAATATCTTTGTGCCCCTACAATAACATCATTAAATCCATCATTGTTTACATCACCTGCGCCGGATACTGAAGAACCAAATCCGTTTTCTGTCCCTTCACCTGTCAGCTGTATATCTGCAATATTATCAATACTGGTTCCACCATAAAAGATTAATGCTCTACCAGTAGTGGACAGAAAATTATAATCCCCGATTATAACATCTGCATAACCATCATTATTTACATCCCCCGCACCGGATACAGCTATGTCGTTCCAGTATGTCTCACCCTCACCAGTTAAAGTAATATCGGGAGTATTATCCATACTATTTCCACCATAATAAATTTTTAGGACGCTCATATTTCTAGAATGGTCCTTGGCCTCAAGAATAACATCATCAAATCCATCATTATTTATATCTCCACTCGCGGATAGTGATCCACCCAAACGCTCATCCATGTATCCACCAGTCATAACTATGTCCGGAGTATTATCCATCAGTTCTCCACCCAAAAAGATATATGTTCTTCCGGTATAGTTTAAATAGCTGTAAGCATCAACAATGACATCTGCATAACCATCATTATTTACATCCCCCGCATCGGATACTGGGCTTCCAAAATAGTTATATGTTTCTTCACCTGTCATAATTACATCTGCCCCGTTATCCATAGGTTCTCCTCCGTAATAAATATAGACTCTTCCTGTTGAGTTTAAATATCTGGAAGCTCCAACAATTACATCATCAAATCCATCGTTGTTTACGTCCCCAGCATTAGATACTGATAAGCCAAATCGGTCGTCAACATTTTTCCCAGTCATGATTACATCGGCAGTATTATCCATATTGCTTCCTCCGTAATAAATATAGGCTCTTCCTGTATAGTTTGAATAACCATATGCCCCAACAATAACATCAGAATAGCTATCGTTATTTAAATCCGCAGCACCGGAAACCGAAACGCCAAAAATGTCATTTTCATTTTCCGCTATCATTGTAACATCGGCTATGTTATCCATACTGCTTCCACCATAATAGATATAGACTCTTCCAAATGAGGCCCCTACAATAATATCATCATATCCATCATTATTTACATCCCCCGCATTGGATACTGACCCGCCAAAAAATCCGCCGTTCTGCTCACCAGTCATAGTAACATCAGCAATATTATCCATACTGGTTCCTCCCAAATATACATATGCTCGTCCGCCGCCTGGATGATAATAACGAGCTCCTATAATTATGTCATCATATCCATCATTGTTTACATCACCAGCATTTGATACTGAAATACCAAAACTAGAATTGCCGATCTCATTCTGTTCAATAAAACTGGCTATCAATTGCTGTGCTTTTAAAGATTGGATGGCAGTAAATGTTATACAGATTAAGAAAAACCTCGAGAAAAATAGATTCTTTTTCATATTCAGCAGTTCCTATTTTTGCTTATTGAAATATTTATTGAATTCAAGGTATGCGGCTATTTTATTTTCTGTAACATTGCCGGTATCATTTTTCTGCTTCGTTCTTAATCCCCATTCGGCAATGATACCACTACTATTGCCATATAAAACATTGCTTGTTAGTATTACTGCCTCAGGTACAACCAAATTATTTTCTCCAAATTGTATAGACTCATCCTGTGATATTGTAAGTTCATACCTATAGTATTCTTCCTCAACACCCGCTATTGTTATCTTCCCCTTCCTTATTAGTCTAATTAAAGATTTCACGGCTTTTTCCTTTCCCGGAGTTTTGTTTTCACCACTGTAGTTTTTCATCATAGACTTAATCGAATCTATTTTCTCATCTATCGGAATTAAAATTACGAGAGGAGGATCAAATACCGTATATTTTTTCTCCATTCCATCTGTCATATAACCGGCAAGATAGATTTTGTCGTTTTCAAATCGGTATAATTCAAAAGTATTCCTATTACAGGAATTTATAACCACTTGATCTATTCTTCCGGATATATCTTCATCTATTTCTTCTGTCGGTACTTTAAAATAAACTGTGTCTATTCTTGTTAGAAGAGAATCGCGAAATGAGTCGATAATCAGACTATTGTTTTCAGTCCGGAAGATATTAGAAGTATCGCTGAGTGAAAGCTCATATGTCTCGACTACTAATACAGTTCCGTTTTCAGGTCTTAACGGATTGCGTGAATTGCAGCCTTGAAATAGAAAAACAAATGAGCAAAAAAGGAAAATTATTCTAGCCATTATTGGGGAATATACCCGCTGTCGATTTTTGATTGTTCAAAAATAAAAAATGAAAGTATGGGTAGCAATATTTTATTCTCCCTCCCCAAAATAGATGGTAGGTTTAATGTCATACCAAACCGAAATATTATTGTCGCAATAAAAAAGGTTTTATATTTGTATTGCCATAATTAATAATCAAATTTTATTGAGAATTAATTCCAAAGGAACCCGCATGAAAAAAATCTTCTTATCGTTTCTAATCTTATTCGGGAGTATTTATACCAATGCCCAGAACAGTTTGCCGGTAGTTTCAAACATTCATTCAACTATTGACACCGTATCAAACATCATTAAACTATTTTATGATGTCGCAGACACGGATAACGATCAGTTAGAAATTACTTTTGGAGTATCGAATAACAGCGGTACAACATTTCTTGTTGAAGTAACTGAAGCAGCAGGTGATTTTGGTTTTCCGATTACTCCCGGTGCAGAGAAAAGTATAACATGTAATTACGATCATGCAACGGCAGGCTTTCATTCGGACTTTACAAATTTTATGATAAGAGTAAGCGCCGACGACAAACAGGAAATTGATATTCAGAATATTGTAAATAGCGTGAACAGCACAAAACTTTGGAGCGATCTTTTGATGATTGAGGGGACGCGAAATCGAACTGATGGCTTACAACATCTTCTCGAAGTTCGCGATACTTTAACAAGCCGTATTCAATCAAAGGCGCTTCAATATAGATTAAACGAATTCACTTTTGGCGGAGCTAACTGTCAGAATATAATTGGAAGGTTACCGGGTTTGACCAACGAAAAAGCGACAATAATAATCGATGGTCATTACGACTGCGTACCGGGCAGCCCAGGCGCTGACGATAATGGGACAGCAGTTGCAGGAGTTCTCCAAGCAATTAATGTTCTATCCGAATTTAATTTTAAAAAGACTTTAGAGTTTATCTTTTTCGATGTGGAAGAGGATGGATTAGTAGGTAGTAGGAGATATGTTCAGACAGATAGACCGAACTTTAATTTAATAGAAGGCGTTATAAATTTTGAAATGGTTGGCTATTATAGCGATGCTCCCAATAGTCAAATAATTCCTCCCGGATTTGAATTGCTTTTTCCCGCCGCGGTCGCAAGTATTCAGGCCGATCAGAACAAGGGAAATTTTCTTCTTAATACGGCTAACGTAAATTCCAATTCGCTAAGATTTGTCTTTGATAGTTGTGCTGTTAAATATGTGCCCGAACTTAGAGTGATATCTCTTGCCGTAGCGGGTTTTGGTACAGTTGCACCTATACTTAGGCGTAGCGATCATGCCTCGTTTTGGGATGCAAGTATAAAAGCATTGATGCTTACTGACGGAGCAGAAACACGGAATACCAATTACCATACTGCAAATGACGCCTCATCAACATTAAATCAACAATTTTATACTAATGTTGTAAAAGCGACAATTGCAACCGCGGCTAAACTTGCCGAGCCGATTCATGCCGGATTTTCTTCAAGCAATGTTTTTGAATTTGAGACAACTACCGATATAGTTGATGTAGTTAATCCTCCTGCATCTTTTGAAATGACGCAGAATTATCCCAACCCATTCAATCCATCGACAAGGATAAGTTATAGCCTTGCCGCAGAAAGCAGGGTCAAATTAACACTCTATACTTATATCGGTGAAAAAGTTTTTGAACTTCTTAATTCAATCCAATCAGCTGGCGAACACCAGGTAATATGGAATGCGAGTGGATTTTCTTCTGGAGTTTATTATGTTCGCGCCGAAGTTTATGATACTAATTCAAACAGTCTGTCAGCCAAATCGATAAAGCTGACTTTGATAAAATAGCATTTTGCATTTTCTTACTTTTGTTCAGCAAACACAATATCCCGAATATCAATAAAGATTGAATTTGCGATACTGTGCTTGCTATTATTATTCTAATGTTATTTTTTTTCGTTCTCATATAAATATCTTTGACTCAAATATTTCCGCGCATTAAATTTCAAGTGTGGTTTTCAATAAAAAATATTTGCGATAATCTTGAACGGAATATTGAAATAATTCCCCGATGAAAAACAAAATTTATCATTTTTCCGCTTGCTTGCTTTGTGCCATTTTTGTTTTTTCGGTAAACGTTAATGGGCAGTTCCTTATTAAAAATAATACACCTTCCGCCGTGGACGAAGAGGAAACTTATAATACCAATCCCGAATTCGATTAATCCAATCCGGATTCAACATATTTCTTTTATAAAAATAATTATGTCCCCGAGTGGTATGAAATGATCACAAACATTCCGAATAATTGGTATAGATACGGCAAAGACACTTTTCGCAATGAGAATATAATTCCAATTTCAGCAATGGTTTTAGCAACCGGACTTTTAATAGCGACAGATTATGAATCACGGGTAGTAACCAGGCGACCTTATGAAAAACCCGGTCCATACCATACATTCAGCGATATTTTTGAATTTATGGGAGATGGTATTTTTCAATTCGGCCTTGCTGGCGCTTTTGTTTCGTATGGCTTTATTGATGATGATAAAAGGGCGTTGCGGACAGCATCACAAATCGTACAGGCAATGCTTGCAACGGGTACAGTGGTTCAGGTATTAAAACATGTTACAGGACGCGAAAGTCCGGCAGTGGTTTCCAAATCAAATTGAATATCACAAAAAAGTTCCCTTCTTCGATGCGTATCCATCAGGTCGTATCGCAACAGCAACAACTACCTTGATAGTGATTGCAGAAAATTATCCCGAACTAAAATGGATTAAGCCTGTTGGTTATTTTCTATTAGCCGGGATATCCACAGCGCTTGTTTCAACAAATTTGCACTGGTGGAGCGACATCCCGCTTGGAATTGCGCTTGGTTATTCTTTCGGTATGATTGCCGCACATCCCGAAGGGATTAGCTTTTGTAATAATGATGATTCTGAATCGCGAGTACAAATTTTTCCCGTCATTTCGCCATATGGCGGAGGAGTGACATTCTCGTATGAATTTTAACTGATAGAATTTACCGAGTTGTTTATAATACCACGTAGCTTCAACTGTTCGATTAAATCATTATACCCAATAAATTGAATTGCATCCCAGCCTGCATTTCGAGCTCCTTGAGCATAATCGGCAACATCATCAATAAATAAATGTTCTTCTGGCGGAAGTTGTGTGAACTCCTCAACTGCCTTATAAATTTTTAGATCCGGTTTGTTTGCGCCCACTTGATATGATAAAACCAACTTGTCAAATAAACTTACGAACCAACTTTGTTCCCATCCATATTTTTGATGTATATAATTTGTATTAGATAGCAAAACAAGTTTATAATCCTTTTTTAAAATTGGGAGCAATGCGCTTACTTCCTTGTTCTCGGTAAAAATTTCGGAGAATATTTTACAGAAATTTTCCGTGTCGATTTTATTATCCAACCATTCTATCATTATCGACAGGAATTGTTCTGTGGTAAGTTTTGAGCACTCATAATCGCGGTGAACATGATAATTTTCGGCGTACAAATTCATGAATTTTTCACCAAGACCTTTCTCAATTTTCTCAATTTTTTCTTTTACGATATCATAATTAAATGGAATTAAAACGTTACCGAGATCAAAAACTATAACTGAATATTTACGATAGTTCAATTTTTATCCTTTAAAAGAAAGGGCTGCCGGAAATGGCAGCCCGTATAATATTATTAATATTGATGAATTCTATTTGATGGTGAAAATATCGTCGGTTAATCCGCTGTTAACCAATATTGATGTTGCATCCAGATTGATAGTTTGCGGACCCATTTGCTGAGTGTATTTAAAAGCGTATAGCATACCTTCGACGGGTTTGTAATCAAAGTAGTCGATAGTGGATGTAAAGCTGCCCTGTGGAGAATTCATTGTTTGAATCTCGCGCACGAGCAAACCGCTTTGCATATCAAAATACTGAAATGATTTTTCACCGTTGGGCATATTCAATGTTATTTTATATGCATCTTTACCGCCGATTGATTCAACACCGCTAAGCTCAGGTGTAATTCCTGCAGCCGGATAATCTAGAAAAATGTACATCCCGGATTGAAGCTTCATTTGTTCAACTTGCTCGGTTGGCATGTCTGTAGCCTGTCCCATTGCAATTGTCTTTCCTTTCACTCCATCAAAAATTGTTTCCTGTTTGAAAACGCCTGCATCGATTAATTGATAAAACTTATTCGGTTCTTTCTGCTTCATCGTAACGGTTACGGTCATTCCCTGAACCGATCCTGAAAGTACTATGGTTCTGTCTTTAACTTTAAGAATGGTTTCTTTGCCGCCAATCGCGTTGATATAATTATCAAGAACGGTCCGTACGGTCATTCCTTCAGGAATTTTTTTTGCGGAAGGGTCATATTCATTTGCATACATATCGTAATAATTAACTTTTCCGCTAACACTGAATTTTTTTAGACTTTCACCGACTTCTTCGGCGCTTCCAACAACAATTATATAAGCTTTGTCCGGTTTAATATATTTCTTCGCCACTCTTTGAATGTCTTCGATTGTAACGGCATTCAAATTCTTCAGGTAATTTTTGTAATAATCCTTCGATAAATTGTATCGTTCGATGTTCAGTGCAAAATCTGCAACTGTTTCGGGCTCTTCAAGCGAACGTGCGAAAGTCCCCGTCATAAAATTCTTTGTGGAATTTAATTCCTCGGCTGTTACAGGTTCGTTTTTAATCTTTTTCATTTCATTAATAAATTCAGTTACAGCGCTATCGGTAATAGAATTTCTGCCTTCGCAGGAAGCATCAAAACGGCTGACTAATCTATCCGTACCAAGTGACGATCTGGCGCCGTAAGTGAATCCGTGTTTTTCACGTAAATTCATATTGAACCGGGAAGAAAAATTTCCACCGAGAATCATATTTAAAACAGAAACCGGAATAGCATCTTCGCCGCCAATTGGCAATTCCACCGCATAGGCAATATGGATGACGGATTGAACAGCTTGCGGTCTATCAACAATTGCAACTTTATTTACGAGCGGAGCTTTGGGAGTTTTGTATTCGTGTTTCGGAACATCTTTTTTTACCCAGCCGCTCAAATATTTTTCAACCAAATTCTGCGCTTCGCTTTTCGTAATATCTCCCACAATCGCCAGGTAAGCAACCGATGGACTCCAATATGTGTTGAAATAATTGTTGCACATATCGAGTGTAATTTTCTCCACAGATTCTTCCGTAACCAATTCTCCGTATGGATGTCCTTTCCCATAGACTAATCCGCTTACAAGATTCGCCGCAATCGAATTTGGATCATCCTTTGCCGCGGCAAGTCCGGAAATGGTTTGCTTTTTAATCTTATCTAATTCTTCCTGCGTGAATACCGGGTTTAAAATCACATCAGCCATTATTTCCATTAATTTTTCGGAATGTTTCTTTAACGACGCGCCATAAACACTCGTAGCCGATGTGTAGAACGAAGCTCCAAGAAAATCAATTTCTTCATCGAGCTGATCTTTCGTTCTGGTTTTGGTTGATGTACCGAGAAGCTGTCCGGCAGTATTTATGTATCCTGCATTCTCACCTTCGAGCACAGGATCGGTATTTAGGACTAACGAAAAAGTAACTCGCGGCACTTTATCATTTTCAACCACAAAAACTTTCAAACCATTTGAAAGTTCGAATGATTCATAATCGCCGATTTTTATCTCAGGCGCCTGCCCGGGTTCCGGCATTTTACTTCTATCAACCTGTGCCGATAAAGGCAAGGCAACAATTAATAACATGAATAAAACTTTTAAGATAACTTTCATTTTATATCTCCAAATATTTTTGAAGTACCAAACTTTTTCATTAACAATTAATTTTGATCGGGCTTAGCTGATTTCGGCAAATAGTAAAGCACAACCCTGTTCTCTTTTTTGAGATACTGATTTGCGACGCGTTTAATGTCTTCGCGAGTAACCTTCATGTATCTGTCGATTTCCGTATTGATCAAATTTGCATCTCCAAAATAGACAGAATAATTAGCAAGACTTTCCGCAATGCCTGAAACCGTGGAATTGCCGTTGACGAAATTATTTTCAACCTGGTTTCTTAATTTCTGAAATTCATCTTCGCTTATTAATTCGTTTCGTGTTCTGTCTAATTCAGTCTCAATTGCGTTTTCCAAATCTTCGGCGGTAACTCCTACATTCGCAATTGCATAAGTTAAAAACAAACCGGGATCTTCCATGGCAAGCGGGAATGAACCTGCGGCAACGGCTTTCTGCTGCTTATCAACTAATGATTTATAAAGTCTCGAACTTTTTCCGTTCGAAAGCAGCGTGGTCAGCATTTCCAGCGCATACGCATCGTCGGTTCCCTGCGCGGGAATGTGGTATGCTTCAATTACTGCGGGAAGTTGAATATTGTCGTAAACTATATCTCTCACTTCGGCAGTTTTAGTTGGCTCTGCCTCTGTCGGACGTTTCATTTCTTTGCTTCCGACGGGGATATCGGAAAAATATTTCTCGATGAGTTCTTTTGTTTCATCAATATCAATATCGCCGGCAATTGAAAGAGTTGCGTTTTGCGGAACGTAATAAGTTTTATAGAAGTCAATAAATTCTCCCAAAACGGCTTCATCAATATATTGCACAGACCCTATTGGCGTCCATTTGTAAGGGTGAACCGTATAAGCGTGCGCAAATGTCTGCTCAATAATCGAACCGTATGGCTGATTATCATATCTTTGTTTTCTTTCTTCTTTAACTACATTGCGTTGTGTCTCAACCCCTACGCTGTCAATCTTTAAATGAAGCAGTCGTTCGGATTCGAGCCACAATCCAAGTTCAAGCTGGTTCGATGGAAGAATTTCATAATAGAATGTCCGGTCCCATGATGTATTTGCGTTCAATGTGCCGCCGTTACTTTGGACTATATTAAAGTATTGCCCGCGATCGATATTATCAGAACCTTCGAACATAAGATGCTCAAAGAAGTGGGCAAACCCTGTTCTATCGGAATCTTCGTTTTTCGAGCCGACATGATATAGAATTGATACACATACAATCGGAGTAGAGCTATCTTGATGCAGGATTACGTGTAATCCGTTATCAAGTTTGTACTCCGTAAATTCGATGTTTTTCGCTTGTCCGAATATAAAATTAACAGACAAAGCAATAACAATAAGGGAAAAGATGACTTTTCTCATAAATGTTCCTAAGTTGATTATTAAACAGACGACTAAATTTTTGTAAAGAATAATACGCATTTTGACGTTATATTCAAAAGAAGGTTTGAAACTTGATGCTTGTTACTTGATTCAGGATGCTTGCTGTTGGATGCAAGTGAATTTAAAAAACACCTTAATGTCTCGCTGCTCTGCAGCTCTGTTGTTATTCCCTTTGTCTTTTTACTGATATGCCGCTGCTCTGCAGCTTTTTAAAATTCATTGCGATTTGAATATCTGTGTAAGCCGCAGAGCGGTGCAACATCAATAATAGAACATCAGAACGAAACAAATCCAAGCTTCGGAGAAGCGACACATGAATTTTACATCTGGTTACAAATACATATTTGTGTCTTTTGAGAATACTGAAATAAAAAAAACCCGGCAGAGTTTTTCTACCGGGCTTCAAATTAAATATATTTTTTATTTTATCTTCTGATTACTGATTACTGACTTCTGTCTCCTTAGAATTACTTCATCAAGATCATCTTCTTCGTAAGCACAACATTATCACCGGTAAGCTGGTACATGTAAACTCCCGATGCAAACGAGCTTGCGTTGAATGTTGATTTATAATATCCCGGTTTCAGTTCGCCGTTGAACAGCGTAATTACTTCCTGACCGAGAATGTTGTAAATCTTCAAAGAATAATTTCCTTCTTTAGGAATACCGTATTCAATCATAGTCGACGGGTTGAAAGGATTCGGATAATTCTGACTCAGTTCAAACTGTTTCGGCATCAAAGTCCCATTTGTTATTCCGGTAATGTTATTGCTTCTCTTGTAAACCTTACCGTCGGATGTACCGATAAATATTTCATCAGTTTTGTCGTTTATCATTATCGCACTAACGCCTCTGCCGCTCATACCAACCGGTATCCACTCTGCTTTGGGCGATGTTGACGAGAGCATGTAAACTCCGCCCGTCCAGGTAAGTACAAATACGTTATCGCTTGCATCCACTGCGACTGAATAAACATAACCCGGAACAAGTCCTTCGTTGATAGGAATCCACGAAGTTCCGTTATCTGTTGAACGGAATACTCCCATTCCATAAGTTGCCGCATAAAGCACATCGGTCGATGTAACACCGAGCGCCCAAACATGCGGATAACCAACGGGGAGAGTCAACCAATTCAATGCTTCATCAACAGATTGAGAGATGCCGTCTCCAAACGAACCGGCAAATAATTCATTCGCAGAATTTGAGGCAAGTGAATTGATTATCAAACTGCCGAGACCGTTGTTTACTTGATTCCATGTTGCGCCGAGATCCGCGGATTTGAAGATTCCCGAACCCCATGCACCGGCATAAAGATTTCCATTCGCAAATAGAACTGTTCGAACATCCATTCCGAGTAGAGGAGTAGCAGACCATGTAGCGCCGTTATCTGCGGAGTAAAATACGCCCTGATCTGTACCGATGAATAATTGATCTCCTGAAACTTCAATTGACCAAACAACGCCAACAGTCATTCCGGCGTTGAGTAATTCCCAATTAACACCGCCGTCGTTCGAACGTTTTACTTTTCCCCCGATTGTTCCGGCTAACATGTTTCCGTATGAATCATAAGTGAGTACCCAAATTATTTCATGCATATCGAATTCACCAACGAGTTCCCATTCATTATCATCATCGCCGCCGTTATAACCTTGATTAACATAAACAGTAACTGCCGAGTAATCATCTTCCGTTGGAACACCGTTACCCGGTTCCGAGTCAGGATCGATCTGATCGTCTCGTGTAATTTCGGCAACATTTATAATCTCTGCCGCCACCGGAATATTTCCGATGAATGTTGCTAAATTGAATTGACCTTGACCGCATAGCGATTTGCAAATCATTTGTCCGTTTTGAACACCCGCTGCAAAGTTAACATCCGCCCATGGAGCGAGTATCGATCCGCGCACATCAATTCCATGAATGCTCAATGATGTTGCTTCCGGGAAATTGTAGATCACATTTTCAATACTTGTACCGGCTACAGTCAAGCCGCCCATCCAGCTTACATTTGTGCTGTCGATATTTACAAGAACAACACTTCCGTTAGGCGCAAAAATTTGAACGCTATTAGCAACTGATAACTGTGCGCCGGATACATCAAACACATTTAAGAAAGGATCGGTACCGGAAAGTACAAGTCCGCCCCAGTCAAACGAGGTTGATCCGTTTGCGGGATAAGCCGCAAGATTGGCAGAAAGATTTTTGAGATATAATTCGGCAGCCGCAAAATCAATCGGTGTATCCTGCCGGAGTGTTCCGTCGATAATACTGACCGATAACTGCGGCAAGTTTGTGATGTTGCCGTAAACAACATTTCCGCTAAATACAATTCCGCTTGTGAATGTTAAATCTCTTCCCACAACAAGAACATCTTCAGTTCCGCCGGAAGGAGGAAGCTGATCACCGACACTGTAATTTGCGAGCGATGCATCTCTTCCAACCGCCATCTTTCCTTGAGTATCGGACGAAGGTTGATTTAAGTCTTCAAGAACGAAAACGTTAAAATCACTTGCGGGACCGAAATCAATTGAAGAAGTAAGAACATCAATCTGTGTGGTGATTGTTAAGGTTGCATAAGTTCCTACAGTTACGAATCCAACTGTCCACACGCCTGTGGTTTCATCATACGTGCCATTATCGGTTGATGCGGAAATAAAAATTAATCCTCCCGGAATAACATCGGTTACATCTGTAAATGCCGAGTTGCCGGGTCCATCATTATGAAGTTTTATTGTGAATGTAATTATATCCCCGTTCTCAGGATGATCATTATCAACTGTTTTTTCAATCCACAAATCTGCAACGCAGTGGAGAACTTCATCTCCAACAAAAGCAACCGGCTGCGGTTCGCAGAATTTTCTAACTCTTATCCAGTCGACATCCATACACGACCCGCCGAGGATAAAATACCACGGTGATAAATCCATTGTTGGAATTCTTGAAGGACGTTCAACCGAATTAATAATATCCATTGGCGCATTATTGTTTAGTTGGAACCGTGCAGTGTTTGCATCCACTCTTGTAATGCGGTGAACGTTAAAATCATAATTCAACGGATCCGCTGTTGATATATAATCACCGGGACTTTCAACATGATCGCCGTTATCGGTATCAATAACAAAATTGCTTCCGTTAATCACGCGCAAATCCATGTAACGCAAATTCACGAATCCAAACGGAGGCCCGCCCCAACTTGATGTCGGTTCATTTCTTCCCCATCCAAGTTCTCCGGCAAATCCGTATGAACTATGACGTGTATTTTGTTCGAGAATATGTTTCAGACCGAATGCAGGCTTAGCTGTGAATTGAGTAAGGAAACCGCCTGAGTTACAGATTGAAAGCAATCCGCCTGCGACAGTTGCGGTTCCCGAATATCCTGCGCTAACCCCGTTCCATTTATTCATATCGAGCGAGCTGCCGTCAAAGCCGTCGTAAAAATCAAATACACCATTCGGATCGTTTAATGCATAGCCGAAAACTTCTTGGACTGCAGGCTGAGTGCAGATCATAAACGGACCGCCGCTGCTTGCGCTGCTTCCGAGATATGAAAAATAATAAGTATCGTTAAACATTGATATTGCGCCGCGGAAAGGGCTATTGCCTTCGTTGGTGTAAACATACGAAGTACTTTTTGTAATTGATTCCCAGTCTTCGGTTGTGCAGTACATCGTATTCCATCCCCACGTGGTTGGAGATGCCGCATAAAAAACATAATATTTGCCGCCGAAGAAAACCGGATGTGCATCGGCAATTGTGCCTGCATCAAGCGAACCCGAAGGACCGAATGCAATAAACGGATCAGCGCCGCCGTGCCATTTTGTATACGGACCCGCAATATCATCGGCAATTGCATAACTACATTGTTCAATGTAGAATAAACCTTGATCACCGGGATTATCGTAATTTCCTTTATCGCCCATGAAAAGCATTATCCACTTGCCGTCGTGGCGTTTAAATACGTAAGGTTCGGAAACTCTTGCCCAATCCCAGGCATGACTATCGCCTTCCATTTCGGATGACATCAAAATATTTGGATCAATTTCGGTATAAGGACCGGTGATTGACGAAGCCTTTGCCATACCGATTGCCGCGTAAGCATCGGAAGTCCAGCTCCATGAGCCGTGAACACCGCATCCACTGTGCGCGTTACCGCCTACTATCCAGTGATAGAACAGATACCAAAATCCATCGTCACCCTTTACAACGTGCGGGCAATCGAGATATGGATTTAAAAGATTGCCGGGTGTTGTATCCATGCGCGGATCGCCGGTAAACATTGCGGTTGTTGTTCTAACTGAAAAATCAATTGTTACATCTCCCCACCACGTCCATCCGATTGGATTTGCGGGATCGCCCGAATTGTTAAAAGCAAATCCGAGTTGCCCGTTACAAGCATTTCTATTTGTGAATAACTGCCAGTATGTGCCTGCGTCTTCAACCATATTTTCCGCAAGCAAACTGCTGTTTAACCCGGCAATTGTTAATCCCGGAACATTTGTCCATGGACCGGTTGGAGGCAGAACTGATAAAGCTGGAGGCGGAGGCGGCGGGAATGAAGCGGAAGGATTTCCGTAATACATAAAAATCAATCCTCCTGCCGCAGGTATTGACGGAACCTTTACCCACACTTTTGCAGAAGTCGCTACTGGGTTCCACTCCTCAATCCAATAGAAAAGAAGTGTGGTTCCATCGTCTGCTGCAAATCTTATATCGCTTCCGTTCGCGTTGGCTTTCGAAAAATCGAAAGAAGCATCGAGTGTAACTAAAACTTGAAAATCTGTTAATTCGTCTCCGGAAGTATTCTGGAGAGTAATTGCTCTGCTGTAACTCCAGCCGCCGTCGAACCAGACTGGCTGCGCAATTAATTGCACTGAAATAAACAGCAGTGAAAATAGAAATAGCAATGCTATTCGATTGTAAAATCGATTCATCTGCATTCTCCCATTTATAAATGATTTATCCCCAGCACAGGAATTGGTGTAAGCTGCTTGTTCTCGAAGGTTACAACGTCAAGGGGAGTGCCATGAAAAGAGATACGAATTTGTCCTTTTTTATGAAAAAATACAAACCGTTAAAAATCAAATTTGTTTCAAAATGATATGAAGACTTATTATGAGGCAGAGCATTTACAAATTTGAGTTTGCAAATCGTATTTTTTATTCATGCAAACAATAGCGCGTTAAATCTTTACAAGCAGTGCTACATTTTCGATATGGAGTGTATAATACTTGCGCAACAAATTATAATACAACAAGATTGGGTTTGGATAGAAGTAATAAGTAATAAACAAGTAACATTTCCAATAGGCTTTTACTTCACTTAATTTTCTTTAATCAAATAATATACATCGGGACCACCTTCGAGACAATCAATCGTTGTGGTTTTCATTCTATCCTGTTTATCGATGTATTGAACCTTTCCACCATTAACGGTGAATTTGTAATTTCCGTAAAGCTGCTCATCAACAGTTACTTTAAAATTGTATTTCCCGTCTTTCATCAAATCTTTTCCTTTGAATCTTCCCTGGTCGAAACCGAATTCTTTTTCAAGCCACTGCGAAGGCATGAAAACGATATCTCCATCTTTCTTATCATATTTGGCTATTACTTTACCATCTTTAATTAATTCTATCTGGACTTTTCGCTTGCTGCTTTCAAGTGATTTGGTTCGAAACCATGTTTTGAATAACACCGGCGATTCGGGATTGTTTTCTTTTATGTAGAGATACGCAACATCATTCCAGGCGCCCTCAAGAAAGTAACCTTCACCAGGATTGTAAGGGTCACTGCTTTTAACAATACTGATTGAAAAGGGGAAATTAAAGATGAGTTTATCCTTCACGTAAAATTCTAATGAATAATTTCCCACTTCCTTTACGAACGGCGCTTTGTTTACATCGTGTTTAACAAGCCAATAGAATGCGCCTTTTAACTGTCCGATTCTCCAATGATATTCTTGAATGACAGTACTCTCCTTTTTAAATATCATTGTAACCGGATTTTTTTCTTTGACCAATTCGGGTAAAAGAAATACGACTTTTATCGCATTGTCGTCGTCGCCTTCAACAAATCTGAAAACTCCGTTGCCGGCATTGTACACAATTCCATTCAGCATGGAATGATAAATCATTGTTGGTGAAAATTCCTGGGGTGATACTGGATTTGCGTAAGTAAGAAAAATTACAGCCAAGAAAAGAACCATTTTAAATAGACTTTTCTTCATAATACTCTCCGTTAATATTAAAGAAACTGTTTATTTATATCTATTTTTAAATGAGTTCTGTGTTAAGACAAAAAGCCATGGTGAAATTAAGA
The DNA here is from genome assembly GCA_043808235.1 of bacterium. GTDB lineage: Bacteria > Bacteroidota > Ignavibacteria > Ignavibacteriales > Melioribacteraceae > JAZDFC01. The sequence goes on from JAZDFC010000105.1 coordinate 33,902, forward strand.
AATAAAAATCTTTTGTCCATTGGATACAATCACAATATGGCAGAATAAAGAAACTGGAATCCAAAAGTAAAAACATTAGATTCCGCCGATACGTGTGGCAAAAAAGCGTCAAACATTATGAGCTAAAAAGATTAACGCTCTATTCCATGTTAATTCTTATCGGTAACACAACAAATGGGTATCCTTTAGTATAAAGAATTCTCTGCAGAACAAATACAATCTGGTTGTGCAGCAGTTTGGTAAGCGATGTTTCGTTTGAGAAAACAAGTTTACCGCCAAAGAACACGGTATCGGGAAATTGTTTTATAATATCATCCGCAAGCTTGATTGCGCCTTCAACAACATCCGGGTCAATAATACTCATTCCTCGTGCATGGAATCCGCTTTTCTCTACGAAGTTTACGTAACTCTGGACATCGTTGTGGATTTTTGTTTCAAGTTTCTCCAAATCGGCCGTTCCTTTGAAAGTACCCGCATCCACAACTCCAACCTGTGCAAATATAAAATTCCGAAATGTATTGGGAAAAGTTTTTATAACGGCCAATAAAGTATGAACCCCCAGCCCGTTAAAACCATTTACGAAAACTACAGCGGTTTTATTCTCCGAATTAAACTCCTCTTTTTTACTTCCCGCGCTTTGGTTTAATATTTCAATGGAACTGGTTACTGCAGGCAAAATTGTTTCATCCAATTCCAGCAATGCTTTGTGAGCCACATTGTAATGCCGCTTAATTGTTAATGCCAACGCTATCAGGCTTCCGGTAATCAAAATCGTTACCCAGCCGCCTTCAAAAAATTTTACAATTATCACAGACACCAAAATCAAAGTTGTTAATGCCAGCCCTATTCCATTAATTACTATTTTATGAATCCATTCTTTGAATTGTTTTCGTACTTGCCACCAATGCCTCACCATTCCAAGTTGTGATAAAAAGAAAGTGACAAACACGTTTATACTGTAAAGCACGATTAAATATTTTACAGAACCCTTTGTAGCAATCATAGTAATCAATGCGGCGACACCCATTAATACAACACCATTTTGAGTCACAAGTCTATCGCTAAGAATTGAAAATCTTGTGGGGAACCATCTATCCGAAGCCATATTTGCAAGTACCCGCGGACCGTCCATAAATCCGGCTTGCGCCGCAACCAGCAGAATTACCGCTTCCGAAAAAAGAATTGTAAAAACAAAAATTATTCCAGTGTTGCCCCAATCTTTTGTAACGGTTTCAAATAAAACCGCATTTAATGTTTTTCCAGGTTGATGTACCACTCCGTACAAAAGGTAAGAAATAAGCAGCCCTACAACCATAAACGCTAGCGATACCGCCATATATTTCATGGTGGTTTTGGCAGTCTTTACTTTCGGGTCCCTTAAAATAGGCACGCCGTTGCTTATGGCCTCGATGCCGGTATATGTTCCCGCCCCCATTGTATAAGCTTTGATTACAAGAAACAGCATCCCGAACAAACCAAGTTCGGACATACTTTGATTTACATCCGTGGCGGTTGAGCTTACAACTTCAGAAAAATTAAAGATGTGCGTTACTACTGCATAACCGATGATAAAAACATGTGTAACAATAAACAACAAAAATATCGGGACCAATGGCATAACAGATTCCTTCACACCCCGCAAGTTCATTATAATAAGCAAGCTCACACCACCAAGAGCAAAGTAAAGTTTGTACTCCAGAAACTCATTCGAAACGAAACTAAACAAAGCATCAGCGCCGCTCGCAACAGATATTGTAATTGTAAGAACGTAGTCAATCAACAATGCACAGCCGGAAACCATACCGACTTTTGGTGAAAGTAATTTGCTGGCAACAAGGTAACCGCCGCCCCCCGACGGAAACAACTCAACTATTTGCGAATAACTTGAACTTATGACGAGCACTGTTATCGCAGTAGCAATTGCAACAAAGATACTTAAATAGTGATGTGTTCCCAAAGCAAGGAATGCTTCTTCGGGTCCATAAGCCGAAGACGACAAACCATCGGCTCCGAGACCAACCCATGCGAGAAATGCCGTTAACGTCACCTTGTGAAATATATGCGGATCTTTTAAGTCCCGCGATGCCCCGATGAAAATCCTTTTTAATTTCTTCGACTTACTTTCGCCATCTGACATTTGAATCGTTCCTATATAACAATATTTGTTTGGGTGTTTTTTTTGAATTGAACTTTAGCATTCAGTTTATAATAAATTTGCCGAATAGTACGAGATAAATTCTAATTGATGCTGTTAAACGCGGGTTGGCTGAATATTATTCGACAACGAGAATAGCCAAACTGTAGATTAAAACAGTATTTGGATTGAGAAAAACGACAATTGCCTTCTTCGGGGTTTTCCATTATTATAAATACCTAAATTTAACGGGTACGAAGATAATGAAATCGATATTATTTTAAAATTATTTTATGATTTGCTTTTATCACCATTTGAACAGCCTGTATTTTGTGCTCAAAAGAACCAATTTTATCGACTAATTTTTTGCCTCGGACAAATTTGCAATCAGATTGCAAATTTGGGCAACCTCTTTTAGCTCTTTTGATATAGTTGGAAAAAATTAAATTTGAGAATTCAGCCTCAATCCTTATCTTGCCCCAACTTTTTGAGGAATAATTGAAAGATAAGACTCCCAAAACAGAACTCATCCGCGGATTAAGCCTTACCGCCGCAATAATGATAGTTGCCGGCTCCATGATTGGCTCCGGTATATTCAGAAAACCTTCGGTTATGGCTGAGCAGCTTGGCTCACCCGAATTGTTAATCCTCGTATGGGTTGCAGCCGGACTAATCACCTTAATTGCCGTATTGATAAATGCCGAAATGGCTGGAATGATGGACGCTACCGGCGGGCAATATGTGTATCTGCGTAAAATGTACGGCGATTTTACTTCTTACATTTACGGCTGGTCAATTCTTTCTGTAATTCAAACCGGCAGCCAGGCAGCAATCGCGTATGTGTTTGCGGAGTACATCGGGTATTTTGTTAAACTGCCGCAGCTTTCACAGGCAATGCAGGATTTCACCTTGTTCATGCCGTTAGTTGGAGATATCCATCCGTTCATTGACTTCGGGACAAAAGCGGTAGCAATTTTGTGTATTATCTTTTTAACCGGCGTAAACTATATCGGTGTTGTGTTTGGTGGGGTTGTGCAAACCATAGTTACTTATATAAAAATTATTTCCATTCTCGCCATTTCTTTTCTCCTGCTATTTATTGGAAACGGAAGTATGTCTAATATTTTTACCGGATTTTCAATCCATACTTCCACTTCAACAAATATGATAACAATGATTGGACTTGCATTTGCCGGTGCGTTCTGGGCTTACGATGCATGGAACAACATCACTTTTGTTTCCGGTGAAGTGAAGAACCCGCAACGCAATGTTCCGCGGGGATTAATCTTCGGGACACTCATTGTGATTGTTGTTTATGTGCTTATCAATATCGCATACCTTTATGTAATGCCGATTGATGAAATGGCAAAATCACCGCTCGTTGCCGCAAGCGCTGCCGAAAAGATTTTCGGAACAAATGGCGGTGCGATAATTTCAATCGCGGTAATAATTTCTACTTTCGGCGCACTTAACGGAAGTATTCTCGCAACCGCGCGTGTACCTTTTGCGATGGCGCGTGCGAATATATTCTTTAAAAGTTTCGAAAAGGTTCATCCGCGTTTCGGCACTCCGCATATCGCACTTATTATTCAAGGAATTTGGTCGTGCATACTTGTGATGTCCGGTTCGTTTGATACAATTACCGATTACGTGATTTTCGCATCGTGGCTGTTTTATATGCTTGGCGCTTTCGGTGTTTTTATTCTTAGAAAAAAAATGCCCGACGAACCGCGTCCCTACAAGGTTTGGGGATATCCTGTATTGCCTGCAATTTTTGTTGTATTTGCATTTTTCTTTTTGGTCAACTCAATCGTCTCCGATACTGAAAACTCGATGATGGGATTAATGCTTATCCTTACCGGACTTCCATTTTATCTTTTCTGGAAATACGGGGGCAAGAACAAGATTAAGAATATGAATAAGATGTGAGATGAAAAACCCAACTTCTGATGGAAACAAAAGACGGAGAAGTTAGGCTGTTAATAATCTTCCGGCACTTTTTTCAATTCAATTCTGTTTTACACTTAAAAAGGAATTTGAATGGAGCATATCTCTTTGTTTCCCTTTGGTGAGTACTGGTTGTTCTATGTTTTGTTCACTGTTTTCGTATTATTGATATTGTCGTTGGACCTCGGTGTTTTTCACCGGCACGCCCACGAGGTAAAATTCAAAGAAGCTCTTTCGTGGAGTGTCGTTTGGGTTGCGCTTGCTTTGGTTTTCAATTTTTTGTTTTACAAATATTCGTATTGGCAATTCAGTAATAACGAGGTTCTTCTTGCCATAAAAGGATTTGACCCTGAAGTTGCCGCTAAGAATGTCGGGCTGGAATTTTTAACAGGCTACATAATTGAGAAGGCTCTCGCGGTTGATAATATTTTTGTTTTCGTCGTTGTGTTCTCATTCTTTGCGATTCCGGCAAAGTACCAGCACCGGATTTTGTTTTTCGGCATAATCGGCGCGCTGATTTTTAGAATTATTTTTATCGCGCTCGGTTCGGTTTTAATTCAGTACGAAATTGTCGTAATAATCTTTGGAATATTTTTACTCCTAACCGGAATAAAAATCTTATTCTCGCCTGAGAAACAAATTGACCCGGCAAAAAATCCGGTGATAATATTTCTTAAAAATCATTTGCCGATTCATCCGTCTATCGATGACCAATCCTTATTCAAAAAGAAAGAAAGAGTTTTATATGTAACTCCACTTTTTCTTGCTCTGATTTTTATCGAACTGTCTGATATAATTTTCGCGGTTGATTCCGTTCCTGCAATTTTTGCCGTAACAAAAGAACCGCTTGTTGTTTTTACATCAAACATATTCGCTATTCTCGGTTTGCGTGCAATGTTCTTTTTGCTTGCCGGAATTGTTGATAAGTTCCGTTATTTAAAGTACGGACTCGGTATCGTTCTCGTTTTTGTGGGATTGAAAATGGCGTGGTTGAACGAACTCTACGACGGAAAATTCCCGATAATGCTATCGCTTGGAATTATAGTTGCAATTATCTCCGTGTCAATTGTCTTATCATTGGTGATAAAGCAAAAACACCCCCATGTTTAGTGACTCTTGAATCCGAGAGGCGCTGCTAAAGGGCGGCGATTTCAAGTAATATGGTTATGTTTCTTTCCAATATTTTTAATATTTTTCTCCAAAAGGAAAGTAGTTATGAAAACAGAAATTATTTTTGTTGTTGAAGAATCTCTTGAAGGGGGTTTTGAAGCCCATTCACTCGGGTACTCGGTCTTTACTGAAGCCGAGACGATAGAAGAGTTGAAAAAAAACATTATCGAAGCCGTCGATTGTCATTTTGAGTCGGATGACAAACCTAAAATAATCCGGCTGCATTATATTAAAGAAGAGGTAATTGCAGCGTGAAAATTCCACGTGATTTATCTGCAGAAGAACTCATTAAAGCGTTACTTAAAATTAATTATACCGTCACACGGAAAAGGGGAAGTCATATTCGTCTGACAAGAATTCAAAATAATAACGAGCATCATCTAACTATCCCGGACCACAACCCAATAAAATAGGCACTCTAAACAACATCCTTAACGATATTTCTACAACTCTCAAAATTTCCAAATCAGATTTATTGAAAACCCTTTTTGACTGAGGTTTTTTACCTTTAAACCGGAAGCGAAAAAGCAAACGTAGTTGACTTCCCGAACTCCGATTCCACCCAAATTTCCCCGCTGTTTTTATCAACAAATTCTTTGCACAGTACCAATCCCAATCCAGAGCCTTTGTTGGGAGAATTGCGGATTTTCTTGTTCGAAAAATCCGGGCGGAATATTTTATCTAAAAACTCTTTCGGAATACCAACGCCCGAATCATGCACCGAGATTTCAACTTTGTCGTTACCGGGTTTACCGTCGATCTGAATCGTTCCGCCCTGGTTTGTAAACTTTACAGCGTTGTTCACAAGATTGCGCAGTACAAGCGTAATCGTATTCCTATCGGCGAATGCAGTCACGTTTTCATCAATCTTTTTTGTGATGATAATGTTTTTCTGCCCGGCAATCGAACGGTAAAGCTCAATGATTTCATCGGCGAGGTCGTTTATATTTATTTTCTCCGGCTTCAATTCAATTTCACCTCTTTGCGAACGCGACCACATCAAAAGATTTTCAAGCAGTTTAAATGTCTTCCTCGACGAGTCATAAATTTCTTTTATAAACTCTTTCCTATCCTCGTCGGCAAGAGTGTTGTATGATTTGAACAACACCTCGGAGAAACCAAGCAGTTCAGTGAACGGACTTTTTAAATCGTGGGAGATGATAGAAAAGAATTTATCCTTTGTTGCGTTTGCTTCTCTTAGTTTTCTCTCGGATTCGATAAGCGCTCTCTCTGCTTGTTTTTTCTCGGTTACGTCGTTAATTATGCCTACGATTCCCGCAATCGTACCGTAAAAATTTTTAAAGATTGATTTGCTTGTTACAACCTCCTTTTTATTTCCGAATTTGTCGGTGAGAATGGTTTCGTAATTCATTACTGTATTGTTAAAAATCAGCTCGTCGTTAATACTCTGTTCGTTTTCGGCAATCTCCGGCGGCATAATATCGAAGATACTCTTACCGATAATTTCTTCAGATGTATGATTTATTAATTGTTCGAATCCAACGTTGCAGCCAAGAAAAACGCCATCGACATTTGTAAAATATACAGGCACGGAAATGTTATTAATCATCATGTTGATAAATTCATTGTTCATCCCGGACAAATCAAATCCGGAGCCATTCAAGACATGATCGAACAACGATGCCCATCCCTCTTCGTTAAATCCCTCATCTTTTTCGGTTGGGCTGTTCGTTTGCTCAACTTCCTGTGTTTTGATTTTATTTTCGAGATTGGTGATTTTGTCAATCAACTCAACCTTAGTAAGTCTTCTGTAATCCATGCTAAGCGCCTATAATAATTCAAATAATTATCGAAAAATCTCAGTTATGTTTTTAGGAACGGGAAAAAAATTTGATTGAAAAACGTTCAGGTTATAAACAACAGAGAAAAGGAAAAGATACTTGTCATTAATATTATTCCCGGTATTCCCATCGCCGGTATCAGCAACAGCATAACAACCACCGATGCAACCGCTCCGCCCAACACATCCGCCGAGTAAAGAGGAGCGACTACTTTTGTTTGGTCAACAATATTTTCAATTGACGCATATGCAAACACGCCCGACACAAAGAAACCGGATAGAATTAAAAACAAACTACTGCCAACTAATTCCAGGGAAACAGAATTTGAAATCAACAAATAATAAAGAAGAGAAACGAGCGATAAACCAAACACAATACTTACACCAATCCACTTTTTTGTTTTGGAATTTCGATTCTGCGTTTTTGTGATTATTCTGTCAATCATAAACGAGCCGGCAGCAAGACCAATCATGAACATCGTAATCAACAGCCCGATATTCTGATAAAGAATACCGCTTTTAACCTGGTAATTGATTATGATAATTGTTTCCAACACCATCCCGATGAATCCGATAAAAAACACAAGCAGCACTTTGCGAACAAGAACAAATCTCTTTCTAAAAACGAACAACAGAGTAAACAACAACATCACAATGCCGGCGGCGGGGAGATACGAAACCATGCCGGGCATTGGCATTCCTTCGAATGCAATATTCGGGAAGAATTTAGAAAGCCAGATTGAAACTGTGTATTTAAAACAAATTGGTTTCAAATCAGTATTCATCTGTGCATTTGTTTGTGTCAGCAATTTTTGAATTTCAAAAAATCTATCGTTTGTAAAAATGTAGTTGATATAATGTTTGTTAACAAACCTTGTCGGGATATTTAGAGATTCCAAATTAACGGTCAACGTTGCTGGATTTGTACTCAACTCCGAGTTGGAGGTAATAAACAAATTTGATTCGCCGGGTAGTACAACAATGTTTTTGAATTGTGAAGATATCGTTTTGTAAATGCTCGAATTTCTGAGCCGGAGTTGCGGCGTCCATAAGTTTTCCGAAGAGGTAATTATGAACGAAACTATTCCTCTTTTGTTCAGTTTTGATTTGCACAGTCCGAAAAATTCCTTTGTATAAAACCGGTTATTCAAAATAGAGTTCGGGTCGGGGGCGCCGATTAAAATTATATCGTAGTTTCCGGAACCGGCAAGAAATTTCCGCGGATCTTCGTAAAAAATTCTCACATGGTTTTGTGTTAACCCATTGTCTTTCGCATGCTCTTTAACTAGGAAGACGATTCTTTCATTCAGCTCAACATAATCAATCTCGATATTGTTTATCTTCGCCAATTCGTTTATCACCCCCGCGTAACCACCGCCAAGCACAAGTATTTTTTTTGTACCGGGATTTTGAATTATACTCATGAAAACAAATGTTTCGGGCTTCACGCTTTCGCTTTCGTAAACCAATTCGTCGTTTTCAAAAATTGAAAATTGATTTTCAATCGAGCTGATTGTTATTCTTCCGTATGGTGTGTCTTCCGAAACAATTGCCGCGGGATGATTCCACTTAATTGACCACAGATCAACTTTTTCGTGTAATAGCAAAACGAATATTGCCGCAATGGTTAAAATTAGGGGAAGTATTACCTGAGCAATTTTCTTCTTCGCCAAAACAATTTTCACTGCAACAAGCAAAAACGAAACAAGAGAACAAATTACAATCACAGTAAAATTTTGAAGACACGCGAAAACGACGAATGTTGAAATCACTCCTCCGGCAATACCGCCGGCGCTTTCAATTGCGTATGCTCTCGGTAGTGTGCCGGAATTGGTGATATGTTTTTTTGCTGCCCATTGAAAAAGAAGTCCGGTTAAAAAACTAACCGGTAGCAGCGAAACAAGTAGCGACAATATTTGTTTATCGAACGGAAGATATGCAGATGCAACTATTCCGAACAGCACACGCAGCGAGCGGATAAACATAGCATCGGCGATTATCAAAATCCCGGTGATAACTATTAGCAAATCAATCCAACTAGCTTTCGGAATAAAGTTTCGTTTCCCCACTGCCGCGCCAATGGCGGTTCCCAGCAGCCAGATCCCGAACGAGAGGATATAGATTAATTCGATACCGAAAAACGCAGCGTTCAATTCACGCAGCAAACATACTTGAGCGAGAATTGAAATGAATCCTATGAAGAAAAGATAGTGCATCGAAGAAAAATATTTTTTTTGATAAATCATAATTGAATTTACGTTGTTAACGAATTGCACTCACATTTAATGTCAATTTTATAACTCAAGAAATAAAAATCTAGCAAAATATTACCATTTGATTTAGAGGCTGTGTGAAAATTGTAGAGCGAAATTTATTTCGCTCATTAAAACTTCAAAAGTAATGCAAATTCTGAAGAAGCGAGATGAATCTTGCTCTACAATCGACATTTTTACACACGCTCTGAAGCGGACGGCAATTGATTTAAAATTTCTATTCGAAATTAGATTCTTTAAAAACTTCCGCGCGGAATGTGAAAAACTCTGCATCCTTCCAATCATCGGTTTGCAATCCTGCTTTCAAACACAAGTGCTCTACAAACTCCATTTTTGTCCAGCCGGTTTCTTCGGCAACCTGCGGGAGATATACCCCCTGCTTTCCGTCTTTTTTGATTAGCAGCCCGTCACGGTGTAATTCAAATTCATCGAGACTATTAATTTTTTGAAACGGCGTTAGAGCAGAAGTTTCTATTTCAATTTCTTTCAATTCATCTTTTTGCAGCGGATTAAATCTTCTATCGTTGAACGCCGCCTGTATTGCCATCAACGAAACAGTATTGTAAACACGAGTATCTTCCGCCATGTGCCCAATACAACCGCGAAGTTCTCCATTCTTTCGCAAAGTTACAAATGCGCCGCGGTTAAAATTCATGTCCTTCGAATAATTCTTTAGCGACGGAAGCGTTTCGCTGTCAAAATATCGCTCCAAAGTTTTTCTTGCGATAATGAGAAGTTGAAGCTTTTGTTCATTGTTTAAATTACCGGCGTAATTATTTACTGTATGCACAAAACTATGGTTCGGGATTTTACATTCATCATCCTTCGCAAAAAGAACAGCGCCGTAACCAACAACTCTGTCCTCCGAGCCAACCGGGTTTTCACCGGAGTTTGTGTAGTTGATAATTCTACGACAATTGGCTTTTACTTCGTTTGCATAAGACATCACCGTAATTATCGGTCCTTCGCCGCAAGCGCATGTGCTTAGATTTGAATACTTGTTTTCCTGTTTTGAAAGAATCAAATAAACTTCTTCTGGAGTTTTTTCAACAATCGCACACAGGGTTGTCGAATCAACCGCGTAGGCATCGTTATAATCCGGATAATGCGACAAATCGGAACTCGCAACTAACAGTGGTTTTCTATCCTTCAATAATTTGGCAAGGTCCTTCCCGAGCTGAACACACTTTTCGAGAGACGGTTGACCGACTACAATGGGAAGAATTTTTACATCCGGAAATAAATATTGCACAAATGGAATTTGTACTTCAACGGAATGTTCTTCGGTGTGAACATTTAAATACGGCACACATTGTTCATTCATTGCAATCAAAGAATCGGCAAGCTGCTCATCAATATTTGCAATACCGAGCGGCGTTTCAAATCCTTTACGCGGATAAACAGAAATTTTTGAGAATGTTGCGTCGGTGTGGTTTGTGCCGAGAATTACAACAACATCATAATCATTGTTGCGAACGTTATTGTAACAATCTGCTGCGGTTTGCCCGGAATAAATATATCCCGCATGAGGAACAACCATCGCAACCGGATTTTTGATCTCTGTTTTTACAGCATCTTCCAAAAAATATTTAATTGCGTTCGTCAGTTTCATTTTATCTGCCGGATAAAACTTTCCGGCTACGGCAGCTTTTCGAACATCAATATTTTTAAACTTATCCTCCTGCCCGTTGCAATTCGTAATTGTAAACAGAAAGACAATCAATAAAATCACTTTCGTTGTTTTCATTTTATACCCAGTATTTATTCTGTCTTCTGACTCACGGCTCCCGATTTCTACAACAATCATTCCCACACTCCTGCAATTGCCGTTTTACAGTATTTACATTTCCCATTAACAATATTATTCTCAACCACAAAGAAACCCGAGCGGTTAATCACAATCTTTCCACACTTGGGGCAGTATGTGTTGTTGCCTGCGTGACCCGGCACATTTCCAACATACGGATAATGCAATCCTTTGTCGAGTGCAAAATTTCTTGCCCGTTCAAGTGTTGTAATCGGAGTCGGCGGTAAATTCAACAATTTATACTCCGGATGAAATTTTGTGAAATGAACCGGCACATCGGAACCAACTTCGTTATAAATCCAGTTGCAAATTTCTTTCAACATTTTGTCTGAATCGTTTAGAGTGGGAACAACAAGGTTCACAATTTCGAGATGAGTTTTGCTTTTTGCAATTTGTTTAATGGTGTTGAGCACCGGGTTCAACTCCGCTTTGCAGACATTCCGGTAGAAATCTTTATCGAATCCTTTCAAATCAATTTTGATTGCGTCGAGAACATTTATCATGTCGGCAAGCGGCGTAGAATTCATAAATCCGCAGCTAATGAGAACGCTGTTGATGTTCAGTTTTTTCGCTTCGCTTGCTATATCAATTAAGTATTCTGTGAATACCGTCGGTTCGTTATATGTAAAAGCAATTATAGGAGCGTTCTTCGATTTAGCTGATTGAACAATTTTCACAGGCGATGTATAAACGGGTTCAAAATCTTCGGGTGAGGATTGTGATATCTCCCAATTCTGACAGAATTGACATGAGAGCGGACAGCCCGCTGTTGCAAGTGAGAACGCCTGCGCGCCGGGATGATAATGATACAATGGTTTCTTCTCTATCGGGTCAACATGAATCGAAACCGGGTGTCCGTAAACGAGCGATTTTAATTTCCCGTTATAATTAAATCGCGCCCGGCATTTGCCTCGTTCGTCCTCTTTAATGATACAGCCCTGGGCACACAGCAGACATTTAATTATAGTTTCTTCATGGTCAAATTCCTTCGTATCGATTTTCGAAACATCGTGGCAATTTTTGCATTCGGATTTTTCATCGGTGGTTGACATCCAGTATTTTGCGACGGGCGAATTTTTGATTCTATCTTCGGATAAATTAAAAAATCGCGGATTTGATTTTGAAATTGGCTGTGATTTTGCTTCTAATGAAGGAATTAAAAACAGACCCGACCCGCACAGAAACAATCCCGCACCTGAAACCGTTCGAAGAAATTCCCGTCTTGAATATTTATCATTCTTCATTTTCCTTTCTCATAAAATCGTGGTGTGTTATGACAATTCGAAAATAAATAAAAATTGATAGAAAAGCATCGTGATGATGTGTAGTTATAATGCTATAGGCAAATTAGCATGTTGCTCGACATGGTTCAATTGTCGAATTGTTTAATTGCTTGAGAAGCCGGTTTAAATAATATTTGCGGGAACTCTTTTGAGTCGGCGTTTGTTTTGATTGTAATTACCGTTGTAACATCTATTGTTGGAACATGAATTCTAATTACAAATTATAACAAAATAAAAGGAACCACAATGAAACACATAAATTCTTTGATTCTCTTGCTTGTATTGGGCGCTTCGTCCTTTTTTGCGCAAACCAAATGGAATATTGATAAATCCCATTCAAATGCAGGTTTTACTGTAACCCACCTCGTTATTTCTGAAGTTGACGGGTATTTCAAAAACTATGAGGGATCGGTTGAAACCAACGGCGATGATTTCACCAATGCAAAAATCGAATTTTCGTTTGATATAGCCTCAATCAACACAGACAATGAAAAGCGAGACAATCATTTGAAGTCGGATGATTTTTTTAATGCAGAAAAATTCCCGAAGATGACTTTCAAAAGCAAATCATTCAAAAAGGTTGACGGTAAAAACTGGAAGCTCGTTGGCGACTTAACCATTCGCGACGTAACCAAGCAGGTTACGCTGGATGTAAAAAATAACGGTACGGTAAAAGACCCGTGGGGAAACATTAAAGCCGGATTTAAAATTTACGGCGTAATAAACAGATTCGATTATAACTTGAAATGGAATTCCATGATCGAAGCCGGCGGACTTGTTGTTGGCGAAGATGTTGAAATCAAAATCAATCTTGAATTAGCAAAACAATCATAATGAAACTCGAAGAAGAAATTAAACAGAAAAAGTTCAGAAACTCCTATCATAAGCTGGCTGTGAATATTATTTATACGCACGGCTGGCTTATGCAGCGACAGAACAAACTTCTCAAACAACATGATTTGACCGGTTCGCAATTTAATATCCTCAGAATCTTGCGCGGGCAGCACCCCGAGCCGGCATCTGTTTCATTGCTTCAGGAAAGAATGCTCGATAAATTATCCGATGCCTCCCGACTGGTAGAACGCTTGCGGGAAAAGGGCTTTGTAGACCGCAAGGTGTGTCCGAGCAATAGAAGAAAGGCCGAAGTTGTTGTTACCGAAAGCGGGCTTAAAGCGCTTGACGAAATAGATAAACTAAACAACGAAGTGGATTCTCAATTTAAAAATCTAACAACAAAAGAAGCAGAGACAATCAACAACTTGTTAGATAAACTGCGCGGCTAAACAACAAAGTAGGTTGACATCGAAAAACAAAAACCTTCGAGGTTTCCTTCCCATTCAGGCGGATCCAAACCTCGAAGGTTTATTTACCTTTTCATTAAATATCACCCGCGGTTTACATCCACCACGCTGCCGAACAATCTGCTTTCTTCAGCTTTAAATCCGACGAAGTGGCTTTCCATAGACGCAGCCAAATTCGAAGTCAGCATCGATTCATCGTGCTTGCTCACCGCACGAATAAAGTCATGCATCAATCCGTAATCGCCGCCGCCATGTCCCGATGTAATCACTGTATCTTTGTTTGCATCCCAAACATATACTTCGCCGTTTCTAAAATTTGTTACTGTCATCGTTTCCATATCGCCGACGATATCTCCCATTGTTCCCATAATCCGGGTTTTCCTTCCATGATACGATGTGAACGCTTCCATTGAAAACGCGGCGCTTACATTGCCTTCAAATTCCATCAACACAACCTGGTGATCGAGCACGTCGTTGTCACAATGATAAACGCATCTTCCGTATTGTCCTTCTTTTAGATAGCGGAGAATCTGCTCTCCCTGATCTACACCTTCAACAAAGTCAAAATGGTGGAGATATGTTCTATCGCGATGATAAATTTTCAGCGCCGAATACGGACAATCTTTTTCAACTTTGCATCCATCGGCACATCTGCTTGTACTGTCTTCGGGAGCGTTTTCGGATTTGAAATGATTCAATGCGCCAAAGGAGGAAACACGTGTGCATTTTTTCCCGGTCATCCAATACAAAATATCCAGATCGTGACATGACTTGGCAAGCAATATTGGATTAGATTCTTTTTCGTTTCTCCAATTGCCACGAACATATGAGTGAGACATGTGAATATGATTTATCGGTTCGAAGTGCTGGATACTTACAACATCGCCGAGTATGCCCGATTCAATAATTTCTTTCATTTTTCTGAAGTAAGCGGTGTATCTTAACACATGACAGATGCCGATTATATTATTCTTCTGTCCGGCTAATTTTTTTATGTCCTCGCATTCATCCCATGATTGCGAAATTGGTTTTTCAAGCAGTAAGTCATAACCAAGAATTAATCCATGCATTGCCGGATCGTAGTGCAGGTTATCGGGAGTTGTAATTATCAACACATCCGCAAATTTTGCAATGCCAAGCGCATCCTCCCATGTTGTCCATTGGCGGTCTTCCGGTATTTCATATTCCTTCGCAAATCTCTTTCTGCGGAATTCAATCGGCTCGGCAACACCGATAATTTTTAATTCGTCGGGAAATTGTTTGCTGTAACCGGCATAAACATTTCCACGGTTGCCTGCGCCAAGCACAACAGCGGTAATCGGTCTATCCGGTTTGAAGTCCTCGGCAGGTTTGAAATCGGGAATAAATAAATTTTTCTCCGGTTGTTTGGAAGCCCAGCCGCTAAGCGGAGCGCCCATTGCAATTAGTCCGCCGACTTTTAGAATATCTCTTCTACTCCAATTTTTGCTGTTCATTATACTTCCCCGTGATTTGTTTTTATTTCTCAATTCAAAACTACACAGATTACATCAAATAATTATTCTTCAATATAAAATTTTCACTGCTGTCCAGATCAATTCCAACTTAGTAAATAATGTTTGATTGTATATTTCTTTAGTAAACTTTCGTCATTGTTGATAATGAATTCCTCATATTGCGTCCCATACGGGACTTTTCTTATGAAGGAGGAAATCATATTACTAAAAATATTATGTCCCCAAGGGGACAACTTGTAACAAATATAAAAATAAATCAAAATTATCTTTCAATCCCATAGGGATTAAATATTTATAGCAAATCATTCTCAATCTTCGGATTAAGTCCCATCGGGACGAAATATAAGAATTTTATCTTGGACAGATATTAAAATTTTATTTGGCTGATTTTTTTATTGAATCATCAAAACATTTCATGAATAAGAGACAAATTATTTCTCTGTTAAAGAGAATTAATTTCCCTATTTTTCCTTTCGGCAGCATAAAAATGCATGATTTTTCAACATCTAACGTTCTTTTCGAACAATGACAAATCTTACTATTTCTGAATAGATTATTATAAATTAATTTCAGAGGCTATAATGAAACAAAGCATTTCACGAAGAAAATTTCTCGAGAACAGTTCAAAGGGATTGATTGCCGCGGCTTTAGTGCCATCTTTTCTGCGCGGTAATTTAACATCAGCGTTGTCTGCGCCCGACGGAACCAACATGAAGCTCAATGATTATTACAACCGTTTCGGCGTCACTGAAAAAAACATTCAGGATGTATTCGCTGAAGCGTTATCGCGCGGCGGTGATTACTGCGACATTTATTTTGAACACAAGATTTCAAACTACATCGGGCTTGAAGACAAAGAAGTTAATCGAGCCTATTCCGATGTTTCGTTCGGAGTTGGAATACGAGTTTTGAAGGGAGACCAAACCGGCTATTCTTTTTCAGAAGAGATTACACCGACTGCTATGAAACTTGCAGCCCAAACCGCGGCGAATATTGCAAACGGCAGCAAGAACATTGGTCCAATTGAATTGAAATTGAAAGAGATTCCTAATTTTTACAAGATTAAAACTCCGTGGGAAGAAATATCAATCAACCAAAAAATTCCTTACCTGCAGCAGATAAACGAAAAAGTATTTGCAGAAGATACTCGCGTTATTAAGGCTAACATCTGGTTTGTGAATGAAACTTCGTATATTCTTTTGGTTACGTCCGACGGTGTGGTTGCTTATGATTATCAACCCATGGGACAAATTTCTGTTTCGGTTAATGCCGAGCAGGACGGTAAGCGCGAACAAAATTATTTCGACCTTTCGGGAAGAAGAGGAATCGAATTCTTCACACCCGAAAATATTGACCGGCTTGGCAAAGAGCCTGTCCGCCGGACAATCGCATTGTTCGACGCGGTAAAACCGGAAGCAGGTGAAATGGAGGTTGTGCTCGCCGCCGGCAGTTCCGGAATTTTATTGCACGAAGCAATCGGACACGGAATGGAAGCGGACTTCAACCGCAAAGGGGTATCAATTTTCGCCGATAAAATCAATAAGCCTGTCGCCGAAAGTTTCGTTTCAATTGTTGACGACGGTACAAATCCGAATATTCGCGGTTCAATAAATGTTGATGACGAAGGAAATTCTTCGCAGAAAACTTTCCTTGTTGAAAATGGAATTTTAAAAAGTTACATGCATGATAGGATCAGCGCAAAGCATTACAACGTAAATCCAACAGGCAGCGGCAGAAGGGAATCGTTCAGGTTTGTTCCGCTTCCCCGTATGAGAAACACTTACATGCTGCCGGGTCCCCATAAAAAAGAAGAAATTATTTCAAGTGTTAAAAAAGGAATCTTCGCTGAATCATTTACAAACGGACAGGTTTTTATCGGCGCGGGTGATTTTACTTTCTATGTTAAATCCGGTTTCTTGATAGAAGACGGAAAACTTACCAAACCAATTAAAGACATAAACATTATAGGGAACGGACCGCAAGTTCTGAAAGATATTGTTATGGTCGCCGACGATTTTGAAATGGCCGAAGGCGGCTGGACATGCGGAAAGAACGGTCAGGGCGTTCCGGTATCAATGGGCTTGCCCACGGTAAAGGTATCAAAGATTACCGTCGGCGGCGTCAATTCATAATTAATTAATTGGTTAAAACACAGAGGTAAAAAATGAATAACAAAGAAAGATTGGAATTAGCTGAATGGGCAATGGAGTATTCGTTAAAATCCGGCGCCAACGAATCCAGCGTTTCTATTTATAACAGCAGGGACATCGAAATAGAATACAGAAACAAACAGCTTGATAAACTTCAGGAATCAACACAAAATTCTCTAAACTTACAGATATACGCTAGCCACCGTTACTCATCGCATTCAACGAGCGACTTACGAAAAGATGAATTGAAGAAATTTATTGACGAGGCTGTTGCCGCGACAAAATATTTGTCGGAAGATCAATTCCGCACTCTCCCGGATCCGAAACTATATCCAACAAAAACAGATTTAAATCTTAACTTGAGGGATGCCGCATACGATAAAGTTCAATCGGAAGAACGTGTGAAGTTGGCTTCGG
This sequence comes from bacterium, assembly GCA_043808235.1. Taxonomy (GTDB): domain Bacteria; phylum Bacteroidota; class Ignavibacteria; order Ignavibacteriales; family Melioribacteraceae; genus JAZDFC01. Next base: position 51,681 of record JAZDFC010000105.1, read on the forward strand.
AAATAGAAAAAGAGGCAATGGCAGTAAGTGATAAAATAATTTCATCGACCGCGGGATACTCAGACTCGTATTATGAAAATGTTCGTGTTCACAGCAACGGATTTAAAGGCGAGTCCAACGGTACGGTATTTTCAGCTGGTGCAGAAGTAACAGTTGGAGATGAGGGCGGCGGCAGACCCGAAGATTGGTACTATGCAACAACACGGTTTAAAAACGAACTACCTTCGCCCGAATTTCTCGGCACATCGGCGGCAAAAAGAGCGCTGCAAAAAATAGGTCAGAAAAAAATGGAGTCCGGCAGCTACACTATGCTGGTTGAGAACAGGGCAAGCGCGCGCCTGCTTTCAATTTTCCAGGGTGCAATCTCAGCGCGATCAATACAGCAAAAGAGTTCGTTCCTTGATGGAATGCTCGATAAAAAAATCGCTTCGGACAAATTAACTGTGATCGATGATCCTTTTGTTGAAAAGGGACTGGGTTCGCGTTTGTTTGACGGCGAAGGAATTGCCGCAAAGAAAAGAGTTATTATCGAAAAAGGTGTTTTGAAATGCTACTTGATTGATAATTACTATGGCAAAAAACTCGGCTGGGAACCGAACGGCGGTTCCGGCTCAAATATCATTCTCGATTACGGCGACAAATCTTTCGAAGAGTTATTGAAGACCATTGAAAAGGGAATTATTGTTAACGGATTTATCGGCGGAAATTCTAATTCAACAACCGGCGATTTCTCGTTCGGTGTTGTTGGGCAGTATGTTGAGAAAGGCGCAATTGTAAAACCGATAAACGAAATGAACATTTCCGGCAACGCAAAAGAGGTATGGAATCAGCTTGTTGCCCTTGGTAATGATCCGTATATGTATTCTTCGTGGCGGGTACCATCGTTGTTGTTTGATGGAATTCAGTTCAGCGGAATTTAATTTCACCATGTAGAGACGCCTTATAAGGCGTCTCTACAAAACACACTATGTAACAGCCCAACTTCTCCGTCTCTTTTTTCGAGTCATAAGTTGGGCTTTTTGCTTACTCAGTAAATTTTATTTTTATGTTCACAATCTCCGGCGTACTGCCTGTTCGCACCGGTGGTCCCCAGCCCCCGGCTCCGCACGAAACATAATATTGCGTATTACCTTTTTGTTTGTATCCCCAACTTACTTCGTAAATCATTTCCGTAATAAAGTTGAACGGGAACAACTGTCCGTGATGTGTGTGACCGGATAATTGCAAATCAATTCCGTTGTTCTGCGCTTCGGGCAAGCCGAACGGTTGATGGTCCATTAAAATAATTGGAATCGTTTTGTCAACGTTTTTCATTATCTCGGCAAGATTTTTTCTTGTCTTGCCGGAAAACTGATTTATACTTCTATCTTCCCTTCCAACAATTGTAAATGAACTATCAATTACAACTGAAGAATCCCGAATGATTTTTATATTATGTTCTTCGAGATATTTAACCGCCGCAGCCGCGCCACCGATATATTCGTGGTTACCGGTTATTCCGAACACTCCGTATTTCGCTTTAAGACTTTTTAATTCTTCGCCCATGTTTTTTTTAATTACAGGCGCGAGGTCCTCATCAATAATATCGCCGGGCAATAAAATTATGTCGGGTTTTGTTGAGTTAATTCCGTTTACAATTTTTCTAATCCAGCCGTTGCTTATAATCGTACCCATGTGAATATCCGACGCCATCGTAATGCTGAGTTCATTTAATGAAGAAGCTTTCTTTGGCAATGTCAATTCGAGCGTTTTGATTCTTGGATTCCGAGCGTTAAGAAATCCTAAAAAGATTACAATCGTACTAACAGCAAGAACGATAATTGCGGTATAAAATTTTGTTTTTGCATAATTGCGGGTTAGAAATTCAGGAAAAAATCCGATGAACTGATTACACAATCTTAGTATATCAAGCAGCAACACACCCAATACAAGATAAGCAATGTATGCAAGCCAGAATGAACCAATCCAAACGAATACTTCGCTTATGGTTGAGAGATAGAACCTTTCGAGAATTCTTCCAATCCAGAAAGAAGCCGCGAACAATACGAAAAGAATTATGTAATAAGTTTTTAACGGGCTTCCCGCCGGGATTGCCTGCAATCCTCTTTTGTAGATATAAAAATTAACTCCGAAGTAAACCGCGAGGACAATTGTGATGAAGATTATAAAATTCCAGATTTTCATAGAGGCTTTTTCATTAGTTGGCAATAATTAAATACGGTTAACAAAATGCGTCCCGGCTAAGTTTCAAAAACTATTCGGATAAATTCTTCCTGTTTCTTCTCTCAATCGTCGAAGCTAAAAACCAGCAGAACAACGCCCATGTTAATCCGAGAATCCATCCGGCGAGAACATCGGTGGGAAAATGCACGCCAAGATATACTCTGCTAATACCGACAAGCAAAGTTGTAACGACAGCAATAGATAAAATATAAATTCTTGTTTTGAAAACCGGTTCGATTCTCATCAGCAATAGTGCAAGCGAAAGATATACAACAGCAGAAATCACGGAGTGCCCGCTTGGAAAACTCATTGAATACTCCATCGTTAGCGGTGAAACAAATTCGGGACGTTGTCTTCCAATAAAAATTTTTAAAATATTAGCAACCGCCGCACCGCCAATGGTTGCGAATAATATGTAGAATAAAGATTTGTATTCTTTCTTTAAAATCAGAAATCCGCTTACTGCAATTACAATCAACGCGATGATTGTTGAACTGCCGAGAGCGGTAATATCCCGCACAGCGGAAATTACCCACTCCGGTCCAACCGGCTGCGTACGATCTTCCGGGTTTCTAAAAAAAGATAAAATCGCTTTGTCGAAATCAATAGTATCACCGCTCATAACATTCTTTGCGAGAATTATCAACAACCAAACAAGGCACAGAATAATTAATGGTATCAAATAAACCATCAATTCCTTTGCGTTTCTTTTTTTAAACAGCTTTTTTAATGGAAGTCTGCTCATGCTCTTTTCTATAAATTGAAAAACCTTCGGGTGAAAATATAACAAACAAATACGGATAAGATTTTAAATTGTATGTTACCGCCGATTAATTGAACGAATCAATCTATAATTTAATTTCTTTGATTAGAACCTCTGAATGAAAATTTTCTCTTTGATTTGGGCAACCGGGTTGCATGTAAAAACGAATTCCACTATTTTGCTTTTAAATTCATTCATTAATCATGCTCTTTTCAAAACAATTACGGGAAGTCTCCTCTGATATTGATTTCTAACGTTTTAAAAATCAGTTAAAATTGTTTTAATAAATATCCCGGAGGTAGGATGAAAACAAAAGTATCAGCTATATCATTTTTAGCACTCTATATTATTTTTTCTAACTTTGCCCTAATTGCTCAACAAGTTAAGTCTTCTCCCTATTTCACGGAGGAATCAAAAGAATATCCCTTTTATAAACAGCGCCTTGAAATAATGGAAGCACACCATCCATCTCAGAGCAAAGTGTCGATGTTTGATAACAAAAAACTTAAGGCCAATCCCTCTCCCGATGCCGAAAAGGGTCATCATAACCTGGTTCATTATTTAACGGAGTACCTTGAACATCTCGAATGGATAAGTAAGTACCAGGCAAACTATACTTATTTTGAAAATCTTCACATAAAAGAAATTGTATCCCAAACAATGGTTGGAAAAGGATGGGAAAACTCCTCAAAGTTAGTCTACTTTTACAACCCGGATACGTGGGTATCGGAATCATTTGAATTCTATGCATGGCAAGAGGGCGCCTGGGCTCTGGTTTTCAAAGACACTTATTATTATGATGAGTTCGGTGTTCCATCTTACACAATCTATGAATATTTTTATGGCGAATACCACAACACTTCCAAGAGCGTTTATACATACGAACTAATTGGAGGAGAAAAGTTGCTTGTTGATGAGTTCGAATACATGTGGAACGAAATAACCAGCGAGTGGGAAAATTCGGACTGGTGGCACAGCTCATATAATGACCAGCATTTATTATTTCAGGAAATATATTCTATTTGGAGTGTTGATGCATCTGCCTGGATAAACGATAGCCAACACTCATACTATTATGATGGTTATGGTAATTTATTAACATCTCTTTATGATGTTTTTGATACAGGTGTTATATATCATGTTTCATCAAACGATTGGATTTATGTTACTATTAATAACAACCATCATCCGGTAAATAGGGTAGGGAAAGACTGGAATGGCGATGCTTATATTAATTCTGATATGACTGAATATTCCTGGTCGGATCACTCGGGCACCGTACTAAACGATTACGAAATGAATTCAGAGTGGATTGCTAAAGGCTGGAATTATACAGACGGATACTGGAACGAATATTTTTGGGAAGATAGTCCGCCGCGGGATATTCAATATTTCAGAGTGTGGCAGGAAGGCAAGGCATGGAAAGACAGTGTAAAATATACCTTTACTTATATGGAGACAACGGGAATAAACGACGGATTTTCGATTATTCCGGGGGAATACTCACTGGCGAATTATCCAAATCCGTTTAATCCCCGGACAACTATAAAATTTCACCTTCCGGAGAGAGCCGTAGTAACGCTTAAAATTTATGACATATCCGGACAATTAATAAAAACACTTTTCCAGGGAAAAGAATGTGAATCCGGCACATATGATATCGACTGGGATGGGCGTGATAACTTAAACTCAATAGTTGCTTCGGGTGTTTATCTGTACAGACTTGAAACCGATAAAAAAACAATTACGAATAAATGTATGTTTCAAAAGTGATAATAAAAACAGACCCGGTTCTTTTGTGGACCGGGTCTTCTATAAAAACAAAAAACGGTTTTACATTAACTTGTTATTAGTGATAGCTTTATTTTAAAATCATCATTTTCTTTATTGCTCGATACGCGGCTGTTTTTAATTCATAAAAATAAACTCCGCTGGTTAATCCGCCGGCGGTGGATGATGCGTTGAATTCGACCTGATACCTACCTGCCGGTTTTTCTTCATTAATTAAAGTAGTCACTTCGCAACCAAGAATATCATAAATTTTTATTTGAACTTTGCCTGGCTCGGGTAACTGATAATTAATTACCGTTGTCGGGTTAAACGGATTCGGGTAATTCTGTCCGAGAGAAAACTTCAACGGTTGAGTCAAATCGCTTTCTTCTTCTATACCGACCGGAATTTGCCCGTATTTAATTCTGCTTTGATTAATTGATTCACGTAAGTCTTCCAGGTTATCGCCTGCGGCAATTACGAAGGCAACGTTGATTGAGCCGCCTGCCGGAATTGTGTATGGCCCGCCGGAAATTACAAATGAGATGTCCTGCGGACCGGCCGAGGTTTTATTCAATCCGTTGGTAAGTGCAAACCATTTTTCCGTATCTGTAAATCCATCATAAACCTGGATGCCGCCATCTCCGCCTGTGTTATCAATCGGGTAAAAATTATATTTGTCGTCTGAAATTAGCGCAGCACCAACATTTGTAGGATATGAATATTCGGGAGGAAGGAAAGCATAGCCAAAGTTTCCTGCCGCATCATATTTCGCTTCGTTCGCATCGTAATTATCGCCGCTAACGTCCCAATCCAAAAATTGCCCGGCGTAAAAATTACTAATAGCCGCCGTTGTTTTATTATTAAAAGTATATCTGAAAATTATAAATTTATTGAACGGTTCGTCGGAATAGCTGTAAGTGCTGCAATGTGTTTCGATATTAAGTTTTGCGGTTCCTGCGTTGCCATCATTATATTTTGCCGAGCCTTGTTGGTCGGCAACGGTTCCCGGAGTATTTAATACAAAGGGCACAATCACATTGAAATCCACATCTTGATTATCCTGATTTGCTCCTCTAACCGAATTAACAACATGATCTACATCTGAGCCGTATATTAGGCCGCCTTCAAAAAGTAAATTCTCTCCTCCCTGATATTGAAACCCGGTTCCCTGTTTGTTTTCGGGATAATCATTATATGCAAAACTACCTTTGCTTGTAATGGTTAACGAGATGTCATTTACATTTTGTGTTCTAAAGGAAGAGTTTACAACCGTAGTAATCCATTCGAAATCCTGGTAATCTCCATCGGAAAATAAAATCAAAAAATCCGCGTTGGCATTTAGCGGCGCATTGGTATTAACCGTAAAAGTGAATTCGTTTCCTGTGTTGCTGAACGATTGCCCCGAAGCTACGGCGCCAACCGAAAAACTTGTATTGCCAAGAGCGGTTGCGCTGTTTTTTGATACAAGTGTAATTGTAAGACTCGAGGTTGTATTTAGATAATTCACAAAATCAACATGTACCGATACGTTTTCGCCCGGTTCAAAAACTCCGTTGTTGTTTCCATTGTCAATAAATTCAACCTTTTTAGTACGAACCGAAACAGAATTCAAATTGCTCACGGCTTTATATGCATTTATTCTTCCCTTACCAAGCAAGTAGCTATACGTCGGGGAGTTAAGCGAATAAACATCGTCCGCATTTACTCTTATTTGTTCGGCGATCTGATGTGGAGTATAGCCGGGAAATTGGCTTTTAACTAATGCGGCGAGTCCCGCGGTTAACGGCGACGCTGCCGATGTTCCGCTGGCGGAGGTGTACGAATTATCCTGCCATGTGCTATAAATATTGGATCCCGGAGCCAGAACATCTAAGTTTTTTCCATAATTCGAACTTCCTGATTTTGTATCGTTGCTCTCCGTCCAACCAACCGACAAAACACCGTCATATCCGCTTGGATAAATAATTGGCGCGCTACCACTGTTACCGGCGGCAGCAACAATCAAAACTCCTTTGGAAACTGCATAATCAATAACTGCTTGTCCGGTCAATGAAAAACCCGAACCGCCCCAGCTACAATTAATAATATTTGCGCCGTTATCAACAGCATAGTAAATTCCTTCGTAGCCATGAGATATCAATGCCGTGGTTCCGTTTCGAACATTGTCCTGAGCTGTCTTTACCGGCATAAGCGTGCAATTAAAACCAAGTCCGGCAATACCAAACATATTATCAGTTACCGCACAGGCTATTCCCGCAACATGTGTTCCGTGATCAGGTCTGTCTTCCATCGGGTCGTTATCCGGTGTGCCGGTTAATCCTCCAAAATCCCAACCCCTTACGTCGTCTGTATATCCGTTGTTGTCGTCATCAATTCCGTTGCCCGGAGTTTCGTCGGCGTTCCACCATATGTTGTCCGCGAGATCCGAATGGTCCCAATCTATTCCGGTGTCATTAATCGCGATAATTACATTTGGATTTCCTTTCGTAACATCCCACGCTTGCTGCGCTTGAACTTTATCTAATCCCCATTGTAAATCGTAACTTGGATCATTGACCGTATACTGAAGTTCATAAACAAAATGCGGTTCTGCCCACTCAACTCCCTGTGTACCGGAAAGTTTACTTGCTACAAATTTCGGATCGAACGGGGAGGAATATTCAATTTCAATAATTTTTTGTAACTCAAGCTCTTCTGAATTCTCTGCCTGGCTGACGCTAAATTTTTGTACGACATCAACAATACTTAGGTCGTTAAAGCTTTTCGATAGAACCGCCGGGATGCTCATCTTTCCCAGAGCATCTCCATTAATTGGCTGCTCAAGTTTTACAACAAGTTTATTTGAAAAATAATATTCATCGCCATTTTTAATTACCTGGTTTTGCGCGTACGCTGAAACGGCAGAAACAAGAATTATTATAAAAAATATTTTCTTCATCTATTTGCCTTTCAAAAAAATCAAAATTTTACAATATCAATATGAAAAATCTGCATGGGTTATACAATGTTGAAAGTTGTACCCAACGTGTTTTTATACAACCAATTTTATTGCGTACGAAAAGTAGTTATTAACGCACAAGCTCTTCGGCTTTATTCAACGCATATTCGAGGTCGTTTATCAAGTCTTTTACGTCCTCAATACCAACCGAAAGTCTAACCAATCCATCAGTAACGCCGGCAGCTTCTCTTGCTTCTTTCCCCATTGTATGATGCGTCATACTGGCCGGGTGCTGAATTAAAGTTTCAACTCCGCCAAGACTAACAGCGAGTAAACACATTTTAACCGAGTTCATCATTGTTTCACCCGCTTTGAATCCGCCCTTCAATCCGAAAGAAATCATCCCGCCACTTTTAAGTTGTTGTTTTTGGGCAACATCGTATTGCGGATGACTTTTCAATCCGGGATATTGAACCCATTCTATCGCGGGATGAATTTCGAGATACTCGGCAATCTTAAGCGCGTTCTCACTGTGTCGCTTCATTCTTAATGATAATGTTTTAATTCCTCTGTGAACAAGAAACGCGTTGAACGGATCAATCACTCCGCCGGTTTGATTTAGTGTCTTTCGCATTAACTGATATGCGCTCTCATCTCGAACAACCACAACTCCGCCCACAACATCCGCGTGACCGTTTAAAAACTTAGTCATGCTGTGTAAAATAATGTCAGCGCCAAACCGGAATGGTTGCTGCAATGCCGGACTTAAAAATGTATTGTCCACAACCAACAAAGCCCCAAAGGAATGAGCAATATCGGCAGTTTTTCCGAGATCGGTAATTTCAAGGGTTGGATTGCCTGGAGTTTCTACATATACGATTTTTGTTTTTGACTTCATTGCGTTTTTTATTGCGTCCAAATCGGAGGTATTCACAAAATCGGTCTCAACGCCAAACTTTGTCATTATGTTTGCAAGCAAAGTTGACGTGGGTCCATATACCGCTTTTGAACAAACAACATGATCGCCGCTTTTAAGTAACGCCGCAAAAATGGTATTCGCCGCCGCCATTCCGCTCGCACACGCAAGCGCTTTGTGTCCGCCCTCAAGTTCAGCTAATGCGTTTTCAAGCGCTTCAATTGTCGGGTTCAACATCCGTGTATAGATGTAACCTTTCTTGTCCCCTTTAAATAATGCCGCACCGTGTTCAACCGATTCGAATTTAAAAGTAGATGTTTGATATATTGGTGGAACGACAGGCCCAAACTGATAATCGCTAATACCTGCATGAACACATTTTGAATCGAAGTGAATGTTTTTAATATGCGACATAAACCAATCCTTATTCTTTATGGTAAGTTTTCAAGATCATTAATATCTCTTGTTCTTCCTACTGATTTTTTATTCTTTTTTAGATCTTCAAGGTCAAGAAAACCAATTTCAAGCGAACCAAATTTTATAGTTTTTCTTCTCTCAAAGCATGAAAAAAATTCTAATTCCTCCACAGAGTTTAGAATGTCTATTCTATCCGGGGGATAACCAAGTTGAGTTACAGAGTTCGGTGTTGTAAAATCCTCTTTTTTCAGTTCAAGAGAACTAAATCCAAAATCCGCAATGACTTCCAGCATTTTTATTGCGTTTTCGTCATCATTATTTATCCAAACATCAAGATCGCCGGTGTATCTAACATACCCATGAAAAATCACAGCATGTCCGCCGATGACAATATATTTAACTTGATGAACGTTTAATAATTCTAAGAATTCTATGAAATCCTTTGTAAGCATCGCCTAAAAATAATTTATAACGGTTTCTTAATTCTTCTCCAGCTATCAATCTTTCTTCCGGTGTTTTTGTCAACCAGTATTCGAGATCGTAGTTGCGTTTATCGTGTAATGAAATTTTTCTTACTACTTTTTCAATCATATTAATATATGCTTTATCTTTTCAAAAACGTTATATCAACTGATCTTCCGGTGATGATGTTCCATTTGTTCCGTTAGTTTCATCTTCTTCGGGAACAACGCGTGCGATATCTGCAATTTCATCGTCTTCGTTCAACCGAATGAGCCTTACGCCTTGTGTGTTCCGACCCATAATTCTCAGTGCGCTAACTCCTTGCCGGATGACCATTCCCTGCACCGTTATTATTACTAATTCATCGCTATCATTAACTTCCATTAGAGCTATTAACTTTCCGTTTCTATCAGATGTTTTTATCGTAATCACGCCTTTCCCGCCTCTTCGAGTTACCCTGTAATCTTCGATTTCGGAACGTTTGCCGAAACCTTTTTCCGTAACAACCATGAGTGTGCTGGCATTTCTAACCACAATCATTCCGATTACAGCATCGTTTTTGCCGAGTTTTATTCCCCGTACTCCTGTTGCGGTTCTTCCCATATTGCGAACATCTTTTTCGTTGAAGCGGACAGCCATTCCGTGTTTTGTACCAATAATAATCTCGTTGTTACCGTCCGAGAGTTTGGCTTCAACGAGCTCGTCGCTATCAACAAGGTTGATTGCGTTGATGCCGCCGCGCCGAACATTTGAATATGCAGAGAGTACGGTTTTTTTAATTGTTCCTTGTCGTGTTGCCATTACAATAAATTTGTCGTCGGTAAATTCTTTTACTGTAACGAACGCGGTGATTTTTTCTTCTTTGTCTTTTTCAAGAAGATTAATAATAGATCTGCCTTTTGCAGCTCGCCCGCCTTCGGGAATTTCATGCACCTTTAACCAATAGCACTTTCCTCTATCGGTGAAAAACATAATGTAATGGTGGGTTGACGCAATAAACATGTGTTCGATAAAGTCATCTTCTTTTGTACCTGCGCCGGTTACGCCTTTACCGCCGCGTGTTTGCCGCCGGTAACCGCTTACCGGGAATCTTTTTATAAATCCCTGATGAGAAATTGTAACAACAACATCTTCTTCGGCAATTATATCTTCAAGAGAAAAATCTTTGTAGTCGTAAATTATTTCTGTTCGTCTTTCGTCGCCGTATTTTTCTTTCAAGACAATTAATTCTTCTTTTATAATCTGTTTTCTCTTTCTTTCGTTATCGAGGATGCCCTTTAATTTTTCGATCAGTTTGAGTGTTTCTTTGTATTCGTCTTCAATTTTCTTTCTTTCAAGTCCTGTTAATCTCTGCAAGCGCATATCGAGTATAGCTTTCGCCTGAATCTCCGAGAGTTTGAATTTACGCATCAAGTTATGTTTGGCAGTCTCAACATCGCGGGATTTTTTAATTGTCTCGATAACTTCATCGATATTATCGAGTGCAATAATGTATCCTTCCAATATATGCGCTCTACGCTCTGCCGCATCAAGCTCGAATTTTGTTCTTCTAATTAACACAACCATTCTATGATCGAGAAAATGTTGCATCATTTCCATAAGTGTTAATACTTTTGGAACGCCGTTCACCAGCGCAAGCATTATTACACCAAACGTTACCTGCATCTGTGTATGTTTGAAAAGCTGATTCAGTGTAACTGCGGGCTGCCCGTCTCTTTTCATTTCAATAACTACTCTCATTCCATCTCTATCCGACTCGTCGCGTATGTTTGAAATTCCTTCAATCTTTCCTTCTCTCACGAGCTCGGCAATTTTTTCGATCAAAGAGGCTTTATTAACCTGGTATGGAATTTCCGTAATAATAATATTTTCCCTGTCGTTTTTCAGCGTTTCAATGTTTGCTTTTGCTCTAAGTACAACCCTACCTCTTCCTGTTAGGAGCGCATCTCTCACTCCCTCGTAACCGTAAATTATACCTCCGGTTGGAAAATCCGGAGCCTTGACTATCTTTATCATATCCTCCGGTTTTACTTTCGGATTATCAATCAAAGTAATAAGCCCATCAATTACTTCGCTTATGTTATGCGGAGGAATGTTTGTTGCCATTCCAACCGCGATTCCGCTTGCACCGTTAATGAGAAGGTTGGGCAAATATGACGGCATAACTGTTGGTTCTTGCAACGATTCATCAAAGTTATTAACGAAGTCAACCGTATTTTTGTCAAGGTCTCTCAACATTTCATCCGCAATGCGTGCGAGCCGTGCTTCCGTATAACGCATTGCCGCTGGTGAATCGCCGTCGACCGAACCAAAATTTCCCTGTCCATCCACAAGTGGATAGCGAAGCGACCACTCCTGCGCCATACGAACCATTGTATCATAAACAGCGGTATCGCCGTGCGGGTGATATTTACCGAGCACTTCGCCCACTATTCTTGCGGATTTTTTATAGGGCTTATTATGAGGAACGCCGAGTTCGTGCATTCCAAACAAAACTCTGCGGTGAACTGGTTTTAGTCCATCTCTAACATCAGGTAGAGCGCGTGCGACTATTACGCTCATTGCATAATCGATGTAGGATGATTTCATTTCTTCTTCGAGGGATACGGGTACTATTTTTTCAAAAATGGTTGTCATGAATATTTATTTTTTATTGTTGGTTCTGTTTTTTAATTTCCGAAAGAATTTGAATTACTGTTTTATTTAGCAACGGAATATCGTCCTTACAAATTTTGAAAATAACTAATGCGTTGACTTCGGCATAATGGTGGGAAATAATGTCTCGTAATTTCATTATCTCAATCCATTCAATTTGCGGGTAGTTCTTTAAAAATTCTCTGTTCTTTTTATCTACGCTCTTAATTAGTTCTCCAACAACTTGTAACCTCATCGTGATCGCATCAAGCTTGGTCATGCCTTCCGGTTTGTTTGTAAAATCCTCGTGTGAATTTATATCGATAAATCTGGTGGTGATCAAATCAACACACTCTTTTATATCTTCAAACACACTTTGAATTATCTCAAGCGACAAGAATTAAATCCTCGCTGATTATTCTTAAAAACTTTTCTTTAAGCCCGGCGTGTTTATGTACAAGACTTATTTTCCGATGGAACGATTCTTCCAAAAAAATATAAACTCCGCTTAATTTATGATAATCAACATCAAATATTTCGACGAACAAATCTATATCGCTTTCCTCGGTTTCTTCTCCTCTCGCGAAAGATCCAAATAAAGATATTTTTTCTACTCCGTATCTTTCCCTAAGAAACTCTTTGTTCTCTTTCAAAAAAGCCAATATATATTCTTTATCTATTTTCATTCTATTTTCATTCTATTTTCTCACAACACTATAGCCGCCAATCCCAAATAAAAAAGGATTGTGCAAACATCCGTTAACGCCAGCGTTATCGGTCCGGCAGAAATTTTGGGGTCGAGTTTTGTACCGTGTAAAATCGATGGAACACTCAATCCCCAGAATGTTGCTATCATCTCAACAAGTAAAACGCTAACACCAATAACTATTGCCGCTAATAAATCATGTTTCCAAATAAAAACAATAAGAAAAACCATAACACCGCAACTTAGACCAAGCAAGATTGCTGTTTTTGTTTCTTTCCATAAACTTTTCAAATACCACATGACAGTTGGTTTTGCGCTATGCAGCGCTTGAACCGTTAGCGTCATTGCCTGAATACTAACGCTTTCGCCAAGAGCAAGTATCAAAGTCAAAAAGAATGCTAATACAAGACTTTCGGCAAGAGTCGCCTCAAAGATTCCCGCAAATGTGGCGCAGATTGTACCGCTTGCTATTGTAGCCAAAAGCCAGGGAAGCCTTAACCTGAACGCTGTGAACGGCGAAGCAATTTTAATCTCGTTTATGTTAAAGCCGATTGTTTCAAAAATATCATTCACCTGCTGCCGGTCATCAATATCCGGTTCTAGATTCATCAGCTGCTCGGTGAATAAACTAACATCAACAATGCCAAGCAATTTCCCTTCCGTGTCAATAACAGGGAAGGCTAAAAATTTATATGTAACAAAGAACTCGCATGCATCGTAAACCGTTGCCGTCATTGGAAGCGCCGCAATTCTTTTTACCATAATATTTTCAAGCAACAGATGGGGGTTGCCGGTTAACAATCTTCGTGTTGGCAACACACCTACTAGTTTTTGGTCGTCATCCACAACATAAAAATAAACAATCCGCTCGCCAACTCCTTCTTTTCTAATTTTACTTAGGGCCTCTTCAACGGAAAGATTTTTGTTTAATGCCGTAAAATCTTTTCGAACTAATTCAACAACCGGTTGTTCATATTTTGATTTTGTTTGCATCGCAATAGTTTTTTAAGAACACAAATAAAATTTTTTATCTCTACTATAACTTAAACGTCGAGATTAGCATACTTTGCATGTTTTTCAATGAACGCTCGTCTCGGTTCAACAGCGTCTCCCATCAATGTTTCAAAAATTTTATCCGCAGCCGCTGCGCTTTCCAAATTAACTTGTAAAACCGTGCGTGTTTCGGGATTCATGGTTGTTGACCAAAGTTGTTCCGGATTCATTTCGCCAAGACCCTTGTAACGTGAAATCACTATTTTTCTCGTAGATACTGTTGTTTCTTCGGCGCTTTCTGTTTCTTCCTCAATAATTTCTTCCTTTCCTTTAACATCAGCTTTCATTCGCTTAATAATTTTATCTCTTTCATCATCGTCAAATGCATACAACTCTTCTTTACCTTTTTTAATTTTATAAAGAGGCGGCTGGGCAATATAAATCCGCCCTGTATTAATTAAATCTTTCATATGCCTGTAAAAGAAAGTTAGAAGCAAAGTTCTAATATGGCTTCCGTCCACATCTGCATCTGCCATTAAAATAATTTTTCCGTAACGAGATTTTTCTGCATTAAATTCGTCGCCGATACCTGCGCCGACTGCCGATATAATGGCCTGGATTTCCTGATTTTTCCAAAACTTTATTAATCTTCGCTTTTTCAACGTTAATAATTTTTCCTCTAATCGGAAGTATTGCCTGGAATCTGCGGTCGCGTCCTTGCTTTGCAGAACCACCCGCCGAATCTCCTTCAACAATATAAATTTCGCAATGTTCGGGATCGTTAATTGAGCAATCGGCAAGCTTGCCCGGCAGATGCATGGAATCGAGTGCATTCTTTCTACGGACAAGATCCCGCGCTTTACGTGCAGCTTCTCGTGCTTCGGCAGATCGCATACATTTATCAATTATCTTTTTCCCAACAGATGGATTTTCTTCGAGAAACTCCGAAAGTTTTTCGCCGACAATTGTTTCAACAATTGATTTTACTTCGCCATTGCCGAGTTTCGTTTTTGTTTGTCCCTCGAATTGGGGCTCCATAACTTTTATTGATATTACTGCAGTTAGTCCCTCTTTAAAATCGTCGCCGGTCAATGTTATTTTGCTGTTCTCTTTTATAAGTCCGTTTTTATAAGCGTAGTTGTTGAACGTTCTCGTTAACGCTGTTCTAAAACCGACAAGATGCGTTCCGCCTTCGATTGTATTTATATTGTTAACATAAGTATGAATATTCTCGGAATACGAATCGCTATACTCAAATGAAATCTCAACCGGTGTATTATCTCTCTCTCCCTCGATGTAAACAGGTTTGTGTAAAGTGCCTCTTTGTTCATCAAGGTATTTAACAAAATCAACTAGACCGCCTTTGAATCTATATGTTTCTTCGAGTCCTTCTGCCTCATCTTTTAAATACATGGTGACTTCTTTATTTAGATAAGCAAGTTCTCTCATTCTCTCTGCTACAGTTTCGAAATTGAATTTTGTTGTTTTGAAAATTTCTCTGTCGGGTTTGAATGTTATCTTTGTTCCCGTCTTATCGCTTTTATATGTTCCGGTCTGTTTTACTTTTTCAACAGGTGTGCCCTGCTTATATTCTTGACTAAATATTTTTCCATCTCTTTTAACTTCCACACGCATCCATTCGGAAAGAGCATTGACCACGGAAACACCAACGCCATGCAATCCGCCGGAAACCTTGTACGAGTTTTTATCAAATTTACCGCCCGCATGAAGAACAGTCATTACAACTTCGAGCGCCGATTTTTTTTCTTCCGGATGAATGTCAACAGGAATACCACGGCCCTGGTCTTCTACAACAACGCTTCCATCTTTCTTAATCGTAACAATAACTCTGTCGTTGTATCCCGCAAGCGCTTCGTCTATTGAGTTGTCAACAACTTCGTTTATCAAGTGATGCAATCCTCTTGAACCAACATCGCCAATGTACATTGCCGGACGTTTCCGGACAGCTTCAAGTCCCTTTAATACATTTATGCTTTTTGCTGTATAGGAGTTTTGTGAATCATGATTTGAATTATTTTTCTTGTCTGCCATAGTTTTCTCTTAAGCTGTAAATTTTATTGCCGTAATAATTTTCTTACTAAAGAATTTATTAATTTTTTCTATCATCAAACTTCGTCTGATATTTAATTCGCTTCGCCACACAGAGTTTTCAACTCTTAAAAATAACGTTGCCTTCTCTGCTTTAACCGGTTTGGCTACTGATTTTAAATCCGGAAATATCTCTTTAAATTTTTCAACAACATCGTACTCTTCAATTGCATGACGCATCTTCTCGAACTCACGTTCATGGCTAAAAACATCAGCAAAACTTTTAAACGAACTAAGCGTTGACAATTTTTCCTTCTCTTATTTCTATCATCAAATCGTTCTTGCTTTTTTCAAGTTTGTCCGTATTTGAAAAGTCGGTCATAGTAATAAAAGCCTGTCCGAGTTTTTTTAAATTCTCGCTAATTCGTGTTGCTCGGTGCGAATCCAATTCGCCAAATATATCGTCCATCAAAAACACAGGCGTTCTCGATAGTGCATCTTTAAGAAAAAAGAACTGAGCAAAACGCAACGCAATTTGAAAAGTTTTGTGCTGACCTTGCGAACCGTATTTGCGAATATCTCTATCGTTTATTTTGAAAAAAAACTCGTCCCGGTGCGGACCAACTAAGTTTGTTCCGCGTTTGATTTCGTCTTCTCGCATTTTCTCTAAAGCAGCTTCAAATCTTTTCGCAATTATTTCAGAATCAACTGTATCTAAAAACTGGTAATCTATCCATGGCGTCTCTTTGTCGTTCATAATTTCAAAATATGCATCTTTAACATAGTTCTCAAAACGATTGATAAAATCTATTCGGTGTTTTACTATCTCCGTTCCAAGCGCAACAACCGTAGATGTCCAAGCATCAAGTTGTTCGTATAAATTGCTGTTAGGTTTTTCTTTAATCTGCGAAAGCAGAGAAGACCTTTGGCGTAATGTTTTGTTATAATCAAGCAGTATCTTCAAATATGTTTCGCTTGACTGTGAAATTACCGAATCAAAAAACTTTCTTCTCTCAGAAGGATTACCCAACGTTACTGCGTGATCAGATTGAGTAAGAGTAACAACCGGGAAGCGCCCAATAATAGACGCAGATCTCACAACCTGTTTATCGTCAACGAAAACAGTTTTTTTGTTTGTCTCAACATCAAAAAACATTCGAACTTTGTTTAATGTCTGGTTAGAAAAAAAACCATTTATTTCAAAGGACGTTTCGCCAAAAGTAACGGATTCGCTATCGGCGGTTTGGTTCATACTTTTAGTTGTGCAAATGTAATAAATAGCCTCGAGCACCGTTGTTTTACCTTGCCCGTTGCCGCCAATAATATAATTCAACTCATCGGAAAAATTAAAGTATGATTGATTATGAAGTCTAAAGTTATGTAACTCTAATTTCTTTAATACCATCTCAATTATTCAAACGAACAGGCATAAGCAGCATCAAAAGGTTTTCATTCTCCGCTTTCTTTACCGGCTCTATAATCACGGCTTTAGTAGCCGAGTGCAATTTAAATTCTATTTCTTCATGAACCGTAAGGTGACTTAAAATATCATTAACATATGCTGAATTGAATCCTATATCAATCGGTTCGCCGTTATAATTACAAATAATATTTTCTGCTCCGGATGCACCGGTATCCAAATCCTCCGCTGAAATTTCAAGGCTATCGGTTTTAACCGAGAATTTTACTCTTCTTGTACTTGATGTGGAAAACAACATCATTCTTTTTACTGCACTATGTAGTTCTCTTGTATTTAATTTCAACATGTATTCGTTTTCAAGTGGAATAACGCTCGCGTAGTCGGGATATTTTTGTCCGATCAAACGTGTAATTAACTCAATATCACTTAACAAAAAGGATACATGCGATTTACTCAAAAATATTTTTACATCTTTCTCGTCAAGTATTTTTAATAATACGCTAACAGCTCGTTCGGGTATCACATATTGTTCATCGCTACCAATAGAAATATTTTTGTTCAACAAGTTTACAAGTCGGTGACCATCTGTAGTAACAAATCTTAGTCCTTCTTCACAAAATTCAAACAACGTACCCATCATTGCTGGTCTCAATTCTTCTTTGCTCATTGCAAAGGCAGTCAATTCAAATGATCTTTTTAAAGCGTCACCGTTAAGAGCTATTTCATTTATTTCAGTGCTCTCAATTTTATCTGTCGGGAAAGAAGGAATTTCAGGAAACTCATCTGGATTAAGATAGCTGAGTGTATATCGACCGTTATCGGTAATGAGATCAAGTTTACCGGCGCGATTCATTTTAAAATAAATGGTTGTGTCTTTGAAAGACCGCACAATGTCGTATAGCAATTTAGCCGGTAAAATAAGACTAACGTTCTCTTCCGAAATAACATTCATGGAAGATTTCAACGATATCTCTAAATCTGTGGCATAAATTGTCAGTTTCCCATCTTTAATTTCGAATAGGAAATTTTCCAAAATTGGCATGGGCGTTCTTGTTGGAACGGCGGGAATTATTTTGGTTAACAGCTTTTCCAGTTCTTTACTATTAACTTTGAATTCCATTACACAACTCCGATATCTTGAAAAATAAGTGAATAAAAATATTAAAAAACAGTCTCTTTATCAATTTATGAATAAAGGCTATTTATGAACAACCAACATGTTATTAATTATATATTTTTATATTTCTTTTAAAAACTATGTAATAATAATTATAGTGTGGATATGTTGATATAACCTAAAATCACTTAATTTATATTAAAAACATCATTATCTATTCGTAAAATTTGTGAATAACTTCTTGAGGTATTCTGCTTTATCAACAGAGTGTTGATAGTTATTAATTTATACACAAGTTATCAGACACAAATTAACATGTTATCAACAAAAATATTTTAGGAACTTAATTCAATTTTGTTTTTTACCGTATCTATAACTTCTTTAAATTGTGCATCATTCTCACATTTATTTTCGATTGAATTATAGGCGTGAATAACCGTTGAATGATCCCTGCCGCCAAAGTGAAGACCAATTGTTTTCAAAGAAGATTTGGTTATTTGCTTCGATAAATACATTGCTATTTGTCGCGCGAGCACAACTTCTTTTCTTCTGTTTTTTTCTCTAACCTTGTTTTCCTCTACTTTAAAATACTGGCAAACAATTTTTGTTATATAATCAATTGAAATCGTTACCTGTCTTCCGGTTGATATATCTCTAACGGTTTTTTTTGTTAATTCAAGATCAATTTCTTTTGCATTTAGTGAAGAGTTTGCTAGAAGTTTGATTAAACAGCCCTCAAGTTCACGGATGTTTGAAGTTATATTGTGAGCAATATATTCAAGTATGTTATTGGAAAGAGCTATCCCGTAAGTTTCGCTCTTGTTTTTTAAAATTGCCACACGAGTTTCAAAATCCGGTGGTTGAATATCGGTTGTTAATCCCCACTGGAACCGCGAGATGAGTCTTTCGTTAAGTCCTTTTAAATCTTTTGGCGGTTTATCGCTGGATAATATAATTTGTTTGCCGGACTGATGGAGGGTATTAAAAATATGGAAAAACAAATCCTGTGTCTTCTCTTTCCCAATTAAATATTGAATATCGTCTATGATAAGTGCATCCATGCTTTTATAAAAATTCGAAAACTCATTAGCTTTGTTTGACTGTATTGCGTCAACGAACTCGACAGTAAATACATCGGTAGAAAGATAAATTGCTCTTTTTCCGGGATTGTTAGCTAAGATTCTGTTCCCGATAGCCTGGATGAGATGCGTTTTTCCTAAACCTACACCGCCATAAATAAAAAGCGGGTTAAAAGAGGTTTCGCCGGGATTTTCACTTACTGCATATGCAGCAGCACGTGCAAGTTGATTACCCTCCCCCTTAATAAAATTTTCAAATATATATCTTGGATTAATGTGGGAGTCAAAATCAATCTTTTTTTCGGGAGGCTTTGAGGAAATCAAAGTGGTTTTTTCTCTCTCAATAGTTATAACTGGAGTTGGCTCTTCCCGGTCTTCTAAAACAACATATACAAGTTTACCATGTTCTCCTAAAATATGTTTAATGGTTTTGTTTAAAAGAGTATTGTAATGTTCATCGAGCCACTCTATAAAAAAACCATTAGGTACTTGGATTTTTAGTTTTGATTCGAATAACTCAATAGGTTTAATAGGAAGGAACCAAGTATTGTAAGTAATAAAGGGAACATTTTCCTTGATAACATTAAGACAATCTTTCCATGTTTGTTTATAGTCAGAAAAACTATCTGTACTTAATGGTAGTTTTATTGCTTGAGAGTTGTCCACAATTAAATCAGAATAAAAAGGCGAAAAAATTAACTAATTAACAATAATTTTATATATATTTTTGTTTGCATCAACAAGTTATCAACATTAAACAAACAGCATAAAAAGGCTTTTTATAATAAATTAGAGCCACTATTTAATTGCTGTGAACAATTACATACAAACTTTTGAGAACACACGTTGTCCTTAAAACGATGTGAAACGTTTCACACATAAAAGTTATCAACAAATTATTAACAGGGTTCAGGCACCTCTATTGCACAGTGAAAATATAACTTATTTTTGTGTTGTGCAAATTAAATCTTATTCAAATTTTTAAGTGATTAAAAAATAAAGAAATAAAATTTCTTTTGAAGAAAAACCATTAACAAAAAAGGACAAATTTTGAAAAAAAACATTCTTATTGTTTTCTGCGGCGGCACGTTCTCAATGATTATTGATACAAAAACAGGCGGCGCCATACCGCATTTTCATGGTGAACAGTTAATCGAAAAAATTCCAGTCGCTTCGCAACTCGCAAATATTTCTATGTATGAGTTTGGAATGTACCCCGGGCCGCACATGACGCCGGAATTAATTTTAGAACTGGCAAAAAAAATAAAATCATTTGTACTGCAAAACAATGTTGACGGAATAATTGTTACGCACGGTACCGATACATTGGAAGAAACGGCATATTTAATTGACCTTGTTGTAAAAACAGAAAAACCAATAGTTGTGACCGGTTCAATGAAAACAAGTTCGGAGACAAATTGGGATGGACCGCGCAACCTTATCGACGCAATTCATATTTGCAATAATGAGAACAGCTGCAGGATGGGGGTTCTTGTTTGCTTAAATGGAGAAATCAACGCAGCAAGCGAAGTAACAAAAACACACACTGAAAATGTTGAAACATTTCAAAGTCTTGATTTCGGCTCGTTGGGATTTGTGGATAGAGGCAGAATAATATTTAATAGACTGCCCAGGAAACTGGAGACAATAGAAACGGATCAGATCGAATCAAATGTTGATTTAATAAAGGTATATGCCGGGATGGATGAAAAGTTTTTTCGATTTTCGGCAGACAGCGGAGTAAAAGGAATTGTGATTGAAGCTATGGGGGTTGGCAACGTTCCGCCAAAAGTTTTTGAAGGAGTAAAGTATGCCGTTGATAAAGGCGTTCCGGTTGTGTTGACTTCCAGGTGTCCGGCAGGCGAAACATTTGATATTTATACTTATCCCGGTGCGGGAAAATGGCTAAAGAGTCTTGGAGTAATATTCACGGACTATTTAAATGGACAGAAAGCGAGAATAAAACTGATGCTTTGTTTGGGACTAACAAACGATCCGGCCGAACTAAGAAAACTTATAGAGGAGTAATTTTGTTAACTAACAAACCATTGTACAAAAGGTGGATGCCGTCAATATTGCTGATTCCTATTGTTGTGCTTTTAATAATAAACGGGGGCAGAACAATTTTTTTATTGGATACAATAGATTTGCTGATTCACGAAGGAGGTCACGGAATATTTAAAATCTTCGGGGAAGGATTTCTCTATACACTCGGCGGTACGTTGATGCAAATAATTATACCTTCGTTGTTCGTTGGTTATTACTTTTACACAAGGAAAAAGTTTATTACTCAACTATCGCTTTTGTGGCTTGGTCACAACTTTATGAACATTGGAATTTATGCTGCCGATGCGCAGGAAAGAGCTCTTCCACTATTAGGAGGAAAAAAAGTTTACCACGATTGGCATTATATGTTGAGGGAGTTACAACTGATAAAATATGTTGATGTTGTCGGGCAAATTTTCTTTTGGCTGGGAATCGTCTCTTTTGTTTTGGTGTTTTTAATTCCAACTATAATAAAAGACTACGACGAAGTAAGTCTTGATTTAAAAACATAGACAACAAAAACCTAGCGCGGCAAGCCGCAAGGTATGATGGAAAAATGGAAGATGTAATCCCGAAAGCTTTCGGGAAAAATATCCTTACACAAAAAATCCCACAGGGATCACGATGTGACAAAAGCTTAAATGCCAATACTATAACGCGATTCCCGAAAAATTGACTATAAAATTTCGGGAATCGACGCAAATGATTTTTTAATGGAGAACCTTCACCGAGTGTCAAGTATACGGTTAAGGTGTTGTTTGCTTAGTCGTCCCAATTCAAATATTTTTTCTCACCAAGTATTTCGGATAAGCGCTCATCAATAATTTTATCCCTGTTTCCGGAACGCTGCGATAGTTTTTCCTTTAGTTCCTTCAGTCTTTTTTCGAGCGACTCGACCTCCGCTTTCTTCGCTGCTTCCTTTTGGTCGAATAATTCCGAAAGCTTTTGTCTTAATTCGCTTTTGATTTTTGATTTATCCGAACCGCCTGCAGATTTATAACGCAAGGCAAGAGCCTCGGTTATAACAGATAACTCGGAAATCTTTTTAGAACGCTCCATATCTTTTTTTTCCATACCTTCAAGGAAGGGATGGTAAGAAAGGTTATTGAAATAAAGCTCCTGCAGCAGAGAATTGTATTTGCCTTTATCGCCCTTTTTAATTTCCTCAAGATACTGACGAAGATAATCGTTAACGGATTTTAGATATTCTTTCTCTTCGTCTTTTGAAAGGTTCATGTTAAAATATCCCGTCAACAGCGAATCGTTTTCGGACAATGCTATTAGCTGGGCGAATGTTTTGTTGCATGAGAAAATCATTCCCGCAACCGCAATGATTATAAAAAATACTTTTTTCATTTTTACCTCGTAATTTTAAAGTGTTTCTTCGTCAATTTCTTTTTCAAGCGCTTTTATTTCTTTGTCTATTGAATAAATGCTTGATTTCCATTTATCGCTTTTAATTTTGTACTTCATGTATTCTTGCCACCGGTCGTTCTCTAAGATATTTATAGATGTTTGTACGGAGGATATTTTTCTATTGATATCGCTCCCTTCCCAATCCAGTAATGTGTTGCCGACATCTTTAACCGGGTTCGGTTTATTTGAAAACAGTAAAATTAATATCGATGCCGCAGCAACCGCACCGGAAAAAACAATCTTTAAAGTAAACGACTTTTCATTATCAGGCTTCTTAAATAAGGAAAGATTTCTAATTCCTTTCAACAAAGAATGCTTTCGGGCTGCTGTGTTTATCATTTTTTGAAAGGAAGAATCGTCGATATCTTCAAGCGAAGCATTATATTTTTCAAGAGCGCTTTTTGAGTTTTCAAACATTTCCCGCAAAAAGGGCGAGGATTTTAATTGTTCACTCCAGTAGTTTGTTCTTTCGTTTGAAAGATCACCGTCCGGATACAACCACATTTCCTTTTCAAATTCTTCAATTATCTTATCATTGGCGGACATATTCTTCCTTTAGTGATTTTCGTAATTTTTTAACCGCATAATACATGTGCCCGAGCACCGTGTTTAACGGTTCGTTTATCAGTTCGGATATTTCTTTGAAAGACATCTCCCCGTGTTGTCTTAATAGAAACACCTGTTTTTGTTTTTCGGGCAGATTATTTATGAATTTTTCTATAATAGATTTTGTTTCGTTGGCAACCGCTATGTTGTGCGGATTGTCGGATTCTTCGGCATAAATTTGATCGCTAATTTCAAGATGATTGTTGGCGAGCCTTGTTTTTCGCAGGTTATCGAGAGCAGAATAGTGAGCAATAGTAAATACCCATGACGAAAATTTATTTTGTTCGTTATATCTTTTTAATCCGTTCCACATTTTTATTAATGTCTCCTGCAAAACATCCTTCGCATTATCGCTATTACCAACCATCCGCAAAACATAAGTGTACAGCGGTTTCCTGTATAGTTGACACAACTCACCAAAAGCAGTTGTATCTCCTTTTCTACTGCGAAGAATCAATTCCTTTTCTTTGAATGTTTCAAAAAGTTTCATATTCACATACTATAAACGAATAGAACAAAAATTTATTGTATAGAATTACAAAATATTTTTTTAGAGTGTGTAAACGAAAAATGCTCATTTCTTAAACCGTGAAATTGTAGAAAAGTTCAGACCCAAGGGAAAGCGCCGTCAGGATTTAGAAAATTGCTGTACGTTGAACTAATTTTTGAAGGGTATTGTTTTTAACATTGTCTGCCGAGTTGATTTATTCATGAAAAACATTTTAATTAGCGGCAGTTATTAATAAACTTATGAAAAACTCAAACAACACATATTACAGTAGAATCCTTCAGAACATGGATTATTCTACCCGATGTCAAAACGCCCGCGTAAACGCAGCCTGCATCTGTTGTTGCTGTTAATCTTTCTGCGTTCCCCTTAATTAATAAATTATAATAAGTAGGAAATGAAAACCATGGATAAGAACCATTCGTTTATTCAATTTGCAAATGATTTGATCGACAAAAGACAAACACACGCTTGCACAACATCGTTAAAAAAACAGTCAGTTCAATATCTTGAAGGATGGATTGACTTTTTGTTTCCCCATTTTTCAAGCAAGGTGTATCTTACCGGGGAAGATGTAACCGCTAAACTTCAGCTCTCAAAAAGAGATCTGATCCAATTGTTAAAACAGTTGAATGGAAACAAACCAAAAAATATTGAAAAGACGGCAGAAGAATTTATTCAAACTATCCCGGGAATACATACAATGCTATGGCAGGATGCCGAAGCTATTTACAAAGGCGACCCGGCGGCAGAAAATATTGACGAGGTTATTCTTGCGTATCCCGGATTTATGGCGATAGTTATTTATAGAATCGCGCATGAACTTTATAAGTTGGATATACCGATTATCCCGAGAATTATGTCCGAACATGCGCATCAAATTACAGGGATTGATATTCATCCCGGCGCAAAAATAGGTTCGCCGTTTTTTATTGATCACGGGACAGGCATTGTAATTGGCGAAACATCTGTTATCGGCAAGAACGTAAAAATTTACCAGGGAGTAACACTCGGCGCATTGAGTGTTGATAAAAGCTTAGCACAAACAAAACGTCATCCCACAATTGAAGACGATGTAATAATTTACTCGCAAGCAGTTATCCTTGGCGGTAAAACCGTAGTTGGGAAAAACAGCATCATCGGCGGCAACGCATGGATAACGCAGAGCATTCCGGCAAACTCGATAGTTTATAATAAGAGCGAAGTAAAAGTAAGAAGCAACACAAAAGAATTTGAAGAAGAAATCAACTTTGTTATCTAAATAGAAAGGCATTACAATGAAGGCAAATAATATTTTGGAAACAATTGGCAACACACCGCACGTGCGTGTAAATAATTTGTTTGGAGACAAGCACGAAGTTTGGCTAAAGCTCGAAAGGACAAATCCGGGCGGCAGCATCAAGGATAGAATTGCGCTTGCAATGATTAATGATGCTGAAGAGAAAGGAATTCTCAAACCCGGAAATATTATTGTTGAGCCGACATCCGGCAACACAGGAATAGGACTGGCAATGGTAGCGGCAGTAAAGAAATATGAATTGATTCTTGTAATGCCGGAATCAATGTCGGTTGAAAGAAGAAAACTAATGGAAGTATACGGCGCTAAATTTGTGTTAACACCACGCGAGTTGGGGATGAAAGGCGCTATTGCTAAAGCAAATGAAATTGTTGCGGAGAATCCGAACGCATGGATGCCGCAGCAGTTTGAAAACGAAGCGAATATACAAGTTCACATTAATATTACCGCACAGGAAATTTTAAAAGATTTTCCGGAAGGCATTGATTACATAATAACCGGAGTTGGAACTGGTGGACATATTACCGGTGTTACGAAAGCGCTCAAAGAAAAATTTCCCGGTTTGAAATCATTCGCAGTTGAGCCTGCGGCATCGCCAGTAATTTCAGGCGGGCAACCGGGACCGCATCCTTTACAAGGAATTGGTGCGGGATTCATTCCTAAAAATTTATATACGGAATTATTAGATGGAACAATTCAAATAACCAAAGAAGAAGCGTACGAATTTGCGCAGCGCGCGGCAAAAGAAGAAGGAATATTCGGCGGTATTTCTTCCGGCGCCACACTCGCGGCTATAAACAAAAAGCTCGCAGAGATTCCCGTAGGAAAAAGAATACTCGGATTTAACTACGATGCCGGCGAGCGCTATCTCTCGATAGAAGGATTGTTTTAAAGCGCTCTTAATCTTGTTCATAATCTTATTATTAATCCAACATATTTCTTTCATAAAAAAACTATATTTTCCAACATAAATTTATCGAGATGGAGAAAATGTTATGTTAAAGAAAACAGCGTTGTTAACTATCATTGTTTTGGTCTATTCATTTGCTCTCGCCCAAAACCAAACACCAAAAGAATTTACATTACGAACAGGAGTTAATGTTAGTCATTGGCTGTCGCAAAGCGATAAGCGCGGTGATGAACGCCGAAACTATATCACAGAAAAAGATTTTAAAACCATCGCGGAAACTGAATTCGATCATGTGCGACTTTGCCTCGACGAAGAACAGTTGTGGGACTCTGTTGGAACCCGGCAAACAGAAGCATTCGAGTTAATGCACAATGCCATCAATTGGTCGTTGGAAAACAATCTGCGCGTTATTGTTGACTTGCACATTATTCGCTCACATCATTTTATCGCAGCTTCAAATCCTTTGTGGACTGATCCGAAAGAACAGGAAAAATTGGTCGATATTTGGAAGCAGTTATCAAAAGAATTAATTCAGTATACGACCGATATGGTTGCGTATGAAATTCTAAATGAAGCAGTAGCAAACGATCCGGAAGATTGGAACAAACTTTTAAATATGGTTATCACCGCACTTCGGGTTAACGAACCGGAAAGAAAAATCGTAGTTGGATCGAACAGATGGCAGGTGCCGGATACCTTCCCGGATTTAAAACTGCCGGAAAACGATACCAATATTATTCTGAGTTTCCATTGTTATTCACCGATGGCATTAACGCATCACACAGCGCCCTGGACGGGAATAGCCGAATATACCGGACCGGTAAATTACCCCGGACAGATTGTTGACACAGCTTATTACAAAGATTTATCCGAATCTACTGTTGCCATAATGAGAAGTTTCGCGAACGGATATTTTGATAAATCTGTACTCGAAAAAATAATGGCTCCGGCAATTAAAATAGCAAAAGAGAAAAACCTTCCTTTGTATTGCGGTGAGTTTGGAATTTATCCCGCCATCCCGGAAGAAATAAGTTTACGCTGGTATAAAGATATGTGCGCTATTTTCAACGAGAATAATATTGCTTATTGCCACTGGTGTTACAAAGGTGATTTCCCGGTAGTGGATTCGAATGGCGAGCCGATTAAAAATTTAACTTCAATACTTACGGGAAAATAGGGGAGACCTTGTTCGTGAATTCTATATTGATTTGCGAGATTCAACTTGCGGACTTTGATATCGAAAGATTCGATAGAATAGGGGAGTTTAGTTACGAGAAGATGTGCAGATACCTCGACGAATTCAAATGGAAGGACGAAATTCAAAAAATGGAAAATCCTGATACTACTTTTCCGTCCGTGAGCGCGGTTAACATTTACAGGGATTCATACTTTTATATTTCCGCTGTGGGCGAACCGGATGACTTTCATTTCGTAGTTGGACTCGCAATCAAAGAAGAGCAAAAAGGATTTTTAGGATTCGGGGGCGGGAAGAAGGATAAAATGTTCGAAAAGGATTTTATTACTCTTGACGAAGCAAAGCAATATTTAAAACTGTTTTATGATGACAACTACGAAGAAATAAAAACTTTATTTCAGTAATCTGATGGCAATTAAGTATTTGTGAGAGACAGTGTTTTAAATAATAACCTGTAATTTTATACAAAGCGGGGAAACATTATGCCGAACGAAGAAGGGGAGTTTTATAACAAAAAACGTCGCTCCGGAGTTTTTGGACGAATAATTTCAACCGTTCTGATAAAGGTTGGTGTATCGGCAGTTGTAATGGCGGGTGTGGTTTATCTCGTAATTTATTTGCTTAACATGTCAAGCAAAGCCATTACCGATATTTCCGAGAACTTTAACACCGGCAATGTAGTTAATGAATTTCAATCCTATGTTACAAAAATGGAAGGCTCAAATCTGCTGCAGGTGGCTTCGGTTAAATCGTTGGATAAATTTTCAAAGACTGATTCACAAAGTATTCTTTGGGATTTAATTTCGCTGCCGGATGTTGTCGTTGAACTTCAAATACCGGTTGAGTACACATACTTTATCGACTTGAAAGAAAAATGGGTTTTCCGCTGGGAAGAAGTTGACAAAAGCATAATTGTCATAGCCCCGCCGATTCAATGCGGAGCGCCCGCGGTGGATGTTTCGAAAATGGAAATAACTGAAAAGGAAGGCAGCTTTTTACGAGACGTTGAAGAAGTGAAAGAAAAATTGCGAAGCGAACTCACCGAAAGATTGAAATACATCGCTGTCGAAAAAATCTCACTCATTCGCGAAACCGCACGGGAAGAGACTAAACATTTTGTGAATAACTGGTTTGTCAAATTTTATTTTAAAGACAGCGAATTCAAACCGGAAAAAATTGTGATCTATTTTTCGGGTGAGACACTTCCCCCGGAATCAAACGGTACAATTAAACTTGAGAGGAAGGGATAGAATTGAAATCATACATCGGGATAATTTTCGTTATTTTGTTTTTATACGGCGCAACACAAGCGCAGGATAGCTTGCTCACTCCAAGTGCTTCCACTGCAAAACAGGATAGTTTGATAAAAATTGGGATTGCACTACACGACAAAGGAAAATTTAATGAGGCGATACAGGCGTATGAATCGGTGTTGGACGAAAATCCATCAAACACTGAAGCCCTGTATGAGATTTCGTATTCGTGCTTTGCAAATAGGGATTATGACGCCGCCGCTGATTATGCGCGCGACGGGCTTAAATATGATTCGAAGTATCGTCCGCTTTTTTATCTTAATCTCGGTAACGCGTTAGATAATTTAGAAGAGCCGCAAGAAGCGATAGAGGCATATAATAAGGGGATGGAAATTGAGCCTTCATACTACCTGTTTCCGTATAATCTTGGACTCACATATTATGGAATAAAAAACGTTGATAGCGCGCGGATTTGTTTTCAATCGGCATTAAAATTAAATCCGCAACACCCCGGAAGCCATCTCGCGCTTGCCAATCTTTATGATTTTATGAACAAAAACGTTCCGGCAGTTTTAGCATTTTCAAGATTTTTAATTCTTGAGCCGTATTCAAAAAGATCGCCGGAGGCATTTGACGTAATGCAGCAAATTCTATCGGAATCAGTAAAGTTGTCGGCAAGTGTAACAATAACCGTATCGCCGGATTCAGATGCTATTGACGGAGATTTAAGATCTTTAGAAGTAAGTCTTGGTTTGGTTCATGCTGCCCGCTATTCCAAAACAGAGGAAGAAAAATCCGAGGTGCAATGGCTTGTCTATGAGTTCGATAAATTTTTTGCATTGATGAACAACTTAAGCGAGAAGAAAGCATATCCAGGTTTTATCTGGAATTATTATGTGCCGTACTTTACAGAGATGTATCGCAATAGGTTTACAGAAACATTTGTGCATTTGATTTTGCTTTGTACCGACAACGACGAAGTAAAAACCTGGATAGGCAGCAACGCGGAAATGGTAACTGCATTTATTGAGTGGAATAAGGGTTATAAGTGGAATAAATAATTTGTTTGTTGGAAATGGACTCTATTGATTTAATATTTTTAGAACCGTATGTTTAACCACGTTGAAAATTCCAGATATAATTTTAAACCAAAGTTGGATATATAATAATTAATTATGAAACTGAGATTAGAATCGATTTTTTATTAATTCAAAATCACCAAAAAAAGAATACAGAAAAATTATTAATAGATAAAAGTTTTAAAATATTCTGTTAATGTAGAGTAACTCGTTTGAATCAAATGGACCTGTTGACAAAAGCATATTATGATGTAAAATTTGAAAATGCTTTTCTTAAAGCCAAGGGAAACGCATTTCAAGGTTTTTTCAATGAGCTTATGGACAGAGCATTTAAGGGTGATTTCATGCCGTGCCGACCATGGGGAAAACAAGGCGATCAAAAGAATGATGGATTTTTAAAATCTGAAAGAAGGCTATTTCAGGTTTACGCACCCAACGAAATGAAAGCAACTGAAGCTAATAAAAAAATTGATGATGATTTTAATGGAGCACTAAAATATTGGAACAAATACTTTGATAAATGGGCTTTTGTGCATAACGCTTCCGAAGGTATTCCCGCACATATCCAAAAGAAAATTCTTGAACTAGAAAAATTAAATCAGGGAATTAAATTAGACATATGGGGATTAGAAAAATTACGCGAAATATTTCACCATTTAGAAAAGGATGATTTAGAATCCTGGTTTGGAAATGCCCCCGATAACAACAGTAAGTTAAGCTTAGGCTTTGAAGAAATTAAAGTGTTGCTAGAAACAATTAGGTTAAAGAGACCCGATTTCAATTCGCCGGTAAAACAAGTACCCCCGAATAAAATTGAAGCAAATCAATTATCAGAATCAATATCTATTTTAATTAAAGAAGGCATGACAAAAGCTTCGCTGGTTGAGGAATTTTTTAATAAATGGTATGATCCAACCTTTGGAGAAAACATTGCAGTAACTTTTCGAGAAAAGTATGAAATCCTTCGCAACTCATTTTTACCAAACGAAATTTTTCATGAGTTACAAACATGGATCGGTGGTTCTTTAAGAGGAACCGCAGAACACGAAATGGCTGTATTAGCAATCATCTCATATTTTTTCGAAAGGTGTGATATATTTGAAGAACCTAAAAATTAATAAATGATATTACCTTCAAAGCATATATCGCAGGAAAATGCTCTATTGACCCTTGGAGCAAAAATATTGATTCATCTTGATGAACCAAGGACAATTTCAGCTGTTTGGGAAAAAATGTACAAATCCAGTCCCGGAAATTATGATTGGTTTGTCTTGGCGCTCGATTTACTTTACACAATAAACTGCATTGAAATTATAGATGGTCTTTTAAGACGGAGAACTTTAGAATGATTCATCGTCTTTATAGTACTTTACCGTCATTTAAAAATATCGAACTCCATCCGGGGCTAAATGTGCTATTAGCTGAAAAGACAGAGGGGGCGTCAATTCGACAAACACGCAACAGGGCGGGGAAAACCAGTTTTATTGAAACAGTACATTTTTTAACCGGCGCAGAAATCAAAGAGAAGACTCCTTTCAGTTCCGATGCATTGCAAAACTATTCTTTTGGTATGGTCTTCGACTTAGAAAAAGAAATTGTTAAAGTAGAGCGACAAAATAAAAGCAGAAGCGGTGTTTCGGTTAATGGCGACTTAAAAACAATGACTGACTGGATGAATTTACTAGGGCAGAAAATGTTTCATTTAAATAGTGCGATTGAAGAAGACCGTGGTCCCACATTCCGCTCTCTATTTGCATATTTTGTACGACGCGCTGTTAGCAATGCTTTTATCACCCCCGAAAAACAGGCATCTATGCAAGCAACGTTCGATTACCAGATGGCATTAATGTTTTTGTTCGGAATGGATTGGCATATAGCAAAAGATTGGCAATCCGTCAGGGATAAGGAAAAAACTCTTGATGAATTGAAAAAAGCTACAAAAGCAGGGGCTTTTAGTAATATTATAGGCAATGCAGGTCTTTTACGGACACAATTGACTGTAGAAGAAGATCGATTGAAAAAATTAAAAGAAAACGTGCAAATGTTTCACGTACATCCACAGTACAGTGAATTTGAAGCAATCGCCGATGAGCTCACCCACAAGCTTAGTGAGTTAGCGAATGAAAATACTATTGACCTCGCAGTCATAAGAGATTTGGAGAAAGCAATTGAATCAGAACTGCCTCCTAGGATGTCCGACCTTGAATTAGTTTACAAAGAAGTTGGCATTTCGCTTCCCTCATTAATAAAAAAACGATATGAAGAAGTTGCGTTATTTCACGAATCAGTTATTAAAAATCGTCGAGATTATTTAGTTAGTGGGTTGAGTGCTGCTCAAAATAGAATTGAATCTCGCAATAAGGAAAAGATTTTACTGGACAAAAGACGTTCCGAAATTATGAATCTGTTGAAAAGTTACGGAGCACTTGATCATTTCATGAAATTACAAGCCGAGGTTGGACGACTTGAATCAGATGTGGAAATTTTACGTCAACGTTTAGAAACTGCTGAAAAATTAGAGGGAATAAAAAGCGAATTAGAAATTGAAAGAAATCATCTTTTACAAAGATTGCGTCGAAACTTCACAGAACAAAAAGAACACCTGTCTATGGCAATTCTAGCATATGAACAAACATCTAAACAGCTTTATGAAGACGCAGGAAGCATGTTAGTGGACTTTACAATAAATGGACCGGCGTTCCGTTTTGATATTCATGGATCGCGTAGCGAGGGAATTAAAAATATGCAGATATTTTGTTTTGATATGATGCTAATGCGTTTATGTAATCAACGTGGAATTGGACCAGGCTTTTTAATTCATGATAGCCACATCTTTGACGGTGTTGATGGTCGGCAGGTAATAAGTGCATTGCGTGTCGGCGCGAAAACGGCAGAAGAATTAGGATTCCAATATATAGTAACAATGAACGAGGATGACGCATTCAAAGAAAAAGAAAAGGGATTTGATTTAAATAAATATATACTACCTGTAAAACTCAATGATGCCACAGAGAATGGCGGATTATTCGGAATTCGATTTGATTAAATTATTCAATTACTTTCTTTACCAACTCGTATAATCCTGCGCAGAGACTCAAAATAGTTTTTATCGCCAGGTCGTGGTGGGGTAAGCTATCCCGCTCAATGTTTGTTGCTTTATTGAATATACATTCGCTGAAAGACTACTAATGGGATTGATATAGTAAGTAATCTTTTTTAGTTTTCGTCTGTGCTAAATAGGCACACAAAACAGGATGTTTGTAAAATGAAATACATCGACAAAGAAGAAAAAGAGTTGATGGAGTCATATAAAAAGGGGGAATGGAAATCCATCAAAAAGAGCAGTAAAAAAGTATATGTGAAAGCTGCAAAGGAAAGTATTTTAAAAAACAAACGGATTAATATACGCCTTACATCAAAAGATTATCACGATATTCAAGTAAAGGCGATTGAAGAAGGAATTCCGTATCAAACATTAATCTCCAGCGTTATTCATAAATACAATAAAGGCGAATTAAAAAGCGCTTAGCAAATAATCAATTCACCACCCGCTTCACTAACTCATGCGAGCCTGCGCCGAGACTTAAAATTGTTTTCATTGCCAGGTCGGCAGGATAGTCCACTTCACGCACGGCTTCTTTCTTCAAATGGTAGATCATTCCACCGGTTGGCGCGGGGCTTGAAGGAATGAATACTGTGTAATCTCCATTCTCATGCCGATCCGTAATAAACGCGGTTAACAACGTTCCGCATCCGTACAAATCAACAAGCGCAACACCATGAAACAAAGCTTTCTGCGAGCCGAATATCTGCGCGACTGTTTCTTTTATAATTCGAAAGCCCGGAATCTTTTTCAAAAAATTTTCTTCAATAAATTTATAGGACATACTTCCGAGTCGTGTCTGAAGAAATAATCCCATAATAAAACAAATTCCAAGTATAAAAAAGAAAGTAATTAAACCGGCAACAAAAGTATTTAGCTTGGTGGTCTCGGTTAATAAAACTGTAAGCGGTTCGAGTTTATCGAATATGAATTCGTAAAGTCCTTTTAATACCAAAAGCAAAATTACAAGCGGCAGCACAACAAGCAGACCGCCGAGCAGTGTTGTATTAAAAAACGATTTCAGTTTTTCCATTGTCTTCTCCGGTTGCAATTTTAATTGTATTAAAGAGATATGAGGATGGAGTAGTGAGTATTGAGATAAGTTCTCGGTACTCATTACCCATATCTTTCGTTTACACTATTTTGTTTTATCGAAGCTTAGCTTCGAATTACTATTTGGTTGGCTCAAAAAGATTATCCTTTTTGTTTGCATCGGGAATCAGTTCATTGCCAAGTACAATTTTTTTAACCGTCTTTGAAGTGGTGTAAGTTAAAACCGTTTCGGATTTCCCATCTTTCCAAATTCTTGCCGATTCATTTAATTCTTGTTCGGCGCCATCTTCAAAAAGAATTTTTAATTTTACCGGAACGGGAATATTTCCAGGTTTTTGGACAATGATTTTTATTTCATCATTTTCAAACGAAACATCCTTGATTGCAAGATCGGGATAACCGTATTCAAAGAACCATGGTTTCCAAAACCAGCTCAAATCTTCTTTTGCAACATCATTAAATGTGTAAAAGAAATCGTACGGGATTGGATGTTTGAGGCGCCATCTGTTCATATATTCACGAAGAGCAGCTTTAAAGAGATCGGCGCCGAGCAATTCCTTCAATGCATAATAGGCAAGCGCAGGGCGATTATAGATTGCTGTCCGCCCGTAATCCGTTGTGTTTGAATATGACAAAACCATCGGCGGAAGTTCTGCCTCCTTTCCGGCGTTTCGTTCGTACTCGCGGGTAATCCTTTCAATTGCATCATGATCGGGCTCGAACGATTTTACTACATCGCGCGGAAAGAATGTTGCCCAGCCTTCATCCATCCATGCGTATTTTCGTTCGTTTGTTCCCATAAAAAACGGAAAGTAAGTGTGGGATATTTCATGAAAAACTAACCCGATACTGCTTGCCCTTTCTTCCGGCGCACCGTCGTTCGCCATCATCGGGGTTTCCATCCCGCCGCCTCTATTCCCGTTACAGAAAGAAGTGGTTTGCGGATATGGATACGGATAGCCCGGCAGTTCAAACGACATATACTTAATTGTTTCGTAAGCGAATTTAGCGGCTTCGTTCCAATGAATCGTACTGTCTGCATAAACTGCCGATGTGAGGACGCGTCTGCCAGGCTCAACTTCAACACTTGCTGCATCCCACACATGGCCGTCGCTTATACAGAAAGAAACATCAGCAACATTTTCGGCAATGAATTTCCATGTGTTTTCTTCGTTGTTGAGAGTAACCGAATTGTTTTTAAAATCATCTGCTGAAATAATGTTCACCGGGAAATCCGATTTTTGAGCGGCATTAATTTTTTCGATAATTCCGGGTTGAAAAACCTCTTCCTGATTTTTTAATTCGCCGGTGGCCCAAACAACAAATCGCCCCGGAAGGGTAATCTCAAAATCATAGTTATTCAAATCATTATAGAATTCAACGCTTCCTTCGTAATCAAGATTGTCCCACCCATCGATATCATCATAAACTGAAATTTGAGGATACCAATACGCGACAAAGAATTCACCGTTACCGTAATTGCCCATGCGTACTTTTAGAATTTGTGGAATATAGAAACTCCAATTGATGCTTAATTTACTTTTACCGTTTGGCGGAATCGGATTTTTTAATCGCACAAAAATATTTGTCGAACCCCGGAACACTCCGGAACTCCTGTCCCGGACGTTTAAAGTGTCGCCGTCAATAATCAACAAAGAGATATCAACGCCATCATGAAGTTCGGCCGGCCCGATGTACCAATCGCGGGCAGCTCCTTTTTTTAATATGTCGGGATACAATCTTATTGTAATATTTTTTAATGTGTCGGGACTATTGTTAAAATAAGTAATCTCTTCCTGCCCGATCAGTTTGCTGCTGTCGGGTAATAGAGTTGCTTTTATTTTGTAATCCGATTTGTTCTGCCAGTAATTGATTCCCGGTTTTCCGTCATAAGAACGCGTCCCGTTATCGTATGCCTTTTTAATATCGAGTGGCATATAAAGATTTTGTGTTTGAGAAAAAACACTTCCCGTGATTATAAGAGCAATGAGGTTGAGCGAAAGAAGGGCTTTTTTGATCATAAAAGAATATCCATAAAAATTGACTATCAAACTTATTCAACATCCTTAAAGTAACAAAGAGTAATTTTAAGTATTTGGATACATTTGGCGAATGTGTTCTGTCGATTAAGGGAACATCACCCGGAATTACCGCGCCGGTTTCTTTAAATCAGTGGGTGGTGTTTTTCTCTATGGTTTTTTACATGAAGTAATTTAGAAAACATTACACCTTTTTGAATTCCAGCTTTCCAGCACCCGGATAAAAAACAAATATTTTATCGCCCGCTTCATATTTATTTAGCAGCAATTCCGTGGATAAAGGATTTACTAAATATTTTTGAATTACCCGTTTTAGCGGACGGGCGCCGTATGTAACATCGTATCCCATTTGAAGAAGAAATTCTTTTACATCATCTTTAATTTCGAGCGAGAGATTCTTCTCCGCGAGCATTTTTCCAACACGTTGAAGCTGGATATCGATTATCTTCATCAGTTCTTTTTGAA
Source organism: bacterium (assembly GCA_043808235.1). Classification (GTDB taxonomy): domain Bacteria; phylum Bacteroidota; class Ignavibacteria; order Ignavibacteriales; family Melioribacteraceae; genus JAZDFC01. The sequence goes on from JAZDFC010000105.1 coordinate 88,141, forward strand.
GCAGCGGTTTGAACAAAACTATTTCGTCAATTCTATTTAGAAATTCCGGGCGTATTGTTTGGCGCAAAAGTTCCGATAACTGAACCCGCAGTTCCCCCAAAATATCGTTGAAATTATCTTCATTTATTTCATGCAGTTTTTCCTGGATAAGGTGCGAACCAATATTGGATGTCATTATTATAATTGTGTTTTTGAAATCGACCGTTCTTCCCTGATTGTCGGTCAATCTCCCATCGTCAAGTACTTGAAGAAGAATGTTGAAAACTTCCGGGTGAGCTTTTTCTATTTCGTCCAATAGCAGAACCGAATATGGTCGCCGTCTTACAGCCTCGGTTAATTGTCCACCTTCCTCATAACCAACATATCCCGGAGGAGCGCCAATCAATCTCGAAACAGAAAATTTTTCCATGTACTCGGACATATCTATTCGAATCATTGCATGCTCGTCATTGAATAAAAATTCTGCGAGCGCTCTTGCTAATTCGGTTTTCCCCACACCGGTTGTTCCGATAAAAATGAATGAACCGATCGGACGATTTGAATCTTGCAGCCCGGCACGCGATCTTCGGATTGCATTCGCAACTGCGGAGACAGCATCGTCTTGCCCAATAACCCGGTTGTGAAGCGCTTCTTCCATTCGAACCAACTTGCTCTTTTCGCTTTCGAGCATTTTGCTAACCGGTATTCCGGTCCACTTTGCAACAACCTCGGCAATGTCTTCGGCATCAACTTCTTCCTTCAGCATTTTTCTGTCTTTTTGAATGGAAGCCAATTGACTTGCCTCGGTTCGCATGTTTTTCTCAAGTTCGTTGATTGTGCCATATCGTAGCTCTGCAACTTTTCCCAAATCACCATCTCGTTCATAGCGGTCGGCATCAGATTTGATCTTTTCGATCTCGCTTTTCATATATCGAATTTTTTGAATTTTATCTTTCTCTAATTGCCAATGACTTTTCAGGATTTTTCTTTGTTCGTTCAACTCACTTAGTTCGCGGGATAATTCTTCGAGTCTTTTTGCCGAGTCTTCGTCCTTTTCTCTTTTTAATGCCTCGCGTTCAATTTCAAGCTGTTTATACTTTCTTTCAATTGAATCAAGTTCTTCCGGCATTGAATCAATTTCTATTCGTAATTTTGATGCTGCTTCGTCAATCAAATCGATTGCTTTGTCGGGCAAAAATCTATCGGGTATATATCGATTTGAAAGCTGAGCGGCAGCTATAATTGCACCATCTGTAATTCGAACGCCGTGATGAACTTCGTACCGTTCTTTTAGTCCGCGTAAAATAGAAATTGTATCTTCCTCGTTTGGTTCGGGAACAAGCACCGGTTGAAATCTTCTCTCGAGCGCAGGATCTTTTTCGATATATTTTTTAAATTCATTGAGTGTGGTTGCCCCTATTGCATGGAGTTCGCCACGGGCAAGAGCGGGTTTTAAAATGTTAGCAGCATCCATTGCGCCTTCGGTTCTTCCTGCACCAACAAGTTGGTGAAGTTCGTCAATGAATAAAATAATTTCACCGTTCGATTGTTGGACTTCTTTCACAACTGCTTTTACACGTTCTTCAAACTGACCGCGGAATTGTGTGCCGGCAACCAGGGCTCCCAGGTCAAGCGCAACGATTCGCTTAGTTTTTAATGTTTCGGGAACGTCACCGGAAACTATTCGATGTGCAATGCCTTCTGCGATTGCAGTTTTGCCAACTCCGGGCTCGCCTATCAACACAGGATTGTTTTTTGTTCTTCGCGACAACACCTGAAGAACTCTTCTAATTTCTTCGTCTCTGCCAATTACAGGATCGAGTTTGTTGGATTTTGCAAGCTCATTTAAATCCCTTCCGAATTTTTTTAATGATTGATATGTGTCTTCTTGATTTTGAGAGGTAACCCGCTGCGTTCCCCGAATATCTCGAAGAGCTGATAGAATTAATTCGCGTGTTATTCCGTTTTCGGAAAACAATTTTCCAACATTTCCCGAATCATTAATGCAGGCAAGCAAAATATGGTCGGTTGATACATACTCATCTTTTAAATTCTTTGCCTCATCGGCTGATTTATCGAGTAATTTTCCAGAACCAACAGATAATTGTTGATTTCCAACACCGGCCCCGGTTACCTTCGGAAGCTTTTCGAGGAGTTCTCCCACTTTAATTTTTATTTTACTAAGATTTATTCCCGTCTTTTGTAAAATTGACGAAGCAATACCGGATGAATCTTGCATCATCGCGGCAACAATATGTTCCGGTTCAACAATCTGGTTGTTATAATTCTGAGCAATTTCAACTGCGGTCTGAATTGTCTCTTGAGCCTTAACAGTAAGCTTATTAAGATTAAACGCCATGTCTATCCTCGACTTTAGTTTTTCTTTTCAATAATACAAAAATAAACAAAGAGTATTTATTATTATCGAACGAGAAATATTACAAAAATACCGAACGAAAAGTTTCACACACCCGGCAAGGTCAGGATTTGATAAATACAAATTAAAATAAAATCAACCATTAAAGAATAAATCGAAGCAACAATGAATTCTTTAGCGGTTAGAAAGAAGCATGCATGTCGGACATTACGGATGAGGGAAATCGTTGTAGCCATGCAAAGGAAATCATATGACTGATTTTCCCGGTGTTTACGAAAGCAATTGCAGTATCGCCATAAGTAATTAGGACAAAATAAGTTACACCGGCAAGTTGTTGTTGAGAGAAACGAATTTGACTATATTTGCCGACTAATTTTTTAAAGATAGTGATGAACACATTCTACGATGATACAATTGTCGCACTTGCTACACCGCCAGGTGTCGGAGCCATATCGGTAATAAGAATCAGTGGAAAAAAAAGCATTGAATCGATTGATAAAATATTTTCTGGCAAAAAGAGAATTACGGAATCTCCGACTCATACGATACATTATGGAAAAATTATTGGTGAGAGCGAAACAATTGATGATGTTTTAGTTTCTGTGTTTATTGGCCCTAATTCATATACCGGTGAAGATTCGGTTGAAATCAGTACGCACGGAAGCCCATTAATTGCGCAGAAAATTATTGAAACACTAATTAAACAAGATGTTCGAATCGCTGAACCCGGAGAATTTACTAAGCGGGCATTTCTGAATGGAAGAATTGACCTTGCTCAAGCCGAGGCTGTGGTGGATGTAATTCACTCCAGAACCGAAGCTTCGTTGAGGGGCGCAAGGAACCAACTTGATGGTTTGTTGTCCTTAAAAATCAATTCACTCCGGGAAAAACTTGTTAACACCTCGTCGTTAATGGAGCTTGAATTAGATTTTGCTGAAGAAGATTTGCAATTTCTTTCGTCCGCTCAAATTGTAAATAATATAGATAGTGTTGTTGATGAGATAAACTTGCTGCTCTCAACTTATTCATTCGGTCGGGTGATTAGAGATGGTGTTAATGTTGCAATTGTAGGAAAACCCAATGTTGGAAAATCATCATTGCTCAATTATATTTTAAAAGAATCGCGGGCAATTGTAAGCGAAACTCCAGGCACAACGCGCGATGTTTTACGTGAAGAGGTTTCGATTGATGGAATACTTTTTAGGCTATTTGATACCGCGGGAATTAGAACCACTCAAGACTCAATTGAGCAGGAAGGAGTTGCGAGAAGCAGGCAATCAATAAAAGATGCGGATATTGTTTTGTTTATTAATGATGTACTAACCGGCTTTTCGGAAGAATTATATACTGAACTTCTTGAGTTAACCGTAAAAGAAAAAATTTCTATAGTGATGAATAAAATAGATTTGATGAAAGATTGTTTGGAAAGAGCAGATATTAAAATTTCCGCACTGACAGGGGAAGGGATGGATGTATTCTTAAAGTGCCTGAAAGAAAAGGGAGTTGGGAACCAAAGCTACAGCGAAAGGGCGGCGATTGTATCAAATATCCGTCATTACGAATCTTTACGGAAAGCTAAGGGCAGTTTAGAAAACGCAAAAGAATCCATCTATAAAAAATTATCTGCTGAATTTATTTCGGTTGATTTGAGAAATGCTGAGGACGCGCTTAGTGAAATCATTGGGAAGGTAACAAGCGACGATATATTAAATAACATATTTTCGAAATTTTGTATTGGGAAATAATTCAGTTCCACGTGAAAATTACCAAGAGGATAGGATTTTTATTCCGAGAGAAAAGGGGATGGTCGTAAATTACATTTCACGTGAAACGGAAGGGAATAATGAAATATTTTGATTTGATAGTTGTTGGCGGCGGACATGCCGGAGTTGAAGCCGCAGTTGTCGCTGCTAAAATGAATTGTAGTGTTGGTTTTGTAACCATGGACAAGCATGCATTCGGAAGAATGTCGTGTAATCCTGCAATTGGTGGAAGCGCAAAAGGCCATCTTGTTCATGAAATTGATGCCCTCGGTGGTGTAATGGGTTTGATTGCAGATAGAACCGGGATTCAATTTAGAATATTAAATAAATCGAAAGGCCCTGCTGTTTGGGCGGGAAGATGTCAGTCCGATAGAAAACTGTATTCCGAAGAAGCGTCACGTGTAGTATTATCAACCCCCAACGTTACAGTAATAGAAGATATTGTAACAGAGGCGATTGAGGAAAATAAAAAAATATTAGGCGTGCGCACAGCCCGGGGAGAAGAAATTAGCTGTAAGGCTTTGATCGTATGTTCCGGAACGTTTCTAAATGGATTAATGTACACCGGAATGAATTCTTTTGTTGGGGGAAGATATGGCGAACAAGCAGCTGTTGGATTAACAAAATGCTTGGAAGATATGGGTTTCATTTCCGGCAGATTAAAAACCGGAACCCCTCCGCGATTGAGAAAGAGTACGATAAATTTTGATGTTCTCGAAGAGCAGCCGGGTGATGAAATTCCGCAGCCTTTTTCGTTGCGAACTAACAAAAATGAATTTCCATATTTGCCACAATTAAGCTGCCATCTAACTTATACCGATGTAAGCATTCATAAAATTTTAGAAAAAGGTTTCGATAGATCTCCGCTTTTTCGTGGTGTAATTCAGGGGGTTGGCCCAAGATATTGTCCTTCAATTGAAGATAAAATTGTGAGATTCGCAGACAAAGATCGGCACCAACTTTTTCTTGAACCGGAAGGATTGAATTCCGATTTAATTTATTTGAATGGGTTCGCAACATCGCTTCCGGCGGAAATACAATTGGAGGCTGTTCGAAAAGTAAAAGGACTTGAAGAAGCCGAAATGGTACGTCCTGGTTATGCGGTAGAATACGATTACTTCCCCCCATATCAAATTGACTTAACTCTTGAGACAAAACGAATCGAAGGTTTATATTTTGCTGGACAAATCAACGGTACTTCTGGTTATGAAGAGGCCGCAGGGCAGGGACTTGTTGCCGGAATAAATGCAGCGCTAAAAATTCAGGAAAGAAAAGATTTTACACTTAAAAGAAGTGAAGCCTACATCGGCGTATTGGTTGATGATCTTGTGGGTAAATCGACAGACGAGCCGTATAGAATGTTTACATCGCGCGCCGAACATAGATTAGTGTTGCGGCAGGATAATACCGATCGGAGACTTTTAAAATATGGATACGAACTCGGGCTGATTCCCAAAGAGATGATTGGCGAACTCGAAAATAGGGAATCGTTGATTAAGGAAAGCGTAAGACAATTTAATACAATAAGAATTGCACCGGCGGAAATAAATAATTATTTAGAAACGAAAAGTTGTTCTCCAACCGACAACTCGGAGACAATTTCGAAATTAGTTAAACGCCCTGAATTGACCTTGAAAGAATTATTACATACGATCAACCAGGACAAATTTCCGATTTCGAAAATTTTATTGTCCGACGAAAGAGCTCTTGAGCAAGTAGAAATTGAATTGAAGTATGAAGGATACATTAACCGGCAGATTGATTTGATTTCCAAAATGCAAAAACTTGAGAGCACAAACATTCCATTAAATTTCGATTATCGCAATCTAAAGGCGATGTCAACCGAGGGACGGGAGAAGCTTGTCAGAATTAAACCCCGGTCAATCGGGCAGGCATCGCGGATATCGGGAGTTTCTCCTTCGGATATTTCTGTGTTATTAGTATATTTGAAAAGTTAATTTCCGAATTTTATATGGGATATTTTTGAATCAACAAGAACAGTATTTAAGGGAATTAAAACAGTTCTTTTGGGAAAATTCACTCGGCAACGATGAAGATCAATTAGAAAGATTAGCGTCATTTGCTGCTCTTGTTGCAGAAAAAAACGAGCAGGTTAATTTAATCTCCCGGAAAGACGTTAAAAACATTGTCGAAAACCACATTTTCATTTCCTCGTACCTCTCTCATTTTATTCCGGAAAAAGTAAACCATTTTTTAGATATTGGCACCGGCGGAGGTTTCCCGGGAGTTCCACTGGCAATTGTCCGTCCGTTTTTGAAAGGCGTTCTTGCAGATTCAACATCAAAAAAAATAATAGCAGTAAAAGAATTTATCGATAAGCTAAAACTGAGCAATATTATCGCCGAAAACTCCCGTGTTGAGAGTGAAGAATTTAAAGAGAAATATGCCGACTCTTTCGATCTTATTGTGAGTCGGGCTACGGTCCCGTTTATTATTTTGCTTCGATATTCACTGCCGTTGATAAAAGAGAAAGCTTATCTTGTTGCGGTTAAAGGCGGCGAGATAGAAGAAGAATTTAAAACAGCCGAGATGAAGTATAAACCATATATAAAAAAATCTACAATTTTTGAACTCGCTTACAAACCGACCAATATAAGGAATACAAAAGGGAAGAAACTAATATTATTGGAATTAAACAAATAATAACTTAAACAACATGTTGTTTTTGCCTTCAAAATATTAGCTAATCTATGTTCGAAATCTTGCTTATATTTTATGCGTGACAAAAATTTCTTTTGACACGAATATAAAATTAGCCGATGAACCAAAATTACAAATACATACAATATGCCTCGCACCGCGATGTGGTTTTTGTTCTCGGCGCCGGGGCATCTCATCCCGACGGTGTACCACTGCAAAGACATTTATTGCCGATGATTCTTTCCGGGAAAATACCGGAAATTGAAAAATCCGAAATAGGGAAACAAGTTATTCAATTTATTCACGATAATTTTATATACAAACAAAGTTCGTCTGCAAATCCGCAGCTCGAAGCAGTTTTCGGATTCCTCGATTATTTTATTCAACAGAACGAAAGCCTCAGTGCAAGATACACGAATCTAAATTTACGAACTATCAAAGAGCGCCTTATAAAACTTATTCATTACATCGTGGATTTGCGCACAAACCAAAAAAGCAAATACTACAACTTGTTTTGGGGAGCCATAAAGAAATACAATCCAAACGTTTCGATAATTACATTAAATTACGACACTCTGCTCGAACAAGCTTTTGAGGAATTCTTCCGTTCCTTTGGGTATCTCGATTACTGCATCCATTTTATGAATTATGAAAAAAGCGTTGACCTGAAACAGTTCAACTACTGGATAAACCCACGTGAGCCGGTTGAAGTAAGTGAAAATAAAAATCCCGTGCCGATAAAAATTATTAAACTTCACGGCAGCCTTAATTGGAAATACTGCAATTGCTGCAATCAAACCTTGCTGACACCCTGGGATAGAAAGATAGATTTGATTAAAGGAAAATTTCTCGGTTACACATATCCTGAAAAAAAAGAATACGAATATGTCTGCCCTCAGGACGGAACAGAATTTGAAACTCTCATAATGCCGCCGTCTTATATAAAAACTCTTTCACATCCGGTTATTTCGCAATTGACGAGCGAAGCGTCGCGCGAAATTAGGATTGCAAAACGGATTATGTTTATCGGGTATTCTTTATCCGATGCCGATCTGCATATCAAAGCGCTATTCAAAAAACAATTAAAAGATAATGTTGAAGTAATTGTTGTAAATGCCCATGACTCAGAGTCGCTCAAAGCCAGATTTATGGCGCTTTCATCAAATGTTAAATTTATTACAAAATCGTTTGAGCACCTTGTTCGTAACGAAATATTGATGAAGGAACTCTTAAGTTAACAGCATTGGCCAATCATAAATTTCAAACGACAGACCTCAATTATCAAAAAATTTTAAAAGACAGATAATTCCCCAATAACTCATTTTAAAATATAGAAAATTGATGTTATTGTAATTCGCCACGAGCTGTTGGGAATTTAAGATTGTAACATTTTCCTAATTTTTATCCTTGTGTAAAAAGAATTTTTTTAAAGCTGTAACATTTTCTTGACGACCTTCGTCTCTAATAGCAGAAATTATGAATGTTAAGACAACAATATATCAAGTGCTGTTTCAGCAATACAAGAATCGAATTTACAGTTATTCGCTGTTAATGCTGAAAAACAGGATGGATGCTGAAGATGTTACTCAAGATGTTCTTATAAAGATTTGGAATAACCTCAATAGCTTTAAGATAGCAGCGGCTAAAACATGGATAATGAAAACAACACACAATCAATGCATCGATTATTTGCGAAAGAGATCGAAAGAATCACAACGCGACCTCTCATTTGATGAGGAGTTGTTTACTGCAACAGAGAATGAAATTTATTTACTAAATCCAATGTACAAAACGCATGTAATTATGATGGCCGACAAGGTAAAAGAAGCAATTCAGAAATTGCCGGAAAATTTAAGAAGCATTTTTATATTGTTCGAATTGCACGGAATGAAATATAAAGAAATTAGTAAGTCCCTGGATATACCGATGAATAGCGTTAAAGTATATTTGCTACGAGCACGAAAAAGATTGCAAGAAGAATTAAAAAATTATAAATCCCAAGAGGTTTTATAAAATGGACGAACACTTATTAAATAAAATTATCTCGGTTGCTTATAACGATGCCAGAATTGTGGACAAAATACATGTCCGTTATCTCGCGCTAAAAAACCCGGAAATAAAAAAATTATTTGAAGAGTATAGATCAACTTATGGTGGAGTTCATAACATAAAAATTGATGAATGTCCCGACGAAATAGTTGAAAAAGTGCTGAGCTCGGTAAAGATGACCGAAAGCAAAAAGAAATCTTTCAAAGATGATTTGTTCACAATGTTTGTTCTGAATCCACGGGCGACGGCATATGTTGCTACGGCGGCGACACTGCTGATAATATTCTCGGTTGTATTTAATATTAATAGAAATGAAAATAATTACGGCTCTTATTCAAAAGAAGAAGTACTGCAAGCAAACAAGCAAATCAAAGAATCGCTTGCCTTAATCGGCAAAGTATTCAACAAAACACAATCAACAATTACAGACGAAGTCTTTGGCAAAAGAGTTGGCAAACCAATTAATAAAAGTATTAACACAATAAATAATCTATTTCTCGAAGGGGGAAAAAATGAAAACACTAACTAAAATAATTGTGATATTTTTTCTGGCAGCTATAAGCGTTGCGGTTGCTCAAAAGGAAGAGGTTAAAAAGATGCCTGGCTACATTGAATTTGGAGATTTATCTTCTCTCGAAACCGGCGACGAAGTTGTTGAGGTTTTAATCGAAGGAAATCTGATTAAAATGGTTTCCAAACTAACCAAAAAGGAAGATCCTGCATTAAGTGAATTACTTAGCGGCATCCATCTAATAAAAGTAAACGCATACGATGTTAATGAACGGAATGAACAGAAAATTAAGGATAAAGTTAAATCACTTGAAAACGATCTAACAAAAAAAGATTGGCAGCAAATAGTAAAAGTGCGGGATAAAAACGAAACAGCGAATGTTTTTATTAAAACCCAAGGCGATGAGAACATTATTGGATTATTCGTAGTGGCTGTTGACAAAAACGATCAAGCTGCTTTTGTTAATATTGTTGGTAAAATTGATCTCGAAACAATAGGACGATTAGGAGAGAAATTTGATATTCCTTCTCTCGATAAAATTAGTGAAGATAATGATAAAAAATAAAAATGGTTAAATGGGGAATAATCATGAAATCAAATAAAATTTTGTTTGTCGCAGTTGTTTTGATTTTGGGGACAAGTTTATCCGGGTGCATTGGAGTTAATCATGGATTCCGTGGAATTAGAACAGCGATAATAAATGATCTTGGTGGTGATTTTGACAAGGAAATCGAATTCTCTGTTGGGCCGGCTGGAATCCTTTTTGTTAGCGCTATTGCCGGCATGGCAGATCTTGAAGAAGATGTCGATATAGCCGCAATGCTTCGCCAAATTTCGAGAGTGCAAATCGGTGTTTATAAAAGGGAACGTGGAAACGATACAAAACCATCAATCAATTTGCTTCGAAAAATATCCGACAAGATGCTGCGTAACGGATGGCAGTACATCGTACGAAGCGTAAAGGACGATGAAATGGCATGTGTTTTTGTTCAGACAAAAAACGGCGACCATTTAAATGAAGTTTTCATCATAGCTCTTTCGGACGAAGACTTGGTTATCACCGAAGTTCTTGGGAATCTTGACGCGCTGATAGAAATTGCAATCAGAAATCAAGGGCACAATTTAAATTTTGCAAATAGATAGCTCTAATTGTTTTGCTAAAAAAATGATTGTGGCGAAGGCTAAGAGAATTACAGAATAGATGAAAAATATTCTCTCAGTCTTTGCCTCGGCCCTAACAACAGCATCGTTCATTAAAACTAAAAACCACCTCGGATTCAGCCATTTAAAAATTTTTCTCCAGTACAACATTTTTTTTAATACCGAGTCTAATCAACAGGAAATTCAAATTTACATGGTGATTAAATGAGAAAAATATTTACGGGTTCTTTGTTAGTCTTGGTATCGCTTTATGTTTTTGGGAAAAGCAGTGAAAACACAAAAGCAGTTGTTGCTAATAAGGCAAATGTTCAAATAGCGCTTGACGGAAAATTAACAGAACCCATTTGGAAATCCCAGCCCGTCGATGAATTCACACAGAAAGATCCAAACGAAGGAAGCCCATCGACCGAAAAAACTGAAGTTTGGGTAGCATATGATGAAGCTAATATTTATATAGGTGCTCGTTTGCACGATTCAAAACCCGACTCTATCGATGCCAAACTCGACAGAAGAGATAATTACTTCTCGTCAGACTGGTTTGCCTTTTACGTAGATCCATATAACGATAAAAAAAGTGGGTACTTTTTTGCAGTTAACGCAGGCGGTACTATTCTTGATGGAACCCTTTTTAACGATAGTTGGGATGATTGGTCCTGGGACGGGATTTGGGAATCGAACACATCGGTGGACGAAGTCGGCTGGACAGTTGAAATGAAAATTCCTTTTTCACAAATGAGATTCAACCAAGCCGAGAAGATGACATGGGGAGTAAATTTCTATCGCGAAATTAAAAAGAACAATGAAAAATCTTATTTTGTAATGGTGCCTAAAAAAGAGAGTGGATTTGTATCGAAGTTTGCATCGCTTGAAGGATTGAGCGGGATAAAACCGGCACAAAGATTTGAATTACTTCCGTACCTTGTACAAAAAGCCTCGTATCTTGTTCATGAAAGTAACGATCCTTTTTATAAGCGTAATCAATATAAAACTGCCATCGGTGCGGATTTGAAAGTCGGCATCGGTACAAATTTAAATCTCGATGTAACTTTGAATCCTGATTTCGGTCAGGTTGAAGTTGATCCGGCAGTTGTGAACTTATCGGCATTCGAAACTTACTTTGAAGAGAAACGGCCGTTTTTTATAGAAGGATCAAATTTATTTTATTTTGGAATAGGCGGAGCGACTAATAACTGGGGATTTAATTTCGGTTGGCCGGAATTGTTTTACTCTCGAAGAATCGGTAGAACTCCGCAAGGAAGCACAACCGGAGCTGATTATACTGACTATCCTTCCGAGACAAGGATTCTTGGCGCTGCAAAGCTAACCGGTAAAATTGATGAGAACTTTTCAGTAGCAGCCCTAAGCGCCGTTACTGAAAGAACATTTGCCACTTTGTGGAATTCCGGATTAAGAAACGAAGAAGAAGTGGAACCGTTTACTCATTATGGAGTACTGCGTGGTAAAAAAGAATTTAACGACGGCAAGCAAGCGCTGGGATTTATGGTTACCTCAACCAACCGCAACCTCCAGGATAATGAACTTAAAAATAATTTATCACAAAATGCCTTTGCGTTTGGGACCGACGGATGGACGTTTTTAGATGAGGATCAAGAATATGTGCTAACAGGCGCCTTTGCCGGCACATATGTTCAAGGTACAAAAGAATATATACAGGAATTACAGAAACAGCCAATCAGATATTTTCAAAGACCCGATGCAACTTATGCAACGTTTGATCCTGAACGAACTTCGCTAAGCGGATGGTACGGAAGAATGATGTTAAACAAACAGAAAGGAGAGTTCTATTTAAATGCTGCTCTTGGTGCGATATCCCCGGGATTTGAACAGAACGATCTCGGGTTCCAATGGATGGCGGATAGAATTAATGCGCACGTTGTTACGGGATATAGATGGTTTGATCCCGATAGTATTTTTAGAAGAAAATCCATTTATGTTGCTTATGCTAAATCATATGATTTTGAGGGAGACGCAATTAGTAATTTCCTTTGGTTCAATTCCAATTTTACTCTCATGAATTATTATGGTTTTAGCGTCGGCGGAAATTATAGTTTTGAAACATACAATCGATCGTTGACACGCGGCGGACCATTAATGATTCAACCTTCCGAATATTCGTTAAATTTTTCAGCCTATTCCGATAGTCGCGAAAAGATCATCTTTGAACTTAATGGCTATGTTTCAAAGGACAAAATGAACGCAATTTATTATGAAGTAGAAACAGGAATTGAATGGCGACCGAATTCACAATTAACATTCAGCATCGGGCCATCTTATACAAACAACGATGAAAAGCGCCAATGGATTGGCAATTTTGAAGATCCAACAGCTACCAACACCTTTGGCAATAGATATGTATTCGGAAGAATTAAACAAGATATGATTGCAGCAAATATAAGATTAAACTGGACGTTCACACCAACGCTTAGTCTTCAAATGTTTTTACAGCCGCTGCTTGCTGTGGGTAAATACAACGAATTTAAGGAATTAGCAAAACCGGGCACAAACGATTTGAATTATTATGATAAAAGCGGTGCGGTTATTAGCTATAATACCGACAATGACGAATATTTCATTGATCCGGATGGCGACGGAGCCTCACAGGGATTTACATTCAGCAATCGTGATTTTAATTTCAAATCCTTGCGCGGCAATATTGTGTTGAGGTGGGAAGTAATGCCCGGCTCAGTATTTTATTTAGTCTGGTCGCATGATCAATCCAATTTTGATGATCCTGGCACTATGAATCTCAAACGTGATTTTAAAAACCTGATTAGCTCAGAAGGCAATGATATTTTGATGGCTAAGTTTTCATATTGGTTCGATATGTAGAGAAATTCTCTTGCCGAGAATACAGTAGCAATGCAAACCGGGTTTCTGGGGAGGAGCCCGGTTTGTACCTGACCTTCCTTTGAAAAAGACAAACAAATTATATATCCTTCCTTTCAAAAAATTTAAGGCAATGAGCGGAAAAAACACACACAATCATTCTCATCATCATGAGCTTGTGATAAAATCAATTTCCGGTAGATTGATGATAACAATGCTGCTGAATTTTATTATAACAATTGCACAGATTGTTGGCGGAGTAATATCCGGAAGTCTCGCGCTAATTTCCGACGCGATGCATAATTTCAGCGACGGCATTTCTGTAATCATAAGTTTCATTGCACTGAAACTAAAAAGCAGAGAAAATTCGCCCACACACACATTTGGACTTAAACGCGCCGAGATACTTGCGGCGGTTATAAACGCGGTTGTATTGATAGTGATTTATATCTTCCTGTTTTACGAAGCGGTTCAAAGATTTTTCGCCCCTCAAAAAATTGAACCGGGATTGATGTCGATTGTTGCAATTATCGGATTGCTTGCGAATATTGTTGGTGCGCTTCTTTTAAAACGCGATGCGCAAACAAGCATAAATATTAAATCATCATACTTGCATTTATTGAGCGATTCTGTTTCGTCGGTGGCGGTTGTTTTGGGCGGTGTAGCAATTGCACTATGGAATATAATGTGGATTGATCCGATGTTAACAATATTGATAGGAATTTATATCTTTCGCCAAAGTTACTCAATACTTAGCGATGCAATACATGTTTTAATGGAAGGTGCTCCGCCGGATATTTCAATTGAGGAGATTAAAAAATTAATTGAAAAAATTCCGGGAGTAGACAACCTGCACCACATTCATTTGTGGATGGTTGGCGATAACGATGTTCATCTCGAAGCCCATTTAAATGTTAAGGACATGATGATAAGTGAAAGCGATAAATTGCGGGGCCGTGTGGAAGAAATCCTCCATCAAAATTTCAACATTAATCATATCACTCTTCAGTTCGAGTGTAATTTATGTCCCGGTAATGAATTGATTCATCAACACAAGTAATGAAAAAAAACGGGTTAAAATTTTAGTTGATTCATTTCTTTAGTCGAAGCACACATAACAAAAAGAAATCTTTACTATAGCGGAATAATCTCTGATAATACCGATTCATTTCCTGAATCATCAAAAGCCGTGACTGTATAAAAGAAAACATTTTTCTCCCGGTTTTTCCCGAAATCTTTATCGAACCAGATTATTTTTTTCGAAGCGCTGAATTGCCCTTTCTTTACCAAACCAATTTGTTTTTTATACCCGGAATTTTTATCACCGGCAATTCTATAAATTCTATAACCCGCCAAATCCGGTTCTTCATTGTGATACCACTCCAATTGTGGAATCGAATCATCGCTAATTTTTACGCTTAAACCCTGTGGCTTGGAAGGCTTACCTCCAAATACGTCGTTGAAAAATATTTTTAGTTTGTAAATGCCGCCGTTATTTTCAAGCACCTCAATTGAAAATTGTTTTTTAGCATTATTAGTTGAAGACGGATTGCTCACCGGCGAAAAAACATTATTGTACGTTTCATCGAATGCATCATACTCATCACCCCAAGCAGAGTTGTCTTCGTAAAGCGGAGCGCTGCAAGTAAAGTTTGTTTTTCCGAAGTAGTGTGAATAGTTCAATTCGTTTCTTCCCCCTCTATCGGGGATGGTTTTATGCAACGTCATATCGTTTTTGTCCGGTTCGAATTGCCAATTGCCGTCGGCACACATAACGTCAATTTTTGGCGCTAAAGAAATAATTCGTTGATAATGATAAATATATACTCCTTTGTCTCCCGCCCAATCATGAATACTTTTTTTATCTCTGTTTTCGATCATAAAATATTCATCTGGACTCGTATTAATTCTCAGAACTTGTCCGGTTGTTTGAAAATCACCAAGCCTGTAAACGACATCCCTGGTCGTGTCAACATCCGTGTAACTAATCCACCCAAGTTGTTCTTTTTCCCACGAAACCATTCCGCGGGCCGCATTCCAGACCGGCCCGCCTGCCATTAAACATAAATTTGTGAGTCCCTCAATATGCATCGCCCCAAACAGAAAATGTCCGAACTCATGTGCCGCAACATATTTTGAATATTCAAATCCATGAATACCGCCACGCATTTGCAGTCCGGATTTCATTTGCCCCCGCTTAATAGTAACTCCGTCATTTGTTTTGATGTCTTTTAATAGATACAACTCGGCACTTCCCGTCCATCGATTGTTAAAAAAAAGTCTATCCGTAAAATTTCGATAAATGAGAAATATCATATCAACTGTTCCATCCGGAGTATTTTCAAATTGTTTTACTTTAACATATTTCCAATTGTCAAATTTAGAAAAATCAATTTCACCGTCGAGCGCGAGAAGAACTTCCGAATTTACTTCGGCAATGCTTTTGTAGTGGGCCTGCTCAAATTTTGGGCGTACAAGCTTCGGATAAACATAGCCGCAAAATTCAAAATTACCGAACGACATTTCATGAAAATATTGACTCAAATTTTTGTTTGAGTAATCATTGCTATTTTCGTCATTCACAAAACCGCTTGCCCATGATGGAAATCTTGTTGTATCATATGGCCATCCGTCGCTTTTTGTTGTTGAGTCATCATCGAACTGAATGAATAGAAACAATGCATTTAATTTGCCGTACGCGGTAATATATCTTCCGTTGTTTTCTTTTGTCCCCGTTCTTTTTATCGACTCCTTTTTTACTTCAACTGTTGATGAACAAGAGATTAGTAAAATTGCCGCGATAAAAAGTAGTCCCAGCTTTTTCATTATAATTTTTCCAAGTAAAAAAAAAACAAATTTAATCGTGGTTGATTTTCTGCATTTCGAAAAGAGCCTTGTAAGCAATAGCATAACGTTGTATTTGTTTCAACATTGCGCTCAATCCGTTTTTTCGGGTAAGCGATAGATGGTTGTCTATCCCTATTTTTTTTATGAATTCGGGAGGCGAGCTCAATATCTCGTCGGGAGAATGATTTGAATATACCTTTATTAATAAGGCGATTAATCCTTTTACAATCATTGCATCGCTGTCGGCTTTAAATAATACATTGCTGCCTTCAACCGATGCATGCAGCCATACCTGGGATTGGCATCCACTTAATTTGTTCTCTTCGGTTCTTTGATCTTCGGGAAAAGTATCGAGCTCTTTTCCTATTTTTATAATGTAGGCGTACTTTTCGTCCCAGTCTTTAAATGACTCGAATTCTTGAATAATAGATTCTTGAGTTTCTTTAATGGTCATCGCAATAATAAAACTGTTTATAAAATCTCACATCGAAGTTAAGAAACGCCGGGCACATTTTCATTAATCAATCCAAAAATTACTCGTCTTGATTTTTAATCTGGGATCTTCAACTTTAAATATGATAAAAATTATAGCAATCAATTCTTCGAAGAAGGTAGTTAGAATATAATAAGAGGCAGCCTGGAAAAATAGGATTAGGACATTAACAAACTTCAAAGTTGTTGTAAGTTGCAGTAGAATTAATAAAACAAGCCCAATGTTTATTCGGCTCTCCCCAATATACTCCAATATGAACTGGGTTAGAAAAAACAGGAAAATAACGAAGTTAATTATTACTATTATTAATATATCAAAGCGGACATCGAGCGAAAAAATCCGTGGCAATAAAATTATTAAAATAGCCGCGACGATCAGAAATCTGAATTTTTTAATTAATCCAACATTCAATAACGTTAAAAGAAAAACGAGGCTGAAAAAATTGAAACATATTGTGGGGCAACTATGCCCAAAAACAAGTCCCCACAAAAAAGAAAATAATTCGCACAATCCCAGGCTCAAAAAAAAGTAAAAGTACTTTCCTTTATACTGTCGGAGAGGAGGCAATAACCAGATAAACGCCGCCGCCCTGTAAACTATTTCAATCAATAGCGGTGAATTCATTTAGTTGTTCTGACCGAATTCGGTCGCCGATAATAGTAGACGCTTATTAACAATCGCGCAAATTTAATTGGCCTTGTTTACAAATTTGCTTTTTTGCGGTTAACAAAAAGTACTCAAATTTGTTTGTAAAAATAGTGGACAGTTCGGGAAAAACAACAATTCAAAAATTGAACAATCCCAAAAGCGAAAATTATTTTGACTACACCTATCGGTTCACACACCAAATATAATGTGATTAACTGTACTCGTCCCAGCTTTTTATTTTATTCAAATGCTCGGAGTAATGAACTAACGACTTAACATATCTCTTTGCGATTTGAATATTGGTTATCAGCGGGATATTCAAATCGATAGCTTTTCTGCGAATGTTGTAATCGCTGTCGAGCTCGTTTTTCTCTGTGGTTTTGGGAATATTAATTACGAGATCAATTTTTCCTTCGTTGAGGTAGGTAAGAATCGACGGTTCTTTATTGTCGAATGGACGATTTAAAAACTCTATCTCGATACCACTTCTTCCGTAAAAATCGACGGTTCCCTGTGTGCCGTAAAAATTTAATCCGAAGTCACGTAATTTTTTTAACTCTTCAATAAATTCGGCCTTCTCTCTCAATGGTCCGGTTGAAAGCAATACGCCTTTCTTCGGAATTTTAAATCCGGTGGAGATAAGACTTTTGAGAAACGCCTCATTAAAATCATCGCCCAAACAAGCAACCTCGCCGGTGGATGACATCTCAACACCGAGTACCGGATCGGATCCTTTCAAACGCATGAATGAGAACTGTGATGCTTTGACTCCGACGTAATCAAGATCGAACGAAGATTTGTCCACTTTGGGAACGCGCTCGTCCATCATCAATTTGGTGGCGATATCTATAAAATTTACTTTTAATACTTTCGATACAAACGGGAAACTCCTCGAAGCTCGAAGATTGCATTCGATCACTTTTACATCATTATCTTTTGCAATAAACTGAATATTGAAAGGACCGGTAATCTCGAAAGCTTTTGCAATTTGCTTTGTAATATTTTTAATCCGGCGCATTGTTTCGAGATATGTTCTTTGAGGCGGAAGAACAAGCGTAGCGTCGCCCGAATGAACGCCGGCATTTTCGACATGTTCCGAAATTGCGTAGCAGAACAACTCGCCTTTTTCGGCAACGGCATCTGCTTCAATCTCCCGCGCTTCGGTTATGAATTTACTAATTACTACAGGATGTTCCTGGCTGATGTCCGATGCTTTTTTTAGATATTGCTCAAGCTCGTCTTCGGTTAATACAATACTCATTGCGGCGCCGCTTAATACATAACTCGGTCTTATTAGAACCGGGTAACCAACAGTATTTGAAAATTCTTTTGCTGATTTAAGATCTGTCAATTCTTTCCATTCGGGTTGGTCGATACCGAGATTATCGAGAATGTTTGAAAACTTGTGCCTGTTTTCAGCGTTGTCTATTTGCTCTGGAGAAGTTCCAATTATAACTACGCCGCTGTTGTGTAGTTTTACAGCAAGGTTGTTGGGTATCTGTCCGCCCATTGATACGATTGTGCCGAGCGGTTTTTCTTTTTCATAAATATCCAGAACTCTTTCGAGTGACATCTCTTCGAAATAAAGTTTGTCGCAGATATCGTGATCGGTGCTCACAGTTTCAGGATTATAATTTATCATTATCGTTTTGTAGCCTAACTTATCAAGAGTTTGAACAGAGTTTACGCAGCACCAATCAAACTCAACCGACGAACCGATACGATAGGCTCCGCCGCCAAGTACAATTATTTGATTCTCACTACCGGGTGTGATATCATCCTCTATCCCATTGTAAGTCATATAAAGGTAGTTTGTCTTTGCAGGATATTCAGCAGCGAGTGTATCTATCTGTTTTATAGCGGGAAGAATATTATACGATTTTCTTTTTGCCCTTACTTCCTTTTCGGAGGTATGAATTAAAATTGCGATTTGCCTGTCGCTAAATCCTTTTTGCTTAGCTTCGTAAATAAGCTCTTTCGAAATATTTTTTAACGAAGTTTGTTTAACACGTTCCTCCGTCTGAATTATATTTTTCATTTTATAGAGAAACCATCTGTCAATTTTGCTAAGTTCATGCAGCCTTTCAACCGTATATCCCTTTGCAAAGGCAAGCGCAATTGCAAAGATTCTCCGGTCACTTGCATTCTCAATTATATCATCTAAATCCTCGAACGAAATATCGTTCACCGTAAAACCATTCATTCCAATATCAAGCATGCGGATAGCTTTCTGAAGCACTTCTTCGAAACTTCTTCCAATCGCCATAACCTCGCCAACGGATTTCATCTCCGAACCAAGCTGTGTGCTTACCAATCTAAATTTTTGTAAATCCCATCGCGGAAACTTTAATACGATATAGTCAAGCGCCGGTTCAAAACAAGATGAGGTTTCTTTGGTGATTATATTTTCAATTTCATTAAGATTGTACCCGAGAGCGAGTTTTGTAGCAACGAAGGCAAGCGGATAGCCTGTTGCTTTGGATGCGAGCGCAGAGCTTCTGCTTAAACGCGCGTTCACTTCTATTATTCTGTAATCATCCGAATTCGGATCGAGAGCATATTGGATGTTGCACTCCCCCACTATTCCAAGATGACGGATAAGTTTTATTCCAATTGATCGTAATTTAAAATTTTCCGATGCCGATAGAGTTTGCACCGGCGCAACTACAACGCTGTCGCCGGTGTGAATTCCCATCGGGTCTACGTTTTCCATTGAGCAAACGGTAATGCAATTGTTAAACTTATCGCGGACAATCTCATACTCAACTTCTTTCCAGCCGTAAAGCGACTCTTCAAGCAAAATTTGATTTGTAAACGCAAACGCTCTTCGAGCTTTGTCTTCCAACTCTTCTTTATTATTAACAATTCCGGAACCAAGACCGCCGAGCGCGTAAGCAATTCGAACCATTAACGGATAACCGATTTCGTTTGCAGAATTTAATGCTTCTTCAACATTTGCAACGGTTTTGCTGCGGGCGACTTTTAATCCGGCTTCGTTTACTTTTTCTCCGAACAACAAACGGTCTTCTGTGAATTTGATAGATTCAACTTGTGTACCGAGCACACGAATATTGTTACTTGCGAGAATTCCGTTATCGAATAATTCAACGCCTGTGTTTAGAGCGGTTTGTCCGCCAAAGCCAAGAAGTATTGCGTCAGGCTTTTCTTTTTGAATTACTTTTTCAACAAACTCGGTTTTAATCGGAAGGAAGTAAACAGTATCTGCAAGATTCTCGGATGTTTGAATTGTCGCAATGTTTGGGTTTATTAAAACGGTTTCGATTCCATCTTCCTTCAAAGCTTTGATAGCCTGGCTGCCGGAATAATCAAACTCCCCTGCCTGCCCAATTTGAAGTGCACCGGATCCAAGAATCAAAACTTTTTTTGGTTTACCTTTTTTTACCATTACAGTGTCCTCACAAACATGTCGAAAATAAACTCACAATCATCCGGCCCCGGCGAAGCTTCGGGGTGAAACTGTGCGCCAAATAATGGTTTCGAAATATGAATAATTCCTTCGTTGGTTCCGTCGTTATCGTTAACAAACCATTCGCGCCAGTCTTCGGGCAATGTTTGTCCGTCAATTGCATATCCATGGTTTTGCGAAGTAATATAGCACCTGCGCGTACCGGTTTCATTCACGGGTTGATTGTGGCTGCGGTGACCATATTTTAATTTGTATGTATTTGCGCCTGCGGCCAATCCAAGTATTTGACTTCCGAGACAAATGCCAAGCATTGGTATCCCTTTTTGAATTGCATTTCGCGTGTGCTCGATTGTGGCTTTGCACATTTGCGGATCGCCGGGGCCGTTAGATAGCACCACGCCGTTTGCCGGCTCCGAAAGGAAATTATAATCATACGGTACGCGAAGCACACTAATATCTCTGCGTAGAAATGCTTGTACTATGTTATTCTTAACGCCGCAATCTACAACTATAATTTTTTTGTCACCCTTTGTAAAAAGAACGGGTTCCTTTGTCGTAACCTCCGAAACGAGATCGGTTTGATTCGGGTCTTCAAAAGCGATTTGATGTTCGCCGAAACCATTGCCTGAATCGAATACAATTTTTCCGGGCACGGTGCCTTTTTCGCGCAGTTTTCGCGTGAGCATGCGGGTGTCAATTCCGTATATGCCCGGAATGTGTTCATCTATCATCCACTGATTTAAAGATTTTTTAGCATTCCAGTGAGAATAATCCACCGAAAGATCCGAAACAATTAATGCTCTTATTTGAATTTTATCAGACTCGAAATTTTTAGGCATGCCATTTTCTTTTTCATCACCTGGAACACCATAATTCCCTATCAAAGGATATGTTAAAACAAGAATTTGTCCATTGTATGAAGGGTCTGTCATCGTTTCGGGATAGCCTACCATTCCGGTATTAAAAACAACTTCGCCGGTTACATCTTTGGGATAACCAAACGAATATCCTGTAAAGAATGTTCCGTCTTCAAAGATAAGTTTTGCCGGGTATTTGGGATTTTCTTTCAATTAACCTCGGTTAAATTTGGGTAAAACAAGATATGAAAATTTCGAGGACAAATATAGATATAAGTTACTTCCTTTTTAAGAAATTAATCTTAGTCATCTCCTTTTTATGAATATTAAAAGTGTATTCCTGCATTTATATTCAAAACAGGGCAGCTTTAATAATCAACCATTTTTTGCAACATAACTTTAGATATTGATACCGGTGTTCCCGTTGCCCAAAGCATTCCTTCGGAAACACCGGGAACCTAAAGAGGTAAAACAAAATGGCTCCCAATCATTTCATCATCACAAACTTCTTTACATCGGAATATTCCCCTGCCTGCAATTTATAAAAGTAAACGCCGGATGATAAACTTGTTCCATCAAATTTTATTTGATGTGTTCCCGCAGTTTGTCTTTCATTTACCAATGTCGCAACTTCTCTTCCCAACGCATCAAAAATCTTAAGAGAGACGTTACTAATAACTGACAACTGATAACTGTTGTTGGATTAAACGGATTTGGATAATTTTGTTCCAACTTAAATCCCTTCACCACATTGGTGTTTCCACCGTCGTCAATTCCGCTAACCTGGCTCAAATCAATTTTATACATCGATCTGCCGTGCGTTCCAACCAAAAGATAATTTCCGGTTGGATGAATTTTCATATCGTTAACAACAACAATCGGCATACCTTCTCCGAGCGATTCCCAAGTTTGTCCGGCGTTAATGCTGTAAAAAACGCCCACGTCATTTCCGAGATATAAAATATTCGTGTTGTTGTAATCAACCGCGAAGGCGTTAACCGGCGCATCGGGTAGATTGTTGCTGATATCTTCCCAGTTTACGCCCATATCCGTGCTTCTAAAAACATGCGGCTGGGGGTCTCTCCATTTTAATCCTGAGAAAGTAGCATAGACAATCGAAGCATCATACGGATCGACAATTACTCGTGTTACCCATCGGTATGGCAAGTTATTATCGAGTGATAAATCCCGCCATTTTGTTCCGTTATTATCGCTAACCCAAACATGTGCATCATCCGTTCCGGCATATATCACACTGGAGTTCGACGGAGCTACTGCAATTGTTGTAACCGTTCCGAGTCGGGTACCCGGAATTGCGTCAGTCAAATCACCGCTTATTGCTTCCCAAGAGGCAGTGCCGTTGGTGGTTCTGTAAATTCTGTCGGTGCCATAGTATAATATTTGATTGTTATTCGGGTCCATCACAACGGGCGTGGACCAGTTTGTAGGCTCGCCAAAATTTATTCCCGAAGTAGCATCATACACATCGGGCGGATTATTAGTATAATCTAATTTTGCCAAAGCGCCATATTGCGATTCGGCATAAATTATATTTGGATTAATCGGATCAACCAGCACATAAAATCCGTCGCCGCCCCAAATATTTTCCCAATTATCGGTTTGCCCGGTAAAGGTTCCGTTAGTTCCGTTGTCCTGTGTTCCCCCGAAGATTCTCGCCGGATTTGTTAAGTCAATTCCAATCTCATAAAATTGTGTTATCGGTAGATACTTATGAGCCGACCAGGTTATGCCGCCGTTTGTAGAGATATTAATTCCTCCGTCGTTTCCATTTATAATGAAATTAGGATTGGCGGGATGTAAAGCTAAAGCATGATGATCAACGTGAAGTTCTGCAGGTCCGCCGTATCCGTAATTGATATCCCAACTGTCTCCCCCGTTGGTGGAACGACCGAAAGAGACGTCCATCGCATAAATGGTTTCCGGATTTGTCGGGTGAACACGAATTTGCCCGAAGTACCAGCTAAAATTACTCGATTCAATATCTATATTTGTTGCGCTCCACGAAGCGCCGTAATCAGTTGTTTTATACAAACCGGTTATGTAAGCGCCATCGTTATACAACGCATACACTAACCCCGGCTGCGAAGGACTAGCTGCTAATCCAATCCGCCCAATATTCTGACTTGATGAATTTGGCAACCCGGGCGCGGATAATTTTATCCAGCTATCACCGCCATCGGTACTTTTATAAATTCCACTTTCCGGTCCGTAAAGATGCGCACTGTTTGGGCGGCGAACCCTTTCCCACATTGCGGCAAATATTATTGATGTGTTTGATGGAATAAAAGTAATATCAATTGCGCCGCACGAGTCGGAGACGAATAAAGATTTATGCCACGTATCGCCGCCGTCTGTGCTTCTGTAAACACCGCGCTCGGAATTTGGAGCGAAGTACGAACCCACAGCGCATACAAATATTTTTTGTGTGTTTACCGGATCGATAATTATTCTACCAATTGAGGCTGTGTATTGCATGCCTTCGTTTGTGCCCACGGCACTCCATGTATTTCCCGCATCCGTAGATTTGAAAACGCCGCCGCCGGGGAAATTATTATGTCCGCCGTTCGGCTCGCCCGTTCCAACAAAAATAATATTTGGATTTACCGGATCCACTGCAATATCGCCAACGGGAAGAATCGGCTGGTCGTCAAAAATGGGGAACCATGTTTCGCCCATGTCTGTGGATTTAAACACACCGCCGGTGGCTGCTCCTGCATAAACAATATTCGGGTCAAGCGGATTAAATTCAATATCGGAAACTCTCCCGCCAATATTTATTGGCCCGGCAAATTCCCACTGAGCCTGCAAATTATGTTTCGATAAAAATTTTTGTTTTGTTGCGGCTTTTAATTGTTTTGCCTGTTCGATTGCATTTTGATTAGCGTCTCTATCCGATGTAAAATATGGAAAAGTTCTTTTCAACCATTCCGTTTCAGAGGGATATTTTATTGCATTCTTTTTATTTGTGAAAGATTTGTTTGATACGTTGAAATGTAATGCCAAAGAGAAAATCAAAAACGAAACCGCAAAAGAGGCGAGGAAGAGTAAAGAATATTTTTTCATATTAACCCGGAAATAATGTTTAATTACGAACTCAATCTCAAGAAATTGGGCTCCAATTTCAAGTCCATAAAATGGGACAAGGCTGTTATCTCAGCCTTCTTCTTTTGTTCCATTATATTTTCCATTTTCCGTTTTACATTGTCCATCTTCCATTTCTCATCAACTCTGAATCCTTTGACAAACGACCTCATCTTATTTGATGAATAAAATAATCTTGAGGATAAAATGTTTATTGACGATAAATTAAAAGTCGAACTGCAAAAACACTTTTCAGTTCTTACAAAGAAAGTAAAGATGGTTATGTTCACACAGGAACTTGAATGTCAATTCTGCAGGGAAACAAGAGCTTTATTAACGGAACTTTCTGAAGTTACCGACAAATTGGAGTTGGAGATTAAAAATCTTATTGTAGATAAAGAAGATGCCGATAAATACGGGGTTGACAAAATACCCGCGACTGTTTTGCTTGATGAAACCGGAAAAGACCACGGGATTAGATATTTCGGAATTCCAAGCGGATATGAGTTTGCTTCGTTGCTTGAGGCGATAAAAATTCTCGGCACCGACGATACCGGATTACCCCAGAATATTATTGATGAGGTTAAGAAAATTGCTACTCCGGTTCATTTGCAAGTTTTTGTTACACCTACATGCCCTTATTGCCCGCAAGCTGTTATTACTG
This sequence comes from bacterium, assembly GCA_043808235.1. Classification (GTDB taxonomy): domain Bacteria; phylum Bacteroidota; class Ignavibacteria; order Ignavibacteriales; family Melioribacteraceae; genus JAZDFC01. The sequence goes on from JAZDFC010000105.1 coordinate 113,527, forward strand.
CGCATAAATTTGCTTACTTAAACGAAAACATAAAAGCCGACATGGTTGAAGCAACCGAATTTCCGCATTTGTCTCAACGGTACAATGTCCGTGGTGTACCGAGAACTGTTGTTAACGAAACCGATTTTATTGAAGGCGCGGCGCCGGAGCAAATGGTGTTAAATAAAATTCTTGCGAACCTCGAAACAGTGAAAAACTAAAATGAAAAAATATTTCCCATTTCTTTATAAAAGAGCGCTGCCGGTAATACTCGGCGCACTTAGCGGTTATGCTTATTACACTTTTATCGGGTGTAACGGCAGTTGTGCAATCGCTGGAAATCCTTATATCTCGACGTTGTATGGCGCTGCAATTGGATTTTTCTTAGCCTTGCCATCGAAAAAGAAAAGCGAACAGCAATGAAGCCTAAAGCAAAGATAACGAAAGAGATATTAATTGAGGATCTCGTAAAGGAACTTCCCGAATCGATAAGTTATTTAATGACACAAGGAATTCGTTGTTTGAGATGCGGCGAACCGATTTGGGGAACCCTTGAGTCGGCAGCAAAAGAAAAGGGATTTACCGATTTACAAATCGATGGATTTGTAAATGATCTTAGCGCATTGGCAAAGAAGAAGTGAAATAACTATTATTTGATCAATTAAAAAATGAATTTAGAAAAAGGAGAAAAAATGCCAAGACCCGAACCTAAAAAACCAGTTCAAAATACGTTTTTTACAAAATATAAAAACTGGATTTACACCGGTGCATTTTTAGTAGTAGTACTTGTGTTGTTCGTAGTAAACAATTCCGAGAGCGAACCGGAACAAGGGCCATATCCGCCGAATTACATTCCGGCCAGCAATACCGAGCCAAAAATCGCTCCGGATTTTACACTGCCAACACATGAAGGTAAAGAATTGAAACTTTCGGATTACAAAGGCAAAGTTGTTATATTAGATTTCTGGGCAACGTGGTGTCCACCTTGTCGTCGTGGTATTCCTGATTTGATTGCTTTGAAAGAGCAATACAAGAACAAGGGACTTGAAGTGATCGGTATTTCGATTGATGAATTCTCGCGCGATACAAAAGCGGAAGTTGTACCATTTGTTAAAGAGTATGGAATAAATTACCCGGTTGTTTACGGAACGATTGATTTAACCCGCGCTTACGGTGGAATACAATCCATTCCCACTTCGTTCGTAATCAATCAGAAGGGCGAGATTTCGCAAATGCACGTTGGTCTTGTACCAAAAGAAACTTATGTAAGTGAAATTGAAAAACTGTTGGCGGGCAAATAGCGATTAGAATTTTTGCTTTGAAAAAACCTTCAAGGTTTGCACTTACCTTGAAGGTTTTCGTATAATTGTAAACTTCTAACAAAACACATCTTTGCAAAACAATATATTTTCAAAGATTTTTTTGCAAATTGCAAGTGCAACTGACAATCTGCAATTTTTTGGTTGGCTCAATTTCGGTTCAAAAGGATTATTTTCACAATTAGCAAGAAGCCACGGTTTTTCGATAGAAAGGACTTTATAGTATTGCGAATAATATTTTTGTTTTTATGTTAAAATTTTTTTAGGTTGTTTTTACCCATTTCCCAATGCGGCTTACCGTGCTAAGCTTGATGACTTATATTGATTTTTTTTTCTTTCGTACTAATTTGACAGACTTAATTTGTTTTAGCATTCCATCTATTGAAAGATCTTCATCGAGTAAGGGCCAATTAATACCGTAACCGGAATCCGAAATTTTGAAGTGGCTTCTTTCTTCGGTCGTTGCCTCGTGCAATTTTAAGGAGATAGATTTCAGTGGAAAAGTGTAATCGAATCCATCGATATTGATTTGTAATTTGTCATTTTCGAATTCTATATTTTTTAATTTATGAAGCTTCTTCATTTCTTCTCCTTTTTAAATTTGTCCCATTCCGTTTCTATATGCTCAAAGTACTCGAATATAATTTTCTTTACTTCTCTTTTGTCTCGCGAACTCAGGTTATAACTAAATGCTTCCTTTACTTCAAAATTTATAACATCGAGCCAATATTTTCCCTCTTTCTCAGCTTTTTGACAATGAATGTGAATCGGCTCGTTTCTTTCGTTGGAGTAAAAAAACAATCTCCAACCAAGTACAAATAACACATTCGGCATAATATAATCCATAACAATTACTTTGAGAAAAGTACCCAAAATTCGCACTATGTTCAAATAAAATATAAGAGGTGAAGGCTAAAAATATATGCCATCTCTCATTCATACAGCGCGAATGTGATTTTATAAACTTTTTCTTGAAAAAGATTCTTCGCCGCATTCAGAGTGTAATTTTTTCGTATTTTTGCCAATCATTTTTTGGAAAATATATTATGAAATTTAGCAAAGCTTTTATTCCTACAGTTAAAGAAGTACCAACGGACGCAATTATTCCAAGCCATATTTTAATGATACGTTCCGGAATGGTTCGAATGGTTTCGGCAGGCATTTATTCGTTCCTACCCCTCGGCTACCGCGTTGTTCGAAAAATTTCCGAAATTATCCGCGAAGAGATGAATGCAATCGGCGGGCAGGAATTCCATCTGCCGGGATTAAATCCTCGTGAGATTTGGGAAGCCACAAACCGCGTTGAAGCATTCGGCGATACAATGTTCCATATTAAAAATCGTGATTACGTTTTAGCTCCAACTCACGAAGAAATTATGGCGTTCCATGCAAAGGGTGTATTAAAATCGTATAAAGATATGCCGCAGATTTGGTATCAGATTCAAACAAAGTTTAGAAACGAACCCCGTCCCCGCAGTGGCGTTATTCGCGGCAGACAATTTTTAATGAAGGATGCTTATTCGTTTGATACGTCATGGGAAGGCCTTGATAAATCGTATGCTCTGCATGATCAAGCGTATCGTAAAATTTTTGACCGGTGCGGAATAAAATACTTCGTAGTCGGTGCATCAAGCGGTGCAATGGGCGGAAGCAAATCCGAAGAATTTATGGTTAAGTCCGATGCCGGCGAAGATACTGTTGCTTACTGCGAACACTGCGGTTACGCTGCAAATGTTGAAGTTGCAAAATCGATTATCGAAAGCGTACCGCGACACGACAATCCAAAAGACCCGTTTGAAATTAGCACTCCGGAGATAAAAAGCATCGATGAACTTTGTGAATTTTTAAAAATTGATCAAAGAGAAACCGCAAAATCGAGAGTATATATTAAAGACGGTGAACCGATATTAGTGCTCATGTCTGGCAACGATGAAGTTAACGAGAGCAAACTTGCTATGGTTGTTGGCTCAGGCGCTCGTCCGGGTCATCCGGAAGAATTGAAAGATATTTCGGGAGCTGACGCTGGTTCAATCGGCCCTCTTGGATTCAACCACAAAATCATTGCGGATTTGAGATTGAAAGACGGTAACAATCTTTACAGCGGTGCTAACAAGAACGATTATCACATCGGCGGAATTGATCTGAAACGCGACGTGCCTTCGCTCGAGTATTTTGATTTGCGAACTGTTGAATCGGGAGAGAAATGTACTTCGTGTGGAAATACAATCGGGGTCTTCAAAGCTATCGAGCTCGGTCATATTTTCAAACTCGGCACAAAATACTCCGATGGACTCGGCGTTTATTTCGTTGATGAAGAAGGGAAAGATCATCCGATAATAATGGGAAGTTACGGAATTGGAGTTGAAAGAGTAATGGCTTGCTACCTTGAGCAGAACTACGATGAGCATGGAATTATTTGGGATGCACACCTCGCGCCGTATCATATCCATCTTATGGGATTGAATATGAAAAGCGAGAATGTAAAAAACACATCCGAAAAATTATACAATGAACTAACGGCTGCTGGTTACGAAGTTTTATTTGATGATAGAGATGATGTGTCGGCAGGCTTCAAATTCAATGATGCGGATTTACTCGGCATGCCGCTGCAGGTAATTGTAGGCGATAAAAATTTGAAAGCCGGTAATGTAGAAGTGAAGATAAGAAGATCAAACGAAAAGAAAGTTTTTGAATTATCGAAGTTGATTGAGTCGATAAAAGAGTTAATAAAAATTTAACCGCAGAGACGCAAAAGCGCAGAGAGAAATCTCTGTGCCGCAGCGTTAAAATTATGAAATCAAAATTATATTTAGTTTCCACCCCTATCGGTAATTACGACGATATTACTCTCCGCGCATTAAACATTCTCAAGGAAGTCGATTTTGTAATTTGCGAAGAATATAAAATTGCGCGCCGCATGCTTGCGCACTACGGAATCACGAAAGAATTAATTTCACTGAACGAACACAATGAAAAAGAAACCGCCGAAGAAATTTTGTCAAAGCTGACGGATGGAATATCTGCCGCATTGATTTCCGATTGCGGTACACCGTTATTCTCCGATCCGGGACATCTGTTAGTTGATTTCTGCATTCAAAGTAGAATTGATGTTGTACCGGTTCCGGGCGCAAATTCTCTTTTGCCCGCGTTAACCACTTCGGGGTTGGATTTCGAAAAATTTTTCTATTACGGCTGGCTTTCTCCAAAGAAAGATATCCGCAGAATGGAATTGCTTCGATTGAAGAACATCAAAGAGACAATTGTAATTCTTGACACTCCTTACCGATTAATTCCTTTGCTCACTGATATCGTAAAAATTCTTGGCGGAAATAAACAAATTGTACTCGCGTTTGAGTTGACAACACAGAGAGAAAAGTTTTACAGAAGCACTGCTTCCGAAATTCTTTCAATCGCTGAACGGGATAAAATAAAAGGCGAGTTTGTTTTAATTATTGACAACAAATAACGCGCAAATCGAAATGAAAAAATATTTATACACTTTAATTCTCGCAGCAGTATTGTTCGGTTGCAAAGACGAACCAGTTCAGCCGCCGGATGATAACAACAACACTCCTCAATCAATATCTACTAATGATATTGTGATGTACGAAATAAATATTCGCGCTTTCAGCAGCAGCGGTACATTCAGTGGTATAAAGGAGAGAATTGATTCGATCAAAGCGCTGGGTATAAACGTAATCTGGCTTATGCCCATTCATCCCGTTGGGCAGAAAAATTCTGTTGGTCAACTTGGTTCTCCGTATTCAGTAAAAAACTATCTCGAAGTCAATCCGGAATTCGGAACACTTGATGATTTTATAAATCTGCTTAATGCGGCTCACGAGAGGAAAATGTTTGTAATTATGGATTGGGTGGCAAACCACACTGCGTGGGATAATCCATGGATTGAAAATAAAGCGTGGTACACGCAGGATGCCCAGGGAAACATAGTAATTCCTCCCGGTACAAATTGGCAGGATGTTGCAGACTTAAATTATAACAACAGCGAAATGCGTTTGTCGATGATCGCCGCAATGAAATATTGGGTAACTGTTGTCGGCATTGACGGCTTCCGCTGTGATGCTGCGGATATGATCCCGTATTCTTTTTGGAAACAAGCCATCGATTCTCTGAAGAACATTCCCAATGAAAATTTAATACTTCTTGCGGAAGGTGCGCGAGCTGATCATTTCAATGCCGGATTCCAGATGAATTATTCATGGGATTTTTATAGCACACTTAAAAATGTTTTCACCCAAAGCTACAATGCATCGTTCATTTACAGCACACACAAAACAGAATACAACCAATTAACAACCGGGCAAAAATTACGATTCACAACAAATCACGATGAAACGGCATGGGATAATCCACCCATTGTAATTTTCGGCGGGAAACAAGGCGCGCTCGCAGCTTCGGCAGCGGCAATATTTATGGGCGGCATTCCATTAATTTATTGCGGGCAGGAAGTGGGAGTCACAACACAACTTCCGTTCTTCAGCCGAAGTCCGATCAATTGGTCGCAAAATCCCGATATGGTTGCCTCGTATAAAAAACTTCTTTCTATTCACAGCATTGGAACCGTATTTAAAAACGGCGCTCTTGCTAATAGATCTGATTTTGATATCTCGGCATTCACCAGAACAGTTGCAGATACAACAGTTTTCGTGATTATTAATACCAGGAAGACAAATAAAATCTATACGATTCCACAGGAATTCCAGAATATAAATTGGACAAACAAACTATCAGGGAGCCAAATTACACTTTCAAGCTCGTTGGAGTTGCAACCAAACGAGTATTTGATTTTGATGAACAAGTAAAAAATTTGGCCGATGACAATTTTGAAAACAAGACGTTTTTTTCATATACTTGCTAAGTAAAAGAACTAAATGAAATCAAATAAGGTTTTAATGAAAAAGGAGAAATTATGTTAATAGTCCAGGATGTTGATTTAACCCCGAATCCGCATGCATTGAAATTTATTCTCAACGAAAAAATATTAAAGCACGAAGCTCGCAATTATAAATCAAAAGAAGATGCTCAACTCGATCCTCTTGCCAGGGGTGTGTTCGAAATTCCCGGTGTAGTTTCTGTTTTTTATATGGACAAATTTGTAACAATCGAAAAAACTGTGGAAACCAATTGGAATCAAATTCAAAGACCATTTGTAGAGTTTCTGAAAAATTTCGATAAAACCACAATCCCGCCTGAGAAAGAATTAACGGTAAGTTCTGTTGATGAAACGGAATTATTGAAACAAATAAATTTAGTTATAGATCAGCGTGTTCGGCCTGCATTAGCCGGAGACGGTGGTGGGCTTGAAGTTATTGCTCTCGAAGGTCACACACTTACAATCCGTTACCAGGGTGCGTGCGGCAGTTGCCCAAGTGCAATACACGGAACATTAACAGCAATTGAAGGACTTCTGCGCCGGGAGGTGAATCCCAACATAGAAGTAATGCCGGGATAAATTTTCATTAAAACACAACGGCTCTCGGCGAAGTATGATGTAAATCGTAAAGCGATTTTTCAATTTTCAATTCTCTTTGTGCAAGTATTTCTTTAAGCTCGTCTTCAAAGAAAAATTTCTCTTCGCCGAATGCCGGTTTTAACTGGTCAAGCCATGTTGAAGTTTCATCGTACTTTGCAAAAAACGGACGACGAACCCATTCCCTGTTTCTGCCACGAAGAATTGTAAGCACAAATACTTTTTCCCCATTTATTTCGGATATGCCGTCAATTCTGATTTTGCCGGGAGTTGTTGACATTACAGGTCCTCTTGCCGTACGATGAATGCCGGATACATTAATATAGGCTTTATTGAAAATTTCGAAGACTTCGGCCAGCGGAATAGAAAAGTATTTCGCTGCACCGGTGTCTCTTTCAATAAATGTGTAATATGGTACGCATCCGTTTTTAACCTGCTCTTTCCACATTCTTACCCAAATCCGATAATCGTCATTTATATGTTTAATCATGGGCGACTGTGTTCTAATACCTGCCCCGGTATTTCTGATCCTTCGAATGGCTTCCTGTGCAATTGGAGTTGATAATTCAACCCAATGATTAAAATGCGCCATAATTGCCGTGTGCTTTCCTGCTTTAAATATTCTTTCAAACAAACGCAAAATGTCGTCCGCATCCGGATCGGTGACAAACCTGTATGGCCAATATGCGATCGCTTTTGTACCGATTCTTATATTACGTATATGCTCGAATCCGGGACCCAGCAACGGTTCGATATATGTTTGTAATTTTTGAGCCGACATTATCATCGGATCGCCGCCCGTTAGCAAAACATCTGTAATTTCTTTATGAGTTTTTATGTACTCCTGAAATTTCTTTGACTCATCCGTTGCAAATTTTAGATCGGTCATTCCAACAAATTGAGCCCATCTAAAACAAAACGTACAATATGCGTGACATGTTTGTCCACTTGAGGGAAAGATTAATGCTGTCTCATAATATTTGTGTTGAACTCCGGGAACAGGTTCGTCGTTCATCGTTGGTACGTTTGCAGTTAATTGTCCGGCAGGATGCGGATTTAATTTATATCTAATTTGTGCCGCCGTATGTTTTATTTCATCGGTCGAACCGCCACGATTTAAAACTTCAGCCATCTTTTCAAAGTCTTCCGCATCAAGCATATCTTTTTGAACAAAATTGAGTTGAAAAATCGGATCGTCGGGAATATTACTCCAATCTATTAATTCTTCTATAACATAGTTGTTTGTTCTGAATGGCAATACTTTTGCAACAACTCGAATCTCGTCTCTCAACTGCTTTGGTATACTTTGAAACTGTGGTAATATTTCAAGATCATTTTTATTATAGAATTTTAGATTCTTTTTTTGTGCCATAACAAGATTCTCCTTTTAGCTTTCGGGAAACATATCCGTTTTGAAATTCATACAAGAAATTGCGCGCCGACGGATATCCATCGAATGTATGCACATTATTCAGCCGGGTGAAAAAATAGTAAATTTCAACTAAGAATCAAGTATTGGAATAATTTTTATAGAATTTCTTGCAACGAAAAGCAGATTTGTTATTATGATATCAGGTGAATGAGATTAAATTTGAGTGGTCAAGTTTAAAAACCAAAAGCGGCAGTTGCCGCTTTGGTGGGGGAACAATAAGTTTTATAAAGGATTTTTTGTCAGTAAAGGTGGATTAAAAATTTCTTTATAAAGATTTATTATTGAATTTCTGTTACTTTACTAATGTCGCTAAGCTTTACAAATCTTTCTTTAAATTTATAATTGCCTTTTTCTTCTCTGACGGTTCTTATTACCTTCACATTAACAAAGTCAACTTTTTTCTTTGCTTTCGCTTTATCTGCGAACGATTGTACTTTTGCCATTAGAACTCCAAATTTTAGGCAACAAACCTAAAGAATTAATCGAAGAAATGAAATATTCTAAATAAAATAATTTACTTAATTTTCGCATATTCTATATATTGCTTTATGGAAATGGCGGATTAATAAAGCCATTGGTTAAAATTATGAAATATAAGATTCTTGGAAAAACCGAATTAAAACCATCCATTTGCGGATTTGGCGGATATCGGATTGATTACCGTTACCCAGTGCACGCCGAAGCATTGCGGTACGCTCTTGAAAACGGTATAAATCTGATTGATACCTCTTCCAATTATTCCGATGGGGGAAGCGAGATCTTAGTTGGCCATGTGCTGAAAGATCTCTTTGGCGGCTTTACTTTAAAACGCGAGGACATAATAATTGTTACTAAGGGCGGGTATTTGCAGGGAAACAATTTGCAGATTGCTATCGAGAAGGAAAGAAACCAAATTCCATTTAAAGAAATCGTTCAATGTAATCCTGAGCTTTGGCATTGCATTCATCCCGATTTTTTGGAAGACCAGATTTCTCGATCTCTTAAAAGAATGAATCTCGATTACGTTAATGTTTACATGCTTCACAATCCCGAATATTTTTTGAATTACACTTACCTTTCCAGTGAACATGATTTAATTGAAGAATATTATTCCAGAATTTACAATGCCTTTGTTCACCTCGAAAAAGAGGTCGCTTCAGGGCGAATCCGGCACTATGGAGTTTCTTCGAACACCTTTGGTGATTCCCCAACTAAAAGAGATTTTACATCGCTCGAAAAAGTTATTAGTGTTGCCAACAACATCTCCAGTAATAATCATTTTGGCGTTATTCAGTTCCCCATGAATTTATTGGAACGGGACGCCGTGTTTAATAAAAATCAGGCCAACAAAACCAAATCCGTAATTGATATCGCGCGTGAAAACAATCTTGGTGTTTTAATCAACCGGCCTTTGAATGCAATTATAAAAAACAAACTAATCCGGCTTACAGATTTTCCCAAAACCGAAGCTCGTGCAAAAGAAGAAGTGCTTACCTTGCTTGAAGATGTGTGCAACATAGAAGACAGCCTTGTAAATAAATATTCTAACAAACTACATTCCAATATACGCAGATCGGTTGTGGATTGTTTGACGGTGGGAATTACCCTTAAAAGTTATTTTAACCGCTTCGATGGCATTACACAATACCGTGAATTAAAGAAGCAGTATCTTATTCCTCGCGTTCAGTACGCAGTAGATGAATTTCAGAAAATTCAACCGCACGATGAAAAAATGATTCGCGAACTAAATCAATATATTACCGAAGCAAATATTATTCTCGATTCAATCGAAAGTATTTTCGCTGACATTGCCAACAATAGTAATTTGTCATATCACAAAAAAACAGATCGGTATCTTTCAGAGAAACAACAACAGTTGCCGCTCTCACAAAAAGCAATACTTATGTTGAATTCACTGGATGCGGTAGGTTGCACGCTTGTTGGTATGCGGACAAAAGATTACATTGATGATGTTTTAAAATCGATTGACCAAGATTATGCAGCGGATGCGATAAATTTCTGGGAATCAGAGTAGGTCGGCATAAACACCGTTTATAAGATTAATCAAGTCTTCGGGATTCAATTTTATCTGCATTCCTCTTATCCCTGCGCTAACATATATATTATCAAATAGCCGGGCAGATTCATCAATGAATATCGGATAAAGTTTTTTCATTCCTATTGGAGAACAACCGCCGCGGATATATCCGGTTATCGGTAGTAGTTCTTTTACTTTTATCATTTCCACTTTTTTGTTTCCGCTGGCAGTCGCAGCTTTTTTCAAATTCAATTCATACTTAGCCGGAATGCAAAAAATATTTATCCCTGTTTTATCTCCTTCGGCAACTAAGGTTTTAAAGACCCTTTCATCATCAACACCTATTTTATTCGCAACGGAAACCGCATCGAGTTCGTCTTCATTAAATTTATATTCAATCGAGGCGTGCAGGATGCGTTTCGCTTCGAGTATCCGGATTACATTTGTTTTGGACATGTTTTATTAAAAAGCAGGCAATGAAAAGCCTGCTTTTATTCTAAATAATTATTTTTCTATCCTATTGTGAGTTGAATTAAATCAGCTAATATACGTCCGCTCTCTTCAAGTACCGGGTCGTCAGTGCGCGTTGTTGGGGGAGTTACTTCTTCCACACCTTCGACATCAAAATCCGTATTGGTTTGCCTGTCTTCATCTCGTTGTTTTTGTTTGCTGTCTAATTCTTCTTTTTCCTTTTTCCTAATATCATAGTTAAGTGAAATTGATTTCTGCTTTCGCATTTCAATAAGGTCAGTTATCTCATCAACATAATTTTGGAATTCGGGATCATTTTTAACTCTTGCATCATGTTCGGCTTTCAGCTTAGGAAGTAGGCTGGAATAATCTTTATATTTTTCGAACGAAGTAGGTTCTATAGTATCCCACGCAAGTGCAGTTGGCTGCGAATCCTCGCCGAATTCATCTGGATCGACCACCGATGGAAATTCAATATCGGGTTCGACTCCCTTTTTCTGTGTGCTGTTGCCGGTTATTCTGTAATATTTTGCAATTGTTAACTTAACCTGTCCAAGCTCGTTTTTCTTTTGAGGCATAAACATATTTAAGTCGACCAAATTCTGTACAGTCCCTTTACCGTATGTTTTATCGCCGAGAATTAATCCACGTCCATAATCTTGTATTGCTCCCGAAAAAATTTCTGATGCTGAAGCGCTGGAATAATTTACAAGAACAACAAGCGGTCCATCATAAGATATTTGCGCATTGTAATCACGCCCGACTTCAATACTACCGTTCGCATTTCTAATTTGAACCACGGGGCCGGTTTTTATAAATAGTCCGGTTAAATCGATAGCTTCTTGTAACGACCCACCGCCGTTGTTACGCAAATCGATAATTACTCCATCCACACCTTCGTGCTTAAGTGAGTCGAGAATTTTTTCTACATCTCGAGTTGTACTCTTATAATCTTTGTCGCCTCTTCTCTTTCCTTCCCAATCAAAATAAAATTCATCTATTTCGATTACACCTAATTTTACTGTTGTATTGTTTTCTTCAATATTAAGAATTTTTTTTCTTGCAGCCTGATCTTCTAATTTAATTTTATCGCGGACAAGCGTAATTGTATCCGGCGGCGCAATCATTGGCGCATCCGCATGAATAATGACAAGTTTTACAGTAGTGCCTTTTGGGCCGCGAATTAATTTTACAACATCATCCAATCTCCATCCAACAACATCAACATACTCTCCGTCGGCGCCCTGTGCAACGGAAACAATTTTATCACGGTTTTTAACCAGGTTGCTTTTATCCGCAGGTCCACCGGGTATAACTCTCGAAACTGTTGTGTAATCATCTTCGAGTGTTAGCTGCGCTCCAATTCCTTCCAAAGATAAACTCATGCTTATTCCAAAGTTCTCTGCTGTAACCGGCGAAAAATAACTTGAGTGCGGATCAATAGAGGTTGCAAATGCATTCAGATATAATTGGAACACATCCTCGGCATCATACTGAAGAATGAGTTTGTGGAAATTTTTGTAACGCTTAATTAAATTCTCCGAAATTTTATCCCAAGTTTGATTATCAAGCAATCGGCTTAGAGTTTCATTCATCAATCTCTTTCGCCAAATATTATTCAGTTCCTCTTTAGAACCCGCCCACAAAGCGTCCTTTCTGTCGGGTGTATAATATTCATCACCGGAAAAATCAAACTGTGTTGTCAGCTGATTTATTGTTTCGGCGGTTCTTTCCTTAATACGCTGCTTGTAAGTATTAAACATGGTGAAAGGCGCTTCTAAATTCCCGGTTTTTAAAAAGTCATCAATTGAGTATTTATATTGGCTGAACTTATCTATATCGGATTTTAGAAAGTACATTTTATTCGGATCGAGCATTTTTAGATAGCTCTCATAAATCACCACCGAAAGCGAGTCGTTTATATCAGTCTTTTTATAATGATTCTCGGTAAGAATGCGCGTTACTATTCTTTCAACTTTAGGTTGGATTTCGTCCGGGACAACCACCTTATTAGAATCAATAACGTTTTTATTCGCAAGCTCTTCGGCATTTTGAGCGTTACACCCAAATGCTGTTGAAAGAAAAATCGCAACAATAAGAAGTTTTTTCATTTTGTTTCCAGTCTTTTAATATATTCGGAATATTATAACAATACACCATAACAATTGTTTCGCAAATATAGTGCTATAATAGTATCTTATAATAGCAGTTCTGCTAATTTTAATAAAAAAAACAAATGGCAAAATCCTCAAAACAAGCGCAACCCGGTTCCGGAACAATTGCGAATGTTGTTGTTCACATTCGTAATATTTATCGGAACACAGTTGAATTAGATGGACAATAAAAGACAAATTAATTTGTGATTGGATAGATGATTCATACAACCTGGCTGTATCCGGGCTGAGTCAGAAAAACCAAAGACTGCTTACGGCAATGGAATAAAAACTCATCACACAACTAATGTGTAATAAAGTTCAAACGAAAACAAATTTATTTACTGTCTTTCCAGTTCCACCATTTTAACATATCGGGATTACGGTTGCTCTCATCAGTCTCGGCGAAATAAACCGCACACCGGAAAACATAAAGCAAACATCTATCCTGTGTTACGCCCGCAAGTTTATTTGATTTGCTATAAAGTTTTTCGGGATTCTTACCCTTCAAATCCGAAACCTTTTTTATCCCGTTTTCGAAAAGGTCTTGTGATATTGATTTACCAACACCCGGAATCGAGAGCAGTGATTCGACGTTTTGTGCTTTTGACATTGGTTGTATCCATTTGAACTAAATTAAATCACCTGCAATTTATTTTATCTTTTCAAGTAAACCGGCAAGTTCTTCAGGTTTGTTAAACTGCGGATTATGATCGCATTCCATATGCATCATTGTCCATCCTTTTGTTTTTGCTCGTTCGGCTTGCATAGCGAAATCATCATCTTGGGCTTTCTTTCCAGCTTCGACGGTTAAAATGTAAGTTGTCGGAATTTGTTTTGCTGCTTCGTTTTTTAAGCTAATCGCTTCAGCTAGTGTTTTAATTGGATGCGGAACATCTTTTGGCAGCGTTTGATCCGTTTTTACCCAGAATGGAATAAGGAATCCGTCTTTCTCCATTTTCTTAACCCAATCACCGCGGGAACCTTGGATGCTCAATACGCTTTCGCCATCTTCCGGGACGAATGCATCAAGATAGACTTTCCTGCGAATTCTATCCGGTACCCGGTCGGCAACTCCGGTAATAACCATTCCACCATAACTGTGTCCGATGAGAATAATGTCGTGAAGACCTTCGAACAAAATCATGTTAACTACATCTTCGATGTGTGTTGACAATCCAACTTCGGTTGAGGTCAAATGAACTCGTTCGCCAAGGCCTGTGAGTGTTGGTCGATAAACCGTGTAACCTTTTTGTGTAAGTATTGAATCGACTTTTTTAAATGCCCAGCCGCCGCCCCATGCACCATGAACAATTACAATAACCGGTTTATCGGTATCAATTGATTGGCTTTGTGCATCGATGACTGCTGCGCTTGCACTTATAATAATTGCAAATAATGATACGAGCACAACCTTTCTAAAAATCATGAGGGTTACTCCAGAATATTTATCCGAAAATTAAGAATGTTATTTCTAATAACGAAGATGATTCATCAGAATTCAGTTCATGTGACAACTCATCATCATTTCAAAACAGCCATCTTTTTAACTGACATAAAATTGCCGCACCGTAGTATGTAAAAATAAATTCCTGTGGTTAGACTGGAAGCGTCAAATTCGATTTCGTAAATACCAGACGATTTCATTTCATTGATAAGCGTTGCAACCTCATTTCCCAGAACGTCATAAATTCGTAAAGACGTCATAACTTGTCCTGATTTGTCGGGATATGACGCCCCTACACCAGCAGGTATGGAATACTTTATTGTTGTAGTTGGATTAAAAGGATTGGGATAATTTTGATACAATTCGAAAGTTGAAGGATGTGAATTACATGAGATCTCAATTTCTTTTGAATAATTGAATGAGCCGTCGGTATCTATTTGTTTCAACCTGTAAGAATAACTTCCGCTTGCAATATCTTTATCAATGAAAGAATATTCTTTTGTTGAGTTGCTGCTTCCGCTGCCCCCGATAAATCCTATATTCTGCCAGTTTCGGGTTAAAAGATTCTTCGCTCCACTCAGAATTACAGAACGTTCAACTTCGAATCCATAATTATTTACTTCGGTTGCTGTTTGCCAATTTAAAATTACTTTATCGTCAACAACCTTACCGATGAAAGAAACCAATTCAACAGGGACCGGTGTTTCACCTTCTACCCAAACGGAGTAACTTCGAGCCGGTAGCTGAATATGCACCCGTCCACCCGAAACCGTTAGAGTTGACAATGTTGCATTTCCAATTTTATCTCCGAAAGTAGTTCCTTCCGGTGTCGTGGCTGTACTAACACCTATCCAGCAATCGAGTGCAACACCGGCAAAGTTAATTGCCACAATTACGTCTTTGCCAGAAGTTGTTCCCATTAATTGATAAATAACCGTAGTTTTTTCTGGTTCGCTACCTCCGGTAAATGAAGGGCTGTATGGGGTTCCGTTCCTTGAAAGATAATCGCGCGAAGTTGCGCCTACTATGAATTGTTTGTGAACACTTATCAATGCATCGATCTGATTTTTTAATCCTCCATCAGGAAAACCAGTAACAGAATAATAATCAGGATAAAAAACACATGGCAAACCAACCTGGTTATTTGTGAGAATATATGCATAAGCAAGAATTGGATCGTTATCAACTGGTTGACCGGCGTCCCGAAAATCGTGGTTGTTAATAAAGGTTACTACATTATATCCATTCATGCTTTGCGCATCAACAAGACTGCTGGTAAAAATATTTCTCGCATCGTAACCGAAATCATCGCAAGCACTTTCGAGCGCTTCACGTAATGAAAAGTCAAATACACGCGGAGTGATATTCGCAATCGTAGGAGCGTCCATATAAGAATAAACATCTGTAATCCAATTTTTTAAAGTAGCTGTATTTGCATCATAAAATTCGCCAACAACCAAGCCAGGATCAATACTGTTTGTATGTAAATTGTCGAGAAGATCCCCAACGAATTCAGGCGGGAAATGTTTTACCGCATCCATTCTCAGTCCCCTGATTCCGACTGTATTCCAAAGCCATTTTGTCCAATCGAACAGAACCGTTTGGGTAGTGTCATCCGTTTGATCATAGTCGTAAAAAAACCAGGGCCAATCCCAATCCCCACCCAAAAAAGTAGAGGATGCATTGCCGGAATTCGGTTTGAAATTCTCGTAGTTCATCCCTCCTTGACCGGAAGGCATTGCAGTAAAGTTGGTATAGGTTTGATACTTGAATTGAGAGGTAATTAATGGAATGTAATCTGTTCCGGCTGTTGGTCCTTCGGGATCATAATAAAAACCATAAATCCTATGATCTGAATATGTGCTTCCAGTATTATTTAAATATATGATTAATTTATCACCGCCTGCTGTAAAATCAGAAGAAGTCAGATTAAGATGAAATTCATCTGTATGGCAGCCCGTCCCATCATCACCAAGAGTTGCATTCATATCCTGATTTAAAATAATATCATCACTAGTTCCACACTGATCTGTGCAATCACATCCTCCGTTATTTTCCGTTTCGCTTACCGAGCCTGCATATGGAGCATTCGATTTGAGAACTGTTGTTATATAAACTTTATATCCAACTCCCGAGTAACCTAGTGACTTTGAACTAATTTTAAAATAATAATCTCCTGCACCGAAAGGACTTGAACCGCCAAGCTCAATTACAATTCTATAACGATCGGATGGATATGGGCTCTTTGGGGGTGTTTGATAATCCAATATATATCTTTTCACCGCGGGATTATCTTCGGCCACTCCCCCATCTCTATGGTTATAAACCACATCAGCTACTGCTTTTAATTGAGGCGTAGCAGAATTAAACGAGGAGATTAATTGGTTTACTTCAGCTCGAGTTCCGAATCCGGTTCGTGATGCATCTCCAAGGTCATATAAATCCTTTGGATCGTAACCGTTGCTGCATTCTCCATAACTTGCTTGCGATAAAGGCGGTAGCCAAATGTATGTAAATCCGGCAGCGGACAATTCACTGACTTTTCCATTTAGAACGTTTGCCCAATTTGCACCGGTATAACTATTACAGCCATCCTTTGGATAATCCCAATACCAGCCCTGCATCATAAAATCCTGGCTGAATAGTTTTGTAAATGTAATCATCAGAAAAAGCAACGCGAAGAATAATTTCTTTCCTTTCATGAAGTACCCGTTTAAAAAACTATCAAATATTTTCTGCTTACTAAACTAAGAAATAAGCCGAAATTTATTTGGGCATTTTTAAAAGACGATGATGAATTAACCGGTTTATTTACGGGTTAAATATTAATTTTGATTCAGTCAGATTTTTTCATTCAAAGGATAGGAAGAACAATCTCTTTCAAATCAAAAGCCACATCCGCCGAAACGCAATTGGATGTTAACCGGTTAATCGCATTGTGGGGGTTTACCGAAGCTACGCTTGGTGGAATTTCACACTTGCTTCGAATTCCATTGACCGGCCTATTTATCGGATCTGCTGCGGTGATTTATATTTCTTTGATCGCGCAGAACTCCAGAAACAAATCCGAGATTCTAAAGGCTACGTTGATTGTTATTCTTGTAAAAGCATTTGTCAGTCCGTACACCCCAATTACAGCTTACTTTGCAGTAACAGTGCAGGGAATTCTCGGATATCTCTTTTTTTCGATTAGCGGATTCAAAAAAATCACCGCGCCGATTTTCGGAATGGCGGCAATTACACTCAGCGGATTTCAGAAGATAATAATACTTACTTTACTTTTTGGAAACACTCTTTGGAAATCCATCGATGAATTTACTTTTTTTGTCCTTAAGCAATTCAATTTTTCTGATGAGCTTCCCGCCGGTCTAAGCTTGATAATAATTGGAATTTATTTGTCCCTTCATATGGCTGCAGGATTAATTGCCGGGGTTCTTTCTCTTCGAATACCGCATTGGTTTAATAGCAGGCAGATCAGCAACGGATTAATTCTCTCGAATTATGAAAATTCTTTAGACATTTTTAATCAAAAAAAATTTAACAAAAAGGAAAGATGGTGGAATAAAAAATCCGGGTTAGCGATAATTGTTTTCGGAATAGTCTTTGTCGCTTTATCTTTTATTTATCCTCAACTTGGTAAGAACAAAGCGTTTGACGTCTTGATAATGTTCGCCCGGTCGATAATAATTACTCTTGTTTGGTTTTATCTGCTGTCGCCGTTAATTATAAAATGGTTTAAAAAATTCGTGAGCCGCAAACAGTATAATTACGCAACCGAGATGAACGCAGTTATTGAGTTGTTCCCTTCATTTAAAAATATTACAGCGTACGTTTTTAATCTCGTAAAGAACGAAAAAGGATTATCGCGAATAAAAAAATTCATTTCCACATGGTTTGTTCTAATGCTTACAAAGGAACCCGATTTAAAATAAAATTTATTTCGGTTCTTCGTGAGAAAGGCAGTGAAGCGTTCCCAATCCCCACACAAGATCTACCGCGTGAATTCCAACAACCTCTCTGTCCGGGAAAATTTCTTTAATAATATTTAATGAAACTCGATCGTTCGGATCATTAAAAGTTGGAACAAGCACAGTATGGTTGGAAATATAAAAATTTGCATAGCTTGCAGGCAGTCGCATGTTTTCGAAGACAACCGGTCCCGGCATCGGTATCTCGATCACATTTAATTTGCTTCCATCTGCGAGCCGCGCGTTCTGCAAGCATTCAAGATTTTCTTCGAGCGGTTTATAATTTTCATCCGATGGTTTATTTTCGCGACATAGTACGACTGTATTCTCGTTTACAAATCGACAAAGATCATCCACATGCCCGTGGGTATCATCGCCGGCAATACCTTTACCAAGCCAGATTACATTTGATATTCCGAAATACTTCTTAAAAACTTCTTCGTAATCCTTTTTTGTGAAGCCCGGATTTCTAACTTGAATTTTATTATCGAGCAGACATTCTTCTGTAGTAAGCAAAGTTCCTTTCCCGTTCGAATCAATTGCGCCGCCTTCAAGCACAACCGGGTTGTCATTATGGATTGCGTCAATTAATTTGATGTCTAATTTCTTTGCAAGGGTGACGGGAATGCTTTTATCTAATTTCCAATTGGAATACTTTGCCCATCCATTGAATACAAATTTAATTGCATTGACCTCCTTCCCCCTTTTTACAAATGCAGGCGAAGAATCACGCAGCCATCCGCGGTCGGTTTGCTTAATTATGAATTCAACTTTACTAGAATCAATATGCGCTCTTTCAAAATATTTTAAAACTTTGTTTTTATCATTTTGTGATTGCACAATTATTCGAACAAGTTCACCTGGAATAATGTTTTTTACAATCTCGGTATATACCCACGGAATCGGCATAAACTTACCCGGCCAATCTGCTTTTTGATGCGGCCAGCAAATGATAGTTGATTTGTGCGGCTCCCACTCGGCAGGCAATCGAAAATTTATTTCTTCACTCATTTCTGTTTTTCATCCAAAAATCTTTTTGCGATATCTCCGTATGCATCTATTCGTCTATCGCGGAGGAATGGCCAGTTTCTTCGTATAGTTTCAATGTGATTAATATCTACTTCAGCTAACAATATTTCTTCCTTTTCCTCTGATGCCTGTGCGAGAATTACTCCTTGCGGATCGCAAATGAACGACGAACCCCAGAAAATTAATCCGTCTTGATCTTTGACAGGTTTTTCAAATCCGGTTCTGTTTACCGATGCTATGTAAACTCCATTAGCAATTGCATGCGAACGTTGAATAGTCATCCACGAATCTTTCTGCGCTGCACCGTATCTTTCTCTTTCGGCGGGATGCCAACCGATAGCGGTTGGATAAAATATTACTTCGGCGCCTTGCAGAGCTGTTAATCTGGCGCCTTCGGGATACCACTGATCCCAGCAAATCAATGTTCCGATATTGCCGTATGCTGTTTTAAAAGATTTAAATCCGAGATCGCCCGGAGTGAAATAATATTTTTCGTAGAATGCAGGATCGTCAGGAATATGCATCTTTCTATAAATGCCAAGAATTTCTCCACCCGCATCAATTATTACTGCGCTATTGTGATATAATCCCGGCGCACGTCTCTCAAATAAAGGAACGATAATTACCACATTGTTTTCCGTGGCTGCTTTTTGAAAAGCTCTTGTCGAAGGACCCGGAATCGTTTCAGCGAGATCAAATAATTTGCTGTCTTCGCGCTGACAAAAATATTGCGAGCGATACAGTTCCGGCAAACAAATAACCTGCGCGCCCTGCGTTGCGGCTTTCTTTACCCACGATAAAGCTTTTATCAGATTGTCATCGGGATTTGCGGAGAATGCAAGTTGCAGTAGCCCGATTGTATATTTATTGCATGAGTTCTTCGTCATCGATTCTAATTCCGTCTGTTATTATTCGAAATATACGGAATTCGAGAAAAGACACGAAAACTCAATTGAAATAAAAACAAAGACAAAAACATTTATGTCGTCCACGTTTAATGATACCGGTATTGAGAAAAAACTATTAACACCCTTCACGTTTCTTTTTCTTTGATGGCGTTTGCCGTGCGACTCATGCGCAGCTTGCCCGTTTTATCTCTGTTGTATCCCTCTGTTTTTTTATTTGGATTTATTCTTTAACGTGATTATAGTTATCTCCGGCGTGGAGTTGTAACGCACGGGCGCAAGCGACATTCCAAGTCCGCGGGTAACCGTCATCATCATGTCGCCAAAGAAAAAATCACCCTTTACGTATTTCGTTTCAATAAGCGTAATTGACGGATTGATAAACGGAAACAAGAAAGTGATTTGCCCACCGTGAGTGTGCCCGGCAAGAAATAAATCAAAATTCTTTTTAACGGCTTCGTCAATCAAAAACTGCCGTGGTTGGTGAGTCAAAAATATCTTCAGATTTCTATCTTCAATTCCATTTGTTAAACTGTCAAGTATCTGATCTGCCACTCTGTTTACATAGTTATTGGTGATGAATGCAATTTCGATTTTTGCATCTTCAACATTGAAAGTCATCTTTTCATTGTCCGGCATTACTACATTGGCTTTGCTCATTGCCGTCTTAATTTCAGCTAGACTTCGCACATAATTAAAGCGGTACGCCCAGTTATCGTGGTCGCCAACGCATGAATAAATTCCATATTTCGATTTTATTTTCCCAAGATAATTAGCGCTCGTTTCGATATAATTTGGCGTTCCCGTTATCAAATCGCCCGCAATCAATACAATATCGGGTTTTTCATTACTCACCATATTTACAAATCGACTTAATCTTGCTTCGTTTGTGTAGTAGTCGGCATGAATATCTCCTATAAATCCAATTTTAAATTCTTCGAGATCGGGATGAAGATTCTTTTTCACATATTCTACCCGCCGGACTTCAACCGTATAGTAATCGTATATAAATCTTGCGGGAACATACACAATAAAGAATCCCGCTATTATCAAAATTACAAAGGCTTCAATCCTTTTTATCCTTTCTCGTATGCTTTTCCACAAAGGGAATGTAATAAGTTTTATTATGTCTATTGGAAGAAAGAATATTAATGTTTGAATAACGAGGATGATTAAAATCCAAAACGGGTAAAGAATAAAATAGTCGAAGAAAAAGTTTTCCGGCGTTCCAAAACTATCAATACGAGCCATGAGAATGTAAAGCCAGGCAAATAGAGCAAGAATAGGATAAAGATTAAAATAAAACAGAAAAAACCTTTTCCATAATTTGAATTTCTTCTCATTCAGATTTGGAAAAAGATTTTTAATCGCCTTTGAAACTTTTCTTGTGAAATAATATTCCGTTGCAAACAGTACGACAATAAAAGCGGCCATCGTCAGAAAATAATTCATAATGATTCCGGGAAATTATTCAAAACGTATTTATTAAAATTCATGTTGTTTGTTTTATAAACCGCCACAACGGTTTATTAACTGTAAATGAAAAATCAATCTCCTAAATCCTTTTTGATTTGGCCAACAAATACTTTCATCGAGTCGTAGTGTGTTCCCATCCAATAGATTTTATCGCAGTCGGCGCAAATAAAAAATTCCGTGTAATCAAGTTTTACTCTCGGAGGAATCCGCTCCAAAACATTTTCCTTCTCGATACTTTTCAATTTGCCATTACAAGAAATACATCGCGAAAATTCTTTAATACGCACTCCAAGCTGAAATCTGTTAATCACCTCCTCTATTTGCTTCTTCGCATCTGTGCTTCTTAGCCAATAACCGCGATTCACATCGTTTCGTTTCAAAATTCCTTTGTCTCGTGTGAGAACTGTTCTTTTTTCATCATCTGCAATTTTGACGATCTCATCATCGGAATAGTTGTTTCGATAAAGTGTATCGAAACCAAGCAGCCGCATATACCGCGCAAGTTTTCCAAGATGAACATCAAGGATAAACTTTGGATCGCGCAACGGTTCCGGGCGTAACCTTTGGATTTTTGTAACATCGAATGATTCAAATTCGGGATACACGCTTATATTATCTTCTTCTTTAATTATATAATCGAACCCTACTGAATAACCGTTGACAAGTATCAAATCAATTTCCGTGTGTGGAACGCCCATCGCTTCGATCATATCCTTAACCGAAGACGGAAGCATATAATCAACTTCGAATCGTACTTTCCTTTTCAATAATGGAAGATGATCATTCAGTTCTTCATAAAAACGAAAAAATACTTTTTTCACATGAGCAGACAATTGCTAAAAAATCCATATTTTTATTCTAATGATACTGATTTTTTACCTTGAATTTACTGTTGGTTTTCGGTACGATAACAAAGTAGTATTCCTTGAATCAGGTTTGTAATAGTAAATTTTACTTTTTGTTATTCGACCAATTGGTTTTCTTTGGGCAGAAGAAAATTGTTTTATGGTAAGCAGTAACAATTCACAGTCAGCGAACTGATTAATAAACGGCAATGGAGCTTGCATCATGCGAAAAATTTTTTCTGCGATAATTATTCTATTTCTATTCTTAAATAGTATTTATTCCCAAACTACATTTAGTAAAACCTATCCGCAGTTTGGAGACAATTTAAAAGGTCATCAAGTGCTCGTTGCTCCGGATGAAAATTATATCATCGCATTTTATTCTACAGATGCCTTGCACATCATCAAAACCGATACTTTAGGCCAGATTTTATGGCATACTCAAATTACTGATGATCATCTCAGTTCGGTTAAATCGTTTCCGATATTTATAACCTCCGACAGCGGAATTGTCGCCGTCACCTCAAGAAAATGGGACAATAAGGATAACATACATGTAGTAAAATTGAATGGCGATGGCGAAGTACAGTGGGAATTCACTTCAAATGGACCGGACAGATATTACGGAACTTCAGTAGCCCAAACCGACGACAGTGGATTTCTTGCCTTAGGTGGACAGAAGGTATTCCTTTTTGATTCAGCTAGATTGATAAAGCTTGATCCAACCGGGAAGTTCGTATTGATGAAGGATTTTGAAATTGGCAACGCTAGCTTGATGGGTTACTGTCTGCTCAAACTTCCGGACAATAAATATTTGATTTCAGGACAGCATACTTTAATTAAAATAGATGCTAATGGAAACGAAGAGTGGAGAAACGAATATTCCTATTCGATAACCTCGATAAACTTAACAAACGATCACAAAATCATTATTGGCGGATCTGGAAAAATTGAAACGATTGATACGGACGGAACATTAGAAAAATCCTGGAATGTGTTTGGAAGCGTAACTCATATTTGCTCAACAACAGATGGCGGCTTTGCATTTGTAATTGGCGATAATTTATTTAACAAAATTGACGGCAATGGAAATTCCATTTGGGAAAAAGAACTTTGGGGAAATGTAAATTATATTATTGAAACTGGAGGAAATGATTTTTTTCTTACAGGCTCTCTTGAAAATCAATTTTGGTTTATAAAAACTGATGCCGGAGGAAATTTTAAAGGACTTCAATTTATTACCCCTGCTTATAAAGAGAAAATAAAGGCCTTCGACCGTTATGTTATAAATTTTTTATCCAGCCAGGTTAACAATATTGATATTGAATTTAGCTCAAACGGCGGAAGCGATTGGACTGAAATTAAATCTGATTTTTCGACTGCAGAAGGAAGTTGCGAATGGGGAGTAATAATTCCAGCCATTTCAGACACATGTGTAATGAGAATGAAAGATTCTGCCGACCCACTGATAAACACAACCAGCAATATTTTTGAATTGTATTACGATAAAGACAATTACAATTATATAGCCGCGAATGAAATTAAAATGTGGATTGGCAATAACGGTTTAAGTTCTCATGATCCCTATACCGACAACGCCGGATTATTATGGCCGGGCGGGGAAGGCGGAGATATATCAGCTGTATTCGCTGATGGTTTTTGTTTTGGCGGTAAACTAAATAATGAAATACGCGTTGGCGGTTCCACTTATCGGTATGGTTTACAAGCAGGACCAATAATTTCTCCATGGAATGCGGCGAATCCTTCCGATCCCAATTATAAAATATTTAAAGCGAAGAATGGCTGGCAGGATCTGCCCGTCGGTTACCTAAGGGATTTATACGAGTATGATTACAATAATTGGCCGGGTGATCTTGGCGCTCCCTTTAACGATATAAATGGCGATGGCATTTATACTCAAGGCACTGATGAGCCGAAGATAATAGGCGATGAGACGTTGTTCATGGTTTCAAACGATCTTGATACTGAGCGAACAACAAATCTTTACGGTTCACAACCAATGGGTCTTGAAATCCAGACGACTGTTTTTGGATTCGACCGGGATGATGTTATGAAGGATGTTATTTACAAAAAACACACAGTAATTAATAAAAGCGGCGGACAAATCAATGATATGTATTTTACATATTGGTCAGACCCTGATTTGGGATACCCAAACGATGACTTTGCGGGATGCGACATTTCTTTGAATTTTGCCTATTGTTACAATGGAAATGAAGAGGATTCTAATTACGGTATTCCTCCCGCATTAGGATATAAATTAATTGAGGGGCCGCAATCAAACAAAGAAATACCCGGAAGTAATCTACCAATGACTTCCTTCTATTTATACATTTGTGCAAGCAGCTCTTACTGCAATCCACCGTTAGGGATGTATGAAGGAACATTACAGTTTTATAACAACATGCAGGGGTTGAATAACGATGGTACCGACAGGATCGATCCCGTTACCGGTCTTGTTACCAAATACTGCGTACCTGGCGATCCCGTTGCAGGCACCGGGTGGTACGAGGGGGCCGGGTGGCCTGATGGTTATTATCCCGGTGATAGATATTTTGTAATGTCTTCCGGTCCTTTTAACATGGCTCCGGGCGATACCCAAAACGTTGTCTATGCAATCATGCTTGCACGCGGAACTGATCGATTAAACAGTGTTACAAAATTAAAAGAGATGGCTCAGGAAGCACAGGACTTTTATAAGTCTGGTTTTACTACCGGTGTTGATGACAACTCGAATGACTTGCCTGTAACATTTTCGCTAAATCAAAATTATCCTAATCCGTTTAATCCGATTACAGTAATCAGTTATTCATTGCCGATTGTAGAGACGCCTAATATGGCGTCTCTACAGCATGTTACATTGAGAGTATTTGATATACTTGGAAGAGAAGTTTCATCGCTTGTGAACGAGGAGCAGAAACCAGGAACTTACAAAGTTGAGTTTGATGGTAGGAAGCTATCCAACGGAGTTTATTTTTATCAACTCAAAACCGGCAATTTTGTCGAAACAAAGAAGATGATCCTTCTAAAATAATTTTTAGATTTTCTAATTATTTTTTCGATTTCTTGACAAATGAATAATTCTTTTTTAATTTGAATTGTTATTCATTATAGGTAATGGAAATGAGAGTTAAAGAAGGAAACAAAGAAAAAGATATCATCAACTCTGCGATAAAAGTTTTTGCTAATGAAGGATATCATAAAGCAAAAATTTCCCAAATTGCGGAGTTGGCTAACGTAGCCACCGGTAGTGTCTATGTTTATTATAAAAACAAAGAGGATATATTAATTCAAGTCTTCGAACAGCTTTGGCAAAAATTATACGATGAAATGCTTGTAATATATCAAAACACAATGCTTTCTCCAGGCGAAAAAATTGATGCCATGATTGATCTTCTGTTCGATTCATTGACCGAGGACCGTGATTTGGCGGTGGTTTTTGTAAATGAGCAGAATCATTTAATGTTGGTTTCTAAGGAAATGATATTCACAAAAAACTTTGATAAGTTTATGCAACTTGGCGAAAACATTTTTAACGAGGGCATACAAAAACAACTTTTCAGCGACAATATCGATCTTCCCATTTTTAAAGCTTACCTCCTGGGTGCAATTAGAAATCTTCTTTATGCTTGGGCACACGATCCCCAATTGTACCCTCTAAATAAAATCCGGTTGAATATTAAATATCTATCTAAGCACGGAATTCAAAAATAATTTTTTTGTCCCATAAATGAACCGTGGTTCAACGTTGAAAACTATCTCGATTTGTTTTATTGCCTTTCGACTTCATGGCAGCTTGTTAAAATGAAAAAATTCCCGGCTCGCCAGACTCCTGCTAAAACAAGCCCCGTTGTCCATCGCCAGCATATCCAATTTGATTGCCAAGATGTTCGCACATTGAACTGATCTCCGCTCCGACATGCAAATTCAATAAATTATAAGATTCAAGTGTTATTAACTGATGTGCATGCTGTTCATGTGCAAATATGTTTGCATAAGCACAAAGATTAGAATTATTGATAGCTTTTTCATGATTCCTCCTAGAAATTATAGTTTAATCCGATTTTTATAATTGGTCCTAACAAAGTAATACGATTATATGGTGGATATGAGTATTTTGCTTCTACGTCGGAATATCCGATCCCTAACTCATAAACAAATCCAAATCCTTTTTCTCTGTTTGTACAATTACCAAAAACAGCTTCAAATCCATTTCCTTTAAAACCACCACCATACATATATAGATAATCAGCGCTGAGATATCTAAAAATCAATATCTTATTAAAAAAGTAATTTGCTCCGATACCAATACTTGCAGAACCACCAAATTTTGTACCCACACCAAACATGGACCATTTTGCTGCAATTGATAAATTATTAGCAATATACTTTCCTAAAGAGACTGAAAAGAATTCAATTCCACCAATTGTAATTGTAGAATATAAGCACGGGCTATCATCTTCTATACTTAACTTCTGCGAATAGTCAGTTCTCGCAAGAAGAAAAACGATAAATAAGCATAAGCCGAATCTCTTTTTCATTTTTTCCTCCTATTGAAGTTTCCCAATTGATATTTTAGCCATCGAGCCGGTACCCCCGACTACAATGATTGTATTTTGTGTTACATATAAGCCGTAGATTGTCGCGTATTCCTTAAAGGCTATGTTTGTGAAATCATACCAATCAACTCCGTTAAAATGCCATATTGTATTTGCTGAACCTGCTGCAACTACCTGCCCTGTACATCTGTCACCCCTAATAATATGTATTGTACCGATAGCATCTTTTATTTCTCGCGTCCATTTATCATTGTAATACCTAAGCGTTTTTGATCCGCTTATATAATATTCATTCTCGCTCATCACAAATACGGATTCATATAACTCTGTATCAAGTTCAAGTTCATTCATTAATCGCCAGTTTTGTCCGTTATATTTTAGTACAGTACTCGGGAAAACAAGAGAATTCCCACAGGCAAGAATTAGCGACTCATTTATTCCAAAAATATCTGTGAGGAATATTTTAGTCGGTACATCCATAAGCGTGGCTCTTTGCCCGTTCCAATGCACGATCGTGCCTTCACCACTTGCGAGATATAAGTTGTTACTATTTGTACCCCAGACACCATGATAACTTATATTTTCATACATAATTGGATCAGATATTTTCGACCACTTTGTCCCATCGTAATGGTATACAGTACTGGCAACTGACCAAATATCATTTGCGCTAAAACCGAATATTGCATGTCCACCAACGCCGGCTATTGTATCCCAATCAGCACCATTAAAGTGTAACATCCCACATCCTATTCCATTAATTTTTACGCTGCCTACAGCATAAACATTATTTTCATCTGTTCCCCAAACATCATATAGAACGCTTTGCCACTCGCCAATTGTTATTTCTTCCCATACATAATTATGGCTTACCGGCTCGCGTGTTTTGGCGGTTACTGTTTTGCTCGTGTCGGTTGCTTTTTCGCCTTCAATCCGAACAGCGTAATAGCTGTATTCGGTGCCGTATTCCAATCCTTTCCCGCTGTAGTCGTCTGTTATTGTCGTATCCTTTACGGTTATAGGGTACTGCGCAATGTTGAATTTATTATCACCGTATTTGCGGATAAGTCTAATAAGTGAGTTAGCATTATTTGCTGTGTTTCTCACGTTTACTTTTATATACTTGTAGCTTTCTTCAACAATATTAATGGTAAGTGTGTCGTGCTTATCTTCAGGTATTATAGTCGGCGGGTCGGTTGTACTACACGATAACAGTAAAAAGCTGCAAGTTAAAAAGCTGGCAAGTAGTAATATTTTAATGCAGGTTTTGGTTTTCATCAACAGCTCTGTGAATTAACGAATAGCCAAATTTACGGATTTTCGAATTCGTTAATTCAGTTCTTCAATCAAAATACTTTTCATACTCGTGCTCATAATCTTAATCTTACTCATTTTTCATCTTGAGAGTAAGATTAAGATTATGAATAAAACTACAATACTAATAAAAAAAAGCCCGGCAGAATTTTACCACCGGGCTTCAAATCAAATACATCTTTTATTCTATCTACTTAGAAGGAGTTCTTTGGACTAACTTCTGTCTCCTTAAAATTATTTAACCAAAAGCATTTTCTTTATCGCTCTAAAATCTTTTGTGGCTCCGTTAACCGCGTTAGCCTCTATTACATAAATATAAATTCCCGAAGCATAATTTGTAGCTTTCCATTGAACTTCATAGAATCCTGCGGGTTGGACTTTGTTTACAAGTTCATCGACCTTCTGACCAAGTGCATTATACAAGACAAGTTTAACTGCGCTTTCGTTTGGCAATGCATATCTAATCGTAGTTGTCGGATTGAACGGGTTCGGGTAATTCTGTTCCAAAACAAATTGCTGCGGTACAATTTCCACTTTTATTTCTTCGCTGTAATTTACCGAACCGTCATAATTAATTTGTTTCAGGCGATAGTGAACTTCTTTTCCACCAATATTTACTGCTTTGTCGGAAAAGGCATATTGCGTCTCTTCTTTTGTCGCGATTCCTTCAACAAAACCTATTTTCGACCATTGATTGTTTTCACTTCTTCTTTCAATTTCAAATCCTTTGTTGTTTGTTCCTGCCGTTGTTTTCCAGGTTAACAATACATCCAGTCCTTCGTTTACTGCGGCAAAGGACGTAAATTGTATAGGCATTTGTGAGCCGTCATAGGTCAGCGTAATATCTAATCCGCTCATCGTAGCGGTTAAAGGATTAGAAAATGTTCCGGCTCCCGGTCCGTAAGTTTTGTTGATTAACGATCCTCCCATTAAATCTTTGATGTTCATTGACACACCTGCAGGTATAGTAAAAGTCAATGTTAATCCCTTCGAACCGGATTCCAGGCGATAATTCAATCTATGGGTAAACTCACCCGTTGTGCCCATTCCTCCTTGTTTGTAATCTCGATAAGATTCGAAATAGTCTGCAGGATCTGTTGAAACAAATCTGGCGTCAAAACCGGGGCCTACTGGCGGAAGATTTGGCTCATCCAAAGATTTATCGATTCCACTTGTTGCGGCAGGATCAATTCCCGCGTAAAGATTAATATTAAATTCGCTTACTCCATCAGATGCAACCATTGGCACTTCAACCAAACCGCCTGATGTATTCTCATCCAGCGGTTCTTTACTTAAAAACTCATCGTTAGCGCTTGTTGCATTATATTTAATTGTTCCTGCCTGCGTTGCCTTTATCCAATAACCTCGACCAGGTTCCAACAAATTTTCGGAATAATAAACGTTATTATAACCAAAGAAATCCGAAGACAATATTCCGGCCGGGGTTGTTGTAATTTTTGAAACATCAACATATCTTTCAAAAGGACCAATAATATTCCACCCGGCGTTAAGTGAAATTGTCGCCGAGCTTAATGTGCCCGTAATTGGAACCGTAGATGCAGAGGCAAATTTTAACCAATATCCCACACCGTTTGCAAGAGTTGCTGCCGCAGTATATGTACCTGTGTATGCAAAAGCTTGAGAAGTAGCAGTTGGGAAAAGAGTAGCAACCGACATATCGGTCGCCACAACCGGAATTGAAATAATATTCCAACCCGAATTAAGTTCAACATTTCTTGTTATTGACCCGGTGGAGGTAACTATCATTTCTACCTTCACAGTTACTACGGTTTTTGATGGATCGTTGCTTGTAATTACAGCATCCATTGAGTAATTACCCTGCGGCATATGAGATGATGTAAATTCCAATTCAACTTTAGCGGTATTACCATTTAGAATTCTTCCATCTGCGTTATTTGCGTTCAACCACTCAGGCTCCGCCGAATACAAAATTGCCAGATTAGGTTTTAAGTAATTCGAGTTACTTGAAACTTGCAATCCATCAGCGCCACTGTAATTTTCTATACCGACAGAAGCATGATTGTTGGAGTTGTCTACTTGTTTATAATAACATAAGATTCTGCCGTTTTGATTTAACACAACTTGAAAATTTAAATAATTGCTCGAGCCAAAGTAACGCCAATTTGTATATTGGATTATAAATTTGTCAACCTTTAATTGATAATAAACATGACCATTTTGCGAACCATCCAAATCTCCCCAAATTGGCGCAATAAAATCATTTGGAGGGATTGCATTTGGAATAGTCAAATGAGTGGTGGTGGATCCAGTGAAAGGAGAAAACATTACCAATCCATTTGTATTCAAATGAACCTGTGTATATGAATTATTATAATATTTAAAAGTGAAGCCTATGTTTATTGGGTCAGAATATCCGTCGTCAACGGCAGATGATGAACCACTCGAAGCAGTCCAGGAAGTAACTTCAGTACCTGTGGTGGATATATCATCCCATATATAGGCAGGCCCATCCGGATCATCGCTATCAATCCATTCATAACCAAAAATATCGGGTCCGCCAGATCCGTAAATAGTCTGTTCGCCGTCCGAGTATTTCGTACCCTTAGGTAAAGTGTTTTTTATTGAGTTGTCTTTTCTTTCGGGTTTAACTCTTAAATTTACCGTTCCGAAAGGGAATGTATTATTTGTCAACTGGACCGAATAATCCAGAGAAGATAAATATGCAGTAGTATTCGAAATACGAATTGTATCTACGAGCGTAACCCCCAGGTTAACAATATTGAGAATACTTAATGGATCGACATTCATGTTTGGCGCGCCCCATGTGGTACCTAAAATTACATTTGAAATTTCAGAAGCGTTATCCCAAATATCAAATGATTTTATGGCGATGTAATAGGGTGTGCCGAAATTCAGCGGGCTGATGGAAATAAATTCAGCGCTGCCCGGAGCCAGCGGAGGTGTGTTGTAAGTAACTCGCGTAGCATTTTGAAAATCGGTTTCATTGGTAATAGGATTTATTGAATACCTAATATCGTATGCGGTTACACCGAATACAGTTGCATCGTCAGGCGCCGTAAATGATATCTGCAATTCATCCGAAAGCACATTAGATATCGCAAGATCGGTGATTCGTGTTGGGGGTGTTGCATCGGGCATAACGGTTGCCGCTAATGTTGCTTTGTGGGCATTTAATCTACCTCCGGTTGCAGTAAGTCCGTTAAGACTTGTGATCGGGTCAATGTTCGATAGTAAAAACATTCTCATATACAATGCAAGCTGATCAGGCGCGTCATCATATTGATTTAGCAATTGAACTGTAGCTGCTGAATACATAAGAGCAATTGTGCCGGTAACATGCGGTGTGGCAATTGAAGTTCCGGTTACATTTATATAATTACTTAAAAGAACGGTCGTCAGAACATTTGTTCCCGGCGCCCCAAGATCAATAGAAATATTACCATATCCGGCAGTAGCATTTAATAAGTCGTTATGATCGGTATTGGTAACTCCAATAAAATATTGGCTTGTACAACGAGTAGGAATATCACCGACTTCCTCAACATCCCAGCTTGAGTTTGGAGCTCCACCAACGCTTAGAACTCCAACTGTTCCCAACGAATCATACATAGCACACCATAGCGGAAAATCTTCAGGCTGACCTTGATCAACACCGAAGGAAGAATTTGTTACAACAACAAAAGCTCCTTTGGCTCCATTAGTCTCGTTATATAAGGCTCTCATTTCATAAGCATAACCATAGGCTTCAACTACAATGTCTTCTGTGGCAGAGGATCCGGCTATCGGAAGAATTTTAGCACCCCACGAAATACTTGCGACTCCGGTACCATTATTTGTACTAGCGCCTGCAACTCCCGAAACGCTCGTTCCGTGGCTATTCGTAACAGGCGAGGGCATTGTACCGGAAGAATTATAGGCATTCCAACCTTTATAATCGTCAATGTAGCCATTTAAATCATCATCAATTCCATTATTCTGAATTTCCAGGGAATTTACAAAAAAGTTTAAATCGGGCGCTGAAAAATCAAATTGACTGTCAATTATTGCCATTACAATAACATCTCCGTTAGCAGAAACAGCATCGCTTGCAATATCCCATGCTTCCGGTGCATCAATATCCGCATCAACTGTGCCGCCCGTTTGAGCTCTATTATGTAATGCCCACTGGTCCTGAAATCTCAAATCGTTGGGGACAACGCTTGTTGTTGCGTTTTGCTTATTCGATGGATTGCTGCTTGTTGCACTTCGTTCTGAAACGAAGTGGTTATGTTGTACAACTTTCACCTCTGTGTTCCTCTTCATTTCTAAAAGAGCAGATTCCGGAGTAATTTTCGCATCATCAAATTCAACCAGCCATATATTTAATCTTTTTGATAATGGCCGGATAATGTTAAAATTAATATCGGAGTGATCTTTCTGGAATTTCGTCATATCCAAAGTGGGATCAAATTGGATAATCATTTGATTTGCAACATAATTTCTGAGTTGCTGACCGGAACTTACATAAAACGGAATAACCAACAACAGAATGATTAAAAATAGCTTCTTCATAGATTCCTCTAAATAATTTTATTATAAAAGCCGGAGGTGTATTTTTAAAGGGTAAAATATAATGGTTTATGTGTTAAAATTCATTCTATAAATTTAGTACCTTTGTATAAATACATTATTTTTATTCGGATTAGAAACCCAAAACCCAATCTGACCAAACGACATGAACCAAATCACAAAATATAATTTAGTTGTCTTCGATCTTGACGGAACCTTAATCGACTCGAAAGAAACCATATACCTTTCCACAACAAAAGCATTCGAGCTTATAAGCTGCCCTGTTGAGATTAACAGAGAGCAGTTCAATTCAATGATTGGGATGCATTTTAAAGATATTTTTACCGAATTAAACATAATCGTTGACGACCTCGAAGCATTTCTGGTGCGTTATAAATCTGTTTACTTTGATTATATAAAAACATCAACAATATACCCCGGGGTTGTTGAAATTCTTGAATACCTTGTTAAACTAAATGTGAAGATCGCTTTGTTAACAACCAAAGGCCAGGATCAGGCGGATAAAATTTTGAACTACTTTGATCTTGCAAAATATTTCAATTCGATTAGCGGAAGAGTAAATGGTTTGCCCATCAAACCCGCCCCCGACCCGCTCCTTAAAATTTGTAATGATTTAAATACTCTCCCGGCAAAAACTTTAATCGTAGGCGACACCGAGCTCGATATTCAATGTGGAAAGAATGCTCTCGCTAATACATGTGCCGTTACTTTTGGATACCGACAAATTGATTTTTTACGAAACGAAAATCCGGATTTTATAATTGATTCATTCTGGCAAATTAAAGACATCATCACAAATTGAGCTTTAAAAATGGATAATGAAGGCAAGATCGATTCATCTCTAAACCAAGGCATCGGTACAATTAGTTTTTATCACCCACGTAGTAATTCTCTGCCCGGAAAATTATTAAATGCTCTTGCTGGTGAATTTGAAAAATTTTCTCACTTAGCCGAATGTATGGTTATCGTTTTAAAAAGCGAGGGAAACAAAGCATTCTGTGCCGGTGCGTCATTTGATGAATTGCTTTCAATTAAAAATCTATCCGAAGGAAAAGAATTTTTTATGGGCTTTGCCCGCGTAATTAATGCAATGAGAAAATGTTCACAATTTATTATTGCACGGATACAAGGAAAAATTGTTGGCGGAGGTGTAGGGCTCGCTTCTGCGGCAGATTATGTTTTGGCTTTAGATTCGGCATCTGTTCGATTGAGTGAGCTTACTCTTGGAATTGGTCCCTTTGTTATCAGCGCTGTTGTTGAAAGAAAAATCGGTAAATCCGCACTTGGTGAAATGGCGCTTGATACAGAATGGAAGTCCCCGGAATGGGCTGTACAGAAAGGGCTATATAATAAATTGTTACCTTCAATTGAAGACCTCGATAAAGCAGTAAATGCACTTGCATCCAAACTTGCTGCGAGCAATCCCCGGTCGATGGTGGATATAAAAAAAATGCTGTGGCGGGGAACGGAGAACTGGGACGAACTGCTCGAACAGGAAGCTGAGATTAGCAGCAAACATGCTCTCTCGGAATATACAATCAAGCATATAAACGAATTTAAGAAGGGGAGTGAACGACCATGAAATCTTTATTCATGATATCCTTACTATCGCTTAGCGTATGTGGACTAACTGCACAAACAGTTGACACTGTTAATCTCGCAAATTATTTCGGAGATTACCGGGGCACTTTTGTTTTGTATGATATGAACAACAACAAAATCTACAAACATAACCCTCAAAGAGCGCATGAACAATTTACTCCGGCATCTACTTTTAAAATCCCGAATTCATTAATTGGTCTTGAGACAGGAGTTATTCCGGATGACAAATATGTAATTCCATGGGATAGCGTAAAAAGAGAATTTGACTCATGGAACAGAGATCATGATTTGCGAAGTGCAATGAAGTTTTCTGTCGTCCCGTATTACCAGGAGTTGGCTCGAAGAGTGGGCGAAGTAAGTATGAAAGAATTCATTAATAAATTTAATTACGGCAATATGGATGTATCCGGCGGAATAGATATGTTCTGGCTAAGAGGGGGGTTGTTCATTTCGGCAGACGAACAAATAACTTTTCTAAAAAAGTTTTACGAAAACATATTACAAATTTCAGAACGGTCTATCAATATTGTAAAAGATATTCTCATAAAAGAAAAGACCGATAAATTTACCTTCAGCGCTAAGACCGGCACAGGAATGACGTTCGAAGGAGAGATCAAAAAATATATTGCATGGTATGTAGGTTACGTTGAACAGAACAACAATGTATATTTCTTTGCGATGAATTTTGATGCTTACGATTTTAATTCGGTTTATAACGACAGGCTTGATATAACCAGGAAAGTTTTAAATCGCTTTGGTTTGATGTTATAACAACAGGGGTGACAAACATCACCCCTGTGAATAACTAAATTTATTTCAGCAGCATACATTTATTTGTTTTAGTGAAATTGTCAGTTTTAATTTGATAGAAATATAATCCGGAGGACACTCCTTTTTTCTCCAAATCAAGTCCGTCCCAAATTATTTTATATGTTCCGCTATTGTATTCTTTATTATCTATAAGCGTTGTAATAATCCTTCCCAAAACATCATATATTACCAATGTAACAGTTTCTCTTTGCGTAAGAGAAAATTCGATAGTTGTCGATGGATTAAACGGATTCGGGTAATTTGAAAGTGAGTATTCGCCAGGATATATTAATTGATCGGTTACGCTAACCGGTTCATGCAAGTAAATTGTATTCTTCGTACTATCACGCCATGCAAGTTGACCTTTTGCCGCTCCATCCCAAACTTTAAAATAGTTTTCAAGATACGGTGTGGATTCCGACAAATAATAACTATAAAAATTTCCCGTTTCGTACTGCCAACCCTTTGTTACATATTTCGAGTATAGCTCTTCGGCAATAAACCAATCTTCGGTATAACTATAGTCTGTTTTCTCGTAAGGCACCCATGTGTTTTCAATCCACTCAAATCGTTCGGTATATTCATTATACCAGCCGTCTTTCGCGACCGCAACATAAGAATAGTGATACCACTTATAGTATTCCCATCGATCGGTATTCCATCCGTTATTGTATTCATCAATCAAATTATCATTACTATCGTAAGAATAGGTATACTGACCTGAATTTTGCCAGTCGGTAGAAGACCAATATTTGTAAGTTTTTTTATCAAGAAGTCCGTTAGAATATTCGTGTGATGTCCACGATGAGTTCTCAAACTGCCCGGTAAGATCATCCCAAAAAAATCCGTACCGATTTTCGAGCAACCACTTTTCGTTATAAGGAATGTAGGTATATATAGATTTGGATTTTGATGATCCGCCCACGTACCAGTATTCAAACAACGATTCAATCATATTTCCGTGCTCATCATATTGCATCGTTTGTTTAGATTCCATTTCCCATCCTTTAGCGTCTTTCCATGAGTACCATTCAATCATCACAAGATTGTTTGATGCATCATAGGTGTTATGAAGCATTGAGGAATTTTCCCATCCTTTACTTGCAAACATTTTCCATACAATATCCGCAAGACGTCCTACGTCATCGTACGTATACCATGATCCTTCAATGATAACCCACAGCCCCAATTTTAGCATTTCAAAAATGATGTAATCAATTAAATATCCCGGAAGTCCCGGATGACCTCCGCCAAGTATTGCCATGGTTACATTCTTTGGCGAAGTATTAATCGTATAGAAATCTTTACTTTGAGGAACATTATTATATTCGGGCAAAACAACTTTTTGAATTATTTCATAAACCTGCTGTTTGGAAAGTTGAGCGGTTTTTGTTTGGGAGGAATGTTCTTTATTTGTTGCATAACCGGAATTCACTGCAAAAAGCAGTGGAAAAATAATTATATAGAATAGTAATTTTTCTTTCATACTCGGCTCCATGCTTGGTTATATGAATTTAATCTTCTCAAAAATGGTGAAATTAATTTCTATATATTTTTTAATCGTCTGTAGTATGAAAAAACAACGCTGATATTAAATGCTCGATTCTACCTTCAAAATACGAATTGAGAATAAAAATTCCAATCCAATATTTGAATTAAATCCTCTTCGTAAAAAAAAGTTCTAAGGTTTATTTTCTTAGGACTTCCACCTTAAAGGTGTAAGTGTTTTTCAATCCTTTTTTGCTGAACCAACCGCCGGTCGCACCAAAATTGTAAACCTGACCTCTTGCAAATTCATATTCAATATATGCTTCGCTCCCGGGAGATACATCATAAGCGCCAGCCACGGTTCCTTCGGGTCGGCCTTCGGTCGGAATTGGAACGCCTTCGGGGAAAAGATCAAACGAACCTGAGCTTTCGCCATTACCGAGTTTAATAAATATTTTTAGAATACCGCTTGAAAAAGCGCTAACATTTATTGTTGTTAACGAATATGCCTGTAAATACATGCCCGGCGCTATAAATGATCCAGAACCATTTCCAACGGGATTGCCTGGCGAGACTGTAATACTGCCTTCGTTTTTATTACCATATTTAAAATCAACACTGGCAACAAACGAGTAGGAATTCTTGCACCCTTTTTCTGCAAACCAACTTCCAGTAGCGCAAAATTGAAATACCTGTCCGGTTTCAAATTTATATTCAATTTCACCTTTACCTCCCACATCATAGTCGCCTGCAAGCGTGCCTTCGGGTCCGCCTTCAACCGGTAACGGGTATCCACCGGGAAATAAATCGAATGAACCCATACAGCCATCGCCGTTATTAATTCTGATTATTAAGGTGCCGCCTTCTGGAAATGCAGTTACATCAATATTATAAACCGTGTAACATTGAAAATTCATTCCCGGTGCAGTGTACTTGTCGTTTTTTTCAACGGTAGGATTGGTCTTTGTTAGAACTAATGTTTCGCGATATTGATGATTGCAATTTTGTGAGAAGTGAACTGATTGAAAAACCATACCGGAGAAAAAGAAAAACAGGCAGAGGAACTCGATTTTTTTCATGTTGAACTCCGTTTATTTTCAGATTGTTGTCTGTATGTTTGCCGGGCATAAACCCGATGACATTTTACGATGATCGCATTTAGAACAAGTAACAACAGTGAAAAAATATGTCGGTTGAATTATGCTTAAAACCAATATAAGAGTCAAGCGTACATTTGACAATAATTAATATTTAGGTCCCTCGCCGAAAAAGTTTAAATACTTTTGAGAATCTTCACCGTAAGGCTCAACATCATCGTCTTTTATTTTGTAGGTACAATGCTCTCCCTGTATTTCCGAAAATACCACCTGGTACTCCTCTCCTTTCTCGTCAACCATAATCAACCGGGCAAGATGCTCACCAATATCGGCAGCTAATAATGTATCATGACAGATCGGGCAAAACAACTGAATTAATTCTCCCTCTTCCAATTTAAAATCGGAATTTGTGTTTACTTTGTAATTGCCGAGCTTCTGGCTTAAAAACAATAATCCTCGTTTACCTTTGGGAGTCTTTCCCGTTAGCACGATATGATGGGCTACATTCAAATCGCCTCTACAACTCGGACATAAAAAATTAACTGACATTTTATTCTCCATGTTTCAATTTATGCTTTATCCAATCATGCAAAAACGCGGACTAATAGTCAAGTGCGAGAGGCAATTACAGTAAGTAAAAATTGCGAATAGTTTAGAAAGATAAATTACAATTGCTTTTTACAGTAACTGGTCATATCTTAAACAAGCACTGTTCATTATTTATTTGGAATTCTCGTTTTTCAATTATATAAATAAATCAATTTCCTATCACAAATTGGTCTGGAACATGCAAAAATTAGTTTGTTCTTTTTTATTCATCCTCTTTGTTTTATTTCTCCAACCGATTAATTCTCAAACCACATACTCGGTTGAGGTCAGAACCGCAAGTCAAGCTGAAACAGGTTCAAACGCAAACGGCACGGATGCTAATGTATATATAACCATCAACGGAACCGAGGGCTCGACAGCAGCACTCCAGCTAGACAAAGGGAATTACAACGATTTTGAAGCCGGCAAAACGGACACTTACAGCGTTACCGGAGATGATGTCGGAACGATTACTTCCATTAATATTAGTCAAGACAACTCCGGCAACAAACCCGGATGGGCGCTTGAATACATTAAAGTAAAAAAGGGAACCACGACATACGTTTTTCCTTGTTACCGTTGGATTGCCGCTGACGAGGACGATGGACAAACATCGCGGGAATTAACCCCTAATTCAAGCGAAGTATACCATATCAGAATTAGTACTTGTAATAAAGATAGAGCAGGTACCGATGCAAATGTAAGAATCAAAATTATTGGAAATGATTGGTCTTCGTATAATCGCAAACTTGATGCCGCAGGTGATGATTTTGAACGAGGTGCTGTTAAAACTTACGATTTAACTTATAGAGATTTAGGCGCCTCGGCAAATAGTATGGCTTGTTATATCGGACATGATAATGCCGGGAAAAATGCAGATTGGTGTCTTTGTGAAATAATGATTACTGCCAAAGTTGATGGAGTTAATCACTTGTGGAGATGGACCGGTGAGTTATGGTTGAAGAGCGGTATGCTTTGGAGTCCGACTCTCGTATTGAACAAAGAATACTAATCTTAGATGTAAAAGGTATGTGCTGATTTTATTAACCGGCATCAATCTTTTGATGAGTAATAAGCGCTCAAAATTTGAGCGCTTACTTTAAAAAGTTAATTTGATATTGGAGCTGTTTAATTTTTCTGAGGCTCGGTAAATTCTATCCTATCATATAAATTTTGACAGGTATCTTGGATACTTTTAAAATGTTTTTTCAGAAACGAATAACGCACCGGAGAATATTTTTGTATCGTCTTAAAATAGGTTTTAGTATAAAACTCTTTTGACATTCCTACTGATTGAATCAGCAGCAAATCGCCGCTCTTTTTCATCATATCAATTATTAAATCCAGGCGTTGTCCCACATTAAATGGAAAGTTCTCCAAAATTTTATTTCCAAAACCGAACGTACGGTTAATTAGATTATCGAGCGGTTGATTTTTTACAACACTCGAATAAACCGTGTTAAAACCGAATCTCAAATCTTCGGCAGTGTCTTGAACATCATCAACCAATTGTAAATAAGCGCCATATCCAAATAAAAATATTCTCTGCTCTTCAGATAAATCACCGGCAACTAAATAACCATCAGCCAGAACCGATGTGCCTCCTTTTTCTAAACTGATTTTTAGAAGTTGTTCTTGTGTTGGTTGGGCAAGCGGATTCATAAGTTTTAGACTTTTAATTTGCGCAGAATGAATGGCAATTAAACTATCAAAAACATCAGGATAGTTCACTCTGTCATATTGGTCTTCTATCATCCCGATAAGGTTAAAAATTATTTTTTCGCGTTGATTACAAGGTCGGGACTTTTCGCCGGATAATTTCAAATATATCCGTTCGTTAAAATCTTTTTTATCGCTTTCCTTAATTAGAGGATCATCAAGATAATTATCGGTATAAGGATAGAGCATACTGTATGCAAAAACCGAAGGTGTCATTTTAACAGGCAAGCCAAGAACAAGTTGTATCCAATTCATTGTCCAAAGATTGCGGCACGCCTGGAATATTTCGATTGTGCCGATTGAATTATCAAACCATCTGGCGGCTTTAATAAATTGCTCCGTCGTTTCAAAAAAATTATTTTCAATTAGTAATTCGACGTGATCGTTGTTAAAATCAAGAACATCCGCCAATAATGTTTTCAGGATTTCTTGATTTTGCTTACTTATATCCGGTTGAGACAAAGAACAACTCTTTTTCGAATGTAAATCTTCTTTCGTATTGTTTAAAAATCTTTTAATAATTCTTTCGCGGTGGCGTTTTTCAAACCAAGAATACTCTCTTCCATTAATTTGCTGCCCTGTAGTACAATTCTTCCACACAATTGAGAAATGCGCAGCATACCTATTAATTACATCGGTGAATGATTCGACTTTTGATCTATCGATTAATGAACGTGTTATAAACATTAGTATATCTTCCTTACAAAAAGCCAAACTTAAAAATCGATTAAATGAATTTGATAAATTGGATTTTCTTTCGCAATTAAGACGCTTTAATTTCAATTCCGGTAGTGACTGCAATAAAATATTTACACACACATGAACCTTTTAATTCTGATACCACAACTTGATAATTATTGGTAGATTTGATACCATAAAAATGTGGAATTAAACGGCAATCAACTATGGATACATTAAAAGCAATTTATACGCGAAGAAGCATTCGACATTACATTGATAAGCCGGTAGAAAAGGAACTGTTAGACAAAATATTACTGGCTGCAATGTATGCACCCTCGGCAAGAAATTTTCAACCATGGCATCTAATTATTGTTAGTGAAAAATCAATTCTCCATAGAATTCCCGAAGTGCATCCTTACGCGGAGATGTGCAAAGAGGCTTCATTAGCAATCGTCGTTTGTGGCGATACCAAGATTGAAAGAACAATAGAGTATATCGCACTTGACTGCGCGGCCGCATCGCAAAATATTTTATTAGCAGCTCATTCGCTTGGTCTTGGTTCGGTTTGGCTTGGTGTTTATCCTAAAGCAGATAGAATGAAGGGATTGATCGGATTACTCGATTTACCCGAAAATATTATTCCCATTTCAATAATTACTTTAGGCCATCCTGCAGAGCAAAGAGATGTTGAAAATCGATTTAATCCCGAGAGGGTACATTACAATAAATGGTAAAATCACTTTTTGATTATTGATGCTTCCTCAATAAACATTTCTTTGCAAATAAGTATTTAAAAAGAAGAGAGGGGCGGCGAATAAGAAATTACCCCTCTCTTTTGGGAGTGCTTTATTCTTGAATTATTTTTCCATTAGCACGGACTAAGTATTTTTTATCATCGAGGTGTGTAGTATTATCGCGAAAGGAATCGAACTTGAAATTACCGATAAGGTTTTGCAGATTATTTGTAAGCCTGCTTAAATCTTCTGAAGCTCTCGCAATCTGCTGAATACCGGTAGCCGATTCCTGCGTAACAGAGTTAATACCGCTTATACTCTTACTTATCTGTTCCGCGGCCGAGGATTGTTCTTCGCTTGCTGCAGCAACTTGGTTTATTACGTCAATCGTTTCATTTGTACTGCCGATAATTTCACCCAGTGCGTTTATTGCTTTGTTTGCCAGATTTTTTCCTGCTTCAACTTCATTAGTTCCACTCTCAATAGACGCGACAGCATTCCCGGTATTTTGTTGAATCTGTTTTATCATCGAAGCGATTTCTTTCGTTGCTTTTGTTGTCCTCTCAGCAAGTTTACGAACCTCATCGGCAACAACAGCAAATCCTCTGCCTTGCTCGCCGGCGCGTGCTGCTTCGATTGCTGCATTTAATGCCAGTAAATTAGTCTGATCGGCAATATCATCAATAACTTGAATTATTTCGCCAATTTGGTTGCTGCTGTTACCTAATTCTTTTACTGTTGATGCGGCTTCGCTGACTACTTTTGCGATTTTATTCATGCCCTCAACGGTTTGTTTAACAACCTCACCTCCGTTTTGAGCAAGTGTTCCTGCTTTCTTCGAAGACTCGGCAGCGGTGTTTGCATTCTTTGTGGTTTGAAGTATAGTTGAGGTCATCTCTTCTATGGCTGTTGCGACTTCACCGGTCTGCGAAGATTGCTCTTGCGAACCGGCGGCCATTTCCTCGGCGCTTGACGATATTTGATGCGAGGCACTTGACGTTGCTTGAACCGCCTCCGATACTTCAGATATTAATCCGGCAAGTGAATCGCGGAGTTGGTTTATACTGTTTTTAATT
This sequence comes from bacterium, assembly GCA_043808235.1. Classification (GTDB taxonomy): domain Bacteria; phylum Bacteroidota; class Ignavibacteria; order Ignavibacteriales; family Melioribacteraceae; genus JAZDFC01. The sequence goes on from JAZDFC010000105.1 coordinate 156,320, forward strand.
ATTTGGTGGTCACCTTTATAATCGCCGGTCATTCCTTTTGTTAAATCACCGGTTGCCATAACCTGAAGTACACGTGAGCCTTCATTTACCGGCAGAATAACAGCATCAAGCGTTTCATTAAATCCTTTTACTATTTCTTTGTACCCGCCGTAATATTTAGCCACATTACCTCGTTCGGATAGTTTCCCTTCCATGGCCGATTTTGTTAAGAAACCTACCTCACCAATCAAGCTGCTTAAGGATTCTATTACTTTGTTCATACTCTGAGAAAGAATATCTTTTTCCGATTTAACTTTAGCGGTTCGGCTTAAGTCCCCGGTTGAAATAAATCCGGCAATGTCGCTTTGTTCTTTTATAGAATCAACAATTGAAACAAATGATTCTTCCAGCGCTCCAATTTCATCTTTATTTGTCGATTCAATTTTTACGTCCACATCACCTAATGAAAGTTTATTAGAAATATCAGTCAGTTTTTTTATCGGATTATAAATAGTAACCGTAAAGAAATACCGCATTAAAATTGTACCTACAACTATAATAATCAAACTTATTATTAACGCCCAGATTCTACCGGATGATACCGCAGCATCAATATTTGCTTGGCTCATGCCGATAACAACACTGCCTATTTTCTGATTGTCCGATTTAACAGGCAGAAGGACTAAAATTATATCATCGTCGGAAAACGATGTTGTGTTAGCCTTTTGTAATTCTGCTACGGTGGATGCGTATTTGGTAAAATTATTTTCTTTGTATGATGCAAATTTACTACCGTCTGTTTTTAGTACCGAGGTAAAAGCGACGTCACTCAAATCCTTTAGCGATTCCAAAGTAGCTGTTACCGACGAAGCATCGTCGAATACCAATCCGGCGGAAGATGAATTTCCAACCATACCTGCAATAGCTTTCGCTTTCTCGGTAAGTGAGTCGGTCATTTCCGATTTCTGTTTTAAGGGGAAATAAAAGAAAAGAAATAATCCAACGACAAAAAATCCAATGCCGTTAACTATTTGAAATTTTTGTCTTATTCCCAAATTTTTTAATTTTTTCATGGTAACACCTTGTGATTATTTTATTACTTTGGCAAGTTTTAATAAATCGGCAGAGACTTCATGTCCCTCTGCTTTTAATTGACCCAGATTCACAATTATCTTTGGTTTCCCACCCTCTGTACCTATGCCGATAGAAACTTTACCGCCTTCAACATTTGCAGGAGTGCCTGTTATCGAAAGAACACCTTTGGAAGCCGTTTGTGCTTTTGGGGGCGTTACTCCGGCCATAATATAAACTACGGCAGCACCTGCAGGAACCTGATCGCCGCTTACAGATTTAGCGCTGACACCAACTTCTTTTAATGCAGCCACAATTGCATCGCCCGAGCCGCTTCCGGATAGCACCGCAACTTCATAGCTTCCTTTGGCAGTTAGGGTCTTATCGAAAGAAAATATTTTTTTAAATAATGCTGCTTGTAAATTTGCAGGCACTTCCTGTGCTAATACGGTAGTAATCATTCCAATAAAAAAACATATTGCAGTTATCAACCGAATTTTAATTCCTTTATGCATTTTACGAGACACTCCATTTTAATGATACTTAATATTATCTTTTAAAAAGCATGCGGAATGTTAGATTGCATTCCGCATACGGCAAATAAAATAAATTAAAGTTTTAAACCAATTCCACCGTATACTGCGATTCCAGGTCCGTTAGGAAGAGTATTAACCCAGCCTCTGCTCATCTCGGTGTAATAGTAATCAGCATCCAATAAATTTTGTACATTGAGATTCAATTCGATCGGGAATTCAATTGGCAGTTGGTAAACGAAATTTAGGCTGAGAAGATCAACTGATTTTGCCTCGGGGTTAACTTTAGCGCCCATGTTTTCTTTTGGAGCGCCGAAAAATGTGTTGAAAATACCAACTGTAAAATCCTGGAACGGGCTAAAGAATGCGCCTATTTTCCCCATGAAATTAGGTACATATAGCATGACTTTATCCTCGTCTGCATTTTTTTGATAAGTAGCTGAACCGGTGATAAAAATGTTTGAAGCTACAGTCCCCTTCCCTTCGAATTCGATGCCATAAGTATTTAAATCACCGGCATTAGCATAAGTTACCACTCCGGTTTGGCCGGCAACCGGCACTCGGGTAATTGAATTGGTGTATTTACTGTTATAATATGTTAATGAAAGTTCGAGCGATTTCGCTGAGTAGAAAGCTTGAACATCAATTGTTGCAATTTTTTCAGGGCTTAAATTGGGATTACCCTTAACTGCAGGATTTTGAAGGAACATTTCAAGCGGCCAGGGTGATCTGAATGCAGCGCCGTATAAGGCCTTAATTCCAAATTCACCCGTAACATTGAAAATAGCTCCAAAACGCGGTACTACATCGGCATCTTTACCTTCGGGTTTGTTGTATTGCGCGCCAAGGATAAATTTTAATTCATCAATAGGTCTGTAATCCGCTTGCAGGTAACCTGATACTTGGGTGATATTATATGGTTCTTTAATAGCGTCCTTATCCTGGATATCGTTTTTATTCCTTGAGTCCAGGACTCCGCCGAAAATGATATTCAAATTTTCGAGTATTTGACCGTTTATGGTAAGTTCACCAAGATAATCGGTGGATTTATGATGATCTTTGGGTATCAGCGCCTCATCGTTAATTGTAAGTTCGGTTCCGCTGTGAGAAAGATTCAATGAAGCTTCCCAATTATCGTCGAAATTGTAAGTATACCCTAAATTTAAAATCAACCGCGAAACTTTGTTTTTCCCTTTATACGTTGCATAAGGAAGAATGCCTAAAATGTTTTCAGTATCATTTGTGTAAAATCCGAGAAAACTAAATCCTTTATAAGAGGCATCTGCAGCAACACCAAGATTTTTTTGTCCCGCCTTCATTTCAACCGGCAAGTTGTCACTCGCGGGTTTTGCCGTAATTGCATTATAATCCCAGCCGGTAATGTTGCCTATTTTAGCGCTTACTTTGGCATTGAAATCGTCATTAACGTATTTACCTGTTACCGTTCCTATAGTAGTGCCAAAGGAACCTGCTGTTATTTTTGCACCGAGTGACGAGGATTCGTCATTATCCTTTGTAATAATATTAATAACACCTACAAACGCATTTGAACCGTACAATACCGAACCCGGCCCGCGGACTATTTCGATTTTTGATATCATTTCTACAGGGAATCCGGCAAAAATTGCGTAATCAATGCCACCGCTAACTCCTTCCCTTATTGGTTTTCCATTGATTAATAAAAGTACGTGGTTATTATAAAGTGTTCTCAGGTCACCCCTGAATCCAGTAGCGCTTGTACCAAATAAATGAGATACGAATGGCTGGATTGATGTGGCTCTTTGTAGAATTTCCGTAATTGATGTTGCGCCGAAATATTTTATTTCCTCGGCAGTAATAGTAGAAATAATTCCCGGTGCATCCGTTGTTTTTTCTGCTTTTTTCGAAGCGGTTGTTACTTCCACATTAAGCAAATCTTCGAGGCTTAGTTCTGCTAATTCACTTGCTGATGTTTCATCCTGTCCGTAAACCGAGCAAGTTAAAATAAATAAGAAAAGAAGAAATAGCGGCGTATAAAATTTATTAATCATATTATCTCCGATTGAGTTTTGTTATATGGATTCATGTAAAAATTTTATTTCGTCTTCATTATCGAAATCTTAAAAAAAGAGTTGAATCAATTGTTGCAGAATGCTTAATGGGGTTGTGAATCGCGATTTTTACACGTTTAAATTCATTTTCAAGAAAGGAGATATTACTCTATTTAACTCGAAGATGATTCTCAAACATTAATAATTAATTTCTTTTGGAATAGGAGGGGGAAGAGAATAAGAGGAGTCCCCCTCCAACAATAAAATTTATATGTAAAGTGTTCTTGGAATCCCGGAAATCCATTCCTCATTTTATCGAATTAAAACTGAGCAACAGAAAAATCATCCGTAATGGTAAATTTGCAATCAATATGTTGCATCCAAAATCGGTTTATCGGCTGTGTTTTAACCAATCTTTTCTGCGACTTGTTTATCGTCGCTCAGTTAAGCGAATGCGGTTTCGGATTTCGATACGGGACCGCAAACATGACCGGTGAGGCGTCGCGCACATTTTCCGGAAAACAAAGAACAACAGAATTTTTTTAATTACTCACACAAGATTATCGATTGTAGTTACAATTAGTAAAGTGAATTGTTGTTAATTGCTTTTTAATGTTGCGAGCGGACTTATTGCTTAGCAAAGCGCCTATTTCCAAACGATTAGGGCGTCAATCGCGCTATCCTTTTATTCGGATGATCTTTAATAAGGAGTTTGTAGATTTGACAAAAAGCGGGAGAAATCTTTATAGAATTCTCCCGAATAACATTTTCAATTTCCGTTTGGAAATATTCGGACTACAATAACTTTAATGTAAATTTAATATTGTTTACCATTGATCTAAAAGTTACAGATTAATTGTGATAGAATTTGGCGTTTATGTCAGAAAACCCAATATCATCATTGTGGCTATCCTTTTGACCGCCGTTGCCATTCCCTTCCCAAAGAGAGTGTGAGATCACATTAAATTTTCCAATTAATTTCTGAAGATTTTCGGTTAGCTTAATTAGGTTTTCTGTTGAGTTAGCTATCTGCTGAGCTCCTTGAGCCGACTCGCGAGTTACATTCGAAATAGCTTCGAGGCTTTTGCTTATCTGTTCGGCTGCCGACGACTGTTCTTCGCTGGCTGCCGCTACTTGCGATACTACATCTATTGTTTCGTTCGTGCTTCCTATTATTTCATCTAACGATAGTAAGGCTTTGCTTGCCAGCGTTTTCCCTGCCTCTACTTCATTTGTTCCATTATCAATGGATTCAACAGCTTCTTGTGTGTCATATTGAATTTGCTTTATCATTGCCGCAATTTCTTTTGTTGCCTTTGTGGTTCTTTCTGCAAGTTTGCGCACTTCGTCAGCAACAACCGCAAATCCTCTGCCTTGCTCGCCTGCTCGCGCTGCTTCAATCGCCGCGTTCAAAGCGAGTAGATTTGTTTGGTCCGCGATGTCATCAATTACCTGGATTATCTCGCCTATCTGACTACTGCTGTTACCGAGTTTCTTAACAATTGAAGCGGCATTGCTTACAACCTCCGCAATTTTATTCATTCCTTCAACTGTCTGTTTTACAACTTCGCCCCCGTTTTTTGCGGAGTAACCTGCCTTCTTCGAAAATTCTGCCGCTGAATTTACATTTTTTGAGGTTTGAAGAATTGTAGAAGTCATTTCTTCAACTGCGGCAGCTACTTCGCTGGTTTGGGCCGATTGTTCCTGCGACCCCGCCGCCATTTCTTCAACACTTGATGAAATTTGATTTGATGCAGATGCCGTTGAACTTACCGAGTCTTTAACCTGGCTTAACATATCATTTAACGAATTGGCTAACTGGTTAATACTGTTTTTAATTATTTGATGATCGCCTTTATAGTCTCCTTCCATTTTATATCTAAAATCACCTGACGCCATAAACTCTAATATTTTTGAACCCTCGTTTATCGGTTTTATTACCGCATCAAGAGTGTCGTTAAATCCCTTTACAATTTCGCTGTATCCCCCGTGGAAATTATGTTCGTTGCCGCGGGTGCTTAATCTTCCTTCAAGAGCTGCCGTTGTCAATAGATCCGTTTCTTTTTTTAGATTTCTAAGTGTATATAATATTTTATTTAATGCCGGCGTAAGTTCGTCTTTTTCATCCTGCATCCTTACTTCTACAGACAAATCGCCATCGGCAGCTTTATACATTGTTTGGGTAAAGCTGTGAAGCGTATCCGCAAAACTATTCATTGCATTCGCCAATATTCCAATTTCATCTTTTGAATCAACATTTACCCGTACATTTAAATGGCCCTTTTGCAATTCCACCATCATATCCGAAGCCTCGGCAAGGGGTTTGCTAATATTTCTCGATATGCCGATCCCCGCAACTAAGGAAATAACAAGTACAATCAACGAGCCGAAAATCATTAAAAGCCATGCTGAATTGTATGACGAACTACTTTCGGCAACGTCCTCGGCGGAAAACTTCTCGATATCCCCCGTTAGTTGATCTACTATATCTCTCGCGGCTTCAAATGCCGTAGCACCTTCCCCAAAAGAAATATTTTTTGCCCCGGCTTTTTCTTTTGTTGTGTCGGCTTCGCATGAAGTAATTATACTTTTCGAAATATTAATCCAAGCTTCTCGAAGTGTTTCATATTTTTTCAACTGCTCTGGATTAACTTTGTCGCCAACCGCTATTTTAAATTTTTCCCATCTTTCAATTGACTGCTGGATGTTTTCATCGTTTTCTTTTTTTAACTCGGTAAATTTATCTGTACCGGCATCGGTGAAGATCAGCGTTCGCTGGGCAACAAGTGCTTGCTGCATATCCCGATCTATCTGGAGAAGATAGTTAGTGCTGGGAAGATTAATTTCAGCAAAATTTTGTGTGGTAGAATGGATAGCCGATATATTCAACAAGCCGGTGCCTGCAATTATTCCAATGAATATTATGAGAAGTGTAAAGGAATAGAACAACTTCTTTTTTACCGTTAGATTATTTATGAACTTTTTCATAATGAACTCCGCTAATTACTTTTCTTTATATCTGTATTCTTCAAATTATTTTGTATTAAAATCTCGATTGAATTTCGATCGCCAATTTATTTGGATTATCGCTTCCGTCGGCATAATCAAGCAACATGTAATTAAATGCGTACATGTGCAAAATTGATTTTTGAAAAACTGCCCTTAGGACACGAAAAAAATTTATGCATCACGAGCAGCTATTACGCTTCAAAAAAGAATATAATTTTCGTTTTATTATCGGCAAATACTTTTAAAATCTTTAAGGCTTGATGCGAATGGTCGTATTTTCGTTGTAAGTTGGCATAATTTGATGTGAACGATTGGGGATGAATCGGAATTTAATCTATATAATGAATTTCCGTTTTAGTTTTTTATAGTATCCTCGACTGGCAATCTGTGGTTCTTTATGGTTTTTCATATAGATGCGAAGTGTTTGGTTAAACCACTTTTCAATTTGATTTACGAACTCAAGGTTAACTATTGTCGCACGATGAATACGTACAAATAATTCTTCGGGTAATAACCTTTCCCATTCGTTCATGGATTTTCTAACTACTATAATCTTCCCGTCGATTAAATGAACATTCGAGTAAATATTGTCTGCCGCGATAAGTTCGATACTGTCTATTCTAATTTTCTCCAAAATACTGCCGGTATCAATTACAATAAAATTTCCCGAATCGATCTTCTCTTTAGTCCGGGCATCGGAAGTAATAGCTGCTTTTATATTTTCGTGCTTTGCAAATCTTGATTTAACAGCATCAAGTAATTCTGTTATACGAAAAGGTTTTGTAAGATAATCGTCTGCACCGAGCACCATACCCTTTCTTAAATCTTCTCTTTCAGCCTTTGCGCTAATAAAAATAAACGGAGTAGACATTAGAATTTTTTTATTGTGAATATTTTCAAGAAGCCAATAGCCGTCATATTCGGGCATCATTATATCGCAAATTATTAAATCCGGGTAATGTAATAACGCTTGTTCCAATCCAAACTTTCCGTTTTTCGCTTGCAGTACTTCATAGTTTTCGGAGGATAAGGCTGTAGCGAGACTATCTAGTAAAAGTTTATCGTCTTCTACAATAAGAATTTTTTTCCTGGCACCCACTTTACCTCCGGAATTAATTAATAAAATTAAAAACCAAGCATCCATACAATTTCAAATGTCGACCAGACCGAACCGGGTCCTAATTCAATTGGAGTTCTGAATAAATTGCCAATAATATTTAAAGCCCCACACCCTCATTCTGATGTCCGAAAAATAGCGTTATCTTTTATTTAAAATCCACAGGAAAGCATTGGGGAAAATTAAAAAATCCAAAGTAAGTCCCGATCTATTACTTGACGATCAATAGTTTCTTAGTAACAACATGATCGGAGAAAAATATTTTTGCTACGTAAATTCCTGACTTCTCAATAAAACTGAAATTAAGTTTATAATCGCCGGATTCTAAAAAATCGTTGAGAACAAGCCAGCATTTTGCACCCTCATTATTAATTAAATATACTTTCAACGAATCGCATTTCCCAACTTTGAACCGAAGCTCTGTTACCGGACCAAAGGGATTGGGATAATTTTGGGTCGAATCTTTTTTCGCCCAAGGATCATCTTTGAAAATTGTGCCGCAGTTATCTAATGGGATTAACTCAACATCAAGCTGAGTAGGAATATTACTGGTCGACGAACAATGATAACAGCAGAATATTAATATCATCATTAAAATTAAATTAATCTTACTTGTCATTTTTATTGCCATCCCATTTTTCAATATAATTGGCAATTACTTTATGCCCGTGTTTTGAAAAATGAATGCCGTCACCATATAAATATAACTCCCCGGGATTTTGCGACGCTCTACCGATGTGCTCACATAAGTTGTGAACTTCAATCCGGTCATAAGTAAGCGAATCAGCCAGAAGTTTTTGCGATCGAAAACTTTGAAAATTTCTTTTGCGCAATTGATATTCATACGGCAGCAAAAATATAGTTAGTGGAATATTACGAGATTTTAAAATTTCGCTGATTTGGCGAAGCGCGGATAAAGATTGAAGAAAATATTTGTTTTTATGATTATAGAATTGTTCATCATATAAAAAATATGATTTCGGTCTGTCGGCAAAAGTGTTCTTTAAAAAATAGTATAATTTGAAATTACGTTTAAAAAAGTTACCTGCTTTGTTTAATAGTCCGTCTGAACCTCTCTCGGGTGAATTATCATCAGGGATACTGTCGTAAACATCACTCAGACACCAAAAAAGATGCACCTGTGAAATGTTCAATCCGTTTTTATCCTCATCAATAATTTTATTTATAACGTTCAAATAATCCATTACGGAATACCCAATCATTGATGAATTGAGAACTACCTGATTGCATTCATTATTAATAATTCCCGCAAAAGTGGAATCAGGCTCTACTCCAATTCCCATAGTAATTGAATCGCCAAGATATAGAATGGTGTCGCCTCTTGTATTGTCTTTCGAGTATGCCCCAAATCCCTTATCGTTGACTTTTTTTAATACTCCATTGCTTATTCCAGTTGCGTTGGGATTTAATCCGGGCGAGTCGTAATAAACACTGTCTCTCAGCAATGTGTATTCTGTTCCGGCTATTTGTATTTCCGGGAAGAACAACTGAACAGAGATTTCACACAGAAAAAAAAGACTTAGTATAATTATGACATTGAAAAAAATTAGTTTAAGATATTTGAGGAATGTGTTCAAAATAGTCGTGTCTCAAATTTGTGTTTATTGCAACTTATCAAAGACGATTTTTTCACTACGCGAACATAACGAATCACTAAATTCTATTCTCTTTTTTACAGCCACAGCTTTATAAAATGTGTAGCAAAAAATCCCATCGTTTTCCGCTGTCCGATAGAGATCGAAAATCATATCTACATTAAATGAATTAATAAGAGTAATCCAACAAATTTAACTTAAGTGATTTCATTACATCAAAACTAATCCGTTAGAAATCTATTTTCAATATAATTTCCTTCGTTTATTTCTGGTCATTTCGGTAATTTTCTTTCGTAATTATTGCTTTATTACCGAACATTTTAGGAGGAAAAATGCGGATAGAGAGAATTGAACTTCGCCATGTAAAATTAGTATTGGTTTCACCGTTTGTTACTTCTATGGGAGTTGAATACGATGAAGAGCATATCATTGTAAGAGTTGACGGAGAAGGAATTACCGGCTGGGGCGAATCGGTGGCGGAAGGAACGCCGTTTTATTCATACGAGACTGTTCAAACCGCATGGCATGTTCTAAATAAATTTATTATTCCGGAAGTGATCGGAAAAGATATTCACAATGTTGATGAAGCCATTGCGCTCAGCGCCCGTGTACGTGGACACATGATGGCGAAAGCCGGATTGGAAGCTGCGCTATGGGATGCTCATGCAAAACAAAAAGGCATTTCCCTTTCAACAATGCTCGGCGGAACAAGAAAAAGAATTGATGTAGGAGTGAGTATCGGTATTCAATCTTCGGTTGCGGAGTTGTTAAAAAAAGTTAACGGATATTTGAAAGAAGGACACAAACGAATTAAAATAAAGATAGCGCCGGGTAACGATTTGCAATTTGTAGCTGCTTTGAGAAAGGAATATCCCAATTTACTTTTACAAGTTGATGCCAACTCTGCATATTCACTTGATGACATAAATATTTTCCGTGAAATGGATAATTACAATTTATTATTAATCGAGCAGCCGCTTTCGCATGACGATATTTATGATCATTCAAAACTTCAACGCGAATTGAAAACCCCTATTTGTCTTGACGAGAGTATCCACTCATTGGCTGATGCCCGCGCTGCAATTGAGTTGGATAGTTGTCGAATAATTAATATCAAACCGGGTCGTGTCGGCGGATTCACCGAATCAAAATTAATTCACGATTATTGTGCGTCGAAAAGTATTCCGGTTTGGCACGGCGGAATGCTTGAATCAGGAATTGGTCGGGCGGGAAATGTTGCGCTTGCATCTCTTTCGAATTTCACTCTGCCCGGCGATATCTCCGCAAGTAAAAGATATTACAAGGAAGATATTGTTTCGCCGGAATTTGTAGTTGCACCCGATGGTACGATGGAAGTTCCGACAAAACCCGGAATCGGAGTTGATGTTGTAATGGATAACCTTGATAAAGTAACTGTGTTCAAAGAAGAATTTAAGTAAGATAAGGAGATAGGAGTTAGAAGTCAGGAGATAGAAGGATGAAAAATGTTTTTAAACATTCATACCAAACTGCACTGGTAATTTTCTTTGCAGGATTGTTGATTGGTTGTTCTTCGAACAAAGATAATTATGCTGATTTAGTTTTTAAAAACGGAATTATTTATACTGTCGATAGTCTTTCGAGTAAAGCGAAAGCGGTTGCAATCAATGATGAAAAGTTTATTTATGTCGGGAGTGACGCAGGCGTTGAAAAATTCATCGGCGAAAGAACCAAAGTAATTGATCTTGAAAATAAATTAGTCTTGCCCGGATTCATCGACAGTCACTGCCATGTGATCAGCTCATACAGATATTTTTACGAAGTGAATCTTTATGGATTAAAAACTGCTTCGGAAATACAAAATAAAATCAAAGAATATCTTGCCGCGAATCCCGATGTGAAATACATAAAGGGAAGGGGATGGAGCAATACCAATTTCCCGAAGACCGGACCCGATAAAAAAATCATAGATGAAATTGTGAACAATATTCCCGTTTCGTTTTCGTCGGAAGATGGGCACAGCAAATGGGTAAATTCCAAAACACTTAAACTTGCAGGTATTACAAAAGAAACCAAAAATCCTGAGGGGGGAATAATTGAGCGCGATCCGGTTACCGGCGAACTTAAGGGGACAATACGCGAAAACGCCACTGATCTTATTTCGAAAATATTCCCGGATTATACTGTTGATCAATTGATGACAGGGATCGAGGCATATCAAAAAATGGCGCTCGCATTTGGAATTACAACTGCACACGATGCATATCTCGATTCATGGAGTAATGAGATAATTGCTTTTCAAACTTTGGAGAAAGAGAATAAACTTTCGATGCGAATCCGCGCTTCGTTGTGCGTCGATCCTGAAAAGGGAGTTGAGCAAATTGAAGCGCTTATCAAAGAACGCGAACGGAACAAAGGCGAATTGTTTCAAACTAATGCGGTAAAGTTATTTGTTGATGGAGTAGTTGAAGGAAGCACAGCATATTTGAAAGAACCTTATAAACATCTTCCGAACTCTCGCGGAGAATTACTGTGGAAAGTTGAAAAGCTCAATCAAGTATGCGCCGCGCTCGATAAAAATAATTTTCAAATTCACGTTCATTCAATCGGGGATGCTGCAACTTCTGTTACTCTCGATGCATTAGCTTTCTCGAAAGCAGAGAACGGAAAGCGCGACGGCAGGAATATGATTACTCATATTCAGTTAGTCAGCCCCGAAGATATATTGCGATTCAAAGAACTTGGAGTTGTCGCGGTACCGCAGCCGTATTGGTTCGCAAAGGATGATTACTACTACAACATACAACTGCCGTATCTCGGACATAAACGTGCCGACGAGGAGTACCCGATGAAAAGTTTTTTTGATTCGGATGTTGTTGTGGCTTCCTCAAGTGATTATCCGGTTACAATTCCCTGCAATCCGCTGCGGGCAATTCAAATGGGAGTAACTCGCACAGTGATTGGTGAAACGAATCCCGATGAAGCTTTATGGAAAGAAGAAAGCGCAACACTCAATCAAATGATTCGTAGTTTTACCATCAATGGCGCGTATGCAAACTTCCTTGAGAAGACTTCCGGCTCAATTGAAGGCGGGAAATATGCTGACTTGATTGTGCTCGATAAAAATTTGTTTGAAATCCCGGCGATAGAAATTAATAGTGCAAAAGTGTTGCTGACTATCTTTGAAGGGAAGAAAGTATTTGCGGATTCGACATTTGCATTTTAGCGCTAATTATCTCGGCTGTCACGGACTATTCCGTGACAGAGGTATCAAATATCAGAAAATCCAGTCACGGTTTGGACCGTGACTGCCTAGAAATTACTTAAGCGGCATCATCATCATTATTGCACATTGAATTGCCGCGAGCTTTAGCTCGCGGATCTATAAAAGAAAAATATTTGGCTTTAGCCACATTTAAAATAAAGGATGGGGCTAAAGCCCGATTTCTTTTTGTTTTTTTTCTGTCCGTCGGTTGAAACAGATGGCAATGCAATATTATCTTATGAAACTTTCATATTCAGTTCAAGTTAGAAAATACTTTTTAAATTCCCATCAGAATCTCGAGTGATTAAATCTGCCGGTTTTAGAGTAATTTATCAAATGGTGAATTAAAAATCACCGATCTTGCGAATTATGCTTCGCCAGAAATCACTGCCGTTTAAACCGTTAGTCATTATTACAATCGCAGTGCCTCTATCATAATTGAACTGAGAATAACATCTGAATCCGGATCTGTTTGCGCCGCTGTGATAAACAATATCTCCCGAAACAGTTGAATCAATCGCCCAACCAAGTCCCCAATATACATTGATTCCCAATGTATTTCCCGGACGGCTGATTGGTTCACGCACATTTACTTCAACTTGATGATTTATCATTTGGCTAATGGAATTTTGAGAGAGGTAAGAATTATGTGAATCACCCGGATCTAAAATTCTGCAAATGAATGTTGCATAATCTTCGGCGGAAGTGTAAAGGGAATATGCAGCATTCGGCTGTGTATATTTTGTCTTCTGCAAAAAATTTCCGGATGTATCATGACCTGCAGAAATGAACGAATCAAATTCTTGTGTCCATGAGTAACTAATGTGTTTTAGTCCGAGCGGTTTGAACAATTTTTTACGCGCATAAACATCAATCGGCTCGCCGGTAATTTTCTCTATTACTCTTTGCAAATAATAAAATCCTTCTCCCGAATAACTGTACTTTGTTCCCGGTTCAAAATAAATGGGAAGCGGACCCTCGGTTTCTTCATCGCCCTTTCTCCAATTGGGTAAACCGGAAGTATGGCAAAGAATCATCCGCGCTGTGATTTCGTTTTTATATTCAACAATGCTGATAAATTTTTCATCCAGATAATCCGTCAGCGGTTTGTCGAGATCCAATTTATTTTCTTCGATCAATTTTAAAACCGAGTACGCAAACATTGGTTTCGTCATCGAACATGCTTCGAACATTGTTTCATTCGTAACCAATTCATTTGTGCGGGTGTCTTTAACACCGTAACTTTTTGACCACGCTATTTTTCTGTCCTTCACAAGACAAACGGAGACTCCCGGAATTTTAAATTCTTTCATCAATCCCGGCATAATATTATCAATCGCATTTGAAACATAATCAAGAGTTGGTGGCTGACTAATTTTCCCACCATTGATTTTTCGCAGGGCATAAACAGCAGCCCACTTGATATCTTCATCATCATCGTAAAGAAATTTCGAAATCTGTTGTGTAAAGCTGTAGGCTACTTTCCCGATTTTTCCCAAAGCGATTAACGAACACCATCGCACACTTTCATTTTTATCGGTGAGCGCTTCAGCTAGATACGGCGCGGCTTCGGAGGCATCTCTCTTCATTTTGCTCAGTGCGATTGCCGATAACCACCGTATATTTTCATTTTCATCTTGCAAAGATTTTATTAAGTATGGAACCGCCGGTTTACTGATTTGACCGAGAGATGAAGCGGCTTTCCCTCTTAAATATAAATTCTCATCGGAGAAACATGCAATCAAAGATTTGATCGCATTTGTGTCCTGAGTTTTGATCGCGCCAAATATTTCTGCTGCAATTAATCTTATGGCTTCCGCTTCGTTCTTGTTAGTTAAGATGGCAATCAAGCTATCAATATTAGCCGCGCTGCTTTGAGAATAAAGAGTAGTTGCAGCCACAAGAAAAACAAAAATAATCATGGCGAGTTTTCGAAGATCATTCATATTTGTTCTATCACAGGGTTGTTATATTTTTTTGAATTTGGCAAACTTGCGGAATTCCGGTTCAAACGAAAACAGAATTGGTAATCCGCCTGTGTGAATAAATACAGTCGGAAGATTTTTATCAAGTTTCTCCTTTTTCACAAGATCAATCAATCCCGCCATGGCTTTGCCGGTGTAAACCGGATCGAGAAGAATTCCTTCCGTATGCGCGCATTGAATAACCGCATTTTGTCCGCCCATAGTAGGTGTCCCGTATTCAACAAAGTAATTATCATACGATTCAATGTCGCTTTCGCTAAAATCAAAATTGATTTTTATAAGTTCACAGCATTCGGCGATAATTTCGAGAGAGCGTTTTTTAATGGCAGTTGATGTACGCGAGACGCTTATCCCGATAACTCTTGAATTCGGCATAATTAATTTTGCACCGAGAACAATTCCGGCAAATGTTCCGCACGAACCAACCGGTAAAACAATCTGTACTTTATCATCAGTTTTCAATTGAGCTGCAAGTTCTTTCATCGCATTTATACATCCAAGCGAACCGAGTGCGGTGCATCCGCCGATTGGCGAAACATAAGGTCGGGCACCTTTTTGTTTTAATTCCTCGGCCCAATCGTTCATTGCTGCTGTGAGATGATCGTTCTCGTCATCGTTGGGGAGAAATCTAATTTCGGCTCCGAATAAAATATCGAGCAGAAGATTTCCGTCGAATGAATTAAACTCCGGTCCGCCGAGAACCAATTTTGTTTCGATGTTAAATCTCCTTGCCGCAGCCGCCAGTATTCGTGCATGATTGGATTGAACTCCACCTGCAGTTAACACAACATCGTATTTATTTTCAATTATCTCTGCCAGATCATATTCAATCTTTCTAACCTTTGTTCCTCCGCCGGCGAAACTGATTAGATCGTCCCTTTTAATAAATAATTTTTCGAGACCTATTTCATCCGCAAGTCGCGGCGCTTCATTAAGCGGGGTGGGGAAATTGGCTAACTGAATACATGGAAATTTTTCAAGCATAAGTAATTACGGAATAACTAAAATATTTTTAAATCGAACAGTAATATTTTACTAAAGTTTTTTAATTCAAAAATCGTTTATTGCTTTCGCCGACAAAACATCATTCGATAACTTTTAGAATAGGATAACTTTTATTCTTCCGCACAAGATATTCGAAATCTTTGTATGTCGCTAATCCAATCTCCGATTGCGGCTCCAGCGCTTGAACTATGAAATTGTTATGCAGTTGATTCATCGGGATAAAATAGAAATCGAAAGGATTGATTTCATCGGTCACCTCTTTCAATTCAACCGATGGATTAATCGTCATATCGCCTTCGAAGTCAATTGAATCGATAGTCGTTATAAAATATTGAATGATTTTAAATTTTTCTGCCGGTGTGTAATCTTTAATTTGAAGATTTTGTCTTTCTGCCCAACCGGTTAAATTTGCATCTGCTTTGGGAATAAGGTAACCAACAGGTTTTTCAACTTCGAGCAATGGTTTTACAACCGGAGTATAATTCTCAACCGTGACAATCGTATCCGCGTTGGAATACAACGACAGCAATCTTATATTCGTCGTAGTGCCTTCGCTCATGTGTTCCATTTGAATCGCTACTTTTTCCCCGGGAATGGAGTTGATCAATTGTCGTCTTCCATCAGCAACAAATTTTTTTATCTCGACTTTATGATTGAAAATAAATTCGAGAATTCCCTTCATCGCGGTGTATTGACCTTCAGCACGACGGCGAATATTGTCGATGGAATCTCTACCGTTCTTCCCTTCAAGAATCATCGAGAAAGTATTGAGTGATCCAAAACTTTGCCTACCGTCGTTGATATCAAATGTACTATGGCGCATTCTACCTTTGTCCGGCGGACCTTCGACTATATATTCCTGGAATGAAAATCCTTTTTCCATAATGTACTTTTCAACAAAGGGAAATAGTTGATTGCGCGTGTAATTTTTTATCTCGATGGAAACGTTTGGATTTGAAACAGCGCCGAACTGCTCATCAAAATTTTTGAGCGCACCATACTCAATCCAATCATTGCTGTAAGGTGAATACTCGTGCACATCAAGAGTAGCTTCCGGTAGATATTGATTGAATAACTTGTGCAATGCTTGTGTTTCAGGCGCAGTTAAAATCAAGTGATTGCGGTTCAAATCCAATCCCATCCCGTTGCGGCGTTTGTTCCTTTCTGCACCGTCGGGATTCATCTGCGGTACAATAATCAAATCAATTTTTTCAAAAAGATAATCGAGTTTTCCTTCTGTAATATCACGGATTAGCATAAGTGTGCCTTCTTTGCCCGAAGGTTCATCGCCGTGCTGCTGGGCAAAGAAGAATACTTTTATTTTATTTTCATCCCTGCCAAACTCGCCGGTTGAAATTTTAACGGCAGGAATCATTCTCCCTTCCGAAGACGAGCCGATAAATTCCAATTTAATTTTATTGCAAAGCGAAGAGGCTGCATCTAAAAAACCAACAATGTCTTCATGCGAAGTAAGGATTCGATACTTGGCTAATTCAAGCGGTGTAAAAAATTTATTTGTTAAATTCACCTGTGCATAACAATTGAGCAAAGGGACCAACAATAAGAGGATGATTTTTTTCATTTAAGCAGAACCATTTTTTTTGTTTCAATAAAATTACCGGATTTCAGTTGGTAAAAGTACACTCCGCTTGGAAAATTACTTGCGTTGAACTCAACTTTATATATGCCAGGACTTTTATACTCATTAACCACGGTTGCTACTTCTCTTCCAAGTAAATCGTACACTACAAGCCTCACTTCACTGAATACTGATAACTGAAAACTGATTACTGTTGACGGATTGAACGGATTAGGATAATTATCTCCCAGAATAAAATTTATTACATTCGTTTTGTTGTTATCAACATTGCTAAAAACGGTTTGATATTTACGATAAATAAAATTTGAAACCGGGCCGGTTCCATCCGAGACCATCATAGGCGACGGATTTTCAATTAGCATAAGATGTGCGGTATATGCTCCATCGTCTCCAGCTTTCTCGAGGTGATAAGAGAGCTGCGCATATGCATCCGCAATCATCGGAGTTGAATGGAGAATACCGCCATAAATCCATGTATCTCCACCATTATCCGAATATGAATAATAGATATCAGTAAAGTTTTCGCCCAACTCATCTATCATAATTTGCGATGCGGCGTCTCCCGGCGTTTGAAACTCGGGACCAGTCCAGCAAGCAAATAAATTTTGTCCGGTATAATCTTGAGCTATTTGAGGAAAACTCTGTCCCATTAAGTTCCCTGGATAATCGTAAGCAATACCCCGGTCATATAACTCCTGAGCAAACAAATCAATATTAAAATCACTTATTACTTTCCAGCCGGCATCTTTCAATTTAGAATTCCAGTACAGCACCGGCGTTGCATATGGAAGTCCAAAAATTTCCTTTCCGCCTCCATATTCTTCGGGTAAAGCTATTTCTTTTCGCCATTGCCCGTACCCGTTTAAAACTATGTGAATAGTTCCATCGTTGCTAACCGCGCCTGTTATTTGGGAAAAGTTTTCCGGCAAGGGGTAATATTCCCATGTAACATCCTGATTGAATGGAATTTGACCCTTACCTGTAACTTCGAGTGTGTCAACATGAGTTGTATATGTATAATCTGGAACTAACCCTGGCTGACCGTCATATGCAATTATTTGTGCAGTCCACGTTACTCCAAAATCATGAGAATAAATTATATACGTAATATCCGCGTTGGAAGAATCCACTCCGGGTTCCCCGCCTAATCCCGCATTACCTCCTCCGGGTAAACACCCTGCCATTACAAGGTGTTGTTCATTCGGAGATTTAAAGAAATCACAATCTGTAACAGGACTCAATGAATAATCATAAAGCGGCGGCATAAAATCTGTATAGTCTCCCCACTTTTCGAAGGTCGAACCATAATCAGAACTTTTAAAATACTCCCATCCGGTTGTAAAAATATTATCCCCCGAAAATTGAACCGTTGCAAAGTTACCAACCGTCCGGGTAAAATCATTTCCATTCCATAAATAAAACTCTCCCGCAGCAATGCCTGCATAATTCTGATTTGCCAACAATCCCTGGGTAGGGATATCAATGTGCGACCAGCTAGTGCGGTTTACAGGCGAATCGGGGTTCGGCAATTCGCGGCTGGTATAATTTACTCCATCATAAATTATCAGGTTGACCGAACCACTTCCCATTGAATTAGGATAGATAACAGGAGAAAAATAAACATATCCGCTATGTGGATCGTAAGAAATCTGATCGTGAGCAATGCTATTCGCTATCCATGGATAGGTCGTTTGTGCTATTACGTCTCCATTACCCGGATTAACAACCGGGAAAATAAAACGGCTTTGCTTCTCCGCTGACTGTGTGTTTTGGGGTAATTGATTCTCAATCGTGCGGATGAGTGTTTTTTGTTTAAGATGTTCAACCTTTTGAGGTTGTGCCTGTGCCGTAAAAGAAATAACAAGACAGAACAAAATCAACGATAAAAGTATTCTTCTGTTCATTTTGCACCTTCCAAATTATTTTTAATTGATATGCCATTGCAAATCACCGTCTATCCCCGATTTGATAGCGTTAATAAGATAATTTATTCAAAATTAATAATCAACTTCTAGAACCTTAACAAAATATACATGGTCATGATTTCTTACTGAATTAGCACCATCTTTTTTGTTTCGATAAATTTACCGGAACTTAATTGATAGAAGTAAACTCCGCTTGAAAGGTCACTTCCGTCGAATTCAGCTTCGTATGTACCAGGGGATTTATGTTCATTTACGAGCGTTGTGATTTCTCTTCCAAGTAAATCGTACACTACAAGTCGCACTTTACTGAATACTGATAACTGAAAACTGATTACTGTTGACGGATTGAACGGATTGGGATAATTGTCGTACAAAATAAAATCTTTTTCATCGATGTCGAATGATCCAAGATTCGTAAAGCTTTCTAATGTCCCGTCGGCAACAGAATATTTCTTTTTGTTTGTTGAAATGGAATAACGGATATTATCCATTGCCACAACCTGTCTTGGTTTTGAATTGCTGCTGTATTTATAAATCGATGAATCAACAGATGTTGAATTACGGGTATCGACAATCATTATCGGCATTGTACCTGAAACTGAAATTGAATTATCCGAACAATTAACCTCGGCATAATCATCAACGTCGAGAAAAAGTCCGATACGCTTGCGAGGATGCATCAATCCCCACAGCAGCGCCGCCGTTCTGTTTTCATATAAATCTTCATCATCAAATATCATCGGCTGAAAAATAAAGTCGTCATAGATATTTAATCCGGCATTGCTTGTCATCAGTCCTTTTAACGCCGCCTCAGGATTGCCTTCGGTGTTATCGATGAAAAATTCACTTGCGATCTTTCCAGCATTCCCCATAAAGAACACCTGCGTGCCTGCCTCAACCTTTTGATAGAAGGAAATGCTTGCCTGTGTTGACATATCATTCAACAATGAAATAGCAGAAAGATTATTCCCGGCAATTAAAAATTTTTCAACGCTGTTAATTTTTTGCGCTGTCTCTTCGAGATCAACTGTCGTTGATGAAACCTCAATCAGTTCGAACCGTTCAACATATTGATCCAGATATTCAACAATAATATTTATAAAAGAAGCATACGTAGAGTTATATATTAGTCCAACGTAATCTTCCATATTGAAATATTTATCAAAACTAAGTGAAATATTTTTTTGTGCATCGTTCGTCCCGGTTAAAAAAATATTTGTCTTTGGCGGCTGAATGGGAGAATCATAATTAATTGGTTGAGCGCTTTCCGGAATGTAAAAAATACTGCGGTTGTTCAAATCGTATTTCCATCCCGCGACCAATTGATCGCACTTTAAATTCTCGATGGAATAATTTGGGGATGAATATTCCAGCTTCGTATCTCCATCAATTTGAAAAAATGAAACCGCGCCGCTGCCCATTACGATTGCAATTCCGTTTGGCTCAATGCATAGCGCAGTCATGTCGTCAATTCCAACGCCGAGTATGTTTTCAACTTTCGTTTCGTAAAGATTAAAAATGAATGGTATTAATCTCCCCCATCTTGCGCGCTGAATGAAATGAGTATCGATGATAATGCCAGGGACTAATCCGAGAAAATCGTTTTCAATTGCCACGCGAGAATAAAATGGATTAAGCAATGATTCTTTCGGGTAAGCCGCGCCATGTTGAGCAGAAAAAACATATTCACTTATAACCATTGCGCCTGCGCTGGTACCGGCAACTGCTCCGCCATTTTGATATACATGCTTAATCGCTTCTTCGGTTTTAGTCCCTTTCCAGTACAAAATATATTTCCACTGGTCGCCGCCTTTAATGAAAACAGCTTTCGCAGAAATTAATTCATCGTAAGTTGATTCAAGTTCTGCCGTGGCTTTATTTGGAATTTTTACATTGATTGCTTCGCTTGCACCGAGCCATTTAAAATAATCGGGAATCCAGTTGTCTTCATCGCTATAAGAAAGGATAACAATTTTTCCATAATTACTTTTTTCAACTATCCAACGATATGGTTCGTCGCTCCAATCGTTGTAATCTTCCGGACCGCCCCCGATTGCACATATATAACCCTGCGCAAAAATGCTTGAGGAAATCAAAAACAAAAAGACGATGATTATCTTCATTAAAAGAAAACACTTGTCGAAGCTCCCGGTTAAATAATTATCGGAAAGTCGCTTCGACTTACAATTAAAAAGTTAAGCTCAACGATATTCTATGAATACTCGGTAAAATATCGTATAGTGAATAAGCATAATCAAAATTAATTACGTTTCCGTTGAAGGGTAAATTTACGCCGGCGCCGAAAGTAAAATCTTCATCGTCGTAATTATATTTATAACCGCCGCGTAAAAATATCCGGTCGAAGAATGAAAACTCGGTTCCAAAGTTTACTCTTTCCTGGTTATCGTTTGGATGAACTGCATCGAGACCGGCTCTTACTTTCATGAAAGTTGAGCTATAAACATCAACACCGATTCCTACCTGGAAACATAGCGGAAGGGGATAACTGTCCGTTACAAGTCTTGCGGGCGTAAGTCTATTCAATGGAATTGAGCTGTTAATATCGTGCGTTACATTTAAATCCTCTCCGTCGAATTGTAAGTCCGGACCGAAATTGCTCATCCGCATTGCAATTGTAAGATTCTGAAAATCGAGTCTGTACTGCGTTCCTACATCGAACGCAACGCCGCTTGCAGACTCATTCCAAATCCTTTGATTAATAAATTTTGCAGTAACCCCAACCGAGAATTTGTCGGTTAATTCTTTAGCATAGGTTAGCCCAACGGCCATATCCGTAGCATCGAAAAATCTACCGGTGCCGTGCGGACTTGTCTCGGTTGTTATTTCCATTTTATCCATTGTAAAAACAACAACGCTCACGGCAAATGTACCGATGCCTTCAAAGTTAGCAGCGAATGCGGCAGCATTAAAATCAAACATATCAAAGTAACGCATATATGAAAAATGGGCGGCTTTTGAATCTATATTGCTTATACCGGCAGGATTCCAAAACACAGATGTGATATCATCGCTCAAGCCCACAAAAGCTCCGCCGAGTGAAGCGGCTTCAGCGCCGACAGGAATTTCAAGAAATTGTGCGCCCGATGTTCCGAGGTTTGGATTTTGCCCGTACAAAAACGAGGCGAAGAGCAATCCGGTTATCATTAGTAAAAACTTTTTCATCGCTTTTTCCTGATACTGTTTATGTTATTTGATGATTGCAAACCTGCTTAAATATTCCGTGCCTTGTGCCTGCACATGATAAATATAAATACCCGGCGCAATTTCTCTTCCGGCTTCGGCGCGTAAATCCCATGTCTCAGTTCCGTTCGCAGCACTGTGATGGAGCGTTTTAACCAAATCCGCGTCGACGGTATAAATATAAATTGTGCATTCGTTTGGTAGATTGATAAACTGGATCTGTCTTAGCGGTTCCTTTCGAAGTTCGCCGTATTCCGGTTCGTACAACGATGAAACGATGTACGGATTCGGAACTACTTTAATTTTGGAAATATTATCTTGAATGCTCTGGCTGTTGATGGATGATTCATTTACTCCGAATTGATATCTGTCTTTAAGTGTAGGCTGTATCGGAACAACCGTGGTTACTGAAAAAATATTGCCGGCAGAAGGCGCTGAATTGCTGTTGAATTCTATGTTTCCTTCGAGTCCGTCGAACTCAAAACTGTCTAAGTTATATAATGTATCGAACGATGCAATTGATGTTTGCAATTCGTCGCGGACAACTACGGATGTAAATTCTTCGTTATTATTAATTCCTTTTCCTTCCGTTGATACGAGATAAGTATTCTTTTTAACCAAGGTTTCATCGCTCACAGAGAAAGTAATTTCAACCGGATCGGTTCCGCCAATTCTCGAAACATTCTGAATTATCTCCGGCGGATTTAGTGTAAACAAAACACCATCATCGGTCGCAAGGGTTTGTCCTACGTTTATTGCGCGTAAGGCGAGCACAGTGTCTGAGCTGTTTCGAACAACTGTTGATGCAAATTTTACGGTCATGTAATCGCCGGGCTGAGGCAACAATTCGGGATCAGCATTCGGATCAGGATCGGTAATTACAAACTGAAGACCATCGCTTACATTATACTTTCCACCCGAAACATAATTACGCGGGTAGCGTTCGAGATATTCTCCCGTAAGAAGATCAATTATTGTTATCTGTTTATCTTCGAGAAATTCTATGCCGTAAGCCGACGGATAAGTTTTGTTCTCATCGCGTATTACTATTTGAAGCTCGGTGTTAAAATTCCCTTTTTCTTTTTTTGTTACGTAACCAAATCCAAGTTCGTATTGGTTGCCACCAAGCGAGTTATTATTGGTTGGATTAACTTCAACAACATAATTTGAGTTGCCCGTACCAATGTTCAGAACATTTCCGGCCGACACCGGGGCAAATCCTATCGCGGCAGATTGAGGAATAACCGAGACAAGATTTATTACTCCAATGGTACTGCCCTTCGGACTTTCGAGACTTGCAATGGATGAATCGCCTCTATCGTATGCCGTGATTGAATACCAATATTCAAAACCATTTGTTACATCAGTATCAACATAACTGTATTTCAATCCTGTATCGAATCCATTGAAGTTAACTAAATCGCAATCAACAAGTTGAGACCAGGTTACGCCCTTGTCCTGGCTGCGATATAACCTGTAACCCTCGAAGTCATATTCGCCAGAAAACTTGTCGAGTGACTTCTCTGATTTATCGTCCCAGTACAGAGTAACCGATTCATCGCCAGCCACGGCAGATAGCGCAGGCGCTGCCGGCGGTTTGCTTATTTCAAAGTTAAAATTAACAACCGTCTTCGCCGCTTCGAGCGAATTGTAAATTTCGTTTTTATCCCAACCTGCTAATATTGCTGTCACAAAAGTTAGAGTATCTCCAACACTCAAGGTATATGGACCCGAACTGACATTCGCGAGCAAGTCCATCCCTTCGGCGGGTATTGTTGCGGGATCATCAAAATGAATATTTTGTGCTGTTCCAAGATGAAAATATCTGTCGCCGAAATCCGAATTAAACAAATATTCCTTACTTGCCATTATTCCATATTGAAGCGAATCGATATCCTGATCGTCATTGTAAAGATTATAATGCATGTCCGTAATACCGGCTTCGACTCCATTAATTAATGGCGTCTTTAAAAGAGCCACGCCAAAGTAACCGGTTTTTCCGCCAGGCCATTCGGACGACGCTCCGTCATCGAAGAAATAGACAAAATTATTTTCTTTATCAAAGTCTAAAAAATCATCACCGTATTCTGCATCGCCGCCGCTTATATCGCCAATATCCATATCGGAATACAAATTGAAATATAAATCACTTAGATTTTGGCTGCCTTTATTGATAACATCAAATCTGTAAAAGATTATATTTTGTGCAAATTTTACACCGTAAGTGTAGCCCGTTTGATTAATCTCGACGCCGAGAATTTTCTTTGTGTTGTTGCTGTCGTTATAAGCGCAGAAACTATCCTGGTCGGATTTAATAATTGGATTCCCGCCCGCATCCTTTATAGGCCACCCATTGACGGGGTGCCACGTTTGAGGATTGTCGCTAAACGCAACGCTCGATATTTCGGGATTATGATATCCCCCGATGGCTTCCCATTCTTCGTTTGTGGTATATCTTCCCTGCATCACATTTCCCGGGACACCAACCATGGGATTAATTCTGTAGATGTAATTCATTGTGCTGTTAATAGGAAACTCACCGGACGGACCTTGCGTTATTCTGCGGGGATAAAGTTTACCGCGATTTTCGAAAAACAACCCGATATTACTTCCATTATGTGTACCGCCGGCGCGATCGGAAATTCCGCTTGTTTTCAATTCCGGCGATTCTCGGTCTCTATCTTTGGATTTATCCTGACCGTTGCCGGCGCCGATGACACCGAATACAATTATTAAAATCAAAAACAGCTTTTTCATTTTCTACCCGAAAATTAAAATTTTATGTATTTCTTTTTATTAATCATTGTTCATTGCTCCATTCGTTTATTTCCGTTCCCACTTTTTCAAGTGTTGTTGGAAATTAACTTGTGGAAGATTAAAATCTTATTCCTAATCCAAGTCGAACCGATCGCGGCGGTCCATAGTTTGACGGATCGCGCAAATATTCGAGCGAGTTATCTCCGGCGAAAGATATTTCCGGATCGCCGGTATCGGAATAAACATATATCACATTTCTATGATTCGTAAGATTTAATATCTCACAGAAGATGCGGGCTTTAAATTGGGAGAACAAATCAAATTCCTTTCCAATCTCTATATCAATATTATAAACAGACGGCATGCGCAAAGAGTTTTTTACAACAAATCCCACATCTCTTCCGCCAGGTGTGTATGGATAACCTGAGCTCGCTTTAAAGATCAAGCTAATGTCCATATCTTCAAATATAGTTTTGCCGAATATTTCCGGTCCCTCTCCTTCGGGAATAAAGAATGTGGCACTTGCATTCAACACATGCGGTTTATCCCAGTCAAGGTAATATAACAGTGTGGACTCGTCTGTTCCCGGATATTGTTCTTGTTCGGAGGATGCGCTTCCTTTAACAAAAGAAAAAGTGTATGTTAAACCGCCGGAAAAATATCTGCTGCTACGCACATCGAGATTAACTTCGAATCCTTTTGTGTTTGTGTAATCTTCGTTAACATACAATGTATATCCGGTATATCGCCCGTCAACAAAAGGGAAATAATAACGCGTACCAATCTTACCGGTTTCGTCCTTGTAGTAAGCGGTAACATGCATCGCAATTCTCTCTGTGAACTGATGCGAAATTCCTACTTCGTACGAAATGGTTCTCATTGCATCGAGATTGGGCTGACCCATAAGCGGTTCGCGCACATGCAGGTCGTACTGGCTATTTTCGAAGAAGTATTGGTAATCAGGATTCTGAAAAAAATGACCGTACGAAAAGTGAAGCTTTGTGTTCTCCGAAATCGGGTGAGCGATACCGACACGCGGACTGATTTGGTATCTTGGTTTAACTTGAATGAGCGAGTTTGGATCGAGAGGGTTGTTACGGAAAATTACATTCGCGTTAACATAGTCGAATCGCAGTCCGAGATTTATTACAAGGAACGGGAATTCAATTTTATCTTGAAGATAACCCGCAGCTTCAAACGGCGATGTGTTATAATTATTGATGTAAGGGAAATCGCGTTTGGGATCATAGATGTTCCAATATCGCAGCCAGTGTTTTTTATACTGGAAGCCAAATTTAATTTCGTTTAGTTGATTCATCTGCCAAACGAGATCGCCCTTTACTTCGGCGGTTGCGGTTCTGCTGTCTGTTAACGACGGCGGATCGGAACGCGAATAAAATTCAAATCCAGTTCCAATATCCGAAAGATACTGTGCATCTGAAGCTGCAATATACTCGGATGTATCTTTATCGAGCCCGGAATAGTATCCCTGATTAAAATATGAAAATCGCAGATCGTAAAACAAATTACTCGCGAGCGTGTGAGTAAGGGCTAAAGTTGATTGATAACTGTCGGTTCTGTTTCGTAAATATTGATCCGGGATATATCTATAAGAGTGGTTATAGTTTTGCCGTTTGCCGGAACTGCTTCTGTTCGAAAAAGTGATTTTAATACCTTTGATCCCGGAGTAAGATAATTTCCCGAATAACGATAATGATTTATCGTAACCGAACGGCAAATAACTTCCGTTTCTATCTTTTTCAACAGCGGCAAAGAATTTCAAATCGTTTGTGAATAATGGCCCGCTAAGGTTGGCATTGATTCTCATCTCGTGCAGATCGGAAAATTCTTTTATGCCGAACTCGCTGGTACGCATTTCAATTCGACCATTGAAATCATCGCCGCCTTCGCGTGTAACAATATTCACAACACCGCTCAATGAATTTCCATATTCCGCATTAAAAGTCCCGCTTAGCAAACTCATTTCCTGTATTGCATCGTTGCTTAATCCCGTTGCAAGTCCGCCGAGGAGCGGATCCTGCACATACATCCCGTCGATAAGGTAAGCTACTTCATTCGAACGGCCGCCCCGGATATGCAGATTTTTACCGCTTCCCACAACGCCTGCTTGCAGTTGAAGTAGTTGGGAAAAATCCGAGACCGGTAATTCTTCGATCTCGTCGCGCGTCATCACCGCGATACTGCTTGTTAGATCTTTCTGAATCATTTTTGTATCGGCACGAATAATTATGTCGTCAAGTTGAACGCTCGTCGGCTCAAGACTTAGCGAAATGTTCGTTGTTCTGTCAACAACAATCCGAACATCCTCAACCACGGTGCTTTTATATCCTATTGAACTTATGCGAACAGAGTATGAACCGGGACGGATATTTAGAATGACGTAATTGCCTTCGTAGTCAGTAGCCGCGCCAAGCGAGGTTCCTTCTACTACAATATTTGCACCGATAAGCGGTTCGCCCGATGAAGCGTCGGTGATACTTCCGGTTAATTTCCCGGTTGTTCCGGCGTTAAGAATTAGCGGTAAAAAAAGAATGAATATAAAAAAATTTTTCACTTGAGTAACTCCCCAATAACTAATTGTTGAGTTTGTTAAAAAATTACATCGCCTTGTCTTTCGGCAATTTTATTTGATTCGTTCAGCATCTTCTTAGCTTTTGCTTTGTTGTTTAATGCACAGCCGGTTGCAATTGCGTTTATTATAACCGAGATTGCCGAAAACGAGTTTGTAAAAAGCATGTTCTGTGTTTTTACTGTAAGATGCACATTAGAATAGAATGTAATGGGAGAAGCGTTTTTATCCGTTATGGAAACAACGCGGATGTTTTTTTCTTTTGCATATTTCGCCGCCTCAATGGTTTCTTTTGAATACGGTGGAAATGAAAACGCTATGATTAAATCGTCTTTGTTTAAAAACAATATCTGCTCCATAAACGACGAATGATCATGAACCAGGTTATATGCGTCAACGGCAACTTGATTAAGCTGATATGCAAGCACTCTCGAAAGCAGGAAAGATATTCCTAATCCCAAAGTAAATGTACGGTTTGATTCAAGTATCAATTTTATTGTCTGATTAAAATTTCCCCGGTCCAACTGATTAAGAGTATCGTTTATGTTTTTTATATCTTGATTTGCGACGGTTGTTAATGTATCGCCCTCAAGATGATCGGTGTCCAATAGCGAAAATATTTCTTTGTTTTCAATATGATTTTGAAGCGTGTTGGCAATCTCGGAGCGCATCTCTAAAAATCCGGTGAATCCGATTCTTTGCGCAAACCTAACTATGGAGGCAACACTTAGACCGGTTGCCTCCGAAATATTGTTAACGCTTAGAAAAGAAATGCGATCGAAATTATCTATAAAGTACTCAGCAAGTTTCTTCTGATTCTTGGGCAGATTTTCGTAATGACTTTGTATTCTCTTTTTAATTTCTTTATATCTGCTCATCGCATTACTTGATAAGGATCATTTTCCTTGTTGAATTAAAATTGCCTGCTGTTAAAACATAAAAATAAGCGCCGCTCGATAAATAGCTGGCGTTGAATTCTACAGAGTGGTTGCCGGCTGACATTTCATTCGCAACCGGATGCGCTACTTCCTGACCGAGCGTATTATAAATTCTCAAAGACACAAAATCATTCTGTGGAATTGAAAAATTAATTTTTGTTGTTGGATTAAACGGATTCGGGAAGTTCTGCGACAATTCATATTTAACAGGGATACTTCCCGGCTCAACCGATGTAAATGTTGTATTGTACTTATTCTGCGCTTCGGTTAATAACCCAAGAACTGCTTCGTCTGTTCCTTCAACTGCCGCTGCGACATAAAATGTTGCGGTTCCATTAGTTGGGAGAACTATGCCGGGACCACCGAAGATTATTAGTGCACCGTCAACACCCGCCGTACCGGTTGCGTCTATTGTGCCGCTCGTTAACCAGCCATACAGATCAGTATCTCCAACCCAATAATCAGATACATAACTTCCAATTTCGAGAGTAGTAAGAGTGTGCGATAATATTTTTATGCCCAATTTTTTTGTTGAACCGTCGCGTGTTGTAATTGTCGCTTGTGCATCGGCAATATAATTTGTTACATCGCCGCCGTATCCGCCATCAAGTTCGGGAATTACCTCTACTCCGGGAACTGCTGTTAGATCAGCCGTTTCCCTATTAGTAATAGTGTACTTTACAATAAAGTAAGGCTGGCCAGTCCATGCAAATAAATTCATTTCAACCAAAACATTCGGTGGAAGGTTTGTATATGTATTATTAAATGCTCCGAAAATTTCAAAATCACTCAGCGTGGGTGATTCAACTAAAACTGAGGGAACCTCATTTTCCATATCATTTTGGTAATCGAAAACTTGTCCATCTGCTCCGCCTACAAGTGGAGAAATTCTTTCTATTTGTTTTGGGTCGGCGCCGGTAGAAAACACTCTGATTCTACCATAATTATTTACGACAACATTAAGCGCTGTATTATCAAACTCGGCTTGAGCAAAAAGGTCAGCCGGAAATAATGTCAAGGCTACTAGAAAAATCGATAAACTAGTAAAAAGCTTTTTCATGACTTCTCCTAAAGATTGATTAAAATAATTATTTACATTTATCTACCATTTGAGAAAATACGGTGGAATAAGCAACAGCAATCCCATAATAATTAGCACTATTTGAAAAGGCAATATCCATTTTGCCCATTTATCCCAGGGAACGCGGGCCATAGATAGCGCACCCATGGTAACCGCCGAGGTAGGGATAATAATATTTGTTAACTCGCCAAACTGAAATGCAAGGATAGATGTTTGCCTTGATACGCCGACAATATCCGCAAGCGGCGCCATTATTGGCATTGTTAGTGCAGCCTGTCCGCTCCCCGAATGTACGAAGAAATTTATTACCGCCTGTATGATAAACATTTTCTGCGAAGCAAAAATCGGAGACGAGGATTCCACAAACGGCGCAAACGAATAGAGCATAGTATCAATTATGTGTCCGTCGCGGGCAATTACAAGTGTGGCGCGTGCGAGTGCAACTATAAATGCCGTCCCGACGAGATCTTTTGCCCCTTCGATAAACCCTTTTATAATTTGATCGCTTTTTAAACCGGCAATCAAACCAACAATTATACCCATTACAAAAAACAAAGCTGATATTTCTTCGATGAACCAGCTAAACTCCACTACGCCTACAACAAGTAATGCTAAAGAGACAGTAAAAGTCAACAAGACTATTTTATGACGAAATGTAAGTTCTATATCGACACCGTTTTCTTTAGTATCAACTTTTTCATTCTGCCGTCTTTCCAAATCCTCGGCGTACATTGGACTAATCGTAGGGTTTTTTCTGAGTTTTCTCTCGTAATAAACAAGGAATGCAATTGCGGTAAGATTACATAAAAACCAAACTATCAATCTATAGCCGATACCGGAAAAAACCGGAACGCCAGCCAGGCCTTGCGCAATACCGACATTGAACGGATTTAAAAACGCGCTGGCAAATCCTATTTGAGCGCCGACAAGCGGTATTGCTACTCCAATAATTGAATCATAACCGAGCGCTAAACAAATCGGCACAAAAATTAATACGAAGGGAATTATTTCTTCGTTCATCCCGAAGGTGGCGCCGCCAAGTGAAAACATAGTTAATAAAACCGGGATGAAAAGTCTTCGCAACAGCTTCGAACGTTTGTGCGCCCGTGATAGTTTTGTGATAACTGCATTTATCGCATCAGTTTTTTGAAGTACCGAAAACGCACCGCCCACTATTAGAATAAATCCTATGATCAGCGCAGCTTCAACAAAACCTTTAATTGGCGAGGTAAATAATGCATCTAGGCCCTGCGGATTTTTTTCGACATAATGGAACGAACCGGGAATAACAACTTCTTTTCCATTCGCTACATGTCGTTGATAACTTCCACCGGGAATTACCCATGTAAGCGCCGCTATTAAAACAAGAAGATAAAAAATTAATAAATAGGTATTGGGAACCCGAAATTTGAATTTCCTTTCAGTAGAATTTTTATTCATTCAATTACACGTTTGTTTTTGAGATCGTACGTTTCGCCGGATTGCATGATGTCTATTTTTATTCCGCTAACGGAGAACAATCCTTCATCATTTGTTTTAATACTTTTTGCTTCTGTTGGATCGACAACCATTACGGTTCTATCTCCGAATACTTCGAATGTTGAGTCGGGTTTTAC
This sequence comes from bacterium, assembly GCA_043808235.1. Lineage (GTDB taxonomy): Bacteria > Bacteroidota > Ignavibacteria > Ignavibacteriales > Melioribacteraceae > JAZDFC01. Next base: position 187,617 of record JAZDFC010000105.1, read on the forward strand.
AATAATTGCTGTTGATTCATCTATACCAATACCAATCATTTCCGGGTGCTCGAGCATCACTGAGATTAACCGGTTGCTTCTTTTACGAAGAATAAAATGCTGATCAATAACAACCGTTTTCAAGAAACCGAAACCTTCTATTGTCTCTACGTTTCCTTTCTGAATAGTTTTAAATATTGTTACTGAATCCTTGTTTATAATTTCGTTGCCGGTAATCATAATTTCACTCATAACAGCAGCGCCCGCACTGGTTCCGCCAACTACTCCGCCGTTAAAATAAATTGATTTTATCTTTTCAAATAGTTTTGTACCAAGAAGCGCCGCAGTTAAACGGGCTTGATCACCGCCGGAGAAAAATATCGCTTTAGTATTTTCGAGTTTTGCAAAATTACTGTCGGTATCGGCAGAATTATTACTACAATTAATAACCTCAACATTTTTACAGCCAAATTTTATAAACTCCTCTTTCTCTTCGAGGGCTGTCTCAAGCGGTTCCGAACTTGCCATCGGAAATATTGTTATTTTCGAATCAGTATCGCCGGCTAATTCTATATATTTTAATACCATTCCTTCCGGCCAATCGCCGCCGCCAATAATAAATAGATGCCCTTTTTTATCATCACCGTTTCCCAATGCAAAATTGTTAAGCAATAAAAGCAAAAGAATTAAAAGTATTTTTCTTGTTCTCATTATTTTATCCGCACTAATTCAAGGGCAATATTAAATGCATTTTGAAAGTCTTCGTAAAAAATAAATTCATCATTCCCATGGGGGTTCTGCGCGCCGATGCCTAGATTAACCGCGTCAATTCCTCTTTCGTTATAGGAATTTGCATCGCTGCCCCCGGCTGATTTAACTGCCTCCGGTGATAAACCAACATTTTGAATAGCGTCAAATATTCTTTTATAGGCTTCGCTTGATGACGGCACATTAAATGGCTTAAAATCCCAGAACCAATCAAATTTAATTTGGCCGCCAAATTTTACGGCGGCGTTTTCAAATCGTGATTTTAAATTGTTAATGTTATTTTCCACTTCAACAGGATCGACCGATCTAAACTCACCATCTAAGCATAAGTAATCCGGTACAACATTAGTTGCGCCGCCACCTTCCATTCTTCCGATATTAAATGTTGATGTTGGGGTGAGCCTTCCAAATTTCATATCACGCAAAGCAAGCACAGCGATTTCAAATGAATTAACTCCTTTCTCGGGAGCGATTCCGGAGTGGGCTGCTTTTCCTAAAATTTCTATTTTAAAGCTCGCTGCGCCATATGAAGAATTGATAAATTTTCCCGGACGATATTGAGAATCGAACACGAATGCATATTTAATCGAATCATCGATCTCAAGATTCCTTGATCCGGCAAGGGTTGTTTCTTCGCAAGTTAAAAACGCTACTGTAAAATCATGAACCGGAATGTTCTCCCTTTTTATCTTTTCAGCAAGGTAAAGAAGAACGGCAATCCCGGCCCTGTTGTCCACGCCAAGCACCGTCGAGCCGTCGGAAGTAATTCTGTCCGACAATAAAATGGGCTTTACCCCTTTCGTTGATCTTGCAGTATCCATATGACATGATAAAAGAAAATTTCCACCGTTACCAAATTTGCATATTACATTCCCGGTATCGCTCGATGTATATTGAGCAGATTTGTCTTCAAAAGGACTAAATCCTAGCTTGGATAAAAAGGATATGATATATTCGGCAACAGGTTTTTCACAAGTGGAGAGCGCTTCAATTTTTCCGGCTTCGAGAAATAAATTGATAAGTCTTTCGTTTACCATGTATATTAAATTACAATCTATTAATAAAACGTAATTTTGATTACAGAATACAAAAAATAAAAACTATAATCAAGAACGGATCGGTGGTTTTTAAAGAACGATTTAATAAGAGGTGCTTTGTCAATCACGGAGCGACATGTCAAGTTTTGAAGCGAGAGGGTTACTACAATTTTAAAAAAGAAAAACGGTTAGATAGTATCGTCTAACCGTTTTCGGGAATAGAGTTTTACAAGGAGTTCTCTATATAATTAAAAATCTTTATGATATACAATTTTTTTAATTGAGTCTGCTTGAAGATATGGATATTCGTCCCTCAAAACATTTAGCGCCTCTGCTGCACTAACCTTATTGGAGCGAAGTTCTTTAAACCGTTTTCTCATTTGGTAATCCCTTACGGATTTCTCATTAATTAATCCTTTCGAACTAAGCAGCTCATAAACCTCGGTACTGATTAAATCAGCCAGAGGATTATCAAGATTTTCATTATTGCTTTCTATGTTCATTGTTATCCTCCTTCATTTGTTTCAGATAATCTTTCAACTACTTTCATTTAACCAATCAACTTCTTATTAAGTTCTCAAAAGCTCATAACTTTTTTCAATGAAAAATGATTTTGCTGCAAAATTCTTCGTTTTTAACGTCAATCTTAATTCGAGACGTTAAATATTTTTATAAACGATTTTTCTAATCGAATCATAACGAAGGTCAGGGTATTCGGTTCGCAAAAAACCGATTGCCTGACTTGCAGTCATTTTCAGTTGTTTTAATTCTAAAAACCGTTTTTTAATCAGGTAATTCCGTACGGACCTTTTGTTTATCATACCAAAGTCAATTAACAATTCGTAAATCTCGTCCGAGATAAGGTCCGATAATGGATTCTGGAAATTAAAAGCGGCGTCCATTTTTGAGTCTCCTTGGAGCTTGTTATTTTTTCACAATTAGAACTAATATGTCTGTTCCTGGACGTTATTAATTCAGGTTTTATGGTAACCACGCTCTTTTTGACGAATGAAAAATAGATTTTCCCCGATTATTTACAGAATTGTTAAGTTTTTTTAATCAATCTAGCAAGGCATAAAGTTAATAAATTTTAATGATGACATCAGAAGACTGAAATACACATGTGAATTACAAAAGGAACACTCTAAATTTTGAATTGAAAAAGGAACGGTAATTGGGCCGGAAAAGAGCAGATGGATTATATCAAAATTTTATCAAATAGTCTTTTGCTTCGTAACCTTCTTTTGTAAATCTTAAATGGTACTTCGAGTGTTCCCGTAAAGGGTCAATTCCCTTGTCCTCAACAACTTCTTCCTTATAGCCTTCGGAATTTAATTTCAATATCAGCAACCGAAAAAGGTCTTTGACTAAGATTGTTGCCTGATCAAGCGTTACTCTTTGCATAATGAATATCCACCATTAAATTTTATTATTTCGAAATAATGACTGCATCCAAATTTTTCAATATTTCGAAAAAAACACTCTACGGCTTTAATTATCGCAAATCATTGTAAAAAACTTTAGTGAAATAATATTTTTTATTGTCAGAGAAAAATATTTGCTCTAATCCAGGCTGACTATAATGGTAACACAATTCATTTTTTATATGTAGTGTTACATGAACCTGAACATGTATTAGGAAATGGGCATCTCCTATATTGGAACGCCGGTGATCCGCCAGTTATGTTTAAAGATAATGTTCCTAATTCTCCTATTTTTGATTTATCAAGTGATGATATAGAAAACTTTAGTGTTGTTTGTGAATACTTCAGACCACCCGACGGAATTGAAGATGATGGAAATTCAAACGTGGTGGATGATTTTAAGTTGGAACAGAATTACCCGAATCCGTTAAACCCAACTACAGTTATCAGTAACGTCGCTCTTAAGGTTTTTGATGCGTTGGGAATAGAAGTTTGCGGAGTTGGTAAATACCGACATGCCTGAAGGAATACATGAAGTCGAATTTTATGCAAGCATGCTGTCAAGCGGAATCTATATTTATTCCATCCAAACCAAAGATTTCCATGATTCGAAGAAGATGATACTGATGAAGTAATCCTAAGGAGACAGAAGATAGAATAACGAGTATTCATTTGCAGCCCGGTAGTAATTATAATCTGCCGGGCTTTTTAATTTTTTTGCATCATTTTACTTTCCCAAACAAAATCCGATAATGATATACCAGGAAAAATGTTTTTAGCCGAATCGCGGTATTGTACTATGTCATAAATTTTTAGTTTCAAAAGAGGAGTGAGTTCCGTATTTTCGCTCTCACTAAATGTTTTATTTTTTCGAACTCAAAAAGAATATAGGTCAAAGCAAATGGTATTCGGAGACGATAGACACGGCGAGGTGACTGTAATAAGTGTGAATCTGAGCCGTGCAACTGTAGAAAAAGCTGCCAGCTTCAAAAATTATCTTACTAAAGTTATTGAAGGCGGCGCGAATAAAATCATAATCGATCTCAGCCAATGTGATTTTATAGATTCTACATTCCTCGGCGCTTTAGTAGCATCATTAAAAAGAGTCGTGCAGATGAACGGCGATTTGCGGCTCGTTTGGAACAGTGCTACCCAATCCGAGATATTTTATTTGACCCGCATGGACAAAGTCTTCAAGATTTTTAACGAACTTGATGATGCGATAGAGAGTTTTAAACAAAGAAGGTCAAATTAATCTACTTCGACGATTTTAAATATTTTATCGTTTTCCCTAACTAAATTATCGCATTTAAAAGTAAAATCATTTCCTTTCGCTATCTCATCCACATGTTTGTCATTCATAATTAGCGCTTCTATTTCTTTTTCGACCACACCGGTAGTGTTCCCGATGATGTAAATTTTATCCCCGGGTATTAAGAATTCAGCTTCGAGTTTTGCATAGGCCACATTCGACTTTTTATAATAATTAAGAATCTTGCCGATATAAATTTTGCGCGTTGTCGCTTTGCTGCCGTATTGCCCGGCAAAGTCCTGCTCGCCGGGTGTTCCAAAATAAAATCCTTTTGAAAATCCGCGGTTGTAAACTTTTTTCAGTTCTACGAGATATTCTTTCTTTTTCTCTTCGGTTAAATTTCCTTCGGAATAAATATCTATTGCCTCACGGTAAACCGAAACAACTTTTGCAATATATTCAGGACTTCTCTTCCTTCCTTCTATTTTGAAAGAATCAATATTTGCTTCAATCAGTTTGTCAATATATTCCACGGTGCAGAGATCTTTCGGAGACATTACATAATCTTCGCCAAGCGTTAAATTAAATTTTTCATCCATATCTTTGATTTCATACTCGCGCCGGCATGGCTGCAAGCAATCGCCCCGGTTAGCGCTTTTTCCGAATACTTCGTGACTCATAAAACATCTGCCGCTAATAGCAACGCACATCGCGCCATGAATGAATGTCTCGATTTCCAAATTCACTTTTGGCCGGATCTCTTTGATTTTGTCGAGGGCGCATTCACGTGCAAGAACGATTCTTTTTGCTCCGAGATTTTCATAAAAAAGCGCCGATGCAGAATTGGATATAGAAGCCTGCGTACTGATGCAGAACGGCATTTGGTGTTCGAGACATTTTTGAATTACCGACATATCCCAGCAAATTACAATATCGGCTCCGCTTCTTTTAATTTCGCTTACTAAAAAATCCAATTCGCCTAATTCTTCTTCAAAGACAATCGAATTAAGAGTTACGTGCAAATCAACATTTTTACTTTTGCAATATTCCACAACTTTAGGCAGCTCCTCAATGGAGAAATTCTTTGCTTTCGCACGCATATTGAGTTTGTTTAACCCGATATACACAGCATCAGCGCCGCTATTGATTGCGGCGGATAGCATTGTAAAATCGCCTGCCGGAGCGAGCAATTCCGGTCTTTTCTTTTTATTTGTCATAATTATTTTCTTTCTATGAGGGGCGAAATTTAATAAAGCAGCATCACTTTTGTTATCTAATTAAACTCAGATTTTTCTCAAAATAGAAAATTGTTTCGTCTCAAATCGAGATTGTATCAATTATATTTTATAACTTTAGGTTAATTGATTTTGGTAATTAATACCACGAATGGAAAATAAAGTCTCCGAAATATTAAAGCTGATTTGTAAGATCACTAACGGAACATATGCTTATGTTCTAAACTCGATAGGGAATGAATTTGTCGTTACGGATTCGTGGGCAGTCACAGATATTTCTCCCCGCGATTTGAAATTATTGAATGTGGATATAACTGCGCAAAAGAGACTTGATGAAATTAGAATAAGAGAATCGGAATCATTTGCAAAGCTTTCATCGCGTTATTCAATAAAAGCTGTTAAAACTTTCGTGGTAACCAGCGCTATTGAGTATAAATCGCGCACCTTGCTTGTGGTGCTATTTTTAGAAGAAGCGGAACTTTCGGATAAACAAGTTGAGGAAATAGAGATAATAAACAGATTGCTTCTTGAAGCAATGTACGAGAAAGACGAACACAAAAACGATATCCAGCCGGAATTTGCCTCTTCAGAAAATGATATTAAAAATCTTGATGCTGCATATCTTATTGTTGACAAAGATGGAATAGTTGTTTCCGCAAGCCGGAAATTTTTAATGCTTTCCGGGTATGCAGATAATTCCCTACTTGTTCATCTAAACGATATTAAATTTTACAGTGCAGAAAACGAAGCTGAGAGTTACGACTTCAATTTTTCTTCGGGAATTTTTTCTGTTGTTCAGGGTAATTATACGTTATTTCTTGCAACAGCGAGCAACAATAAAAAATTGGTTAATATCAACGTCATTTCGATAGCCAGAGAAAGCGCCGATATTAATAAGTATTTATTTTTGTTCAGCGAACAGGCGTCCATCCGCAGTGAAAAAGATTCTATTAAAGAATTGGCCGACAACCTTGATCTTGTTTTGTACTCAATTACACCTGATTTGAAACGATATATTTACATGTCGGGCGCGGTAGAAAAAATATTTGGCTTCAAAGAAGCGGATATTATAAAAGATAATTTACTTTGGTTGCGCAATATAAATCCGGCTCATTTCGAAAAGATAAAAACCTTTTTAAGGAATTTGAAAAACGGGAATAAGTCCTCGGTTGATTATGAGTTTGTTGACAAAAAGAGATCGAAAAAATATTTGCGTCAGACCGGCATCCCGATTTATAAAAACGGAAAGATAGTTCATGTGCTTGGTACTGTTGAGGATATTACGCAGCAAAAAAATCTTCTTGTTAAAATGGAACAATCGGAAGAACGATTTAGACTTTTAATTGAAACAGCCGATGATTTGATTTTCAATTTAAACAAGTACGGATATTTTATTTCGGTAAATAACAACGGCGCATTAGCTCTCGGATATCGCAGCGAAGAAGTTATTAACAAACATTTCCTCGAATTTGTGAATGAAAATGGAAAGGCTGATATCGCTGTTTCCTTCCAAAAGATTTTACGTACAAGCAGCATCGTAACTTTCGAAGCAGAATTGCTTGACAAATTCGGCAATAGCATTGTTTTCGATATACAAGCGCGGCCAATCAAAGCTGACGGCGAGATTTCGGGCATGCTTGGTATCGGACGCAATATTACAAAGCGGCGGTTCGACGAAAACAAATTAAAAGATTTGAATGACAAGCTGATTGAAGCAAATAGAATAATTTCAATAGAAAGAGACCGGGCAAAACAACAAATTGTTGTTCTTGAAGAAATAAACAAACTCAAGAATGAATTTATTTCGAATGTATCTCATGAATTACGCACGCCGCTTGCCTCGATAGTTGGCTTTGCCGAGACCATCGACTCCGATCCTAACCTTCCGATTGAAACGGTTAAGGAATTTAACCAGATAATTTTAAACGAAGGTAAACGACTTGCGAAATTAATAAACGAAATCCTCGACTTTTCGAAACTTGAAGCAGGTTCGGAATCTCTTAAAGTGCAAAAGCTCGATATAAATTTTTTGATGAGAGAACTAACTGAAAGTTTTGGGAAGCTGGCCGAAGAAAAATCCCTTACCTTAACGGCCAACATTCCTGAAACTGAAATTTTTATTAGAGCTGATAGAGACAGATTGAAAAAAGCAGTTAGTCATATAATTTCGAATGCAATTAAGTTTACAAAAAAGGGAGGACGCGTGACGGTGATTGCGCAGGACTTTCTAAACGAGGTAGAGATTGCCGTTAGCGATACCGGAGTTGGGATTCCGGAAACTGATTTGCCGAATATTTTTCAGAAGTTTAAAAAGATACAAAACTTAAACTTGCAAACACCGGGAGCTGGATTTGGATTAGTCTCTGTAAAACAGATTATAGATCTTCATAAAGGAGTGATTCGAGTGAACAGCGAAGTAGGAAAAGGAACAACATTTATTTTAAAACTTCCTAAGAATAATTAGGATTAAAAGGAAATTCATGGAAAAATTAATTTTTATTGTTGATGATGAAACCTCCATCCAAAAATTACTTGCGCATTGGGTTAAAAATCAATGGGGATATTCGGTTAAAGTTTTCTCCAGCGGCTCCGAATTGATGGATAATTTAAATGATGAACCCGATCTGCTATTGCTTGATATTATGCTGCCTGACATCAACGGTATCGATTTATTGAAGAAAGTACGACAGACGCATGCTCATTTGCCCGTCATAATGCTATCGGCGCAGGGCAGTATCGAAGTAGCGCTTGAATCAATCCGGCTCGGCGCGTTTGATTATTTTCCCAAACCAATTGATAATAATCGTCTTTTGCCTGCAATAAAAAATGCAATTCAGAATTATGATCTTCAAAGAAAAGTTGATGCTTTATCGGAAGATTTACAAAAAGAATATAGTTTCGAAAGTATTATCTCTGCTGATAAAAAAATGCAGGAGGTTTTCCGGTTAGTATCGAGAGTATTGGATAACGAGATAACCGTTTTAATTCATGGCGAAAGTGGAACCGGTAAAGAGCTGATCGCACGAGCGGTTCATTTCAACGGGAAAAGAAAAAATAATCCGTTTGTTGTTGTAAACTGTGCTTCCATTCCGAGAGAGTTGTTGGAGAGCGAATTATTTGGGCACGAAAAAGGTTCGTTCACCGGCGCACATCAGAGAAAAATAGGGAAGTTCGAACTTGCAAACGGCGGTACAATTTTCCTTGATGAAATTGCCGAAATGGAAATGTCGCTTCAAGCCAAAATTTTACGCGTTATACAGGAAAGGGAATTTGAACGTGTAGGCGGCATTGAAAATATTCAAACAGACGTAAGAATAATTTCTGCTACAAATAGGGACCTCCGTCAGGCGGTATTAAATAAGGAATTCAGAGAGGATCTTTTTTATAGACTCAATTCATTCCCGATAAATATTCCACCATTGCGTGAACGGCGAGGCGATATTGTAATTCTAATTGATCATTTTATAAAAGTGTTTAACAAAAAACTTGGCAGAGAAATTAAAGGATCGTCCAAAGCGACCTTGAAATTATTCTATGATTATGATTGGCCAGGCAATGTCCGCGAACTTGAAAACACCATTGAAAGGTGTATGATTCTGACGGACAGCAATCTAATTGACACAGATGTTTTGCCGGTACAAATGAAATCGACATCGGAAAATTCGAATTTTAAATTAAATGGACCAATGTTTGGAGATAATGAGCCGATAATACCGTTCGAAAAGTTAAAGGAGGAAGCAATTAAGCACGCTTTAAAAGTTGCTGGCGGGAACATTGTTGACGCCGCTAAAAAGTTGCATGTCGGTCGCGCAACTCTTTACAGGCTTATGGACAAATATAAAATAAACTATAAGCGGGAATAATTCGAAGATACAATAGGAATGAAATCAAATATGTCCATATTAGAAGAAATAGTAGGCGATGTAATAATATTTATCGTTAATATTCAGCGGGCCACTTTGCATGAATCCGAAAGCCTGAAAAAGATTCTGAGCAGCAGGATTGATGAAGGTTATCATAAAATTATTATCGATCTTTCTGCATGTGAATTTATGGATTCATCATTTTTGAGTTTGCTTGTTCATTTTTTGAAGAAGGCGGTAAAATTTAACGGCGATCTTCGTCTTGTGGGATTACAACCTGCAGTGAAAGCTATGTTTGAGTTAACAAGACTGTACCGGGTTTTTGAAATCTTTAATGATCCTCAAACCGCAGTAAAAAGTTTTAATAAATTGACTAATCAATAAAAGAAAAATTTTGACTGACGAAATAATAAATAATGAAGAAAAGTATCGCATTCTCCTTGTAGAAGATGACGAGAATATTGCAAAGCTGTTTAACTATAATTTACATAAAGCCGGATATGATTGTAAATCAGCCACGGATGGCAAAGACGGTTACGAAAAGGCAAAGGAATTCAAACCGCACATTATTATTAGTGATATAATGATGCCGGAAGTTGATGGTTTTCAATTCAGAAGATTATTGCTTGCCGATGAAGAGTTGAAAAGTATTCCATTTGTGTTTTTAACTGCAAAGGGTGAAGAAGACGATATATTACAGGGATACGACCTCGAAATTGAAGATTATATGATAAAAACAGCAAGCCCCAAAATTATTCTTGCTAAAATATCAGCCATTCTAAAAAGTTTAAAAAAGGAAAGAGAAAAAGTAGTTGATGAGGTAAATAAAGCGGCTGGTTCGATGAGCGCCACAGTTGTGCCGGAAAATTTTCCAGTCTTCGAAGGATTTGATATCAGGCACTGGCACGTTCCATTTGAAAATATTCCCGGCGGTGATTTCATTGATTATTTTAAATTGGATGATACTCACCAGATAATTGTTCTTGGCGATGTAATGGGAAAGAAATGGGGAGCGTGGTATTTTGCTGTTGCGTATGCCGGTTATGTTAGAAGTGCTATTCGTTTCGCTTTAGAGGCAACCACGGATTTTTCTCCCGCTCAAATAATGCAAAAAGTAAACGAATCTGTTTTCAACGATGAGAGAATTTCCGAAGTCTTTATCACGTTATCGATTATTATTATTGATAGTACTCTAAAAGCGGCCAGGTACTGCGGTGCAGGCGATCTGCCGATAATATTCAAAAGCGATACAACTACAACAATACAATCATCTGGTTTGCTGCTCGGCTTTAACAAAGCGGGCGATTATAAAGATCTTGAAATTAGTTTGAAACAGAACGATGAACTGTTTCTTCTTTCCGACGGGATAACTGATTCAAGAAATTCGCTTGGTGAACCGTTCGGAAAAGAAAGGTTAATTGCAGAAATTGATAGCGTCGATACTTCGAAAGATACATTTGAAACAATTAAAAGAAAGTTTATAAATTTTACTGCAGGTAAATTCGAAGACGATATTAGTCTGATAAGAATAAAGATGTTATAGCGCTGATTTGTTTTGTAACTGCTTGAAAATATTTTTGAACGCACTCATTTTATCATCAGGATACGCGACTTCTTTATAAATCTGTTTAATTGTTGCCGTATCTATCTTTTCGAAATCCTTTTCTCTAGGTATAACAAGGCAACCACAAAGATCAATTACGGCTGGACTAATTAACAATTTGTTCTGCCCTTCAGCAAAGTAGCATTCAGGCCGATGTTTTTCCCTGAGAAAAATTAAAATATTCCATTTCCCGTTCTCATAGAAGCATGCGATATTCATCATTGGTTCACCGGAAACATTTAAAAATTTACTAAGCGCCGCTACCAAATTTTCGAAGCAAAGAAGGATATTCTCTTTTTTCCCGGATTGAATTAGCACAACGCTTCTCATATTAAAATTGCCAATGGAAACAAACAAATCATCTTCTCCCGGCAAAATTGATCCATTGTTTTTGAAAATGTTAATTTCGTTTAGTATCGGAAGGTTGTTGCCATTCGCGATCTGAAAATGAAGATGATCGGGTGCCGAAGCACCGCATTGGGGGCCATTATAAAATGTCCAATATCGCGGAGAAACATCCTTTGAGATGTCGAGAAACAAATTGAAATAATCCGATATTTGTTGTTCAACATGATTTTTATAAACAACCGTAAAATGTTCCGGCAGTATGGGGAATGGATTGCATAAGAAGCGAAATTGGTTTTTGTATTCAATCCACATCTGTTCCGCGGGTAGATTATCTTCACATAAAAAGCATTTTCTCTTTCTCACAAAATCTACCTCCACAACGGCAGAGGTTGAAATGATACGTCGGGGATTGAATTGAAGTTGCAGAGAAAAACCGCCTAAGTTAATCGTTTTTTCTTGTACGTGTTGAAGCGAATCAATTCCTTCTTTTAATTGGAGCCATACTTGCGATTGCTTCACAAAGAATGCTCTTAGCTTTTCAGGGAACGATGCATAGATCATTGCCATAACATTTTTGTTTTAGAAGTTTCGGCGTTCATTTTTTTGCGTGCTAATATTTCAATTGTACGGAGGTTGTCTTTGTAATAATTGTTTCGATTTGTTTTTATTATGTCCAAATCAGCGTCGCTATTTCCTTCCCATCTCCGGCAAATGTAAATCGGCTCATAAATTCTTCCGATTTTAAACTCACGGGAAATTCTCAATCCCAGGTAATAATCTTCACCGTAACTGACGTTTGGAATTCCAATCTCACGTAACAGCGGAGTAAAAAAAGCTCGCGGAGCACCAAGCCCATTTATTCGAAGAGCGTTATTAGAGCCGTTTTCGGGAGTCCACTCCTTGTGATCAATAATTCCGGGCGGGATATCATTAAGATAATAATCAGTCATCTTATATGTTCCGACAACCATTGCACATTGTTCTTGATGAAATAAATTTACAATCTTTGTTAGTGTATTCTCGTCAAAATAAATATCGTCGCTATCTAATTGTATAGCAAACCTTCCGCATTTTTCATTATTTATTGCTTCTGCCCAGCAACCGCCAATACCAAGATTCTGCAATTCCGGCAAGACGTGAACTATCCGCAAATCCTTCGCGGCAAATTCATGGATTAATTCAGTTGTCCCATCGGTAGAGTGATTATCAACAATAATAACATTGTATAAGAAATCAGTCTTTTGAGCACATGCACTTTCTATTGCCGCCCCGAGAGTTTTTACTCTATCCTTTACCGGGATTATTACGGAAGCTTCGAGGGCGAATGGCAACTCATCTATTTCAATGCTATGAAACGGAGGATGAACACATGCATCGATTGACTTCAGAAAATCAGTAGCGGCCATTTCCATTTCAATTTGTACTTCACGATTTTTAGGATTAACATAATCGAATTGTTTCTCGCCACTCTTTCTTATATCGTTTTCCAATACGGTATAGAGAAATTCCGGTATATGTATAATTGTGAATTTTTTCGATAACTCTAATCGAACGTCATATAATCCAGCAAAATTATAGTTTTTGTGAATGTTGTTGACGGCTTTTTGAAATTTAATGGTATCAAACATTATAAAGGGGCCAAAATCAAAATCGTCGCGTATTGATCCAAATTGATAATCATTAACCGGATGCGGCAGTTGGCTATTATTTTTGATTTCGTAGTAATCGGAATAAACCATAGCTGAGTTTGTTTCTATTAATACGTTGATCATCCGGGATACAGAATATTTCTCCAATTCGAGGTCGTTTGTGTTAAGCAGCCAAGCAAAATATCGGGTGTTAATTCTCTCAGATAAAGTTTTAACAGTGGCAGTACTAAAGGGGTACTTTGTGGAAATCTTTCCAAAGTCGACTGTCTGAATACTAATGAGTTCGTTGGTCAGAAAAATTATATCAAGCGACTTACTTGCATGTTTGTATTTTTCGCAGAGCGAAGTAATTTCGGATGAGTCCCTTGCATGCAATACCAATGTGAGATTGTAATCCAAAAGCGTTCCTTTTAAAATGAAAAAAAGACCGGGATAAAATAATTTTATCAATTGATTTATTACAGTAAAAAAACACTTTTTGAAAAATATTTACACATACTATGTTCGGCCTTCGGCAACTAACACCCGTTCACATTTATTAAATTCATGGGTATATGGAGAAATTGGACTGAATTCGAGCAATAAAAAAGTTCATTTTGTCGAACACAGGATTTCATAAAAATCTACAAAAGCCTGGTTGTGATTAATGTCACAGTGTGGCTCGTGCTAAGAACCGAAATTTGAACCCTCTGTTTTAGAGAACCTAAAGCAGAAGCAAATTGTAAAAAACTTAGAAAAATTTTATTAGTCTTGAAACTTATTTTAAAACATATTGCCATAGTTGTCTTCGGAGCGGTAATCCTATTCAATTTTTCATTACAAGAAAGGGATGTATTCGCTAATTCGAATTTTGAGCGGGACGTAAGAAGTTCTTTTGTTACAGAACGATCTCAAGACACAATTATGCAATTGTCTGAAGTTATAAAAAATAATTTGAAGTTTTTCATCTTTGATATTAATGGTCATTTCCAGGAGTGTCTGTTTTCCTACCCACGGTTATCCAAACGAATATTTACTTACAGGCTCTCCAATTACACTAACCGGAGTAATCATTTTGAATTCTCCGAGTCCCAAGAATTAGTTTTCTAAAAATTCCTATTTCCTTAATTCTCTTTTGTATTTGTAAAGTATTTAAAAGGAGTATTTAATGCATAAATATAAATTATTAATAATAACTTTGATCGTCGTTGGATCAATTGGATTTGTAAGCATTCAAGAGTCTCTTGCAGAAAAAAAACATGCAGGTAATTATGAATATTTGAATGAAGAGTCAGTTGATTCAAGTGAAGGACAATCTTTTAGTGAAATTAAATCTTTAGGTAACATGGTAGCTTCCTGGTACGGTCACAAATTCCTTGGAAAAACTACTGCCAGCGGCGAACGGTTCAATCCGTTAGCATTAACAGCAGCGCATAAAAGTCTGCCTTTCGGAACAATGCTCAAACTGACCAATCCGTTAAATCAAAAATCAGTTGTTGTAAAAATAAATGATAGAGGACCATTTAAAAGAGGAAGAGAATTAGATCTTTCCCGGGCTGCTGCGGACACACTTGGAATCACTAGCAAAGGAATTGCAAAAATTGCGGTTGAAAAAATCCAAATTGATAATCAAAATAAATTGAATTTATAGCCGTAATTGTAATTACTGTGTGTCACACGAATTGTTCTTGTTGAATTTGAGTTGAATAATTTGTTGAATATGAAAATTGTAATAATTATGTTGTATTCACTCAAAAAAGATTTTCGGTATTGTTAAATAAATTCATCTGTTTTACACACATTCTAAAACTAAAAGGGAGTTGCAGTATGAAAAAAGTATTATTTACAGTATTAGCGATTTTGTGCATTGTGTCTGTTACAAGCGCACAGAAAAAAATGGCGATCTCTATTCAAGGTGGAATTGCTATGCCCATGGGGGATTTTTCAGATGCTGAATACAAAATGGGATTCGGCGGAACCGGTACATTTATATACAATGTAAATGATAATCTTGGCATTACCGCATCAGCTGGCTATTTTACATGGAGTAATGATATTTTTGAAAACACTTCATTTTCAGATATTCCAATTCTTGGCGGTGTAAGATTTGCGTTCGGTAAAGGTAATTTTAAACCTTACATCTTAGGTGAAATTGGTATGCATTTACTTAGCTTTTCTTATGAAATACCAAGTTACTCATATGGAGGAGTTACATACGGCGGCGGCGATGAGAGCGACTCAGAATCCAAATTTGGTTTCGGCTTCGGTGGAGGTTTCATGCTTCCTCTTGGCAAAATGAATCTTGATGTGACAGCAAAATATGTTATCGTTAGTGGAGATTATATTGACTTAAACTACTTACAAATTGTAGGCGGTGTCGCATTCCCACTATAAAAATTTCTAGCGGCGCATCTAATTGATGCGTCGCTTTTTCCTCCTCTTTTCATTTTTCAAACCCCTTAATTTTTGTTGTTAGTTATTTAAAATCCGCTTAGTTTTGTTTACTACAAGCCTAACATAATAGTAGTAAATATTTTCTTCGTTTTTTACATATAAATAATCTCTCACAAACAAAAGGAGATCGACATGAAGAAGTTATTTACCCTTTTCGTAATCATATTCTTTACCAACTCATCCGGCTCACTTGCGCAAGATTATGCAAAAAAGGGAGCGCTCGAAATTGGCGGCAATGTATTTTTTACAATGACCACAACTGTTTCGAATGGTGAATCGGCTGAGAATTCAACAATTACATTCGGGGCCGAACCGTATATCGGTTATTTTATTACCAATGGTTTTGAAATAGGATTATTGCCAACTTTTATTAACAGTAGCTATGATGAAGATTCCGAAACAGTTTTAGGAATATTTTTAGCGCCTGCGTATGTTTTCGACTTGAAAAGCAAAGTATTCCCGTTTATTGAAGCTCGTGTTGGTTATAATTCGGTAACTTTCGATGACGGTAATAACAGCTCTACCTCGAGCGGTATTTCTTTTGGGGGACGGGCAGGCGTAAAAGTTGTACTTGGTAAAAATGCACTGCTCAATTTGGCTGCATCTTATATGATGATAACAACCAATCCCGAAGATTGGGAAGGCGATAGATGCGGACAAGATATTATAGCTATTGGCGCCGGATTCACTATCTTTTTAGGTAAATAAACTATTGCTTTAGGGTTTCGCCCATCAATAGTTGATTGGCGAAACTCATCTTTTTTCCCTTCGTCATGTTAATTTTTCTGTAATTTTAGGTTAATAATATTTTCTACAACATTAACTTTACTATATGACTGACATTGATTCCGGATTACAAAGGATTTTTGATTTACAAAATGCTGTAAAAGATAAATTGGCATGTTCTACTGTCTCCGAACGTAGAGCAAAGCTTGATTCCCTACTTAGAGTGATTTTAAAATCTTCCGATAAAATTGAAAAAGCAATTTATCTCGATTTTAAAAAAGATCCTACAGAAACACGCATTACAGAAATTTTCAATGTAGTTTCGGAAATCAGATATGCAAAAAGAAATTTATCTAAATGGATGAAGTCTCAAAAAGTATCAGCGCCAATCACCTTTCTCGGATCTTCAAATAAAACTGTACGGGTTCCGAAAGGTAATGCGCTGATAATTTCTCCATGGAATTTCCCTTTTCTTTTAGCGGTGTCACCGTTGGTTTCAGCGGTCGCAGCAGGCAACACTGTAATATTAAAACCTTCCGAAACAAGTTATAATACAGCGGTTTTATTAAAATCTTTTTTTGCCAATATTTTTCCCGAAGATGAAGTTGCTGTTATTACCGGAGATCATTCCATTACCCAAGAGTTATTTAAGTTACCGTTTGATCATATCTTATTTACCGGCAGTACAAACATCGGAAAAATGGTGTACGAGGCGGCAGCTAAAAATTTAACGACTGTCACATTGGAACTAGGCGGTAAATCTCCAGTGGTTGTTGATCAATCTGCAAACTTGAAAATTGCCGCCGAGAGAATAGTATGGGGAAAATTGTTAAACGGTGGTCAAGCGTGTGTGGCAGCCGATTATGTTCTAATTGATGAAAAACTGACATCAAGTTTTAAAGAGTTGATTCTAACATCGATTAAAAAATTATATGGGGATACCAATACAATTCAATCAAATAACGAGCTATCCAGAATTATCAACAAAAAACATTTTGATAGATTGCGCCACGCAATTGAAGATGCAGTTCAAAAAGGCGGTGAATTGTTACTTGGCGGGCAATCTAACGAGGCTGACCTTTTTATTTCCCCAACATTTATTCTTAATCCACCAATGAGTTCTATTATTATGCAGGAGGAAGTTTTTGGACCCATTCTTCCATTAATAACATATTCGCACAAGGAAGAAATATTTCAAGTGATAGAGAAAAATCCAAATCCATTGAATATTTTTCTTTTTTCCTCGGATAAGATTTTTATAGATGAAGTAGCAAAAAAGATTTCTTGCGGCAATATAGTGATTAATGATATTGCCGTTCATTTCGCAAATCCATCGCTTTCGTTCGGCGGGGTAAAAACAAGTGGAATCGGACGAACACACGGTTATGCGGGCTTTAAAGAATTCTCAGTAGAGAAATCTATAATGAAACAACCGGGATTAAGTACGGTAAAACTTTTTTATCCACCTTATACAAAATTTGTAAAAAAAGCGGTTGATTTTGCAATCAAATATTTGTGATGGTTTCATAATTAATTTTTTTAATTGATCAAGAAATATTTATTGAGTTATAGCGGGTTCAAATTATGGGTCACAGAAATTCTAAAAAGAACAAACTAAAAAACAAACTGGGCAAATCGCCGGGGACTTTGATTTATACCGGTAATAATATCGAAGGCTCTGAAATAACGCTGGTCGAATATAACTCCGATTTGTACGAGAAAAAGGAAATATCTAATCTCGATGATCTCGAAGAAATATCTCGTTTTGCCGGAGATGATAAAATTCGGTGGTTAAATATTTGTGGAGTAAACAATCCGCAACTCCTCGAAAAATTTTCCACATGGTTCAAAATTCACCCTCTCACGATGGAGGATATTGTTAATATCTATTCGCGACCCAAAATTGATTATTATGAAAATTATGTTTTTATATCGCTTAAAAATATTGATCATCAAAAAGGCGAGGAGTCGCTTAAGCTAAGTCATATCAATATTATTTTAAAAGAAGGTAATATTTTTTCTTTTCAGGATTCCGACAAAAACATATTTGCCAATGTAGTTGAAAGAATTAAGCAAGGCCGAGGTACAATAAAAACCTCAAAGGTAGATTATCTTCTTTACACGCTCCTCGATTTTATTGTGGATAATTATATTTTGGAATTAGAAGAAATCGCAGAAGAAATCGAAGCGCTCGAAGACAGACTTCTCGATCAACCCAAGAAAAGCGACCTTTCGGAAATTGGAAAATTGAAAAGGGAATTTCATCTCTTCCGGCAATCCATGTGGCCGCTTCGAGAAATATTAGCGAGCCTTGTGCGGCGCGACTCCCTACTCATCGAACATACAACAGTTATTTATATGCGCGACGTTCTCGATCATCAAAATCAAATTTTGGAAACGCTTGAGTCCTACCGGGATATGCTGATGTTGCTGATGGATATTTACCTTTCGAGCATTAGCAATAAAATGAACGAAGTGATGAAAATTTTAACAATGATTGCGACGATATTTATTCCGCTTACTTTTATTGTCGGTGTGTATGGAATGAATTTTCAATTCATGCCGGAACTCGGTTGGAAATATGGATATCTGTTTGCATGGGTTGTTATGCTGGTTATCGGCATATCGTTTGGACTTTATTTTAAAAAGAAACATTGGTTTTAAAGCTAAGAAAATTCAAAAAGGAATTTATAGTGCAATTTTTAGAAAGAGAATTTTGGGGAAATACAATACAAAGTTATTTTATTGCTTTGGGAATAATTTTATTGGTTTGGATTATAGCCTTTACTCTCCGAAAATTTGTTTTGAAAAAACTCCAAATTACCGGGGAGGGATTTGAATCCACAAAGAGGCATTTTATTGTCATCATTATAAAAAGATTCATTATTCCGCTCATATACATCTGGCCTATATATACGGCAATCAATACATTGAATTTTCATCCCAAAGTATATAGGATAATTGAAATCGTATATATTATGCTGGCGATCTTTCTATTTGTCAAGGTCGCTAATGCTGCTGTCAATTTTTTAATGACAATGTATATCGAGAAAACAAGAACAGAAGACCAAGCAAAAAAAATTAGACCGCTCCTTTCGTTTATTAATTTTTTTATATGGATTGTTGGTGCGCTACTGCTTTTAAGCAATCTTGGATTTGATATTTCTGCGGTTATTGCCGGACTCGGTATCGGTGGTATTGCGATTGCACTTGCAGCACAGGCAATGCTAGGCGATCTATTCAGCTACTTTGTTATATTTTTCGATCAGCCATTTGAACTTGGGGATTTCATCGTCTTTGACGATAAAAAGGGTACGATCGAAAAAATTGGTATAAAATCAACACAGATACGCTCTCTGACCGGGGAAATTATAGTCATATCAAATTCCAGTTTAACAAACTCCCGTATTCATAATTTCAGAAAGTTGGAAAAGAGAAGAGTCGTTTTTACGATTGGTGTAACATATCAAACCACATATGAGAAATTGCAGTCAATCCCTGCCATGATTAAAAATATAATCGAAAGTTTCACAAAAACTAAATTTGATCGCTCTCATTTTATGAATTACAATAATTCCAGCCTCGATTTTGAAACGGTGTATTTTATTGAAACCGCCGACTATATCGAATACATGAACATTCATCAGGGAATATTGCTTGCCATCTATAAAAGTTTTGAAGAAAATAAAATCGAATTCGCCTATCCAACACAAACAATTTATTTGAATAAGTAAGTATGCGAATTACATTGGCAGCACAATGGTTGTGATTAGTTGTTATTTAACTAGAATAGCGAAATATTTTGAAAGTAGATTTATTTCTGACCTGTATTAACAATTATTTCATTTGAAATTATTTTTTTTGAATGATAAGTTTCGCTTTGATTTTAAACAATGGATGGTGTTTTAACTTTCTTATAGTTTCTAAAACATTTAATGTAAATTTGATTTCCCGGACGTATATACAAAAAGCATTAATAAAAAATGAGGACAGCATGGAAGCAGAGAAAATTGATCACACTAAGCTTTACCGATTACCATGGAATTTTGCCGATAACGCAATCTCGTGGTTGGAACCGACGGCACAATGCAATCTTGCATGCGACGGATGTTACCGAAAAAATGTAGCGAACTCGCATAAAACTATTGATGAAGTAAAACATGAACTTGATATTTTTCAGAAATACCGCACATCGGACTGTATCTCTATTGCCGGCGGCGATCCGTTAGTTTACCCGCATATTCTCGAACTTGTTGCGGATATAAAACGAAGGGGATTAAAACCAATAATTAATACAAACGGCAAAGCCTTAACGGTGGATTTGCTTAAGGAACTGAAGAGTGCGGGTGTTTTTGGTTTTACCTTTCACGTTGATAGCAAACAGCAGGGAAGAGACAAAGAGTGGCAAAATAAAAATGAAATCGAGTTATGCGAGCTTCGTCTGAAATTTGCCCGGATGCTTGCTGATGTAGGAGGTATTTCTTGTTCGTTCAACTCAACAGTCTATGAAGATACAATTCAATA
Source organism: bacterium (assembly GCA_043808235.1). GTDB lineage: Bacteria > Bacteroidota > Ignavibacteria > Ignavibacteriales > Melioribacteraceae > JAZDFC01. The sequence continues at coordinate 208,458 of JAZDFC010000105.1, forward strand.
CGTGCCCGAAATGGTTGAATGGGCGCACAAGCATATCGACATTGTGCATACGATGGTGTTCATTATTTTCAGGCATGTAATTCCCGATATGCCTTTTGATTGGTTTGCCGGCGGACAGAAAGTTGATTGGGATACAATCTGGTATCATTCCGATCGCAACCGGACAGTTGATATTCAATCCAATCATCTTGTTCATTTAGTGAAACAAAAATTCCCCGATTTTGAACCTTCCGCTTATTTAAATGGAACTCACAAAGCGGATTCATTAAAATGGTTATTATCAGTAAGGGTCGGTTCAAAAAAGAAAATTTACGGTTATGCAGGACCAAAATATATGGAACTGGTAATGGCGGGTAATCACTTTTTTACCGGCAAGTATTTATCATATGCATCGCCAAAATTAGCCGGCAAAGGCAGAATGAGTATGATGTTCGTTTGGCCTTTCGACAAAGGGATTCGTAAATCTTTTATCAACATGATGAAAAATCCGTTTAGAATTTTCAAGCGTGCGTACATGCAGACTGTGCTCTTTATTCAACCGGTTGATTTTATGGAAAACGGCGATATGAGCATGTGTGATGGCTGCCCGGATATTACGGTTTACAAAGATCAGTTAGTTTGGTCGTGCCGATTGGAGGAGCCGATGCGTTACGGAGTGTTTTTGAGATCGGTTCCGAAAATGAATTCATAATCCTTAGTGTCTTCAAGACTTTGTGGCGAGTAAAGAATTTTTGAGTTTTTACATGCCACAAAGTCACAAAGAAAAGTTATATTTTGTACAAAATCGCGATTGAACTTACCAACTGAGTAGATTGTCAAGGAATATATTCCCGCCTAAAAAGTGTCTTAAAAAAATTGTATAATTGCCATAAATGATATAAATTTGTTACTCAAAGTCAACACTGTGAAAAATGAATAAAAGATTACTTAAAGAACTTATAGAAAAACAAGATTTAGCAATACTTGAAAAACATTTATTTTACACATTTTTAACAAATGTTAAACTTGACTATTCTAAAAGCTCAATACTTCACAAGTATTTTATAGATTTTGAATAGGAAACTAAACTTTACTTCGATACTTCTTCCCTTGATATTCGTAATGTGAAAGAATTAGAAAATTATCTCGAGTTATTTATTCCCAATAAAGATAGAAAGTTAAATGGTGCTTTTTTCACACCGAACTATATTATTGATTATATAATTAAGGAAATTGATCCCAAAGAATCTGACAAAAATTTAGATCCAAGTTGTGGTAGTGGTGCGTTTTTAATTGGCTTGGCCGAATACTATAAATGCAAATACAAAAAACCAATCAAAGAAATTGTACAAGAAAATATTTATGGCTCTGACATTCTTGAATACAACATTCATAGAGCAATACTTCTTCTATCAATTTATGCTCTTCAAAATAATGAAATATTGGAAGAGAAGGATTTTAACTTGTATTGCCAAGATAGTTTAAGAGTAGATTGGAATAATCAATTTAATAATGTAGTGGGTAATCCACCGTACGTAAAATTTCAAGATTTATCAGATAAAAACAGAAAATTTCTATTAAATCATTGGACAACAATTGAGCAAGGAACTTTTAATTTATACTTTGCGTTTTTTGAATTGGGCTACAAATTACTTGCTGCTAATGGTAGGTTAGGTTACATCACTCCAAATAATTATTTCACTTCACTTGCTGGCGAAGCGTTGAGAATGTTCTTTCATAGGCAGAAATGTGTTTCACGAATTATTGATTTTAACCATAAAAAGGTTTTTGATGTACAAACATATACCGCCATTACATTTCTCAATAAACATGAAAACGAAGTGATCTATTTTGACCGCATACAAGAAAATCAAATGCCCGAAGATTTTCTAACTAAAGTAAATGGTTCACCTAATTACATCAATAATTTAGACTTCAGAAAATGGAGACTGCTGAAAAGTGACGAACAAGAAAACATACACAGTATTGAGACTATTGGAACGCCTATTAGCAAACTATTCGAAATCAACGTGGGGATTGCTACTCTAAAGGACGAATTATTTTTTGTTGATGGGAAAACAGAAAAGGGGAACTACTTTTACAAAACTATTGATAGGGGCACTTTTAAAATTGAGAAAGCTATTACAAAACCAGTTTATAAGATTTCCGATTTCAAAAACCAAGATGATATACTTCTAAACTCAAGACGAATTATTTGTCCTTTTAATATTAAAAATAATACTGCTGTTCCTATTTCTGAAAAAGAAATGCAAAATAAATATCCTAATTGCTACAACTACTTTCTTTCAGTAAAAGATTTATTATTTAATAGAGACAAAGGGAGAAATATTTTTACTCCGTTTTATGTATGGGGTAGAACTCAAGGGCTTACAAAAAAAGGCAAAAAGTTATTAACTCCAACATTCAGCCATTTCCCCCGATTTCTATTTGTTGAAGAAGAAGATGCGTTTTTTACAAATGGTTACGGAATCTATTTTAACAAATACGCTGATAATAATCTTAGTTTTTTTGATATATCAACTAATCCATTCACTAATGTCGAAAATATCAAACTAACACAAAAGATTTTAAATTCTTTTATAATGCACTACTATGTAAGCAAAACGAGTGTATCAATAGAGGGTGGCTATCCTTGCTATCAGAAAAATTTCATTGAAAAATTTACAATTCCAGCATTTTCAAAAGCTGAAATTGATACGCTTAGAGAAATGAATGACAAGCAAGAAATTGATGAATTCCTAATTGAGAAATATCATTTAAAATTATTATCTCCAAATCTCTCGTTGTAAACATTCAGCAAATCTGATACGAAAGACTCATAATTCAAATTAATTATCGTTGCTTTCGAACCTTTGGGCAATAAACCATCTGCTTTTAATTGCTCATCATTACTATAAAGTTTTGGTGAGGTTTTGCTGAAATCTATAATCAGCAAACAAACTCTTTCATATTTATAATGGTCATCTTTAATAGATTTCCTATTGTTTACAGCATCGAATGAGAGCAAATATTTTTCAATATGCTTATCAACCTCCTTTATTTTCCGGAATTTAATTTGCTTACGGTTAGCTGCATTACTGTCATATTCATTAACGGCAATCATATAAAATTCACCTAGCACCATTTTAGGACAACGTAAATGCAAATTAAGTGCTTCTGCAAATGTTCTTTCATAAAGTGTATCAAAATTTTTAGCAGAACTACTTAATTGACTTCTTACATTAATGGACAAAGTTTTTTCAGTGTATTCAAAACCATATTTGTCCTTTTGACCCATAAGTATTCCCTCAAAACTTAGAATTTCCTCTTTGGGTTTGATGCCATTCGGAACAACACAAATGTCTTGATCTTTCTTTTTAAAAAAACCAGCGAGTGCATATTCTCCATTTGACTGCTTTAATGAGGGTACGATTAGTTTTGGGTTTATACCGTTTTTAATCAGTTCTGATTTAACAACATCGTGCAATAGTTTGATTGGTCTTTGACTGCGGATAAGATTATTCTTTCCTTCTGTGCCATCTTTGTGGATAGCCCTTTCAATTGACTTTTTAATACTATTTAGTGTGCTTTGTAGATTTATCAAATTCGGCATCGTTAAAAAATTCCTTAAGAGAGACATTCACTGCCTCAGCAATTTTTTCAATATTCACAATGGAAATATTCCTTTGACCGCTTTCGACACTGGCAATATAACTGCGGTCTAAATCGGCAGAATAAGCCAAATCTTTCTGAGACATATTGGTTAATTCTCTTAACTTTTTAATTCTTTGACCGATTTTAATTTTTATTTTCACAGTATAAAAATCTTTCATTGTAGACTATAATTCAAAGACTATAAGTAACATTCCTATAATTATTTTACATATTTTGTAGTACTATTTTAGAAAAATGGATTATCTTTTATTAAAGAACTCAAAATTATTATCAATTATACTAGAGTTGCATATAACGTCAGTCAAGCGTAGGCTGTATTCGCGTTTGGTATTTTGATAATTTAGGGCCAGTCGTTACGTTTTGGTAGACTTAGTCAAAGTAGTCGTTCTAAATAATAAATTTGCAAAACATGTGCGCGAGAAAAATTACAAACGTTTTGCTTAATCATTGGTAGTTGTTTTTTAAGTGGCATTGCTGCTCTGGGGTGCCGCTTATCGGCAACGCCTTTACATACTCATCAAATAATTATTAACATTTACTGCAACGCGTCTTCCAAGGTTTATTGCACGTACCACAAGCGATGCGCCGGTAACTGAATCGCCCGATGCAAAAAATCCTTTATGCGATGTCATCCGATTGCCGTCAACAACTATATTTCCTCTTTCGTTAGTGTTGATGTTCAACTCTTTTAATAGACCGCCGTGCTCAACATGTAAAAATCCCATTGCAAGCAAAATGAGATCGGCGTCAAGTGTAATATCCCCGTCCGTTAGAGTTTTAAAACTTCTTCTTCCGGTTTTGTCCGTATTACTCCAATCAAGTTTGTTGAAATGGATTTTCCGTACTTCTCCTTCAATGCCTTCGAATGATTTAGCCGAATATGACCAGAGTCGTTCGCATCCTTCGTCGTGTGATGATGATGTAAATAGAATTTGGGGCCACGAGGGCCAACGGTTATAAATATCTCTTTGTTCCGGAGGTTTGGGAAGAATTTCTACTTGAACAATATTTTTCGCACCTTGGCGTCTTGCTGTGCCAACACAATCCGAGCCGGTATCGCCGCCGCCAATTACAATAACGTTTTTATCTTTTGCGGTTATAATCTGATCTGAAGGAATAACATCGCCGGCGTTGATTTGATTTTGTTGAGTTAAATATTCCATCGCAAAGTGAATGCCTTTTAAATCTCGTCCGGGAATTTGTAAATCGCGCGGGATAGTAGCGCCAGCGGCAATTACAACAGCATCGAATGTTCTTTGTAAATATCTTGATGAAATGTCGATTCCAACATCAACGCCCGGTTCGAAAATAACGCCTTCCGCTTCCATTTGATTTAATCTTCTGTCAATTACGGATTTGTCGAGTTTGAAATCAGGGATGCCATAACGAAGCAGACCGCCAATGCGGTTACTTTTCTCAAATACTATTACCTCGTGTCCGGCACGCGCAAGCTGCTGTGCGGCAGATAATCCGGCAGGTCCGGAGCCAATCACTGCAATCCTTTTTCCTGTTTTAATTAATGCAGGTTGAGGCGCTATCCATCCTTCGCGCCAACCTCTTTCAACTATCTGCAACTCAATGTGTTTTATAGTAACAGGCGAGATGTTAATTGAAAGAGTGCAAGAATGTTCGCAAGGGGCAGGACAAACACGCCCGGTAAACTCCGGAAAATTAATTGTTGAATGAAGCAAATCGAGCGCTCTCCTCCACTGGTTACGATAAACCATATCATTCCAATCGGGAATTCTATTATTTACCGGACAACCGTACGAGTGACAATACGGAATTCCGCAATCCATACAGCGCGCAGCCTGCTGAGTTATTTTATCTTCATCGAGCAGTTGTTCGAACTCATTGTAATTTTTTATTCTTTCTTCTACAGAAATTTTTCCGGGATTCTGTCTTTCATATTCCATAAATCCGGTTGTCTTAGCCATTGAATACCTCCTCTGTAACGGCAACAGTTTCAACGTCAGTAATTTCCTGTAATTTCATTCTCTCAAGTACTTTCCTGTAATCTATCGGGATAACTTTTACAAACATGGGCAGACTTGATTCCCATTTATTAAGAATACTTTTAGCGAGCTCGCTTTGAGTGTATTTAACATGTTTCTCGATCATAGTGCGTAAAAAGACTTTATCTTTGCTGTCCCACACGCTTTCAAGATCAACCATGTCAAGATTGCACTTTGTATCGAAGAGTTGATTTTGATCGTAGATGTATGCAATTCCACCGCTCATTCCGGCAGCGAAGTTTTTCCCGGTCGAACCAATAACAACTACAACTCCGCCAGTCATATATTCGCATCCATGATCTCCAACTCCTTCTACCACTGCTTGTCCGCCGCTATTGCGTACGGCAAATCTTTCACCGGCTTTTCCATTGATATATAACTCGCCGCCTGTTGCGCCGTAAAGAACAACGTTTCCGCATATAACATTATCTTGAGGAACGAACCGTGCATTCTTTGGTGGAATAAGAATTATTCTCCCGCCCGACATTCCTTTGCCAAGATAATCATTTGTATCGCCTTCAACTTTCATTGTAATTCCCGGAGCCAAAAATGCACCGAGACTTTGTCCTGCCGATCCGCTGAAATTGAATTTTATTGTATCATCGGGAAGTCCGGCAGCGCCATATCTTTTAACAATCTCACCGCTTAATCGAGCCCCGACTGTACGATGTATATTTCTAATAGGGAGATTAATTTCTACGGATTCTTTTTTTTCAATTGCCGGTTTGGCATATTCAATTAATTCCACATCGAAGGTGTCTATTCCTTTGGGTGGGCGTACACCGCAAACTGTATTATTCAATGCCATCGAATTAATTAATGGAGATAAATCAAACTTCGCAGCTTTCCATAATTCATGGGGCGGTGCAAATTCTAGTATATCGGTTCTGCCAATCATTTCATCAACTGTTCTGAATCCGAGCTCTGCCATAATTTCGCGCAAATCTTGAGCGAGGAATTTGAAAAATCTTTCGATGTATTCCGGTTTGCCGGAAAAACGTGAACGAAGAAGCGGATCTTGTGTTGCCACTCCAACCGAGCAAGTATTTGAATGACACTTTCTCAACATGATGCAGCCAAGATTTATCAAAGCTGAGGTTGCAAAACCATATTCTTCGGCGCCAAGCAAGGAAGCGATAACAACATCTCTTCCGGTTTTTAGCTGACCATCAACCTGTACGCGGATTTTATCGCGCAGTTTGTTATGAATCAATGTTTGATGTGTTTCCGCCAAACCAATTTCCCATGGGATACCGGTATGCTTAATTGATGTAAGCGGGGAAGCGCCAGTGCCGCCTTCGTAACCTGCAATTAAAACGAGATCGGCTTTTGCTTTTGCAACCCCGGCGGCGATTGTACCAACGCCTGATTCCGAAACAAGTTTAACCGAAATTTTTGCTTCCGGATTTATACATTTCAGATCATAGATCAATTGAGATAAATCTTCAATCGAATAAATATCGTGATGCGGCGGCGGCGATATTAATGTAACTCCGGGAGTTGTATGCCGCACATGTGCAATTTCTTCCGATACTTTATGACCGGGAAGCTGACCGCCTTCGCCGGGTTTAGCGCCCTGTGCAACTTTTATTTGAAGTTCTTCAGCGCTTAAAAGATATTCAGGTGTGACTCCAAATCTGCCCGAGGCAACCTGTTTAACTTTGGATCTCGCAGTATCCCCGTTTGCGTCAACTTTGTTGCGGGCCATATCTTCGCCGCCTTCGCCGGAGTTGCTTTTTGCTCCAAGCCGGTTCATGGCAACGGCAATTGCTTCGTGTGCTTCTTTGCTTATCGAGCCGAAAGACATTGCAGAAACCACAAATCTTTTAACGATGGTTTCAACCGGTTCAACTTCTTCAATAGGAATTGGATTTTGGGTTTTGAACTTCAGCATACTGCGTAAAGTTGTTGGACTGCTTGCACCACAATTTGCAGTATTAACAAAATCTTTGAACAACTCATAATCATTAGTCCGGGTTGACAACTGAAGTTTGGAAATTGTGTCGTGATTCCAAAAATGTTTTTCACCGTCGGCGCGAACAGAATATTCTCCCCCGGCGTCGAGCAAGTTTGTCGGTTGGAGATTTTTTGAATAACCGAGATTATGTCTCGCAACAGCTTCGCTTTGTAAATCCTTCAATCCAATTCCGCCAAGCCGGCTAATCGTTCCGGTAAAATATTTATCAATCACATCTTTGTTTAGTCCAACTGACTCAAAAGTTTGTGCGCCGAAATAACCATGCAGAGTTGATATTCCGAGTCGGCTCATGGTTTTGAGCAATCCTTTCTTCACTGCAATAATATATGAGTCAACAGCTTCTTCGGGCTTTAATTTTGTTTCGAGCATTTTATTCTCGGCAAGATTCCGAACAGTGTACAATGCAAGATATGGACAGATGGCATCCACACCGTAACTTATCAAGAGAGCAAAGTTCATTACCTCCCGAACTTCGCCGGAATCGACTACAATACTGCACTTGCTTCGTACGCCTTTGCGAATCAAATAATGGTTCAATCCCGATGCTGCTAATAATGAAGGGATTGGGGCTTTGTTCTCGTCTATTTTTCTATCGGATAGTACAATTAATGTCGTTCCATTGTTGATATAATTTTCGGCGGTTTCGAATATTGATTCGAGAGTTTTTTCTAATTCGTCATCGCCACCGTCTTTGTTGAACAAAATATCAATGTAATTAATTTTTATTTGTGGATGATTTGCTTTTTCAATTCTTCCAAGATCATCAGGAGTTAAAACGGGATGCGAAAATTTGAATCCCCGGAAATGTTCGGGTGTTTCTTCGAGCAAGCATCCTTCGCCTCCAACAAAACTTTCAAGCGACATTACCAATTCTTCGCGTAGCGGATCGATAGCGGGATTTGTTACCTGCGCAAATCTTTGTTTGAAATAATAAAATAGCAGGTTCGGTTGGTTTGATAATATTGCCAGCGGAGTATCATTACCCATCGAACCAATTGCTTCCTGACTGCGCGATGCCATTGGAGTAATGATCAATTTTAATTCCTCGTCTGTATACCTAAAAGCTCGTTGCTTTTGAAGCAAAGCTTTTTCATCATCAGCAGGCGCACTTGAAGGATTGAATAATCCTCGCAGTGTAATAATGTTATCCTTTATCCATCGGCGGTATGGTTTCTGCCTGGAAATTTTTGCTTTGATTTCTTTATCAGGCACCACCCGATTCTGCTCGAAATCGGCGAGAAGCATTTTGCCCGGTGAGAGCCTGCTGCGTTTAATCATTTTTTCGGGTTCAATATCAAGCACGCCTGTTTCCGATGCAAGCACAACTATTCCATCGCTTGTGGTTGTATAGCGCGCGGGCCGCAATCCGTTTCGATCAAGAATTCCGCCAAGGTATCGGGTATTATAAAATACAATTGCTGCGGGTCCATCCCATGGTTCCATTAACGATGATTGAAAATCATAGAATGCCCGTTTGTCTTCGCTCATTTGTATCTTCGGTCCGTATGCTTCTGGAACCATCATCATCATTGCATGCGGAATTGAACGACCGCCAAGCACAAGTAACTCGAGTGCGTTATCAAAAATTGCAGAGTCGCTGCCGTCTTCCACAATTATCGGCTTCAGTTTTTCAATATCTTCTCCAAACAGTTCGGACTTTAAACTTGATTCGCGGGCTTTCATTCTGTTGATGTTTCCACTCAATGTATTGATTTCTCCATTATGCGCCATCATTCTGAACGGTTGCGCAAGATTCCATGTTGGAAGTGTGTTTGTGCTGTATCGTTGATGCACAACGCCAAAACATGAAGCGAATCGTTCGTCTGATAAATCGGGATAATAACTTGTTAGTTGATGCGCGGTGAGAAGTCCTTTATATACTATTCTGTTGGACGACATCGTTGAGATATAAAACTGGCTTGTATCTTCGTTCAATGCCGCAACTTCTTTTTCAATCAACCTTCTGATAACATATAGTTTTCTCTCGAATGCTTCGGCTGATATTTTACCGCGATGGATAAATACCTGATATGTCTTCGGTTCGGTTCTTTGTGCGAGCTCACCGATAGCCGAGCTGTTAATCGGCACCTTGCGCCAGCCAAGCAAATCGCATCCCTCATCTAAAATATTTTTCTCAACGATGCTTTTACATTTATCAGCAAGCTTTTTCCCTTTTGGAAAGAAAATCATCGCGGCTGAGTAGTCTCCACGTTGAGGGATATTTATTCCGATAGAAGCACACTCTTCTCTAAAAAAAATATCCGGCAACTGAGTCATAATTCCGGCGCCGTCTCCTGTTAATTTATCACCGCCAAGTGCGCCGCGGTGCTCAAGATTAACAAGTACTGTAATAGAATCATTAATAATCTTATGTGATGCAACGCCATCAAGTTTAGCTACGAATCCCACGCCGCAATTGTCATGTTCAAATCGCGGGTCGTATAGTCCGTTCGGAAGCAATTTCCCATCGGCTCTTCGGTATATGTATTTATCGTTATCCATTCGACACTCCTTACGGTAATCGTTCAATTGTCATCCTTAAAATAAATTCTTTTTCGGTTATTTGTCAGGGGAAGAGTAAACCAAATCAGCTTTTTAAGTATTTAAGGCTATCGGTTTCACACTCGCACACGTAAAATTATCTCTGTCATAATGATAATCCCGTCGTTAAACCGAATGCCAATACGCTCGCAACCGGATAATAGAAATAATTGCGAAGCGGACCCATGCCTTTGAAAATATCGGTCGCCGTATCCTTTCGCAAATAATTTATATGTCGATGTAAGCGCCATTGATTTGTTACTCTTTTGAGTTACTGCAATAGGTTGATTGAGAACTTATATGTTAATCAATAATCAACAGCTTGTGGCTGGTTTGTAGAAATCAAGCGATTGTACTTTTTGGTACTTTCAACTTTGTGCAAAGGTAAACAATGCGAAGCGAAATTTCAATGCCTTTTGAGAATTTATGCGCCATTGCCATAGTAAAATTCACTTTCCAGCCGGCTTTGTGCATAATGTTGCGGTATAATATCATGTTATTTAAAAGATGACCTTTATCAACAATTTAAAACAATCCTTCAAAATGTATGGGTCACAATTTATTGTATTATGTGAGTGTTCTTTAAAAATCATAAATTTGGAGTAGTTATAAATAGTCTATTCCGAATCGATTGATAAAAATATTCCGGAGAATAAATGGCAGTAATAAAACCTTTTAGAGCGCTTTATCCCGATCCAGCTGTTGCTCATCTTGTTGCAAGCGTTCCCTATGATGTTGTAAGCAGAGGTGAAGCCGAGATGTTTTCAAAAGATAATCCGCTTAGTTTTTTAAGAGTAACACGTTCCGAAATTGAAATGAGCGGACATGTTGATCCTTACTCGAAAGAAGTATATCAAAAAGCCAAAGAGAATCTTGAACGATTAAAAATATCGGCGCCGTTGCGTCAGGAAGACGTAGGCAAATTTTATATTTATCGTTTGATAATGAACGGTAGGCCGCAAACAGGCATAGCCGCAACGTTCTCAGTTGAAGATTACAACAAAGATGTTATTCTTAAGCACGAAAAAACCCGTAAGATAAAAGAAGACGATAGAACTAATCACATTATCACAACCGAAGCTCAAACCGGACCGGTTTTCCTTACCTATCATGGTGTTGACGAGATAAACGAAGTAGTTGAATTGACAATGAAAAACACGAAACCATTGTTCGATTTTACTGCAAAGGACAGAATACGTCATACCATTTGGATTATGCCCGACGATTATAAAGATATAATTGATTTCGAAATTGGAAACGTTAAAAATTTATATATCGCTGATGGACATCATCGCGCAGCAAGTGCAAGCCGGGTCCAACGTGTTCTAAAGGAAAATAGTGTTACGCATACCGGCGATGAGGAGTACAATTATTTTCTCGCGGTTCTTTTCCCGGCGGAACAACTGGAGATACTTCCTTATAACCGGGCTGTATTCAAACTAAGTAATTATACAAACGAATCGTTTTTAAAAAAGGTAAGTGAAAACTTTTCAATTGAAGAGACGAATAATCCTATCCCTCCTGCGAAAGGTTCGTTTGCAATGTATCTTGGTAGTAAATGGTATTTATTAAAGCCGAATAATAATGTTGTGCCCGGCGAGTCGATTGGTGAACATCTCGATGTAAGTATTTTACAGAAATTTTTATTGAAACCCGTTCTTGGAATTGAAGATCCCCGGACCGACAGTAATATTGATTTCATTGGCGGAATACGCGGCACGGAAGAATTGGAAAAGATAGTTAATAGCGGAAAAGGACAGGCTGCCTTTTCAATGTATCCTGTTAACGTAGAAGACCTGATAAAAATTTCGGATGCTGGAGAAATAATGCCTCCAAAATCAACATGGTTTGAACCGAAACTACGCGACGGACTTTTAGTACATTTAATTTAATTCCGAATCCGGTTTCCCGTGCGAGGGATCTCGCGATGTTTTAGAAAATTCTATTTTGTAATTTCGATTATATTAAAAATTTATAAATAGGGAGTACTCAAATGGAAAAAAGAATTTATAATTTAAGCGCCGGTCCGGCGATACTACCGGAAGAAGTTTTGTTGGATGCCCAGAAGGAATTGTTCTCCTATAAAGGGAGCGGCATGAGTATTCTGGAGATGAGTCACCGCGGAAAAATATTTGACGGAATAGTAAAAGAGGCCGACGCAGATTTGCGTAAGCTCTTAGATATCGGCGAGAATTACTCGATCTTGTTTTTGCAGGGCGGTGCGACTTTACAATTTTCGATGATACCTTTGAATTTGATGCCGCCGAAAAACAAAGCCGATTATATTGTCACCGGTTCCTGGGCTAAAAAAGCCACTAAGGAAGCGAAGAGAGTTGGCGCAGTTAATATTGCCGCATCAACCGAAGCAGAGAACTTTGTCAGACTTCCAAATCAATCCGAATTGAAACTTGATCCGGATGCTTCGTATGTTCATTTTACTTCGAACAATACAATTTACGGCACCGAATATAAGACTGAACCCGAAGTAGGAAGTGTGCCTTTAGTTTGCGATGCATCATCGGATTTCCTTCACAAGAAAATTGATATTAACAAGTACGGATTAATTTACGCCGGTGCACAGAAGAATATTGGACCTTCGGGAGTTACAGTTGTTATTATTAGAAAAGATTTGCTCGATAGGTCTGCCGATACACTTCACACGTACATGAACTATAAGATTCATGTTGAGAACGATTCGATGTACAACACCCCCACCACGTTTGGAATTTATATTGCCGGTCTCGTATTTAAGTGGCTGCTGAACATGGGCGGATTAAATGAAATGTACAAACGCAATGTTGATAAAGCTACGATTTTATACAATGCTATCGATGGAAGCGACGGTTATTATAAAGGCACAGTTGTACCGGAGGCTCGTTCACTTATGAATGTTACATACAGATTACCTAACGAAGAACTCGAAAAGAAATTCATCGACGAAGCAAAGAAAAAAGGATTCGAAGGAATTAAGGGACACAGAAGCGTTGGTGGAATCCGGGCATCTATATACAATGCTTTCCCGAAAAAAGGTATTGAAGATCTCACTCAATTCATGGATGATTTTAAAAAGAGTAATTAATTTATACCATTGGCGAATTAGTGCATTGAGCGCCTAAGTAATCTTCTCGAACATTTAGGCGTTTGCGGTACTAAGTTTTTACATGAGGAAGAACAATGAAAAAAACATTTGTAATATTACCGATTGTTATTTTGTTATTTGCATGTTCGAAAGAAGCCCCCAGGTTTGAGTTATTCAGCCCGGAAGCGTTTGCTTATTCCTTAGACAGCGGTTGGGAGTTAAATGCATCTGTGAATGTAAAAGGATTTGTTCAAAAAGAGAAAGAAGAAACGTACACTGCCAAACTTTCTTTCAGTACCGATATTGTAACTCCCAATTCCGATACTTTAAAGGCGGTAGATTACGGATTGAGAGACGGAACAGAGCCTGAAGAAATAATGGATTTAAAAATTGATGTTCAACTTCAACTTGATTCTACCTATATTGCAGGCAAGTACAAAATAATTTTCTTTGTAGAAGATAATTACTCTAATCAAAAAGCATCTATCGAAAAAGAATTCGAGCTTTCTGCTGACTAAACGTATCTTCCTTAAAATAAAAGGAGTACAATCATGCAGTATCAAAAATTCATCAATCTTATTGAAGACCACGCCGAATTGCTAACTCAAAAATGGCTAAGAGAAGTTAGTACCAATGCCGCAACACCCGGTTACCAAAAAATTCCGTCGGAATTAATGCACGACCGTATCTATGAAAATTACAAACAGCTCGGTAGGTGGCTTGAAAAAAGCGAGGCTGCTTTTACACAAGTGGCCGAGCACTATATGAAACTCGGCCGGGAACGCGCTGCCGAAGGATTGAAAGAGAGCGAAGTGATTTATGCACTAATCCTATTGCGCACTATTATCTGGAAACACATAATGAACCAGGGTGTAGTTAATAGCTCAATAGATATGCAACGGGCGCTCGATTTTTATCAATTACTGAATAATTTTTTTGACAAAGCCACATACTATGTTGCAATCGGTTATGAAAGTCTTGCGTTGATTGATCAGGATAGGCTAAAGAAAGAAAAGTTTGTGGAGAAAACCGTTAAGAGCGTAACGGATTATTTTCTAAAATCGACACGGGTAGAATAGTTTTTTTATTGCCCAATGGTTGAATTGTTAAATTGTTGAAAAGAATTCCGGGTAAAAGTGAATATTCAAATTTTCGGAACTAAGGGCTGCAGTTACACCCGCAAAGCAGAACGTTTTTTTAAAGAACGACGGATAATATATCATTTCCGGGATTTGAACGAAAAGGGTGTAAGCAAAGGCGAACTCGAAAATATTAAACGCGTATTCAATGTTGACGATCTGATCGATAAAGAAGGGAAACAATACCGCAAAAGAAATCTGCAATATATTCTTCACAATGTTGAGGAAGAATTGCTTACCGACCCCCTCCTATTTAAAACTCCTATTGTGCGAAACGAACGGCACGTAACCATTGGCTATCAACCCGATATGTGGAAAGAGTGGGTTGAGGGGAAATAAAAAACAAGTGGATTTTAGGCTATCCATTTTAATCGAGTCTTTCTACCTTGAATATTACCGGTCTGATTCCGTCCGTGCAGCAAGTTATCATATTTCTATCGTCTTTCATCCAGCCCTCAAAAATATCTTTCGAAATATCTCCGCTGCTTTCCGCGGACCCATTGTGTGACTGCTCCACGGTCCGTATCCGACTCTCAAAATTTCTTTTATCGATTCCATAGGAATACTCATCAGTATTTGAACATGCCGTACAAAGGCATTTTTTTTCGAAGCCTTATACAAAAGCTTCTTTGTGCAATCAAGTGTTTTTATTATTTTACTCACCGGCGAATTAATTCAATTTGAATTCTTTAAAATATTTTGCCGATATGGAGGCGTTATGTTAAAAATTTTATTGTGCATGGTCGGAGCAATTTTACTTCTTATGAATACCGCTTCTGCGCAAACCGATGTAAGAATTACGGGATTATCCGGCATTGACGACAGCGAGGGAGTTACACATTTAATTTACCCAACCGAATATCGTTCACTGGGTTTGCAAACAGATTCAATCCTTTTCAACTATTACATCTTTAATACACAAACCGATAAGGAAGAATTACTTTTTCATGATTATACCATTGAATCAACCACCGCGCTGCCGCCGGCGGATGTTTACGGAGAGTCGGTTGCCGATTATAAATTTTGGGGAAACGATCCGCGAAGATTTATTTGTGCATACAACGGGATATTTGGCGACGCATATTCTTATATATCCCGTTATGACATGCCCTATATTTGTTTGGGTACTATGCCCGTTAAAAAATTGCATGTCTCAAGTATGGATACAAATATTGTATATGCTTGCTTTGACAATTTGATTATGAAAAGCACGAACGGTGGGAAGGCCTGGCCTACGGAAGATAACATTCACAATGTAAATCTCGATTTCCATTATATTCAGCATTCTCCGTTTGATGACAATATCATTTTCGGTTATAAAAACCTTTCGCTCTACAAATCCATTGATGGTGGAAAAACCGCATACAGGCTTAACTTCTGGATGTATATAAATGAGCGTACACATTTTATTTTTGATAAAGATCAACAACATATCTACGCTGTTGAAGAACGCGGAATTAATGTATCCGACAATTGCGGTGAACCGGGTTCATGGAAAACCATTATAGATAGCAATTGGGAAAATCTTTATATGGTTTACGATTCATTGTCGGGAGATATTTTCTTTTCATTGGGAAAAAAGCTCTATAAAAGTACCGATCATCTATCAACATATGATTTAGTTCACGAATTCCCCGAGAAGATTTACGGCATCTACAAAAAACCGGGTGAAGAAAAAATCTATGTAGCTTTCAACAGCTGGATTGAGGAATTCAACTTTCAACAATCGGAAGTTATTCTTAGAAAAAGTATTAATAAATCGTTGGAACTATTTCCTTTGAGCGTTGGAAATGAGTGGAATTATTTTGTCGATGGGGGCTCTTATGATTGGTCGGATTCCTTTACTTATGGTTATAAAAATAAAATTTTGAGCGATACAACCACAAGCGATGGATTGCACTATTTTAAATATTTGCACAATCCTTCTACTTTTTTCGCCAACTATAATACTTGCTGGCTGCGGGTAGATTCATTAAATGGAAAAATCTATGCATCTTTTTATCCCGGCGAAAATGAAGTCGTATTTTTTAATTTACTCGCTCATGGCGATATGTATTACGAACCCGAATACTTTTATGACATGTACGGGTTGATTTCTGCTGAAGTATCGGATACATTGTTGTGGAATAAAAGAAGAGAGGTGAAGCAGTATCGTTATTCCTCGCTTGGTATGTACCAAAGGATTTTGTGCCAGGGGATAGGTATGATCTCACAATATGACGGATATGATTTTGGTCATGCAATTCACTATTTCCGGGGATGTGTTATTAATAATGTGGTTTATGGGGACACGGTATTAGTAAAGGTAAAAGACAGTATCCATAATCTTCCGGATGAATTTTCGCTCATGCAAAATTATCCGAATCCGTTTAACCCCGCAACAGTAATCAGTTATCAGTTACCAGTCGTCAGTAAAGTAAATTTGCGAATTTATGATATCCTCGGTCGAGAGGTAGCGATACTTGTTAATGAAGAAAAACCAGCGGGAACTTACGAAGTGAAATTTAATGGAAGTCAACTCTCCAGCGGTGTGTATATTTATCAACTGCGGGCAGGGACATTTGTAAGTTCGAAGAAATTTATTCTAACAAAATAGCATCCTGATATTTTTGTGTAAATATCTCTGTGGCTTTACGCGGACCCATTGTATGACTGCTCGATGGTCAGTATTCGATTCCGAATATTTTTTTGTTGAATCTATTTCACTCTACTTTTTTAATCGAATATTTTCCGTCATCAAGAAGGCTGACTTCATAATCAATATCCGAAACTTTTAAAATGAAAGCGCTATATCCCATCCAATCAACAAATTGAATTGTTGATGATTCTTCGCCGATAACATTCAAATCTTTTTCAAGATCAATCTTTTTTTGAAAAACTATTTGTTTGTTCCCGCCCTCTATTCCGAACGTGACTTTTTCGAAGTAAAGCATTTTATAAATCTCAGCAGTTGTGATAAAAACTCTAAAAGCTGTTCCGGTTACTTCGCCTTTGGGAAACGGATCCCAATTGATAGGACTCTCACTTAAAAAAGTTGTGTACAAATAATTTTGGATAATTTCGGATTCCGGCTTCGCACGAGATAATGAATCAATAACGGTATGCAAGGAGTCAATTTGCGCTTTTAGAATGCCAGCGGTTCGATCAGTTTCCGGTTGTTTGGATTCGCAACCGAAGACGAACAGGAGAAGAGCAAATAATAAAATTTCTTTTTTCATTATAGCCTCGCGATAATTTGTGGGTGAAAATTAGGATTTTATATTCACAAAAAACATCGGTGTTAATAGAACGCGGATCATTATGATTTTTATGATTGGTTAAGATTATCATAAAATATCATAATCATCATAAAAATCTGCGTTCTATTTCTCCCAAGTCTGTAACTCAATCATATTTCCTTCGGGATCCGTCATGTAACACCAGGTTACTTTGCTGCCGGTTTGGGTAGTGAGCGTTACAATTTTCCCAACCGGTTTTCCGCCGTTTGCAATAACATTTTTGAAGGCATCTTCTACATCATCAACTTCAAACGCAATGTGTCCCCAACCCGGTCGATTTACAATTGGTTTTAGCACTGGTTCAAGATTTTCATAATTAAAAAGTTCGAGTGTGGGACCGGTATTACCATAACCCGGCAGACGAAGATGAATCCCGGTTAAATGAACATCTTTCAAACCTGTCCCTGTATCCATCGCTTCGCCTTTATAATCTCTTTCTGGTGGAACAGCTTCGCATCCGAAAACATCAATGTAAAATTTTGCCAACCGCCGCCAATCTTCGGCAATTAAATTTGTGTGAACGTATTTGGCAAGCAATGATTTATCCCGCAAGTCTGATTTTTATTCTGCTAATTTAACTAATAATATCTTGAATCTACTTTGTTCTTTATTTCTATTTGTAAAACAGATATTTTCCAATAGCAATAAATGCTCCCATTATTATTTGGTATCCCTTAATAGTCCTTTCCGGTCTCACAGCTAATTCAACCAAATCTATTTTTGCTGTTTCCCAAACACAGCTTTGTTCGACCCAGAATAATTGTACAGTTTCGGAATACGATTACGAATGAGTACGATTATATTGACATTCATTATAGTATTTTGTACATTTTCGGAGTCATAATCCGAAATCGTACAAAATGTTTGATCGAAAAATAAAAAATAAACTTTTACAGACAGCTAATTCTTTTCAGGTAGTTGCCATATTTGGACCCAGGCAATCAGGAAAGACCACCTTATCCAAATTAGCTTTTCCAGGTTATATTTATAAAAATCTCGAGGACCCAACGGAAAGAGAGTTCGCGGTCTCCGATGCACGGTCATTTCTAAAAGATGCCGACAAGGGGATGATAATTGACGAAATTCAGAATGTGCCGGAGCTATTTTCTTATATTCAAGTAATGGTCGATTCAAATCGTAATGCAAAGTTTATTATAACAGGTTCACAGAATTATTTACTCTTAGAAAAAATTTCGCAATCGTTAGCCGGGCGTGTTTACCTGCTTCGACTTCTTCCCTTTTCTATTGACGAGATAAAAAGTAAATACTATCCGGCTAATTATCATGACTTTATATTTCGCGGATTCTTCCCTCCCATTTATGATAGAGAGCTTTCTGTTTCCGATTGGATGCCGAGCTATATCCAAACTTATCTAGAAAGAGATGTAAGACAGATAAAAAACATAACCGATTTGAATGTTTTTCAGAAATTTCTTCAGCTTTGTTCGGGAAGAATCGGACAGTTAGTCAATACTTCAAGTTTAGGAAATGACATTGGTGTATCCGATAAAACAATTAAATCATGGCTCACGGTACTTGAGACAAGTTTTATTGTTTATTTATTGAAACCGTATTATAATAATTTTAACAAAAGAATTATCAAATCGCCCAAAATGTTTTTCATTGATACAGGACTTGCTTCTTCTTTTTTAAATATTAAAAATTCGGAACAAGCCGAATCTCATTTCCTGAAAGGCGGATTATTTGAAAATCTGATTCTGCTGGAAGTTCTTAAATTTTTTGTTAACAAAGGAGAAAATCCGCAATTATATTTTTGGCGCGATAACCATGGCAATGAAATAGACCTGATATTCGAGATGAATAATGTTACTTATGCAATCGAAATAAAAGCAGGCGGTACTATTTCCAACACATTTTTCAAAGGATTAGACTACTTTGAGAAAATTACAGCCGGGTCACCATTGAAAAAAATAATCATCTACGGAGGCGATCAATTCCAGGAGCGAAAAGCAGGTTTTGTTATTCCCTGGAACCAGCTTGAAAAAATGTTTGAGATTTTTTAATAGCGGAGCTACTACGCAGTCAAAAACATCAATGTAAAATTTTGCTAAGCGCCGCCAATCTACGGCAACTAAATTTGTGTGAACGTATTTGGCGTACATTATTAATCCGGGGTCATTTGAATATTATATCCCACACCTAAATTAAAACTTATGGAGGTCGTATTGCCGTTTACCGGTATGTTATTTAAATGGACCCGGCTCCCAACCGCAAGTAGCCAAGCATCGTTAATTATCGGGATTAACCCATTCAACGATAAAGATACAACTTCACCGGACTCAATACCCCAATTTTTCTTCTCAAGTGTTTTGTGACCAACATTTAATACTGCAGCCAACGAAATCCCGCCGTAGTGTCGAAGAAAACCTAATCCTGCTGAAATCTGATTTAATGATAGACCGTTCGGCTCAAGTCCCAAGCCCGATGAAACTGTTACTTGAAAAATTAAATTATTCCAAAAGCGCGGAACCATATTCATCTGAAATTCGAAGTTCTCCGCCTTGTCACTCATTGCATTGAGTATGAAAAAATAGCGATGAACAACATTGCTGTGATATGTATCGGAAGGCGGAATGGAAATATCTTTAGTGCCGATAATAAAAATTGAATCTAACCTGGTTACAACTACTTCAGGGTAGAATGACTTTATCTGAGTAACAATTGTTGTATCGGAAGTTCGTATTTCGGAAACAATTTCAAGCGACACACTTCTGTTGTCGATAAGTGTAACAGCTTGCGGCAATATTTTTTGAATTCTTGAACAGATTACGGAATCTTTCTTAAGATAAAGAGTGTCCCTACCTTCCGCCCGTGAGATTTGATTTGCCGATATAATTATAAGAAACAATAATACGACTACAGCCTTAATCTTAACCATTTGTTTTACCTCTTGATAAATTACTCTCCATAAAAGAACGGTTTTGTGTTCCGGATTAATTCGTATAAATAAATCGCATCTACATTCAACTAATCATACTCGATTTCACAGTATTCAAAAATATTCTTTGCGTTCTGCAAATGATATTAGTAAAATCAAATATCTATTTGAAATATGTACAACTATTTCGATTTAATCAACAATAGTATTTCATCCTTTTTATAGATTCAATTTCAAGATTCTTAAAACTATTTTGATAATTTCTCAAGCATCTTAGCTGCATTTTCGTTTTGAGGATTGAGTTCTAATGATTTTTTATAATTCTCAATCGCAAGTTCGTTTTGATTGTTTTTCATATATGCTTCGCCGAGACTGTCGTATGCATTGAATGATTCAGGATATGCTGTAACATTGAATTTTAAAATTTCTATTGCCTCGATTAATTTTCCAAAATTTATGTACTTGTAACCAAGCAAGTTAAACGACCGCTCAGTGAATATAATTTCCGCATTATTCTCCATTTTAATTTCTTCATATTTTTTTTGTCCGGCATCCAAACCATCCGTTTCAATAATTTTATCAATGATATCTGCTGCAAGTTCACCGCGCGTAAATTTATTTACAACGTCAATCTTCATCCCTGTAACAATTCCGTCCACATCTTTTTCAAAGTAAACTATATTCTTATTGTATTGATCAATCCATCCGCCGTCTTCGCGCGGATTTTGAAGTTTAATTGTTTCTCTTTCCGTCGGGTCAATTACTGCAAGACTACCATCTTCAATAGTTACAGTTAAATTATTATTGATGGCGGCGAAATAGTAATTTCCAAGGTAGGGTATAAATTCCCCGGGGACATTTTCTTCAATTGTTTCCGGATCTGACTTTTTAGGAACCGAGACAATCTGGTGAAAATCCATTTTATTTATTATCCCTTTTTCATCCTTGCTGAACTGCAAGAAAATTTGAGGCGCAATTTTACAAATCCATTTTCCTTCGGCATCTTCGTCATTAAAAGGCAAAACCATTTTCCCCGGTATATCAACAGATAAATTTCCTTCTTTAACCAAAATAGTAAATGTTCCGCCATCGGTAGGATTTGTAAATTTACCAAGATATGGTTCATAGTTATTCTTTTCTTCCGCGATAGAGTCTCTCGTTTTATCGCCGAGTTTATAATCAATAACTTCAATTTCCTTTCCGTTAAAATTATTTCCGATCAATGAAATCAATTCAGTTATACGGATATGTCCCGAATCTACAAAATCGATTTCATGTGCAGTAGCATCAACCGGTATCCAGCCTGCATCACCCATGTAAATTTCATTCCATGCATGCTGACCAAAACCGCCGCCGTAGTTTGGCGCATACATTGCGCCGAATGCTATTCGCGCAGGAATCCCGACAGCACGACATAGCGCAGTAAGCAGCATTGAGTGGGCGCCGCATTCGCCTGCACGGATGTCGTAAGTTTTTCGTGCAGTGCCGCCACCGGGAATTGCATAACCAATATTTTCTGCCACCCATTTGCTTAATCTTTTCGCAGCCTCCCAACTGTCTTTTGATCCTTCGGTGATTTCCTTTGCGGTTTTGATTAAAATAGGATCATTGGATTCGATAAACGAATCGGGCAGCAAATATTTTTGTAATGATTCATTGGCGGAATAATCTGTTGGAAATGCCGGTGCATTATACCCGTCATATTTTTTATGTTCAATTTCGAGAACGCCTTCAATTACATTATCATTTATTGTTCCTTCAAATTTTTGTCCGGGAATTGTGAGATCATCCTGTTTCAGCGCCACCCCGGTCGGCTCAATCTTTATTTTCAATTTCATGTACGATATGGCATGAATGTCCGAAATAGCTACATTTGTTTTTGTGAAAAGCGATGCATCCATATTTGCAACTTTAATTTGATCAATTACCGAACGGTCGGCTAAATATAATTTCCTGTTCATTGTCTCCATCTTTAAAAAGAAATCCAAATCGGGCATTACCCAATATTTTATTTTAATTCCGGTTTTGTTATTTGTCTGCTCGATGATTGTAGTGTTATATTCTTTTCCGGCTAACTCAAGTTTCTCCTCCCCGATTTTTCTAAACGTCGATTGTTGAACTTCCTGCGCCATCATTTCGAGAATATTATAATTTACTTCGATCATGTTTTTTTCAAAAATATCATGCCGCATTTTTTGAAATACCTCATCGTTCCCGGTTAATACATCGGGAGTGATTTCAATTTCTTTTGGTTCGCCACCTATCGAGGAAGTGATTTTTGCAATGTTGTTTTCTATACTAAGCTCAAAAGTAAATTTACCGGTACCCTGATCTATAATTGTGTTTATATATTTACATCTTCTGCTTACCGGTTCAACTAATGAATGAATATTAACTTTTTGATTAAATTCACTCCCCAATGCAGATAGCATTGCAAATACCGTAACATCTTGCTGAGTATAATTATTTCCATCTAATTCAACGGAAGATTCTTCCGCTTCGAAATAACCGCAGAGAACATTGTTGATTTCAACTGCGTAATAGACTTTTTCGGCTTGCGATGAGTCGGCATCCGGATAATTAAAAACGAATGCGAATACTAAATTATTATTGCTGATCACAAATACAACAAAAAGGAGCACCATAAAAGTAAATTTTGCTTTCATGTTTGTACCTTGTTTTATTTTGATTATTATTTATTATTACAAAGCTTTTTCATTTGAAAAACAGAAGATAGATAACTACCGATACAAGGGCAGAATTCATCGATACAATAAACGAATAAAACCAGAATCCGGACTTCCCGTTCTCCTTCGTTGTTATTCTTCGGTATTCGCTTATGTATTTGAGCATAAATAAATTTAGAAACGCCCAGTTAATTTTTATACCCTTTCGATAGCAATACGAAACCATGTTCATCAGGGAAATAATACCCCATACAACTCCGATAAGTGCAATAGCCAAAAATAGTGATTCCATTTTCTCTCCATTTGTTGTTCATTCTTTTGTTTCAATTACTTTATATTCAATCAAAAGTTTTACAATATCAATTATTTCGGATTCATGTTCGTCCGGCACCTCGGCTTTCCGCATAATTTCATGAATTGATGTAAAGTCCGCATTGGGAAACGGAAGATTAAATAAAAATTTTCCCTGCGGGATTGTGAGACTTATTTTCTTTTCAACTGTATCCCGTCCTTTCCCCGTCCAAATACTCACCCCGCTGAAGAAAAGTTTGTTGCGGGCAATTGAGAATTTTACATTAGCGTTTTTTCTTTCCCTTACAGATAATTCTTTACCAAAATGGTTATCGGTATCTGCGATAAGCCCAGCAATGTTAAATTGAATTTTCATATTATCGGACTTTAATGTATACCGGAAATACGGACGCTTGCCTTCATACGCCTCTTTCTTATCAAGCAGACCGACTTCGCTGAGCGCATCAAAAAACTCCTGAACTGTTTTGATGTGCATTCCCACTCTCGATGCCGCTTCGCTTGCCGAAATATCTTTGTAAAGATAAAGCAACCGTAAAAGCTCTTTCGAATATTCTTTCGAAATGTAAGATCCAAACAATTTTATCTTTTCAAAATCCGAAATCATGAAAACACCCCGACTTTAACTTCATTTAATTTATCAATAATCCGAACCTCCTCGCCTTTTTTCATGTAATCAAAAAATTCTATGAATAGTTTCCCAAACGATTCGCATAGCGGATCGAATTCCAAATTCTTTCTGTATTCAAGATAATCTTTCTTTGAAATGTGAGCGGATACGCTTCCCTCAAAATCGAAGGCAACCCAGGTTTTGTCCCAATACTTTATGCTGTTATTGAACAGATAGTAGTATTCCTGTCCCATCCGCACGGGAACGAATAAAATTCTTTCCTGTTCGTAATACGACATTGCGATAAGGTTTCTCCGAATAAATTCGGCGAAATTTTCCACTTCATCACGGGTTAGTTCAATTTTCGATACAGGCCGGGGTCTGTCGGTATATGTCTCGGGACCCTCGTTTATGTCTGCCGCCGATAACTCTAAAATTTCTCTTCCGCGCCATTTAATTTTTTTTGTTATTAACATATAAATCAGAACAACCAAAGTGATTAGTACCAACACAAGAAATAACCGCGACACTTGTGTCTGGTAGATAATTTTTCTTGAGTATTCTTCTATATGTATCGTGAATAAGTAAAGACACATAAAGAACATATAGAATGCACTTACTATATAACCGGTATTTTGGGTGCGGTAAACGGCAATGAATGCGAAAATGGAATACACAAAAATAACCGCTCCCAGAACTCTAAATGCCGCTATCGGTCCGTATATAACGGCGGTTAAGCCGCTAATGACTAATGAAAAAAAAGCAGGCAGTAATCCGGTTATGTCACGGTCCGGTTTTAGTTTTTTTGAGTAGATCATTTTAAGCTCCGCTTCATTATTTGAATACTTCATAATTTCTGAACTATTCAATAATGGCACTATTAATCTTTAAAGTCAATACTGGATTAGGAAAAATTTTATTAACCGGCAGATGGCAGTCAACAGTATATAAACACACGGGATAGATTCCATTTCACATTTTCCATTCCTGCCCGGCATCAGTTTGACGGGTTCCGTTTTCCATCCCTTTGGGGTAGTGAATTATTGCCCTATAATTTTAAATTAAATTAACGCGTCCTTATTGACACTAAGTTTTTTTTTTTGGTAAGTTACAATAGTTCATTTAATAAATATTGTTGCAACCGGGGGGCAGATCCCTCACTGTAGTCGTTAAATATTACTTGAAACCATATGGTTAGTTGGGAGAATAATTTATGGGTAACCGAAATTTCATTTCCTTTTCATTTAGTAAAATCCACTTTGACTTATTCCATTTTTTATATAATTCACATGTTTTATTTACCAACAAACAAATAGCATAAAAATTTAAATGCGGTTGAGGGTTTAAGAAAAAATTGCTGCATTTTATAAAAAATAATACCATAGCTAAAAAAAGGTAAGTAGGAATAAAAATGATTAAAAAAATATTTTCCGCACTATTAGTTATCATCGGTATAAACAGTTGCGATAATTCAATAGACCCTATTTTAAATTCTGGGAATGAATTATGTTATTTTAAATTATTCGATGGAAAATACGAGGTTTTTACAAATAATATTACGGGCAGCAAACCCGTAAATATTTCCAATTCATCACATAATGACGAGGACGGTGAATGGTCGCCGGATGGAAAGTATATTGTTTTTAAGAAACGCCTCCCGATTGGAGGTCCAATAGCTATTGTTTATAATATTGAAAAGAAAACATATACAAATATAACCGAAGATGGAGGGGGAGTATCGACACCGCCGCAATGGACAAAAGATGGGAGGGTTTATTTTGCATATTATAGACCTATCGGTTCTAATCTTGCTACTTATATTATGAATCCCGATGGAAGCAATAAAATTAAAATACTCGACTCAGATGCAGCAATTTATTTTTATGACGACAGTTATACATTTTTATATAGGCAATTCCAAGATACTAAAATATATAAAACCAATATTGATAATACCTCGAATGAATTTATTTTTGATTCCAATCCTTCAACAGACGAATTTATAACTATTAGAGACTTTAATCCAATTAAAGAAGTTCTTCTCGTTAATACAAATATGTTGGAGGGCATATCAAGTGCAATAGCTGAGTATAGTATTAGTAGCAAACAATTGAATCTACTTATTAAATCAGAAGATGGATATCAGAATGTGCTTCAGAGGTATTCCAAAGATTATAAAAATATTTGTTTTATTGAACAAAACATTAAAACATATGACGAAGAATATTTGTCAATTTATGAAAACGGGGAAAAAAGAAGATTAGTTAAACTTACAGGTAAAGAATGGTTTGATTATAATCCAATGGAGTTTTCACCTGACGGGAGGTACATTGCTTTTTCCAAAAATGTTTACCGTGATCTTCTGTTTGTTTACTGGGACCCTTATTTGCATGCAGTAGATATTTCCACCGGGGAGTTATATTACATCGACGAGGGAATTGCTCCCTCGTGGAGGCCCCGTTAAAATATAAACAAATAATAATAAACAAAATTATTTAGGAGGTATTCATGAGTTACTTTAATCATGTTTTCAAAACAACGGTCGTTATTCTCATTATGTTTACTATTCAGGTAATAGGGCAAAAACAGGATGCCAGAGATGATGACAAAGGAAAAGCTTTTTATACAAGCGAGGAAGTTAAAAAGATGTGCGGTATTCCTGTGGATCTTGACGAAATGAAAAACATCCTTGCAAGGCAGGATAGTATGTATCGGGAGTATAAGCTAAATAAAAGAAAGGGGAATACTAATTCGATTATGACAATTCCCAATTGGAAATCAATGATGAATTCAATAGAATATCAAGGAAACTGTAAAGATTGTTGGGCGCATTGCGCTACGGGCGTTGTAGAAGGGCAATTAAATATTTTAAAGGGATATAATACCCAAGTGGATTTGGATGAACTGGATATAGTGAATAATAGCGCCCATACAGGAGGTTGTGATAATGGTGATTCCCCTACAACCGCTTTGTATTATATTAAGAATTCAAAAGCAATTTCAGAGGTTGGTTCATCGCCTAATTTATATGGAGTACGCTGGGATATCTTATACTATCCCTCTACAAAAATATCAGGTATTACTGCAATCAAAAATGCTTTAAATAACGGACCTGTTATAGCATGTTTTTATGTGTATGAAGATTTCTCCCCTTTCTTCTCGGGTAATCCAACAGGAATTTATCATTATAATGGTACAAGTCCACTTTCCAGTAGTCATGGCGTTGTTATAGTCAGTTATAATGACGATGACGATTATTGGTTATGTAAAAACAGTTGGGGCAGTGGCTGGGGTGACGGCGGATATTTTAAAATTGGTTACGGAGAATGTGGAATAGAGACATTAGGGAATTATTATGTGACAGTTGATCAATCATGTTTTGCTAAAATAGTACCAACATTAATATCTGATATAAGTACAGCATTAGGATATTCATGGGCTAATAATGAATGGGCATATGTAATTTCAGGTTCACATACATTAACCAGCAATGCAACCATTGCTTCCACAAAGACATTACAAATAAATTCAAGCTCATCAATCTCACTTAGCACTTACTCTATTGCATCAACAGGCGGAACAATTACGATTCAAAATACAGCAAGCGTTCCGTATACTTATCTTAAACAAGGCAGCACCTACAAAGGATTACATCCTACTATCGCTTCGGCAGCAAGCGGCGCTTCAAGCGGTCAAACAGTCGATGTTTACAATTCTCAGTCTCTTTCCGGAAATTGTGTCCTTCCCTCAGGGGTATCACTTGTTATTAATTCTGGCAAGACAATTACGCTGGGCAGTTATGCGCTTATAGCTCCGGGCGGGCTAACTAAATATGGTTCGGTAAGCACATACGTGGCATATATAAAATACGGAACAACACTAAAGGGATATAGCGGAACAATACAACAAGGATGCATTAGCGCTCCTACAGGTTATACGGTGGAAATCCTAAGTGGTACTTTTAGTGAAAATCTAAACTTTACGGGTAAAAGTTCTCTAAAAATTTTTGGGCAGGGATTCAGTCAAACCAATCTGTTAGGCACAATATACGCATATTCCTCAAGTAGTCTAAAGATATTAAACCTTTCCTGTCAAATGGTCTATTTAAATGGATGTACAAGCCCAGAAGTAAAAGCCAACATCGTTAGAAACGGCGGGGGTACGGCATTGTATGCATATAATAGCTCAGGTTCATTTGCCGGCAACCTTGAGAGTGCATCACGAGGTTATAATCCAGTATCAAGTACTCTTCATATTTATACAGATGGTGTTTCAAATACATGTATAAACGATAATAGCCTGGCTATATACGCAACCTCGAGTTCTAATGTTTCATTTTATAGGGGTTCGAAGTATATTGAATTATGCGGAAATTCAAATACCGAATACTACGCAACTTCATCTGCCGTCATTTCAGCCCCGGACTGTAACTACCCAAATGATGAAGGAGGCATTGATTATCCGAGAATTGTGACTACAGGCGGAGCTACGGTCACAGCTAATGATAATACAAATCAATTGTTTTCATGTCCATTATCAAAACGTAGCGGTACTTACGAAGGGAATTCAAATGAAACAAGCATATCCGAAAGCGATCCGATATCAGAAGATTTCGCAAAAGTCAATATTTTATTTTCAGATTTAAGCAATAGTGTTTACCAATCGATATCGAATGATGGAATACTCGATCAGTCAATATATAGAAATGATTATCTATCTATAATTTCTCGTTTCAAGGATTTTATAAAACAACACCCTGAATCGGGACTTTCAAAAACTGCTTTAACAACAATTACTCACTGTTATAAAATTATCGATGAGTATGATGCGATGAACGGTTTCTTAAATGAAACAATGGCAGACAAATCGCTTACCGCTGTAAAGGGATTAGCTAAACGCTTCACTATCGATTACTATAATAACAAAAAAGAATATTCAACATCACTTTCAATTGCCGATCAATTATTAAAAGAATACGCTGATGATAAAGATTTTACATGCGATATTCTTTATACCAAGGGAGTGATTTATGCACACGATTTGAATGACGTAAAAAATGCGGCGGAATGTTTCTTAACCATCGTAAATGATTACTCAGATAATATTTTGGCTGAAAGGGCTATTGATGAACTTAGCTTATTGGGATATGAAGTTAAACAGAATAAGGAAGTAACAGAAGGAAACAAAGTTGAAGGATTTAGTATAAACAATTACCCCAACCCGTTCAATCCAACAACTACAATCAAATACACAATTCCCGAAGACGGAATAGTAACATTAAAAGTATTTGATGTGCTTGGTAGAGAGATTAAAACGCTTGTAAATCAAAGACAGTTGAAAGGTGATTACTCGGTTGAGTTTGATGCTTCCGGTCTCGCAAGCGGAATGTACATTTACCAGTTTCGTATGAATGAATATGTTCAGTCAAAGAAGATGGTACTGCTGCGGTAAGTTGGCAGCAGGCAGTCAGCAGCTTGCAGTAGCGGGCTGCATGGCTGAATTGTTGAAATGCCCAACTTCTAACCAAAAAATGAGACGGAGAAGTTGGGCATTTTAACTTCTTCTAAAATCAGCGGAAGAATTTCCCCGGACTTTCCCATCAATGAGCAATCAACTGAATATGACAACTCCGTTGAGTTGATATTTATTTAAACAACGAATGACCCGCCGCGCTTTGCGGATATTGGAATATAAGCCGCAGGATATACTACCGCAGAGGCGCCGATAATAAAGAGAATGTGCTCATTTTATTCCTGTTTAGCAGAAATAATTTCGTGACTTATGTGAACGTAATTTCGTAATTTTCTTTTAAATCAGATTACAAAAAGAGTTATTTATGAAGTTTAAAACAAAACATATAATTTGGAGCATAGTTTTTGCCATTGTAATTCTACTTCTCGGTAAAAAAATATTTTTTAACAGTGGCGGAGAGTCAGACACGCCTCAAAATCCGGGATCAAAAAAGATTTCGGTTAACGCCATAATTATTAAACCACAGGAACTACAAAACCGGATTTTTTCAAACGGTACACTCGTGAGTAACGAAGAAGTAGAAATCCGCAGCGAAATTACCGGTAAGATAATACACATATTTTTTGAAGAAGGAAGGCGCGTTAAAAAGAACGACCTGCTTGTTAAAATAAACGATGCCGATCTTCAAGCCACTTTAAAGAAAAATAAAGCAAAAGAAACCCTTGCACACGAACAGGAATTCAGATATAAACAACTACTCGAAAAAAGTTTAACAAGTCAACAGGAATACGAAGGCGCACTTAGTGAATTAAACGTAGTTCTGGCCGATATAGAATTTACGGAAGTGCAAATTGCCAAAACAGAAATACGGGCGCCATTCGACGGCATTGTTGGACTGAGGTCGGTGAGTGTAGGGAGTTATATATCGCCACAAACAAAAATAGCTACACTTCAAAATACAAATCCGATTAAAGTAGATTTCTCTGTTCCACAAAAATATTTTGGATTGGTTAAAGAAGGAAAACAAATTACCGTACGGCTCCCGTCCGGTAAAAAGGATTTTTCGGGAAGGATTTACGCGGTAGAACCCAAAATTGATCTTATAACGAGATCCGTTCAGGCGCGCGCTTTAATTCCCAACAACAACGGCGAACTAACTCCGGGTGCATATGCCGAGATTGATATTATTCTCGAAGAACTCAATAAAGCGATACTCGTTCCGACTGATGCAATTGTTCCCGATATTAACGGAGAAAAAGTTTTTGTATATAAAAGCGGGAAAGCAGTCCCGCAATATATTAAACCGGGAATTCGTGACGAGAATAACATTCAAATTATTTCGGGTTTGAATAGCGGTGATACGCTAATTGTTTCGGGCATCATTCAGCTTCGTTCTAATTCACCGGTTATATTAAATTCTATTAATTAAAATTCTTTGTAAATAGAAAAAAGTTTATTTATGAGTTTATCATCTATTAGTATCCGCAGACCGGTACTCGCAATAGTGATGGCGCTTGCAATTATCCTATTCGGAATTATCGGTTATACCTATCTCGGTATTCGCGAGTATCCAAGCATCGATCCACCTATTATCACGGTATCAACAAGTTATACCGGTGCCAACGCCGATATAATCGAATCGCAAATAACAGAACCTCTCGAAGAACAGATAAACGGAATTGCAGGAATCAGATCGTTAACCTCTGTTAGTCGCGACGGACGAAGTTCGATCACCGTAGAATTTGATGTTACTGTTGATCTTGAAGCGGCAGCAAATGATGTTCGGGATAGAGTTTCACGCGCACAAAGGAATTTACCCCAGGATGCCGACCCGCCTACAGTTGCAAAAGCAGATGCCGATGCCGTTCCGATTGTATTTTTAAATGTTAACAGCGATAAACGTAATCTACTTGAATTATCGGACATTGCACAAAATATTTTTAAGGAACGTCTTCAAACAATTCCCGGTGTAAGCCAGGTTGCAATATGGGGAGAAAAAAGATACTCGATGCGATTGTGGATGGATCCCGCCAAACTTGCAGCATATAATGTAACAGCTATTGATATTCGAAGCGCATTGAACCGTGAAAACATAGAACTTCCTACCGGGAAAATTGAAGGAAGGAATACAGAATTAACAATTAGAACATTGGGAAGATTAACAACTCCCGAAGAATTTGATAACCTTGTTATTAAAGAATCCGGCGGCATTCTTGTACGATTTAAAGATGTTGGACAGGCAGAACTATATCCCGAAAACGACAAATCGATTTTACGACGCGATGGTATACCGATGGTTGGTGTAGTGTTGATACCCCAACCGGGATCAAATTATATAAATATTGCAGATGAATTTTACCGCCGGGTCGATCAAATTAAAAAAGATTTACCTGCCGATATTGGAGTTGGAATTGGCTTCGATGTAACGACATATATCCGCCGCTCAATTTCCGAAGTAAAGGAAACAATATTCATTGCGTTTGGTCTTGTTATATTAATTATATTTTTATTCCTACGCGATTGGCGTACAACAATGATCCCGATTATTGCTATTCCGGTTTCGCTCGTTGGAACATTTTTTATAATGTATCTCGCAGGTTTCTCAATAAATGTTTTAACTCTACTCGGGTTGGTGTTAGCAATTGGAATTGTGGTGGACGATGCAATTGTTGTCCTCGAAAATATCTATCGGAAAATTGAAAGCGGGATGAATTCCGTTGAAGCCGGTATTAAAGGCACATCTGAAATTTTCTTTGCAGTTATCTCTACTACTGTTACTCTTGCTGCGGTATTTCTTCCCATTATGTTTTTGGAAGGAATAACCGGAAGATTATTCGTTGAGTTTGGAGTTGTTATTGCAGGTGCGGTTGTTATATCGGCATTTGTTGCATTAACGCTTACTCCTATGCTTACATCGCGAATTTTAAGATCGAAAGAAAAGCACAGTTGGTTCTATCATAAAACCGAACCGTTTTTTAAATGGCTCGAAAGAAGCTATCAAAATCTTTTAAATTCTTTTATGAGGAAAAGATGGCTGGCATTTGTAATAATGATTATTTCTTTGGGTGCTATCGGTTTTATTGGAAACAGTCTTCAATCCGAACTTGCACCAATTGAAGATAGGGGAGAAATCCGTGTACAATCAACTATGCCCGAAGGAACTTCTTTCGAAGTGATGGATAGATATGTTCTTCGTATGGGAGAAGTGCTTGCCGACTCAATCAAAGAAACCGAAGCGTCTATTTCATTAACCGGCGGAGGCGGAGGTTCGAGCGGGGCAAACAACGGATTTGTACGGTTGACTTTAACCGACGCACAAACTCGAAAAAGATCGCAGCAGGAAATAGCAGACGAAATGACAAAAATTGCAAATCAACTTAATGATGCGCGATCGTTTGTAATTCAAAGTCAATCGATATCAACAAGACGGGGCGGACTGCCGGTGCAGTATGTAATTCAAGCGCCGAACTTCAATAAGCTCAGAGCCATAGTTCCCAAATTTTTAGATGAAGCCCAGGATGATGCTACCTTTGGAAATGTTGATGTTAATTTAAAACTGAATAAACCCGAAATAGTTGTTGACATTAATCGTACGAAAGCCCGTGAAATGGGTGTTTCCACCATGGATATTGCGCAGACACTACAGCTCGCTTACAGCGGTCAACGGTTTGGTTTTTTTATAATGAACGGAAAGCAATACCAGGTGATAGGACAGGTATATAAAAAGGATATGGATAAACCCATCGATCTGTCTTCGTTGTATGTACGCAGCAGCAAGGGACAATTAATTCAACTTGACAATCTTGTTACGTTACGAGAAACAAGCAGTCCCCCGCAGCTTTATCGATTCAACAGGTACGTAAGTGCTACGGTATCAGCAAGCCTGGCACCGGGAAAAACAATAAATGATGGAATAAAGGCGATGGACAAAATCGCTGCAAAAGTTTTGGATGATACCTATTCAACCGCGCTCGAAGGTGCTTCGAAAGATTTTGTTGAAAGCTCATCGAGTTTAGTGTTTACCTTCCTGCTGGCAATCGTTTTAATTTACCTAACACTCGCGGCGCAGTTCGAAAGTTTCCGCGATCCGTTTATTATCATGTTCACTGTTCCACTCGCAATTGCCGGTGCGGTTTTCTCGCTTTGGTATTTCAATCAAACGCTGAACATCTTCAGCGAGATAGGGCAAATTATGTTGATTGGTCTCGTTACAAAAAACGGAATACTAATCGTTGAATTTGCCAACCAGAAAAAAGCGCAGGGATTAAGTGTTGTGGATGCAGTCCGGGAAGCAGCCCGATTAAGATTGCGTCCTATTTTAATGACGAGCCTTTCAACAATTCTTGGGGCATTACCAATTGCACTTGCGCTCGGTGCCGGATCGGAAAGCCGCGCTTCAATGGGCATTGCGGTTATCGGCGGATTAATCTTTTCTACAATTTTAACATTGTTTGTTGTGCCGGCTATTTACTCGTATTTCTCTGAGAAGACAAAATCGGTTAGCAACGTAACAGCAGACGAATTAGAAAATCGTTCACTCGATTCAGAACATTGAAATAATGTTTTACAGCAGGACACTAATCAGTCACGGTGTGGACCGTGACTGCCAGGTAAAGTCCCGCCCTGATTTTCCGGCCTGTATTGATGATAAAGTGATTGAAAAACACCGAGAATATCACTATGTTCATCACCCTAATTATAAAATATAAATCAATCCTATTCAATTTGCTGAGGTTCTATGAAAAACATCAAATTACTATTGATTCTAATTCTGCTTCTTACCTCAAATAATCTTTTTTCGCAATGGCAAAAACTAACTCAAAGACTTCAAGACAAACTCAGTATAACAGAGCAAACGCAATTTATCAAAGCCCTTGTTGTACTGGATGATCAGGTTGACATCGAATCAATGGATAGTCGGTTTTATAGCGAAAAAGCTTCGATTGAAAGAAGAACTTATGAGGTAATTACCGCATTAAAAGAAAAAGCGGAAAGAACCCAGCAAAGTTTGAGATCTTTCCTTTTCCAGAAGACCACTGAGGAACTGATAGATTATAATCCTTTGTGGATAGTAAATGCTATAGTAATTGAAGCCACACCCGGTGTGATTTATCAATTAGTTTCTTTTGGTGAGGTTGGTTTTATTGATTTTGATGCTGTTCTTGAATACGACAGACCTATTTTTAGCGATACTGATCCGACGGCAAACCGCACATTAGCCCAGGTTGAACCAGGATTAAAAATCATCAATGCAGATAAATTATGGGCGCTTGGAATTACCGGTAACGGACGAATTGTAATGGGAATGGATACCGGTGTTGATGGCAATCATCCGGCTTTAAATTATAAATGGCGAGGAACGCATGTACCTCAGGAACAGGCATGGTTTGATACGTATTCAACAACAACTTTCCCGGCAGATTGCGATGGCCATGGTACGCACACTATGGGAACTATGACGGGTCTTTCACCGGCTGGAGATACTATCGGTGTTGCTATCGGAGCTGAGTGGATTGCAGCACGTACAATTTGTACAAGTCCGCATACTTCAAATTCGATGGCGGCATTTCAATGGGCAATGGATCCCGACGAAAATCCAAATACTATAAGCGATATGCCGGATGCTATCAATAATAGCTGGTACGATCCGAATACCGTTAATGAATGTTCAGGCGCATGGAAACAAACTTTTGACGCAGTTGAAGCTGTAGGAATTGCCGTTGTATTCTCGGCAGGTAACAGCGGGCCTACAACCTCAAGTATTACTATGCCGAAAAATATAAACACGGACGAAGTTGATGTTTTTGCAACCGGAGCTATAAACGGCAGTTCATATCTTTCCGGTAGCACTGATCCTATCGCCTCGTTTTCGAGTAGAGGACCATCAGATTGCGGTGGAACAGGATCGCTTTTAATTAAACCGGAGGCTTGTGCCCCTGGTGTTAATATTAGATCCTCTGTACCGGGCGGCGGTTACGATGGGACTTATCAGGGTACATCAATGGCATCGCCACACGTAACCGGCGCAATAGCCCTGTTAAAGCAATACGCGCCTCAATTAACCGGCAAACAAATTAAAATGGCTTTATACAATACCGCTAAAGATTTAGGCGCGGTTGGAGAAGACAATAATTATGGGAAGGGATTAATAGATGTTTATGCGGCTTTTCAAACTCTTGGAATTCCCGACCAGACACCTCCAACCCAAATTACAGATTTAGCTATTTCGGATATAACATCAAACGGACTTAAACTTACCTGGACTGCGCCTGATGATACATCGATGGGCGGAGTTGTACATTATGATATTAGATATTCCACCACAACAATTACAGACAGCGCTTCCTTCTATAGTGCAACCGAATTAGCATTCGGGGCGCCTCCGGCTGCCGCAGGCACTGCGGAAAATTTAAATGTGGACGAATTAGATTTTTCAACTCCATATTATTTTGCTATCCGGTCAAGTGATACATGGGGTAATTGGTCATTAATTTCCAATGTTCCAACTGATGAAACTCTCGATGCCCCGGTTATTTTGGTTGACCCGGCAACAATGCACCAGACACTTCCCGTGAATGTTATTTATACGGATTCGGTCGTTGTCTCGAATACCTCGGTTAATCCATCGACACTTAGTTTTGACGTTGAATTAGCAAATAATACCTTCCCAACAAATTCGGTTGAGGTAAGTCTTGTTCCAATCAAAAGCCAAAATCCTCTTGAACTTACGAATGATAAAGATAAAGACATTGTGGGCGGTGGGCAGGCAATTGAAGGTTCAGGCGGTCCCGACGATTTTGGATACAGGTGGATTGATAGCGATGATCCCAATGGACCCTCCTTTGTTTGGAACGATATTTCCTCTACCGGCACGCCGGTTAGTTTCTCCAACGGTACACTCGATGATGGTTGGACAAATGCTATTCCACTTGGATTTAGTTTTAAGTATTATGGAAATCTTTATTCGAGCATTTATATATCCACAAATGGAATTGTCTCGCTCACAGCGCTGACTACTTCTTATACCGCCAATGCAGCGATACCCACTACAGCGGCGCCCAACAATGTTATTTTCCCGTTCTGGGATGATCTTGAAGGAAGAACACAGGGCACCGTTCACTACCAACAAATTGGTAGTAAGTTTTATATTCAATTCACAAATTGGCAAAAATATACTTCCAGTGGCGGAACAGGTTCGCTAACTTTTCAGATTGAGCTGACAAATACCGGTAAAATAATGCTTTACTATCAAAATATGGTTGGAACTCTCAACAGCGCTACGGTAGGAATTGAAAATGCTGCGGGCGATGACGGATTGCAAATTGCGTACAATGCAACCTATATTAAAAATGACCTTGCTATACAAATTGCATCTGAACCGGATTGGCTCCAGACTAATTACCCATCGGGATTGCTGTATAATGGCAATTCCGCAGCGATTGAATTAAACTTTAACACAACAGATCTTCCCGACGGCGAATATTCTATGGATTTAATAATTATCAGTAACGACCCGGTTCATCCATCTGTTACTGTGCCGGTAACTATGACTGTTGGCGTACCCGATGTAATTCCTCCATTTGCGATAACTGATTTATCTGTTACATCTACAACATCTTCATCTGCCACATTGGAATGGACTGCACCGTCAGATAATCCAACAGGCAATGTAAGTGATTATGATATTCGTTACTCGGAAAATCCAATCGCCAACACCACTGATTTTAATAATGCTACTCAGGCTGCATATTCCGGAACACCGGCCGTCGCGGGTAGTGCAGAATCATTCGAAGTAAACGGTCTCGATCCTAATACACACTATTATTTTGCTATCGTTTCATCCGATCTTTCAAACAATACATCCGATTTATCTAATGTAGCTGAAGGAACCACTCAAGAGCCGGGTCCATCACCATGGTCGATGGAATTGCTTATTACAGACAATGGCGGTGGAGTAGAAGAATCCAAATCTTTAATATTTGGACAGGATCCTACTGCGACAGATGGAATAGATGCATTGTTGGGTGAAAACCAGTTGCCGCCTATACCTCCAGCAGGAAATTACGACATACGGTTTGTTCTTCCATCAAATATATGGTCAATGGTTGATTTTAGAAATTCGGATAGTACTTCAATTAGATGGCAGCTTAATTTTCAACCGGGAGCGGGCGGTTACCCCATAACATTCACGTGGGACTCAACCGGATTCCCATCCGGAACATTCTTTCTTACAGATATTGCCGGCGGTGTACTTATAAATATAGACATGAAAACCACTGATTCGTATACGCTTACAAATACCGGTATCAGTTCTTTATTTATTCAATATGAAGCAGGCTCAACATTGAATATGCGTTTAGATGTAAACGCAGGATGGAATATAGTATCGGTTCCTTTGCGATGTGCATTTATGGCAGCCGATTCATTATTCGCAAATGCTGTGTCCGATGCCTTCTCATACAACGGCGCTTATACGGCAGCTTCGGATTTGGAAACCGGTGTTGGTTATTGGTTAAAATTTGCCGCGGATGAATCAATCGATTTTTCCGGCGCTCCTGTAGATCACAATATTCCTGTCGCGGCTGGTTGGAATATTATTGGTCCGTTCCATGAACCGGTTCCTATAGCGAATATTACAACGGATCCGGCCGGAATAATTCAATCCGACTTTTTTGAATATGATGGTTCATATATTGCCGCCGACACTTTGCAAGCCGGAAAAGGTTATTGGATCAAAGTGAGCGATGCGGGCGAGTTGATACTTAATGTTGTGAAGAAAGGTGCTATTTCAAAATCGCAGCAATCATCTAATCAAATTTTAATTTCCCTTGTTGAAATACCTATTATTGCCTCCGACGGCATTAGCGAATTTAATATTAATCTT
Organism: bacterium; assembly: GCA_043808235.1. GTDB lineage: Bacteria > Bacteroidota > Ignavibacteria > Ignavibacteriales > Melioribacteraceae > JAZDFC01. The sequence continues at coordinate 247,003 of JAZDFC010000105.1, forward strand.
TTAGCCGGAATTGATCCTGCGGCAACAAACGGAATTGATGAATCGTTTATCGAACGACTTCTTCCACCCGCAGCCCCGGGTTTCGATGCAAGATTTATAATTACCGGGCAATCCAACAATTTTGAATCATACAGGGATATTAAACAAGGTGGAGAGAATGCTTCGGAAGATTTTGTGTACAAATTAAATTACAAGTTGGAATCCGGGTCAAAAGGATTGACATTAAACTTTTCCGTCCCCGCGGGAGTCTCGATGAATATCAAAGACTTGACTGGAGGCTCGTTAATCGATCAGACATTTGATGCTGGAATCGGAAAGTTTTTTGATCCTTTAACCGCCGGAATGAACGGATTAAAGATAACATTAACTTACAATGGTTCACAAATTCCGGTTGAGCTGACATCATTTGCAGCAGTATGTGAAGGAGCCGATGTTGTGCTATCATGGAAAACTTTAACTGAAATGAACAATAAAGGATTTGATGTTGAACGAAAAGGAGAAGACAACGAGTGGTCAAAGGTTGGTTATGTGGAAGGAAAAGGAACAACCATGGATGAAAGCGAATATCGATTTACTGATAAACTTGTAAATGCCGGAGGAAAAGAAATTTTTTACCGGCTAAGACAAATTGATATTAATGGAACAACCAACTACAGCGAAGAAATAAAGGTTGAGATTCTTCCGCAACAATATGTATTGGAACAAAACTATCCCAATCCGTTTAATCCCAACACAACTATTAAATATGCAATACCATACGAAAGCAAGGTTAAGTTGGAAGTATACAATACACTGGCGCAAAAAGTATCAACACTTGTAAATGAAAATCAAAGCGCCGGTTTTTATGAAGTGAAGTTCAATGCAATGGATTTATCTTCCGGCATTTACTTCTATATTTTAACTGCTGAACCGTCGAACAAATCTAAGGATTTCAAAACAGTTCGAAAGATGGTACTCGTCAAATAATTTAATAGCAAAGTCTATTTATGTAAAAACAGAAAGGGGATTCGCATGAATCCCCTTTCTTCATTAATATAAAATTGTTGTCTCGCTGATTTACTAACGCAGCAAAGTCATTTTCTTTGTTTCAACACGTTCTCCACAACGAAGCCGGTAAAAATAAATTCCACTGGGGATTGACTCAGCTTCAAACTCAACCTCGTATTTACCTGCAGAATATTCACGATCAACCAGTGTGGAGATTTCTCTTCCGAGTACATCGAAAATTTTAAGAGTTACCTTACTGGTTGCCGGCATTTCCCAGCCAATTACTGTTGTTGGATTGAATGGATTCGGATAGTTCTGATACAATTCGAAATCTTCAGGGACTAATTCGCTATTTATGGCGCCGTTGAGACCGGTGCTTAATTTGAAAAGTGGAGAAAAGACTTTCGGGACCGAGCTTTTATATGCTATTGCCCGTATATAAAAATCTGCGGTTCCATGCGGAAGCACAATTAAAGTGTCGTTTGAAATAGTAAGTTCTGCATCTTCGCTGTTCGCAAAAAATTTGATTTCATCAACGTTTGATGTTATTGAATAAAAATATGAAAAGGGAAATTTGTTTTCCTCATTATACTTGATGGGGATAGTTTCGTTATGAGTTGTCCATTCCACCGAAGCGAATGTTGACGGAAGAAATGAATTCATCCAATTCCATCTGTCCGAGATCCAGCTTTTAAAATATTCTATTTCTTCTTCGTATGAATTACCGACAAAATAATTTGGCCAAACGTAAGTGCCGAGCACCGGCCATTTTTCAAAGTTTCTATCAGCAGCATCCGAAAGGTAATTTGCTTTTTCATCTATGAAAGCATTAATGGTGGTTAGATTAAATAATGTATTTTTTACTTCATTCCATCTGCGTATAAAATTATTATAAAAAACGGGATCGGTAAATAAGTTTCGGAACCAAAACGGTGTCAAGTAATCGCTCCAATTTCTGTACATCACTTCCCAACCCGTTGTATTGTATGCTTCGTCGTAATCGCAATTTCCGAATGAATGATTAAAATCCCAAACCGGTCCTAATTTTAATTTTGGATCTCCACTGTCTCTATCTTTATGTAAGTATGTGCTGAGCCTGTAAGCGTCAACATTTTTCGAAAATTCGTTTACCAGGTAATAATCGGCAAATGCATCGAAATCAATAATATCGTAATAACCATTGAACGGATCGTTATATGACTCGGAAGCCATTACCTCTTCGAACTGATCGATGAATCCTTTTATATAATTTTTTTGCGATTGGGTAATATCATCTTCGTTTGGGTAATGATATTGGTAAAATATTTTGTTCGGATAATCGTCGTAGGGTGCGTAGGCTGAATACCATCCACCGTATTCCGAACCTTCGGGTTTGTCAATTTTTACAATATAACCACCCGTTACCACATCGCCTGAGTTATCATCTTCCGACATTTTTTTAATATCGACTCGTTTATTATCCTGCTTGATTTTTTCTAACAGTACATATACCCCAAAGTACTCGTTATTAATTACCAATTCGCATAACCGGGTGCGCGAAGCATATCTATCAAAGTCCCGCGCGAGTTTATATGCGAGCACATCTCTGAGCAAAGTTTTATCGCTGTAAGGCGAACCTAAAATCCAGTCGGCTTCTTTCGGCATCCCCAGTAAAGATGCGGAACTATCTTTTTCGTCCGTGCCGATTGTTTCAAGCGCGTATTGTTTTTTAGGAAACATCTGTGTGCTGCTGCCGCGTATTTCAATACCGATTAATCCATCATAATCATTAAACGGATCGGTGACATTATTTATTGCACCATCGCCGTTATCAATTATTCCCATGTGTGCTGTAATCTTTGGTTCATCCGAAATCACCGCGCCTTGAGTATCAATTATAATTATTGGTAAGTTGGAAGAAGTAAATTCGCTCTGCGCTTTAACCGTAGAAAAATTCAGAATCATCAGAAGTGAGAAGACAACATATTTTTTCATCTTTATTCGCTCGTAATATAATTGGAAATTTCAACGCCAAAAGTTATATAAAGATTTGAAAGATTCCCTTTCTTTGAGAATGATAAATTTTTCTCCATAATCGTAATAGCCGATTACCTTTGGCATTTGTCTGCTATTATAACGCGACCACATCCCCAAGGTGTAGGCATCGGTATCGCAGATTACTACGAAATCGTTTTGATTTAATGCTGGCAAGGCAACGTTCCGGGCAAAAATGTTCCCGCCAAACATAAAGGTCTGGCATGAATTACAGCTGTAATGATTTGATTTGGGGTTTTGATATAATCGACTCAACTCACCGTCAGATCTAAATTGGCGTTTATCCATCTCCCGAACTCGGCTATCAATTTATATTTTTCTGTGAATCGCTCATGGCAATTTTTCTTGAGCAGCGAAATGTATTCCTTCATAGTAGCCAATATATCGGAAAGCAATATTGAACCGGCATGTCGCCGCCGATATCGAAGAATTTTATCTCTCGAAAGAACCTTTTGAATTATGCCGCTGTAAGTGTGCTTCTTTTTATTCCTAATCGCATTCATACTCAAATAATCAAACCTTCGGGGTTGGAGAAACCTCGAAGGTTTTAATAGTAATATTAATTACGCTCTGTTCGCGCTGCCAAGAACATTTACAACTTTATGTTTGTAAAGTTCTTTTAAGGAATCTCTCGCTGGTCCAAGATATTTACGCGGATCGAATTCGGCGGGTTTATCCATGAATACTTTTCGAATAGCCGCCGTCATTGCCAATCGTCCGTCTGAATCGATGTTTACTTTACATACTGCAGAAGCAGCAGCTCTTCTTAACTGATCTTCGGGAATGCCAACCGCATCATTCAACTTGCCACCGTTGCTGTTGATAAGTTTAACAAGTTCAGCTGGAACGGATGACGCACCGTGGAGAACAATCGGGAATCCAGGGATGCGTTTTTCAATCTCTTCGAGAATATCGAAACGAAGCGGAGGAGGAACCAAAATACCGTCTGCATTGCGTGTGCATTGCGCGGGAGTGAATTTGTTCGCGCCGTGCGAGGTTCCGATTGAAATTGCTAACGAATCAACACCGGTCTTCTTTACAAAATCTTCAACTTCTTCCGGTTTAGTGTAGTGTGTTACCTCGCTTGATACTTCATCTTCAATTCCTGCTAAAACACCAAGCTCGCCCTCAACTGTAACATCATGTTTGTGAGCATATTCGACAACTTGAGCCGTCAATTCAACGTTCTTATCATAAGAATGATGCGAACCGTCGATCATAACCGAAGAGAAACCGGATTCGATACATGAAACACATAATTCAAAAGAATCGCCATGATCAAGGTGAAGTACGATTGGAATGTTGTATCCTAATTCACCTGCGTAATCTACTGCGCCTTTAGCAAGGTGTTTTAATAAAGTCTGATTTGCATACTTGCGAGCACCGCTTGAAACCTGGAGAATAACCGGCGATTTGGTTTCAACGCAAGCGCCGATAATTGCTTGCAACTGTTCGAGATTGTTAAAATTAAAAGCCGGAATGGCATAGCCGCCTTTCACAGCTTGTGCAAAAAGTTCTTTCGAGTTTACCAACCCGAGTTCTTTGTAACTGACCATTTTATTTACCATTTGTTTTATGAATAATAATTTTCGTCGTATATAAACAAGAAAAAGATTATGAATAAGATTAAGATCATGAACAATATGTTCTTAATCAAGCAGATTAAAATATTGGATGCAAATATAGGAAATTTTTAGGGGCTATGAGATGTTGGGATGGGGAATTATAGTGAAAATATAAATGACTCTGTTCATCTTTCTCCTCGATCAAGTTTTTAGTCTGTAGTTTTTAATGCATATCTCAATAAAAATTTATTAGTAGAACATGCAGGTTATTTATAATTTTGTCGTCAAATGGATATGATGAATCAAAATATTACTGCAGATAACGAACTTATTGATGGTTTGAGGAATAACAACGAGTCCGCGTTCCGGTCGATTTTTGATTCTTATCATAGAGTTGTTCTTAATACGTGTTTCAGATTTGTTAATAACAAAGAAACCGCCGAAGATCTTGTCCAGGAAGTATTTATAGAAGTTCATAGATCGGTAAAACATTTTCGTGGTGAAGCTAAGTTATCAACGTGGATTTACCGGATAGCGGTTTCAAAATCGCTCGATTTTTTAAAAGCTCAAAAACGGGGTAAACGGTTCGCATTTCTGAAAAGTTTATCTCACGAGGATGACATGGATGATCAAGTTCCTTCGAAAAAAGACGATAGCCCGGATATTGATGTTGAAAATGAAGATAGAGTTCGAATTCTAAATTGGGCTTTGAATTCAATTTCGGAAAACCAGAGAATAGCGTTTACACTTAGCCATTACGACGAAATGAGTTACAAGGAAATCGCCTCGGTTTTAGGTACAACAGTTTCAGCGGTGGAATCACTTGTGCATCGCGCTAAAAAAAATCTTGAGAAAAAACTTTTTAAGTATTACAAAAACCATTTATAAATTTTTATAGGATTCATTACGAAATGGATAAGGAAACAAAAATTATAGAAGAGGTTCAAAAAACCCTTCAAGCCTTCGAAAACATAAAAAACATCGAAGCTAATCCGTTTCTCTTTACTCGAGTTAAAGCCAATCTCGAATCTCGGCCGGCTTATAGAAGAAAGCTGTCAGACTTATTGGCACGCACAAAAATAAGCTATGCGTTTTTTGTTTTATTGTTGGCTTTGAATATTATCTCTGTAATCTTTTTTGTTCAGGGAAATCAAACGACTGAAATTGCCAGGGAAAAATTTATAACTTCATTTGCAGAAGAATATTCCCTGGTTGTTGATAACGATTATTTAAATAACACGATTATAAAGGAATAGCCTATGGACATTATTACAAAGCAAAAAACTTATTTCTGGGTGATTGCCGTACTTATAGTTGTTAACCTTGTCACTCTGTATTTCATGTGGAGCTACAGATCCCATCCACCGAAACCTAAACTTTTTGAAAAAGGCGAGATGAAGGGATTCCTTTTCAAAGAACTCGGTCTCGACTCAATGCAACAGAAATTATTTGATCAATACCGCGACGAACATTTTAGAATGACCGATTCGCTTTTCCGTCAAATAGGCGAAGTAAAAAAGGCAATACTTGACGAAGCATTGTTAGATAATCCCGATAAGGAAAAAATCGATAGACTTACCAAAAGAGTTGGAGAATTAAATACTTTGGTTGAAACATCTCTTTTCGATCATTTTACAAAATTAAAGTCGGTTTTAAAAGGGGATCAACTAAAGAAATTTAAGAAAATGATAAGCGAGACATTTAAAATGGGTTTACCCGGCGGCGGGAATTTTCAACCCCCATCTTCGCAAATGATGCAAAACGCTCCGCCTGGAAGAAATGGAATGCCGCCAATGCAGCCGCCACCGGGCAGGTAAAAATTTTTAAGGGTGCGGCTTTAAAGCACAATATTATTTTTACCGGGTAGAGCTAAATAATTGAATCGAACTCTATCCGGGGGCTCCGAAAATAATAATTGTCGTTTTTGGGTCGCCCCGTATATTTTGCAATTACTAATCTCAACTATATGAAAGTAGATTCTTTAAATAAAATACCTATTGTAGAAATAACCGATTGGCAAGGTGATTCATGCGGTTTGTTAATTACACGATTCGATCAATCGAATATTGGTAAAATCACGCAATACTCTGAAATGCCTCATAGAATAAATTACTTTCAGCTTATTATACTGGAGGAAGGAAACGGCTTTTGCCGGATAGACGGCGACAATTATTTTTTTACATCCCCGGGTTTGCTGCTTGTTGCACGGGGACAGGTTGTAAATTTTAATTTTACTTCCGTCGCGAAAGGGTATTCTCTGATTTTTTCTGAAGAGTATGTTTATAAACAACACGAGGATCTGGAATGGATCAACAAACTACTAATTTTTAATCCCACTGCTGAATCTTCGCCGATAGAATTAAACGATTCCGAGTACAACGATATCTTAATCGGGATAACAAAAATTAATGAAGAACTTCACAAAGAAAAGTGCGGCGAACGGGATGATATTATCCAATACCTCTTAAAAGCAGTTCTTTTATATTTTGAAAGAATAAAAAAAGGACAGATAACTAAGGATGACGCAATTCCAACCCGATCCAATTACCTTGTGCAATTTAAACAGAAACTCGAAGAAAACTATTCAACATGCCGCAGTGTATTGTTCTATGCAAATCTACTATCAATAACACCAAGAAAATTGAATCAGGTAAGCTTTCATGCTACGGGTAAATCCGCAAAGCAAATGATTGAAGAAAGAGTCGTGTTAGAGATAAAGAGATTACTGACATATACAGATTACACAGTAAAAGAAATTGGCTACTTGCTTGGATTTAACGACCCGACGAATTTCAACAAGTTCTTCAAAAAATGTTTTCAAGTCACTCCTTCGGATTACCGACAGATTTACTGCACACCTTATTTCAACCATAGAACGGTAAATTCTAACCATCTATGAGTTTTATACTCTCCCGATAATATGACAGGCAGAAAATAATTTTATCTGCAAACTTGTTTAATAAAACTGGAGAAGCATTATGGTACAGAGTATAGGAAGTTCGAATCAGGGAATGGCTGCGCAATTTAACCCGGATTACAAACTCACGGACGAGCAGAAAAAATCATTGGAGGATATCCTCGCAAAATATGATTCAGAAAACATGACCGGCGAAAGCACAAAAGCGTTGTTCGACGAATTAAAATCATCGGGTATTCCGCCGAGCAAGGATGTAAAAGAAGCTCTCGATGCGGCGGGATTTAAACCGCCTGAAAAGCCACAGGGTCCGCCGCCGCAAATGGGCACAGAAGAACTGAGCCAGAACGCAAAGACACTTCTCGATTATCTTCAGAAAGTCGAAAGCGGTGAAGCGACTCAAGAAGAACTCAATTCATTTATTGCACAACTTCAAAATTCGGGATCAATTCTTCAAGGATCAATCATCGATACATCGGCTTAGTTTATATCTTCTTTCTATGCGGAGTCGAATTTGTTTCCGACTCCGCTATTATATGTTAACCATTCTGTCTTTAAACAAATTCCTTTCCATATTCTTACCTGCTCGGCATTTTTTAGCCGGGCTCCTAATCATAATCTTCTTCTTTCCTAAGGTGCAATTGTTTTGACCATACCGCAGGTTTAAAAAAAAGACGGCGTCAAAACAGTTAACAATTAATTAATGTTGTGTGTTTTTTAAAGATTGTTTTTCTTTGTTATAGCTTGCTTGGGTGAATGTTGTATCTTAATATTACTTAGTTGAATTGAAGGCTTTGTACCTTACGATCCGGTAAAAGTTTGTTATCGAAGTTAATTAAATAGCCGTAAAAGCTGAAAAGGAAAAAATGAAAGATAAATCACTTGTGCTGAATGCTTATTTTGAAAATATAATTGATAGAGCAATAACCAAAATTGCTAAAGTCCGCTTCATTTATATATTGATCTTAATTCTGCTGCTCGAATTAATAATCCCATATTTGATTGTGAATGCAATGCCGAGCGCAGCAGTAAAACTTCTCTCGACTCAAGGTAAATCAGAGTATAATCTGTTGGTAAATGGAAGCCCGGTATTAAATGATTTGGATATCTCAACCGGGAATCCCAACGAAACGGCGGAGGACAACGACTCTTCCGCCGTAATTTTTGATGATACAATAGTGCGTAATTACGAACTTCATTTTTATTATGGCAACTGGGCTGACTCATTGAATTATTATTACTTGCATGGTGAGGAATATATTCCTGCTCAACTAAAATACGGAACTATGATTTTGGATAGCATCGGTGTGCGGTATAAAGGAAATTCATCTTACATGATGTCCGGAAACACTCCAAAGAAACCATTCAAATTCAAGTTCAACAAATATAAAAAAGGTCAAACATTCTTCGATATGAAAGTAATGAATTTCAGCAATTGTGCTAAAGATCCGAGCTTTATGAGAGAAGTGATAAGTTACAGTATTGCGCGCAAATATATTACTGCGCCGCGCGCGGTATATTCTAATATTTACATTGAAGGTGAATTGATTGGATTGTATGTGCAGGTTGAAGAAGTCGATAAAAGATTTCTCGGAAGACATTTTGAAAACAACGACGGTAATTTATATAAAGCCAGCTCCGAAGGCACAACGCTCGAATACCACGGGACGAGTCAATCAAATTACGAAGTAGGATTGGAATTGAAAACAAACGAGGATGAAAATGATTGGTCGAAGCTAATTGCGATGTTAGACAAGCTCAATAATACCTCCGCTGAAAACTTTGTTGATGTAATGAATAATTGCCTTGAACTCGATGTTGTATGTCGCTACCTTGCATTGAACATGGTATTATCTAATTTTGATAGCTACACCGGTTCGGGACGGAATTTTTATTTATACGATGACTTAACTTCCGGCAAATTTCAAATTATACCATGGGACCTTAACGAAGCTTTTGGCGCCTTTGATAATAGATGGAATGTTATTACAACGGATATTGTAAATGTTCCAAACCTCAATCAAAGACCGCTCAACAGAAGACTTCTTCAAAATGAATCGCTTCGGAACATTTATCTCGGTTATATTGATGAGATGATTAATGGGGCGGCGAGTTACGATTCGATTTCGGCATTGACCGAAAATTACAAACCACTTATTAATGATTATGTACAAGCCGACTCGCACAAACTGTTTACTTACGATCAATTTTTATCCAATATTGAGAATAGTGTAAATCTTGGCAGCGGAATGGGAGGACCTCCAATGTCCATTCCCGGTATTAAGTCGTTCTCTCAGCAAAGAAATGCTAATCTGAACACACAGCTTGTAAATTATCTCCCTACGGACACCGGGGATAGCCCCGTCTTAGGCACATTTGAATTGAAGCAAAACTTCCCAAATCCTTTTAATCCCGCAACAATAATCGTATACTTACTACCCTCTATAGAGGCACAAACCAACGCGTCTCACCATGTTTCTCTAAAAGTTTACGATGTTCTTGGCCGGGAAATTGCAACACTTGTAAACGGCGAGCAGCAACCTGGGAGTTACAGTGTAGAATTTAACAGCAGCATTGCCGGCGATTTATCAAGCGGGATTTATTTTTATCGTCTTGCTTATGCAAATTTTGTTGATTCAAAAAAAATGGTTTTAACAAAGTGATATGAAATTTTTATTGGCAAATAATCTAAATCCATTATATTAAGTGAGAGCAAATTGATACGAACTGAAATCGTTTTTTTAATTCCGGATAATAGAATTGACGTACATAAATTTATCGTATATTTGCCAACGCTTTTTCTTAGGATTTTGTAATGACATTTACTTATTTCGAAAAGAGAATAAAGAAATCATTTCTTGCTTTCTTGTTTATACTCTTCATTAGTATGACAACTCTTCATTCACAGGTTGAAAAAATCGCAGACGGATTCCAGTTTGTTGAAGGACCGGTTTGGAAAGACGGAGTGGGTCTTTTGTTCAGCGATATCCCTGCAAATAAAGTTTATAGATGGACACCGGAAACCGGCGCTGAAATATTTTTAGATCCATCGGGTAATTCAAACGGATTGGCGCTGGATGTGCAAGGAAGGCTTCTTTTAGCTCAACATGGAAATCGTCGTGTAGCGCGGTTAGAAACTGATGGAAGTCAAACGGCTCTCGCAACACATTACGACGGGAAGAAATTAAATAGTCCGAATGATCTTGCTGTTAAATCCGACGGCGCTATTTATTTCACCGATCCTCCTTATGGAATCAACAGTTCTCAGGCAGAACTAAATTTTTCAGGTATTTTTAGAATTAGTCCAACAACCGGCGCTGTTCAGTTACTTGACAAATCATTATACAGGCCCAATGGAATTGCGCTATCTCCGGATGAAACTAAACTATATGTAAACGATTCCGAAGCCAGGAAAATTTATGTGTGGGACATTGTTGATTCGACAATTACCAATAAAAAATTATTTGCATATATGAATCCTGCCGGTAACGCTGACGGAATGAAGGTTGACACCGAAGGAAATCTTTATTCAACTGGTCCGCTTGGCGTTTGGATTTTTAAACCCGACGGAACTGTTATTGATACCGTGCTTGTATCCGGTCAGACAACTAATTGCGGTTGGGGTGACGCTGACAGAAAAACGTTATATATTACTTCCGGAACAGCTGTTTATAAAATTCGATTTGAAACAACCGGTTTTCAGATTCCGGGAGGTTCGGGTAATTTGCTAAAGGATTTTAAATTGTTCCAGAATTATCCAAACCCGTTTAATCCGTCAACGACAATCACTTTTTCACTTCGTGAAGAGCGGCATGTACAACTTAATGTATTCGATTTGCTTGGCAAAAATATCGCCACCCTTGTTGATTCCACACTAACTCCCGGTACAAAATCCTATTTGTGGAATGCTAACGGTATAAACAGCGGAATTTATTTTTGCCAGCTTCAAGCCGGTGAATTCTCGGAAACCGGTAAAATGATTCTTCTAAAATGATTTTCGGATATTATTTATATCCCGAATGGTTTCTAAAATTTATATTTGAATAATTTCGTAAATTCGTATGATAAATAAACGGTCCATTGATGAAGCAGTTACTGAAGAATAAAAAGATAGTCGTATCGCTGATCATTGTTTTAATTCTGATTTTGCTATTACTTCCAATAAAAATTAGTTACCGTATAAACACAACCGGCAAAGTTCTGCCTGTAAAAGAATGGTTTCTTATTCGGGGTGCGGACGGTAATTTAATGACTTCGCTTATTAATAATAGGACCGGTGTTTACGAAAATTATACCGTATCCCAGTTCAACCGTGGGGATGCTGCCAAAATTGAAACTGTTGCGCATCTCGAAGCCGGCTCCGCGATTACGATGAACGACACGATCATCAAGATTTTTTCGAATGATGTAAATAAAGAAATTGCCGAATTGTACACCGACTTGAATTCGGAAGAAGCTTTGCTTAGCGTTTTGAAGAGTAAAGAAAAACAAGCGGTTATTCAAACAGAAAAAGAAAATGTTGCTTATGCCGAACGCCAGGTTGCCGAACAGGAAAGACTATATCAGCGTAAGAAGCAACTTTTCGAGAAAAATCTTATTTCGCAGGAAGAATATGAAATTGCTGAAGGCGCTGTGGGATTATTTAAAATCAATCGTGATATCGCCAAGCAGCGTCTTCAAATAGTAATGACAGGAGCCAAACCCGAAGAAATTGAAATGACACAATCGAAGATAAAAGATTTGAAAAAAGAAATTGCAGTCATTCAAAAAAAAATGTCGGATTACGTTGTCCTTTCGCCGGTTTCGGGCGTTGTGAGCAGATCGTTCTCTGCCGATACTTTAATGATCGTTCATGATACAACTGAGTTTATTCTTTTATTACCTATAACTGTTAAGGAGATCGGTGAATTAAAAGAGAATCAGGAGGTGGTTGTAAACAATTCTGCGTTCGGACAGGATGTACGCGGTACAATTTTGAATTGGGAAAAAAACGTTCGCAATATAAATCAAAAACAGTTTTTTATTGCTGCCGCATCAGTTGAAAATGCACCCGGTTTGTATCCCGGCTCTGCGGTAGAATGTTATATAACTGTCGGTGACCTTATTTTAAGAGATTATTTGTTCAAAGGATTTTTGTCAATGTTGGCTAATTAAAGATGAGATTAGAATATAAATATTTGGTAAGTAATACGGACGTTGATAGATTAAGAAATTTAATGCTGCCTTATTTACAAGGGGATTTTGATTATAGCCCCTCCAATTATTATACGGTTAGAAGCATTTACTACGATACACCGAAGTTAAAATATTACTGGGAAAAGATTGAAGGATTATCCACAAGAAAAAAAGTGAGGCTGCGCGGTTACAACCAACTTGAAGAAGACAATGTTGTATTTCTCGAAATAAAAAGAAAACATCTGAGCCGTATTTTCAAGGACCGCTCACCGGCATTGTACGACAACATGGATGAATTGATGACCACAAAGAACATAGATGATTTGGTAATTACTGAAAATGGTTTTAGAGGTTCAAAAGAAGACGCCGAGAAATTTTTTCACCACATACACAAAAGATCACTGGTTCCAATTGTAAATATTGTGTACGACCGCGAGGCGTATTTTTCCAAGTTCGATAAAAGCTTGCGAATTACTTTCGACCGCAATTTACGATACCAGATTTTCCCGTCGGTTGACAAATTATATGACGATGAAAAGTTGAAACCAGCGTTGATTAATAAAACCATTCTCGAAATTAAATTCGGAACTGGGTTCCCGTCGTGGCTGCAAACTATACTAACCAACAACCATTTATTCAAGCAGTCGTTGTCAAAATATACTATTTGCATTGACACCGAGAAAAAATACAATCCTTTACTAAAAGCAAACATTTGCTTAACAAATTCAATTTCAAATAACGATTATGCCGGGGAAGTGGAAGTAAGATGATGATTCAAGAGTTGACAGATATTTTTCAGACTAGTATTACGTTTGGCGATATTGCAAAGAATTTAGGCGTTGCATTTTTATGCGGACTTATAATTGCGTTTTTCTATAAAAAATCTTTCCGCGGGCCGAGCTACATGTTTTCTTTTGTGAACGCGCTTGTTCTTTTGGCAATGATTACAGCGATGGTGATTATGGTAATCGGGAACAATCTGGCGCGAGCGTTCGGGCTGGTCGGAGCGATGTCTATAATCAGATTCAGAACCGCAGTTAAAGACACGCAGGACATTGTGTTTATTTTCTTTTCACTTACTATTGGAATGGCTGCGGGAGTAGGGCTGCATGTTCTTGCAATAACATCGTCAATTTTAATTGGGTCTATTACAATTCTTTTATCGAAATCAAATTTGCTCACGGCTATTCAGAAAAACTTTCTCTTGCAATTTACTTATGCGAGGGGCGCTGCCAGCGAAGAAGCTGAATTTAACAGCGTTATGGATAAGTATTGCCGCTCAATAAAACTTATTAACATCAAATCTCTTAATGGAAGCGATATGGTTGAATACTCATACTATATCAGCTTTAAAAAGAATATGTCAAGCGCTGATTTTGTTAGAGACCTCCAACGTTCGAAAAACATGAAGCAGGTAAATGTCTTCTTCGACGAAGAGAATTTTTAATAATTGTTATTATCCGAAAGGTAAACCACGCTGCAGCAAAGCAAATAGTATTACGGTTTTTCGTTAACGTGCAATCGCGAAGTTGTTGCTTAGTGCTTTTAAGGCTGCATCTACTTTGTCTTTTTTTACAAGAACATAATCTGTATCATAAGTTGAAATTGCGAATACACTTATCTTTGACTTAGCAAGAACAGTGGTGATTGATAACAGAATTCCCGTCATAGAAAAATCCAACGGCCCATCTACCTTTATTGCAGCCCAATCTTTTTCGACTGTCACATCAGCAGGAACATATTTTTCAAAACATACAATTGATAATTCATCATGTGTTCGTGTTATGCTAAAAAATTCTCCATCTGCCGCCCAGGGAGGGATGGGTGAATTATTTGCCAATTTACAAATGGCAAAGGTTTCTTTGAGTACCGACAAAGTCAATTTGTTGGTCATCATTTACCGAGTTATCCGGTTGGTATGAAAAGTTATTTGTGTTTTATTTTCATTACAAGTATATAGAATGCAAGTACAAACGTAATTGAATTTGCGAGGATTACCGGAAGAGATTTTATTAAAACGCCAAAAACAGTCCACAATACAATTCCAATACAGAAAAGTAGAAACGTGCCGAGAGATAAATCTTCTGTCTTTTTTGTTTTGTAAACCTTATAAACTTGCGGAATAAAAGCGCCGGTAGTTCCAACGGCTGCAACATATCCCAGGATATCAATAAATGTCATTCGGCTTTTTCCTATGATAAATAAATCATGAGCCAAATATAGAAAGACAACACCTAATCCATATCATCAACATTCTGTCACAAATGTTCAAGGTACAATCCTCCGGATACGAAAAAAGTAGAATTGTCTTTAAAAATATTACTCGACTTTTACAAACTTTATCAAATCAAACAATATGTATCCTCTGCTGAATTGTGAATCATCACTGTTTAATCTAATAGAGATTGTATCCCCGGTCTCGGTTGAAATTGTATCAAGCAGGCTGCCTGTTGTCCACGTCGTATCTGAGAAATGCATTCTCTTCGAAGTTGTCCAACTTCCATTTTTATAAATATTAATACTCATCTCTCCCCCTGCAAGTTGTGACTCAATAGCTTTAGAATAAGTTGTTAACCTATAGCGATTGGTTCCCGGTGGAACTACAAGCTTTTGATGTAATACCGAAGCGGCCATCCATCCTATGTTTTTTAATTTCACCGAAAAAGATCCGCCTCCAATTGGCGTATCGGTGGAAAATTTTTCGACTGAGGATTCTAAGTAATATTCGGTCCATCCGCTCGTGGATGCGGCGCCGTTGATTTCAAATGAGCCGTTGGTTAAAAGATTATTCTCCGGGAGCGGATCAGTGCTTGTATCATCTGTTTTTGAACAACCGGCAGTAAAGATCACAAACACAAAAGTGATCATTCCAAAATTTTTAATTCCTTTTATATTCCTACCTCGTTGTGAAAGTAAAAACAAAAATTAGAATACCATTGAAACAAAAAATTACTCAGCAAATTAAAACCGTTGAAACGGTTATAAGCTGTTAGCTTTTATTTGATTAACCCACGACTTAAGTCGTGGGTTAAAGCGAAAAGTCAAATAACGAAACCGTTTTAACGGTTTATTTAAACACATAATCAACTTCAACTAAAATTCACCAGGAATTGTTGAGAGTGGAATTAATATTCAAATTCCAGTTCGATAAATTTAGTCTCGTCAGCGATATGAAGTTCATCGCTGGTAGTTAAATAGCCCGAGAAGAATTTGCACGTTAAGAAATATCTGTTTCCTTTTTCGCCGCCGATGTGAGCTTCTTTATTTATTATAAAATATACATCGCTGTTTAAATCCTCGCCGGAATCCGAAACACCCGCAACGTCTTTTGAATCATCCATTGATAAAACAGTGGTTTTGGTAATTTCTCCATTCTCTTCTTTCTCATACACCATTTTCTTTGTTTCGGTGTAATAAGTATAATACTCACTCATATTGTCGTATTCGAGCTTAATGGCGTAGAGAGTTTTCCACTCGAATGAAATACTGTTGTTTAACAATATATCAACACGGAGATAATCATTATCATAGCATGAGATGACTCCCTTGATATCACATTCAATTGCCTGGCCAGCATCTTCATCACCAATAGATTCTTCATCGGGAGATATAATCCATTCATTGGCAGTGTAAGGTTTACTTACATCGTTTACAGGCGTAGAGTTTCTCCGGGGATTGCCGCCGGCATTTATCGCTGCTGTTGATGCAAACAAAATTGTCAATAATATTACTATGGTGTTTCTCATGGAATTATCTCCTTAGTTTGATATAATAACGTGTAAGATAATAAAATGATTTCATTCGGACACAATGTCTTCGAAAATTTTGCAGTGTCTTTGGCATAGCTCACAATCACTCTTCTCATTGCCATAGATCAGATGAGTTATTAAAAAACACTTTGATAAAACACGCTTTTATTTAAGTAGACTTTCGAACTCTTCAATTTTTTTCTTTAGTAGATTCTTCGGGATTTTTCCAATTAATCCTTCAATGCCCATTTCGCCGGCATATAAACCCGGTAGTATTGCGAACTTTGCCCACGCTTCGAGATGGACTTTACCATCGGTCACCTGGAAATCCATAAACTGCGGACCCACTGCTAAACCGACTCCTTTCTTCCAGACGTTTTTTCCTTTGTAGAGGTACTCTTTAAATCCTTCCTTGGAAATAAAATTATTGATGATGTTTTGAATCTCGCCTGCGCTTTTTGATACCTGGTAATCTTTGATAAATCTTGACATGACTCAACTCCTTGTGTTTGTTGATGTATTTGTTACAGAGATACAAAATATATTTTTATTTAGTCTAGTTCCTTATCAAAGATAAAACACAACATTAGTGGAAATGAATTAAGAGTCAAAATGTAATAGAACAATAATGTAAAACAGTTTAGTTGAACATAACAAAACGAGAGCGAGTTGTCAATGGGGTTAGAAAATCAGTTTTCGATCACATGATTTTCCGACATTGGATTTAGTTTCCGCATCAAACGGATAGAATTCTTTATTCTATTTAACCCACAACTATGGCGATGTTAAAGTTGTGGGTTAATAAATTTAAACCGTATTTAAATATCTATTTCAACGGGTTACTGCTCGATAATAATATAACGGTAAATTTGAGTATAAACTAACCGCAGTTATTTTTCAGATGCAATAAGATACCGGTAGATAATCGCACCTAGAATTCCGCCGATAATAGGCGCTACCCAAAACAGCCATAATTGTGCAACAGCCCAATCACCTACAAAAACAGCTACACCGGTACTGCGCGCCGGATTTACCGATGTATTGGTTACCGGAATGCTGATTAAATGAATCAATGTTAAACATAATCCTATTGCAATTGGAGCAAAGCCTTGCGGCGCTCGTTTATCTGTTGCGCCCATTATTACAAGAAGAAACATCATCGTCATAACAATTTCGGTAACTAATGCCGACAAAAGTGAATACCCGCCGGGCGAATGGGTATCATAACCGTTCGAGGCGAATCCCGCTGATACATCAAAACCATTTTTCCCAACGGCAATAAGATAAAGAACGCCGCCTGCAAGAACGGCTCCCAAAACCTGGGAGAAAATATATGGAACAAGTTCTTTTGCAGGAAATTTACCGCCTGCCCAAAGTCCGATAGATATTGCAGGATTCAAATGACATCCGGATATATGCCCTATTGCATAAGCCATTGTAAGCACCGTTAAACCGAATGCTAAAGCTACACCAAGTAAACCGATACCAACTTCGGGGAATGCTGCTGCCAAAACTGCGCTGCCGCATCCGCCGAGAACCAACCAAAATGTTCCGAAAAATTCTGCGAAATATTTCTTCATAATTAGTCCCTTTTAATTGTGAGGAATTATAAAACAAAGTTTCATTTAACTAAATGATTACTTCAAGAGTAAATATACGAATATTTTGAAATTTTTGAATATTGCCATAATGCCCGGAGTTAAAGCCGAACATTTGTTTTCAAATCCATTGCGAAAGATTTATTCGCAGCCATGAGTTAAACTGTTCAACCCATCTGCTGTCAAGTAAACAACCATGTCTTATTTTGCAGCGTATGAAGTTGAACATTAAAACCATTCAGCCATTTAACAGGTTATTTTACAGCTTACTGCAAGCTGCCGACTTAGCGCAGCAGCACCATCTTCTTCGATTGCACAAAACCCTGTCCTGAGCCTGCCGAAGGATCATTTGTGCGGATTTGATAAAAATAAATTCCACTCGTTAAATTGTATTTATCCGCATCGAATATTACTTCATATATTCCCGGCGGTTGTGTTTCGTTTACAAGTGTTGCAACTTCTCGTCCAAGCACATCATAAATTTTCAACGTGACGTGTTGTAGAGACGCCATATATGGCGTCTCTACGGTGGGGATTGCATATTTAATTGTTGTTGTCGGATTAAAAGGATTCGGATAATTCTGCTCAAGATTATAAGTCTCCGGATTAACTTCGTTTTCCGGAGTAATGTTTGTTAAAATATTATCGGTATGCATAATCAAGCCGTTCAAGCCGCCGATCCACGCTTTCCTCTTATTAACTAATGCAATGGATAAAAATAAATTATCAGGTAACTCTAAATCAATTATCCAATTTTTACCCGCGTTGTTTGATATATACAGCCTTCCCAGGTCGGGCTGACCATTAACTCCTCCAACAAGATATATATTATTTGAATCCAGCATCTCTAAATTTAATGGGAAAAAACCGGTTTGGCTTTGGGGCAATATGCAGTCCTCCCAATTAATTCCGGCATCGCTACTTACCCATAAACCACCCAAACTAATTGCCCACACTTTATCGGGATGAATACTTTTTGCCATCCCAACTAACGCCTGAATTGATCCGGATTCTAACCAATTGTTTCCACCGTCGGATGTTTTATAAATAAAAGTCGGGTCAAAATTATCAAAGAAGGGACCCCAAAAGGAATAGCCGTGATCAACATCTGAAAAAGCAAATGCCCCGATGAGAAGATAATTATTATCTTCTCTTAGAATTCTCCATGAGGCTCCACCGTCTGTTGTCTTTAGTAAAACCCCTTTCCGCTCATTCCATAATGTTTCCCCGATATTGTTAATGCTTACCCAGCCAGTGTCCTCATTTAGAAATCTCGCACTGCCGAACGAAAAACTTGTATCGAATGCGGCGCTTATTGATTCCCATGTAAAGCCTCCATCCCCTGTACGCATTATTATTGCCTGGCGGACCTCGTAACCGGGAAATATTTTAACAATGTTTCCCCCGATGAATCCAATATTCCTATCAAAGAATTGAACATATTTCAACTCAACGGTGTCTTTAAGAGTATAAATTGTCGTCCAGTTTTCCCCGCCGTTAGTTGTAGCAATAATTCCTTTGCCTTCACCGACACACCAGCCGAAAAGGCTGTCCACAAAACATATATCCCTTATTGCAAAATTTACTCCGCTGTTTTGATCTGTCCACTGGGAGTATGATATAGTTGCAGCAAGTATAAAAATCGAGAATATTTTTTTTTTGCTCATGGCTGCTTCTCTTATAAATTTCGACTTATTGTTGATTTAATGCATGCATAAAAGACTGGGATACAAATATGTTTTGTTCTTCACCCATTGTTTATTTCAGAAAATAAAAGCTTTATCGTACCAAATAAACATCCTCATATCTGTCAAGTAGTTTTGTTCATTATAAAAAAGCGTAATGCCGGTTTTCAAATATCCGGTAAATTGCTCTGTATGATAGCCATCAACCAGATACCCTGACCCATCCGGTTCTCCCAACAACCTTATGACATCATCTCTCAACATTCCCATTTTTACACCTTCCCTGGTTTTGCCTTTATAGAATTGAGTTGGTTCTATATAAACTACTGTAGGCTCAGAAGTATGATTCGAAGATGTATCGAAAAAAGTAATTGTCAGTACATTATTCAGATTCTCGTCATTATAGCAATAACCAAATCCGTCGAAATTTCCAATAAAACCCGAATCAGGCTCGCCTAAAAGATCTATTACCGTATCCGAGTCATCTCCCATCTTTACTCCGTCAATACTTTTTCCCATAATTATTCTCGCTTTTTCAACTTCAAAATTCATTGTAGTGTCGGTTGAAATAATCGTTGCGGGGAATTCTTGTTTCACTATTAATGGAAATGTGTTTGTATCGCTCTGCACAACTACCTTATAATTTCCGGTTCGGGTTGATAAATGTTTTTTTACCTGAATTTCTTCAGGCGGAATGCAATTATTCAATTGGGGCGTTGCAATATTATTTTCAACATGATTAACTAACATCTTCTTTACAAGTATTTCCTTCCCGGCTTTCATCAAGTAAAAATATACTCCGGGTGTTACCATAGTTCCGAAGTTATTTCTACCGTCCCAGGTTATTCCTTTTGTTCCTATTGATATTTCATCTGTAACAAGCGTTTTTATTTCCCTGCCGAGTATATCATATATTTTAATTGTCACCGCTTCTGGCTCATTAGTTTTATACGAAATTGTGGTTGAATTTGAAAACGGATTGGGATAATTCTGTGCAAGTTCAATATTGGCTGGTATTATCGGTTCGGGGTTCTCTACTGATGTGATGATGCAAATGAAATAATTTCCAAGTGTATCGGTTATTGCATTAAAAGTGTTTTCCAGATTGGCTTCATCAACAAAGGTTATTAAAACGTTTTGAACCGGAGTGCTTTCTGTGGAAATGTTGCCGCTAATGTTAATTGGTTCTGTAATCGATTGGCAGAACACACCATTTGGCAATAAGACAAATAATGAAATTATTAATTTTTTCATGTTTAGGATATTAATGTACATCTAAACCCCTAATAAATATTTTACTCAATCATTTTATTTCTGATAAAATCTCTATTTCTTTTTGGTCTCCAATCCGGGGATGTAACTACTGCATTACCTGTATTGATTTTTTTTGTGCCGGTACCATTAACGTTTATTATATAGATTTCGCCGCCCCAATAAATATAGTCAGCCATGAACGCAAGACAATTACCATCCGGCGACCATGAAATATGATGTGCCGTTTTGTTTCTTATTTTTTTGATATTTGATCCGTCACTATTCATAATATATAATTTGTTTTCACTACTGTTATCATATCGATATGAACAAGCTATCTTGCTTCCATCCGGTGAATACCTAAATGAAAATTGCCCTGTGCCGTTCTCATTTATGAATATCCTCTCTTTTCCGCTTCCATCCACGTTCATTGTATATAAGTCATAGAACAGGTCATCTTCGCCTTCCGAAGTTAATTCAGATTCAAATAATATCTTGCTTCCATCCGGCGACCAGTCAAAGACACCGTCAATAAATAAATTAAATGTCACTCGTTCTTCTTTTATTCCATTGCTTGTATCTATATCAACTATAAATATCTCGCAAGTTAAACCCTGAAGTAAGCTCCGGGTAAAAGCTATCCTTTTGCTGTCCGGCGACCATGCGGGACCGCTACCTCCGCTATAATTAGGCACAATTATGCCGTTGTCATCCATGAGAGTTACAATACGCTTTTGAGAGCCGTCGGCTTTTACAATATATATTTGATAATTCTCGTAACCGTGGTACGCTCCCGGGTAGGCAATCCATTCACCATCTGGCGACCAGCGCGCCCCGGAATAAATATATACGGAATCGGTTACTTTCTTATGGTACGTCCCTTCAATATCACAAATATGCAATATCCCGTTTACAGGATCGTCGGTGGTATACTCAATATATAGTATTTCATCAGCCGGTTCCAATTCCAAATTCAACGTTGTATCACTTTGGATTGACATATTCTTAAAAGATTCCTCTATTATTCCCGGATCAATGCAATCCGTGTTGGTTACTTCTATAGTATATAAATTTCCGGCATTAGTCTTTTTGATAGGCTTTTTTGTTATAGGCAGTGTTACAGATTGATTATGAATGGTATTAATTATTCCGGGAACGGTTGGTTCAAGCAGCATCTTTTTTACTACAAATTCCTTCCCGGTATTAAGCATATAAAAATATATACCGGGAGAAACCATTACTCCGGAGTTGTTTCTTCCATCCCAAACAATTCCTTTCGTTCCAATTGATAGCTCATCAGCAATGAGTGTTTTTATTTCTCTGCCGAGTATATCATATATTTTAATTGTTACTACTTCCGGCTCATTAGTTTTGTACGTTATTGTCGTTGAATTTGAAAACGGATTAGGATAATTCTGCGCAAGCTCAATTTTTCTTGGTATTATCGGTTCGGTATCTTCCACAAAAGTAATGACACTAATGTTATAATTGCCAGCTGTATCGGTTAACACACTAAAAGTAATTGCCGGATTGGTTTCATCTATAAAAGTTATTAACGCGTTTTGAACCGGGATGCTATCCGTGGTGATATTACCGCTAATATTTAAGGTCTCCGTAACCGGCTGGCTAAAAGTATAGCGAGGAATTATCAATAGAGTAAGTATAAACGAAACGATAAACGGCAAAGAATTGTAATACTTTTTCATCTTGTCACCTCAACCAATAAAATGACACCCGAATATATTTCAAAAACAATTGTATCTGTCCGCTTACAATCCGGCGCGAACTTACTTTTTAAAAATCATCTATATACAAAAAGTATAACACTCATTTATATCCGGGAAAGACTGTAGCCCGGGCGCATATATTAACAAGAGAAAAAGTACAGAATGAACATAAAAAATATTTTATAAGCTGTCAACCCAAATTATAACAATCTTAGGCGTGCTTAGTAGTCACTGAAATGCCCAACTTCTCTGTCTCTTTTTTTCGTTAGAAGTTGGGCATTTGTTCGCCTTTTAAAAATGAGCAATAAGTCACTTGATATAATCACCCTTTAAAAATTGTCCATCATTCCAAATCAATTCTAATTGATTGGAAGTGCTTCTATAAAATATTTTATACTTGCCTGCGTCAAAATCTTCAACGAGTTCGAAGTTGACGATTATATTCTTCCCTTTTTGCGGAAGGCTGTAAGTCCATGCAGGATAAAGCTGTTCCTTCAGCGCTTCAAAATGTTTTGCGGAATTATTTTTCTTTATCTTCTCCATGTCGTAACAATCCGTGTAATCGATTGGAGGCATTATTGAATTATACGGAAGACCCCTCAATTTATTTTGTGAGTACTCAAAAAATGTCAGCCTCGAATCGCAAATTGGTCCGCAACCGATTTCGTTTACGGCAATTAATTTATTTTCGTTCTTCAAGTTCCAATAGCACATTTCCCAGCTTCCTTCGAATGGGCCGATGATTTTTAAATACCCGTTCTTTGTATCGAATACATCAAACAAAAACTTGTAGGCGCCTTCCTGAAAATATTCGTTTCTGCCTTTGTGGTAATTTTCTACAAGTTGTTTGCGTTCGGATTGATTCAAAATACAAACACTGTCCGGAACGAGAATAAAATAATCAATAATGTTCTGGCAAAAAACACTGCCGCTAAATAGAAATAATATGATAACAATAATCCGATTCATCATTGTGATTACCTTTTCCATTTAATATTACAGCCGATACTCGGTTTCTGGTTTGTATCAACCGGCTTACCGGAAATAATGTTTTCGAGAGCAGTCCGTAAATCTTTTCCTGTAACCGGCACATTATTGCCGGGCCGGGAATCATCAAATTGTCCGCGATAAACCAACTTCAAATCTTTATCATAAACAAAAATATCAGGTGTGCATTCGGCATGATAAGCGTGTGCAGCTTTCTGGGACTCATCATATAAATATGGAAAAGTAAATTTGTTCTTCAACGCGAACTCTTTCATCTTTTCCGGCGAATCTTCGGGATAGTTAATAACGTCGTTCGAGCTGATTGCCGCGAATGATATCCCCTGCTGTATGAAATCTCCGGCAGTTTTTGCCATCACATCTTTGATGTGAACAACATACGGACAATGATTGCAGATAAACAGAATCACCGTCGCTTTTTCCGACTTCAATTCCGCGAGAGAAATATTTTTTCCGCTAACGGTGTCCGGCAGATTAAAATCCGGCGCCGTAGTTCCTAATTCAATCATTGATGATGGTGTTGCTGCCATGATTCTTCCTCGAAATTATTTTACTACAAAAAATTTTATATTCCAAAGTAAACAATAAATTACAATTGCCAAAAAGCAATCAACAAACAAAAAGCAAGTTTCAAAATCCAAACAAGTTACAGCAGCTTTTGTCCATTGTTTATTGTGATTTGTTTGTCATTTGTGTTTTGCTATTTGGGATTTCTCAATCCTTATTGCTTGTTTCTATTTATTTGAACCCGAACCGAATGTATTTAATCTTTCTTCCTTCGGCAAGATAGTGCTGCTCGTATTTTGTTTTTATTGTTTCAACAAAACTCAGATTGTCCGAGGCATATAAATCGTTTGTCGATTTTTCTATCACAGCCGTTTCTTCCGCTAAAATTTTTGTTGCATATTCGAATAGTCCATCATTGTCGGTTTTGAAATGCACCTTTCCATCCAAGGCAATAATCGATTTATATAATTCTACAAACTTCGGGGAAACAAGTCGGTGCTGTGCGCTTGTCCGTCGAACATGAGGATCGGGAAACGGTAAATAAATCTCTTCTATCTTTTCTTTGGGAAATGCTTCGCGCATGTACTCAACATTGCAGAGAAGAAAAGCGACATTTTTTAAATTCATTGAGAGCGCTTTCTTCGAGCCTGCCCAAATGCGCGCACCCTTCATATCTATACCAATGAAGTTTCGGCCGGGATAAGCTGCCGCCATATTCAAAGTATAATCACCGTGCCCGCAGCCAATCTCAATCGAGATAGAACTATCGTTACCAAAATATTTTCTAATATCGTCTTCTTTGTGTTCCTTACGTGAATCGAACACGTTTATCAGTGTTCGGACTTCCGCTATTTTTTTGTGTTTTGTTCTAGGCATAGCATCAAAATACTTGTATAAAATTGCTTTTAATAATTTTTCAAAGCTACCCATCCCCAAAATGCCGGGCAAGCGCTTCGAATTACAACGAATTACTTGAGCAATACTAATTTTTTTGTTTGAACAAATTTACCTGCTTGTATCCGGTAAAAATAAACTCCGCTCGATAATCCTTTTGCGTTAAAAATTACTTTGTATCTTCCCGGTTTTTGTACAGTGTTTACAAGAGTTGCTATCTCCTGTCCTAGTATATTATAAATCTCTAAGGTAACATGTTGTAGAGACGCCATATATGGCGTCTCTACGGTAGGGATTGAATATTCAATTGTAGTGGATGGATTAAATGGATTTGGATAATTTTGTTCGAGCGCATATGAAGTCGGTAGTTCGGGAGTTGGTTCTTCATCAACTCCAACGATATTATTTGGGCGACCCGGTGTTCCGCCAAGTTCTTCCGACTTGACCCAATAACGAGGTAAAGAATTATCCTTCATCGAATCCATCAGCGAAAGTGTGTATCCATCACCATCCGGTTCTACTGGCCAGGGATCTTTATTATCATATGCAACGCTGTCGGCTAATTCGCCGAGCGGGGAAAATACTCTTACATAATCAGCGCCCCCGAATCCAAACGTAATATCGCCAATAAAATTATTTACTTCCGGATAGATTAACTTGAATGCCGCAGTATCGCTGCACACAACTAAAAATCCACCTGCGGGAATAATAATATTTTCAGGAAGTTCAAATGTGTGAAGATTATCATTATCTTTAATTACAAAACCCGAAATAGAGAAATCAACTTGCTGTGGATTGCAGAGCTCGATCCAGTCTTCCGAATTTGCGTCCCCATCCGCGTTGTACATAATTTCGTTAATAACAATCGCTCCTGCATTTACAACGGAAGAATCGGCTCTACCCATATTTGTTCCGCCCGTTCCGGCACCGGTTCCAAGCGAGCCCGGTACAAGATAATACAACGAATTGAATTGCGGAACGCCGGTAATGCAATGCGGCGAGTTATCGTATTCGGTATCATTCAACATCGAGTATGAAAGTTCAAGCGCGCCTTCGAGCGGTCCGCCGGTACTGTTGAGATAATTCCAGATGTTATCTGTATTGTTGTATAAAACGGTGTTCGTAACTTTCATGTGGTTTCTGTATGACCAGCTGTAACTATCGCCAATTCTTAATCCGACATCATTGCCAACAGCAGAGCAATGATCGATAAAAAGTATCGGACCTTGAGTAATTCCGTCTTCCGTCCACCCAGCTTCAAATCCTTGACCATTATTAAGAGAAACCGTATTGAAAATTCTTAATGTATCCCCGCCCGAAGCCGCAACTCCTTCATGTTCAAAATCTTCAAGCCAGCAATTTGAAATTCTTAATCGCGATTGATGATGATCGATTGCATCGTCATAGCCGTGAACGAAGTAACATCTGTCTATAACGGAATATTCGGGATATTCCGGATTAACATAATCGATGTGAAATCCATCGGTATCGATGTCTTCGGTGTAATTGTTCTGATCATCCGGGAGATTCATCAAATGACTATTGTTGTAATTTAAAAGTGTTCTGTGGAATTCGCCTCCATGACGTACGAATGCAGTGAAGGAATTTGAAACGGATATTTTTGAATCCTGTATTCCAAAAACTTTTCCAAGTGAGTTCAAGAAATAACAATTGTCAAAATTAAATTCACAATCTTCTTTACCAAAAATTAAATGCTGATAACCTGTGTGCCAGCCATCGTTTGTCGGATTTCCCTTTGACATATCACCGGCACCGTTAAGTACGAAACAATACTGAAAATCAGCCTCTGCGTTTTCAAATTCGAAGCCGCCCCAGGGTTCAGACCAATTATCCGAAGTGATGACAACAGGCGCGCCGGCAGTTCCTTCAACAATAACTTTTCCGTACACAAAAATGCGAACGTACTTTGTAATCAGCACCCATGTGCCATGTTTGATTGTTAATGTGCATCCTTCGGGAACTGTAACGTCTCCCGTTAGCAGCCAATCCGCCGTGTCGTCCCAAATAACTTGACCGGTTGGAAGTGTACCGGAATAATTTATAATGGGGAGATCGCCTACCATAATTTGTTTCTCGGTAACGGGCACATTAAAATTTTGTGCGCTCAAATTAAAACTTCTCATTCCGGATTCGAGCCGGATAATTCCGGAACCCGCACCGCGTTTGATTGCAATTAATGTGTCGGTGTGCGCGCCCGAAAATCCAATTTGCATCGGAGTTTGTTCAACTGGATTTATCTCCCAATTAATATCGCGTACGCGCACTACAACCGGCAAATGCTGCCCTGATTTAATTCTTGCCGGAACAATTAATTCCGCATTGATTGATGCTAATTGTATGAATATCGCCAATATAGTTTTATCCCCGTTCAATTCTAAGGTAACGGTTTCTTCCGATGGTAAGTCGGGATCAGACCAGCCGGCAAATTTGTAACCCGGTTCGGGAATGGCTGTGAGTGTTATAGGAACACCGCTGAAATATTTGCCCGTCCATGGAAATTCCTGAATTGAAATTGTGTTGACTAAAATTTTCCCATTGCCCTGTTCGGCATCAACTGTTAGACTAACCTGGGCGGCAAGATTAAAATAATTTTGAATTTGCTGCCTGACTATGCCGGATCTTTCTTGGGCAAATGTTCTCAAGGAATTAATGTTCTCGGTCCAACCTTCAACCGTACTTCCCCATTTTGCAGCCTCGGCAGGAATCTCAGGCGCAATAAGTTCCGCAAGCGAATCAATTGCAGATATGACATTATTTGGGTCAAAGACCGTATTCAACAAATCAGCTATTCTGTTTATAAACTTATTTTTGAAATTCGTATTCACCAATAATTTTTTTGTGATTGTATTATCGAGATAAATTCCGGTCGGGCTATATGGTTCGGTAAAGCCGTTCCAGTTAAGCTCGGTGTATGAACGGTCGGTATCCCAGATCGTCATTTGCCATCTCGCATTTTCAATTTTTTCTCTGAAGAAAGAAGTACCGTAGGCCCAACTCTTATATTGAGTTGCATGCATCAGTGCTTGCAGTGAGATGTAATCATCGAGATCAATCATTGCATCCGCTTCGGCTACTCTTTCGTCGCTTTCGAATGTATTGTTTTCGAAGAAGTTCATCAACTCATTCCACTTTTCATCGTTACCCGAAACAACCTCTACCGCATCCCATCGTGTACGGATTACATCTACTTTGTTGTAACTAAAATGATCTTTTATAAAATCCTCGTCGACACTTTCTTTGATATCAAAGATGCCGAAAAAGATTTCATTCAAATATAAAACTGAAAGACTACTGTTTGAGACAAAACCTCCGGCGTTTTTCCATAAGTAACTTACAAGAGGATCGCGAATTAAAGTCCCTGAGGTATTTACTCCGTCCGAAGTAGGCTCAATGCTGTCATCATACCCGGAACGAAGAACGAGTTTGTTAAATTCAGTTATTGTATTGCCGGGGAATAAATTATAGTCGAGTTTGCCTTCACCGTAACCCTCGCGGAAGAAAACACGGAAAGATTTTTTGTCAAATACCGTGGGGCCTGTATTACCCTGGATGCGAATTCCTGCCGGGGCATGAAATTGAACAATCCCATTTTTAAAATATTCTAGTTCGGCAAATCTTTCCCATGCCCTTCCTTCGACGTCATTATTAAACAATCCGGTTTCCGGATCGTACAAACTTGGCGGATTAGTAATTAAAGCCGCTACCGGCAGAGAGTGTTCCTGATTTATAAAATACATTTTCGAAGTAATCTCACTCGGCATGGCATTATCGTTAAAAGAACGTGCGCGAACAACAGAAGTCTGTCCGACTTGAATGGGCGCTGCATAAATTGTAGATCCAACCACAGGGTCGGTAGCATCAAGTGTGTAGCGAACAATATCCGAAAACGAGAACGGATGCATGTGAATATTTACACTGCCCGAATAATTTCCAGCAGGTTCATCTACAAGCGGGGCACGAAGAGAATTTGTATATCCCTGTGAATTTGCAGAACCCGGAGTTATCGATTCGAAGTACACCCAATCGTCGCTGCCGTTTGGAGACCGCCCGAAAGAAATATCTCTGAATTGGTTATTATATGAAATGTCGTCGAGTATGGTCACCCCGTCCTTGCTGATGAGGAGTATTCGTTCGGAATTTTTGTCAAGTTTAAAATCGAGATGATTGGCGCCTTTCTCTTTATTTTCATCTGCGTAAAAAATCAAATAGCCTCCGTCTGGTATAGTTGTAATCGAACTTTGGCCTGCAGGTATCTGATAGTATTTCGCCGGATCGATATCATCCGATAAATAATATCCGGCAAGATCAATATCGGCGCCGCTTGCGTTGTATATCTCAATCCAATCCTCATAATCATCGTCGGGATTTGCAAAAGAGAGAACATTATTTACCATGAACTCATTTATAAATAATCCGCTTCGGATTTCAGCTTGAATGGAAGGAAGAATAAGAAAGTCGGAACTTGTTATACTTGTGTTCAATCCATGAATCGCAAATAGATTTTCACCCTCGACCAGATAATTCATGCTTTCGGGAAGGTTGAATTCAATAAAGTTTTCCGATTCGATAGCTTCAACAGAATTCGAATTCCATTCCGGTGATTCGGGTGCATTGGCTTCGGCGACTTTATTCCCATTAAGGTAAGCTACAAATCCATCATCATACCGGATGTTCAACCTCATATTTTCGAGGCTTCCAAATTGCTCTGCCGATAAATCGAATTTAATCCTGATATAACATGTTGTGTTTGGATTTGACGCGCCACTGTACATTCTATTACTTACATCAAGACTAATAAAACTTTGATATCCCGAATCTTTTTCATAACCAACTCCGCCCGGACTGCCCTGGCAAAGGCTCCATTGGGAATCATCGAATTGAATAATATTTCTCCAATCATCACCAATATCCTGAGTCGGCACAAACACACGTTTTTCAGCATCAAGCGGAACGATAGTTATAGACTGGGCAATAGCGGGATTAATTTGAAATAAAAGAATAATTGCTGATAGCAATGCAACGGATCTAAGCATATTTTCTCCTAAGGATATCCGTGAACAATTCAGAAATAATTGCATAGGACGATCTATCTTACTTGTTGAATAAACGGCCATTCGATTTTTGTATCGCCGTAAATAAACTTTATTAAGCACATTTAAAATTAACAAAAATTTATTCTCAAGCAGCAATAAGCTAAAATTTACCATGGGCAGTTTTTATAAACACAACACTTTTAGATTTTTTTTGTAACAAGTATGAGCTGAAATTTCAACGCCATCGTAATGATAATAAGTTGATAACGATGTTTATGTGTCAATATTCCGGTTGAAAATAGCGAAAACCTTGATTGATTTTTATCTATCATAACTTTACATTTCCTGGCAAATTTGGAGAAAATAAACAATAAGCCTTGGTTAATTATAAGGAACTTAATGATATTGAATTAATGGAGGAGATTGTCCGGTACGATTCGCGTGCCCTGGAAGAATTATATAATCGATATTCGCCTCTCCTGTTTACACTCATAAAAAAAATTGCACCCGATGAAAAAACCGCCGAATACATTCTGGTTGAAGTATTTTCAATAATATGGCGGAAGATTAATAGCTTCAATTTTGAATCGGGAAATGTTTATACATGGCTTGTCACACTCGCGCGTAATCGTGCAGTTGATAGTATTCGAAGAAACCGCAACTCCGAAATAACCCGTGAATTTTACGACGATGAATATGAGAATTTTTATATTCTTCCGTACCTTTCTCCTGAAATTGATTCTCTTGATATTGACACAGCCCTTAAATTGAAACCAAGAATTGAAAATGCTTTAGCAAAATTAACCGATGCGCAGAAATATGTAATTCACCTCGCGTATTACGATGGATTTACGCTTGACGAGATTTCAAAGAAACTAAACATACCGGTTAACACAGTAAGATCGAAAGTGTTAACCGCATTAACGAACTTAAAAGACAATTTGCTGGGTTGAAAAAACAAGGCATGGCTGAAAGAGAAATATTCGAAATGTTATGTGCGTTTGCGGCCGGTGCGATGGATAGAAAAAATTACGTCCAGTTCAAGGAGTATGTTTCCTCAGGAAAGGAACTGCCTTATAACGATATGGGTGAGCTTCAAAACATTATGGCGTTGATACCTGTGATTCTTGAAATTGAAGAACCAAAAGCACGACTGAAAGACGAAGTTGCTAAAAAACTTTTAAGCCATCAAAAAGAGATTAAAGAAAAATTAACTAAAGAAAAAAGAAAAACCCGTGTTACCGAAGAATCAGAACACACTCCGCAGGCAAAATTGACTAAACCGGAAATATTTAATGTACCCATCCCGGAGCCTGAGGAAATTCCAACTGATGACGATATTATAACGCAGGTAAATGAATATGCTGAACCTGATATAGAAAATTTTATTGAGCCGGAAAAACCGCTGCCGGATATCCCTGTGTTCTCTGAAAATGATTTTTTAATAACCGAACCTGATACGGATGATTCTATTATACATGGATTTGAAGATGAAAAGTTAGATTTCCCGGGGCCGTCCGACCTGGATCTTAATCTTGATATTGAAGAAGATGTTCCCGCACCGGTCGAGCCTCCAAAGCGAGAGTTAAAGTTTACTACGCCCGGTGAAAAAACTCCTCCACCGAAATTAGAAACGACAAAGAAAGACAATAAAGAATTTCAATTTCTTGCGGATGACAACGATGTTCATATTCATTCGATTGAAAAACCGCAGCAGAAAACGGGAAAGCCCAGCGAAAAATATATTCGGCCCAACGTAAGAGAACTTCAATTTTCAGGCAGGGAAACCATGGAAAAGCCGGGTCATGATGCTCCGTATAGAAGACCGACTTTTGATAAAAAACCAACAGGCGATTCGTCGGCGGAAGATAAAAGTAAGTTATATAATCCATTTGGTACTAACGAAACAACTCAACCATCAACTGTATATAAAGAAAGCAATTCAACCGATACTATTAAAAATAGAACTGATTCCGAATTAAAAACTACCGGGGTTTCCGGCAAAAGAAGAGTGCATGATTATGAACCGCAGGATCCTGTTGGATTTCAATCCTCATTCAAAGGCCGATTAAAAAAATCAAGATATGAAAATAGTGGTGGTGTTTCTAAGTGGATTTTATTCCTTCTTGTAATTCTTGTTCTTGCTTTGATAGGTGTTGGAGTTTATTTGTTTACCACCAACATGGAATTAAGCAGTCGGCTTAATAATATGAAATATGAAGTTAGTGATACCGGCAGCGAGATTAACAAATACAAAACTTTGAATGCATTCTTTGAGAACAAGGATGTTTTGATCTCAAACTTAGCCGGTTCTGAGGCGGCACAAAATGCAAGCGGTAAATTATTTATTTCACCCGGCGCTAAATCGGCTCTTCTCCAAATAAAAAACATGCCTGCTATTGAATCCGGGAAAGAACTGCAAGTGTGGCTAATTATCCGCGGGGAATCTAGTTCAATTGGCGTAGTTGAACGGAGTGCAACGGGAGAATATTTTCAGAAGTTAGATTGCGTCTTAGAACCCGACGCAAATATTGATTTGGTAAGAATAACATCCGAACCAAGCGGGGGATCGAGCGCTCCAACCGGCAAGACGTATTTATATGGAGCGGTGAGATAAATAAAAATCCGCAATGTAAATTTTAGATTTCCCTTCTATTACTCTCAAGCAAAATAAATCCGAATAAAATAAAAACTATTTCCCAGTTGCTAATAATTTTTCCGGCTATTTTATCTGCGAACTGAATGATAGATAAGCTGCTATAAAAGTATAATGAAATAGCAGAAAGTAAAATGAGAATGACAGATGTTATTAAAAGAAAGGTCTCTTTGTAATTTTGTAAATAAAGAATTAATAATCCAGCGCCCGGTATAAAAAGCACAGTGGTGAGAAATACCCCTTGATATGAAGGGATATCAAAATTGGTAATTACAATAAACAATACCCCAAGTAAAAAAACGCATACCGATAAAAATAATCTGCCGCGTGCAGTGTCTTTTCCAAACGAAAGGTAAGTGGAGAATAATCCATACAACAGAAATGCATAACCGAGAAATTCTCTTAAATCACACTCAAAAATTCCAACGGCGTGCGCGAAGTTTAGTATTCCGAATAAAATTAGAATCAATCCCAGGATAAAAGTTTTTCTATTCTTCAATAATTATCCTTTCCTGAACCGGGATAAACACTGAGATAATAAAGTATAGAATTATTCCAAGACCCAGAGTTGCGAATGAAAAAAACAACCAGCAAAGCCTTACAATGGTAACATCGACGTTCAAATAAATTGCAAAGCCCTGGCAAACGCCCAACAATCTTTGCTCTTGAGATGAGCGAGTTAATTTTACTCTGACGGTATCTTTGATAGCTATCGAAAAATCATTTTTGTGAGTTAGTAAAAATATTCCGCTTCCAATAATAAAAACCGGCAGGAATAATTCTTCGGGTAAAACAAATATTCGCAATAGAAGCAGATGGCTAAATTGTCGGACGATAAAATACACGCCGAGAACAATCATAAAACTTCCGGTGAACGCGATGCCGATATTTCCTCTATGAATAGAATTCTGTTTCACTGTTAATGTGTCTTTGCCTGCATTAGTTTTAATGACAATCCCGAAAAAAAGATAACCAAGAACACCAATTCCTCCTAATAGAGAAGTAATGCTAAATACGACTCTATATATAAAAGGATCGACACCCGAATACTCTCCGAGCCCGCCGCATACACCGTCAATAAAATAATTTGTGCGGGATTTAAAAAGTTTTTTCTTCTCCACAGCTATCGGACTCAAAGGAGAGGATGGCGTCCTATCTATTTGTTGATTGTTAAAATTATCTTCCATTAAATAAAACTTCTTTCAAAAAATATGAGGGCAAAAATAGCACTAAAAAGCAAATGATGTTCGGGCAAATTTTAATCATTCTGAATCAAAGATGTGGTTTCCGGGCAATGCCATGTTGTCGTAAAATTCATTATTATTTCTCCCGCAATTTTTAATTACATTAACTTTTGGATTGAAATGAACACCGAATTTCCGCTTGGCGATATGCCGGTTTCCGAATTCAAAGAAAATGGGTATAAGTTAATCGACTGGGTCGCGGATTATTTGTCCGACATGGAATCGCTGCCGGTCTTACCACCGATTCAGCCTGGTGATATTAAAAAACATATTCCCTCCACACCGCCCTTTGCCGCTGAAAATATGGAAGACATTATTCCCGACATAAACAAAATAATTGTTCCCGGCATTACGCACTGGAACCACCCGAACTTTATGGCTTACTTTGTTTCATCTGCAAGCGGTCCGGGAATTTTAGGGGAACTTGTTGCATCAGCTATAAACACTAACGGAATGGTATGGAAATCGAATCCGTCGTCAACCGAGCTGGAAGAAACAGTGTTGAATTGGTTTCGCGAGATGATTGGTCTGCCGAAAAATTATTTTGGAATTGTTTACGATACTGCCTCGGTAAGCACAATGCATGCAATAGCAACTGCACGCGAGAATACAGGATTAAATATCCGCCAGCATGGATTTGCCGGACAACCAAAATTAAGAATGTACTGTTCCGAGCACGCTCATTCCTCCGTTGATAAAGCAGTTATCACACTCGGTATAGGCTTGGATGGACTTCGAAAAATTCCATGCGATTCAAATTTCAGTATGATTCCTTCGGAACTTGAAAACGCAATCGAAGAGGATAGACAAAACGGGTGGCAGCCATTCTGTGTTGTCGCAACAATCGGAACTACATCAACAACAAGTATAGATCCGGTTGATGAGATTAATAAAATCTGCAAGAAAGAAAATTTATGGCTTCATGTTGATTCCGCATACGCAGGTGTAACAGCCATGCTGCCCGAGATGAAAAGTCTTTTTAAAGGAATGGATGAAGCGGATTCAATTGTAATCAATCCGCATAAATGGCTTTTTGTTCCTCTCGATTTCAGTATTCTTTTTATCAGCAAACCTGAAGTTTTAAAACGCGCGTTCAGTCTCGTGCCGGATTATCTTGTAACAGCTGAAGACAACAAAGCAATAAATTATATGGATTATGGGATTCAACTTGGAAGAAGATTCCGTTCGTTGAAGTTTTGGTTTGTTCTCCGTTACTTTGGTGTGGAAGGGCTGCAGGCAAGACTTAGAGAGCATATTCGTTTGGGTCAATTGTTCGCATCGTGGATTGATGAAAATACATCATTCAAGAGAATGGCCCCTGTTCCATTTAGTGTAGTATGTTTTCGAGCTGTGCCAAATAAATTGATGTCGGATAAAGAATTGGATGAATTTAATTCTTTATTGATGGATAAAATAAATTCGACCGGCAAAATATTTTTAAGTCATACTAAACTGAATGGAAAATTTGTGATACGATTAGTCGTGGGAGGAATCCGAACGGAAGAAAAGCATGTTCGACTTGCTTGGGAAGTAATTCAAAAAATATTTGATGAAATGATAGCAGTGTAGAGCAAAACTTATTTTTAATGAAATAGAACATGGATGACACGGATTCGTTAATCGCTATTGCCAGGTACGTCGATATTCAATCTTCCTTTGAAAAATAAAAAAGGTTGACTCCAATATCACTATCACTCCCAGCCGCTGTCATTAAATTCAATTCGGAGAATCAAATAAAACTTTAGATGGAATAATAATGGGGCGCCAACCTAAATGAATTGCAAAGTGTTATTCTACTTCACAAGTTCGACTTCTTGAGCTTGAGGACCTTTCTGACCTTCACCTACAGTGAAACTCACTTTCTGGCCTTCTTTTAGGGTGCGGTATCCTTCACCAGAAGAAATAGAGGAATAGTGAACAAACACATCATCACCTTGTTCGCGCTCAATAAAACCGTAACCTTTAGTATTGTTAAACCATTTTACGGTTCCAGTTTCACGCTGAGGCATGCAAAACTCCGGCTAAATAAAACTACTGTGAATTAAACAAGCAACTGTTTTCAACATGCCTTGAAAAATCAATTATGTTAAAGAACGTTTGCTTACCAAAACATAATTAGAATAATCTTCAAATAAAAGCAAAATATTGACAAAAGCGCCCCAAGGTGATATAGATTGCAATTCATATTTATACGGGATATTGGCGGTAAAATCCATAGGTTGATAAAAATAACTGTACCGGCCTAATAATCACTTGATATTATTATGATTTGCAAATATATTTTGCCCGGTAATAGCAATCCCGGTTTTATTATCTACCCCTCTCGTAAATTACAAAAATTACCGGGGCATTACCGCAATTAGTTGATATTTGGCTTTTAATTTTTATTATTTGCCAACCGGATTATTTCGAGTATAAAACTATTATAAACAAGGAGCAACTCCGATGGAAATAGTGTATGGAATTGTAATATTGCTGGTGGTTATTGCAGCTGCTTTCGAATATCGAATTAAAAAACCAGGCCAGATAGTTCTTTCCGAATCAAATGGAAAAGTGAAGTATAGAAAATCCGCTTTTTATCCACGTCACTATTCGTTGACTATACCCAATACTACACAAACGATTACATCGGTTGTAGAGCCGGAGGTAAAAGGCAAAATAGGTCTTGTTGTAAAATATACTTTTACGGTTACTCCATCGCTTGAAAACATTTCCAAACTTATTAAAATAGGCGGTTGGGGAAAAGATGCTCTCAGCGATGCATCGAAAGAGCTAGATATTATTCTTCAAGGAAAAATTAAAGGTTACACCGAAAACTTTGATATCGACCAAATTAAATCGGAAAGCATGACGAACTATTTGAATGAACAAGTAAAAGATGTTGACAAACAGCTCGGTCTTGAAATATTGTCGCTGACTATCCAATCTATTGAGCCTGCCGATAAAAAAATATCCGAAGCAATCAGGCAGAAAGAAGCCTCGCGAATTATGGAAGAAACCGAAAAAGATAATCAACGTGTTAGAATACAAACCGCACAAATGAAACTTCAGGCTGATGAAGAAATTCTAAAATACGAGCACCAATTGTCGATGCAAAAATTCCAATTGAAGGAAATTGAAGAAGAAAAAGAAGCGGCGCTCGCATTGAAGAAATTGAACGAGCAGATAAAACGCGACAAGATTAAATTGGAAGTTGAAAAGGAAGAGATGAATATGTTCAAGGATAACCCGGAGCTGCTGCTGCTGACACCGCAGGTAACACGATTAGCCGAAGCAAGTCAGAATCTTAAAAATGCGAGAACGATTGTATCGCTTGGAGATTTTGAAAACGGTTCGCAGCTTGTTGATGTGCTGAAAAATTTCCTTGGTAAACTTTTACAAACAACCTCGAACAAGAAAGAATAGCAAACAGATTCTTATGATTGTTTATGAAATCTTAAAATAATCTGCGAAAATCATAATGATCATAAAAATCCGTGTTCCATTATTTTGTTGTGTTAAAGGAACGTGTGATAATCAAGCAAAAAAATATCGAGCAGCTTTTCGAACTTTACACGATTAAGCCGGGCAAGATTTCCGAAATCAGTGAAGCAACGGCAGCCTCGTCTGTGCCCCCAGCTGAGCGTGTGAATTTCCATATCGGAAACCCGGTACAAGATGAATCGCTTACACGATACTATTTAAATTCTCTGCTCGGAGTAAAAACAGATTCGGATGATTCCGAGAAATTTGATGCCGCTGCTTTATGCCGCCAACTTGGCTGGGACACCGATAATCAGAAAAGAATTGAGTTCCTCTACAACGTTACAAAAAACAGTGCGCCGTATTCACCGCGCGGCGGATTCAATATTAAAAATCCCGTTCCGTTAGTAAAGAAAATCCATCAATGGTTAACAGCCGAACAGGACGAACCGCTATCGTATGATCTGGGTGAAAAATCCGGCAAGAGAGAACTGCTTATTTCGAGCGGCGGGATTGATGAGTCTTTGCGAATATTATTTTATTCATTGAATTCATTTCTCGTCAATTTACCGGCAAATATTTTTTACCTTGGCGGCGAAGTGCCGGTGTACGCTTCCGATTTTAATTCATTAATTTTTTCGAAATTGCCCGATGATGAAAGTGACGCAGTTTCATTCTTGGAAAAATTCTTAAAGAGCAATAACGAAAAACCGGGTTACCTGGTTATTGATAAAATTATAACTGAAGAAATCCGGCGAAGATTGAGAAATCTTTGTCTCGATTACCCGCTATTCTTTATCGAGACTAATGATGTGCCGAACCATCTTTCATTATCGCGCGAAGCGAAATTAAAAAACCGGGTGATACGATTCCTGACGCCGAGGTTTATTTCCGAAAAACTTACAAATCTTTCAATTGTTGTGCTCGCAGGTGACTCGGAGCTTTTGAAGATTTTCGAATCGGTTCATTTTCAGTTGAAGGGTACGCCGAGCGCGTCGGAAATAGAATTGCTGCAATATCTCTCGAACAATTTTGATGAAGTGGCTAATTGCAAAACAGGTGGAAGTGAATTATCCCGTCCATACGGAAATATTGACGAACCACCCGCTACATCAGCATTCACGATGCCGTTGAATACAGCTAACAAATTACTCGACAGAATTGAAGAGGTTTATCAAAGTAAAATTGACATGGTCGCTTCCCTGGCAAAAAAGATTGAGAGGAAATCAACGAGGTTAAATTTCAGGAATATTTCTTTCACGGACCATTTGATTAATAAAGATACCCATGAAGTGCTCGATGAGTTTTTCCAAAACATAGACAACGACGAATGGATTAATAGCACAACAGAAAGTTTTGTCACCGCATTCGTGAAGGAACATCCTGAATATTCACCAAAAAATTTAATAGTGGTAAATGGTTCGTCGCGTACGGCTCTCGGTTTGCTCGGATTTCATTGCGGTATATCGGAGGTGATTGCACCGGACTTCAGCTGGACGTATGAACATTGTTTCCCCAAATCGACTTTCATCCCGCTAACTGATGAATTTGAAATTGATGTTGATATGATGTGCCGTGCGGTTGACGATAAATTAGTATTCGGTAAAGACGTGTCGAACACTGTCGCGGTGGTTTTGAATAATCCCCACAATGCAAGCGGAAAAATTTTTAGGGAGACAGACTTAAAAGAACTGCTTGTGAAAATTCTTGATAGAAATGTTTTTGTGATTGACGACCTCGCTTATCAAAATGTGCTTCCCGAGAATTCGTTGAACGGTCCAAAAACCTTAAAACAACTGGCGCTTGAATTGGTGAAGGAAGGCAGATTATACAAGGACAAACTGAACAGACTGATTGTTGTACATTCATTATCGAAGACCGATTGTTTTGCAGGGGCAAGACTTGCAGTAGTCGAAATAAACGACGATAATCTTGCAAAGAAATTAGCCCGACTTAATTCAATTGTTAAACCGAACATCGCGGCAATATTAACGGCATATCTGTTTTATAGAAATAACACAGGGCGTATTCAGAATTTCTGGTTGCTCAGGAATAGAATTTTCAAGGCGAAGATGGATGCAATTGCAGAAGCCGAATCCGAACTTCCGCCTTCGCGTAATCCGTTTCATATTTATATCCAACGACCGCAGGGCAGTATGTATCCCCGTATGGTTATCGATAATCTTCCCAACGGTTTATCACTTGATTGGCTTTCTTCCGGTTTGGCTGCGCAGGGAATCGGACTTGTACCGCTTGCATCGTTCGCGAGAACTTCAAAAGGATACGAACTCGGCAGAAAATCTTTCCGCTTAACTCTCGGCGGAACCGACTCGCCGGAAATTCTTCTTCGTAAAACAAGAAGAGTGCTCATTGACATGAACCGATTGATTGCCGAAGAAAAAGCGAAATACAACAAGCGCAGCTTTTCCCTCAAGCCGGCTTACAAAAACAATTCGCGCGATTCGATTACAACCGACAATAACTGGAATGAGTTTTTAACACAACTCAATAATGAGATAAGAAAAACCGTTCAGAAAAATATGAATGTGTTTGCCGGACAGGTTGAAAACAGATTGCTGTCTGACAGGTTTTTCGAAAAGTATTTGCCTTACCGTCTCCGGACTTTTTCGCAATTATTCCATGACCGTTTTAATATATCGAGAGATTATCTGTCGTCAATTTCGAAAGATGGGAGTAAATTTCTCGTTTCCCAGCTTGAGTATGAATTTTACAAAGACGATGCCGAACAAAGACGGGAGAAATTCCGTAAAAGGTCGTTCGATAGAACAGTTCACCCTACGCAGATGTATGCGATTGATACGGATATTTTATTTAACATCGTTACCGATAAAATATTGCGCGGTGAAAAACCTGAAGTGAAAACGATTTCTCAATTGAGCGAATGTTTGACGAATGAATATCTCGGAAGGAATGTTTCAATTAATTCCGCCAAGGAAGGAGAAGAACTTGTCTGCGATTTACGTTCGATAATTGCCGCCGAACAATTCACTTCTCTTTACTCCACCGATACAAATGAAACATTGCTTTCGTTTTGGGGAGACTGGGACGGCAGCAACCGCCCGTCAGGACAGGGGCACCGGCTTGTTGCGGCTGCCGTGTTGGAGAATGTTACAAATCTTTCCAGCATAATTGTAACGCTCGTTTCGATTGATAAAACAGTGAAAGTTGACCCGGAGCTGCTTTCTGAAATCAATCAACTTTCTCATTCGAACAAAATGTTTTGGGAACTGCTGAATAAAATTACAACACTCACAAATCAATTGGAAAAAAGATACCGCAGTGTTCTGCCGTTCAGCATCGAATCAAATCGTTTCCGAAAAGCAGCAATGAAAATACATTTGGCGCAGGACCCGATAGTCAAACTCTGGCAGCACAACGATAGGCTCGAAGCAAAAATGCTCGCGCTCCGCTCCGAGCGCCGGAATAAACTCGAGTACTATTTCAAACTGAATAAGCAGTTGAGAAAAACTCTTCATGATTTGATTCCATTTATTATCAAGCATTCTTCTCATCAACAATTAATTTTGCAAGCCGGATTGTATCGCGATGTTTTAAAAAGATTTGTTCTCACTCCCCGCATCCATCAAAAATTAATTACAGCGAAAGATCAGTTTGCAATCAATACTACCGTGCACAATATTTTTGAGATAAACGAAATAGCGGGAAGCTACGGAAATCCCGGAATGGTTCTCGGTCTGCAGGTGAGTATGTCAACAAATCCCGAAGCGTTGATTGCGCTTGATAAAAAATTTGTATCGGAACGCGAGGACGTTTTAAAAAAATCCAGCGCAGGAATTCTGCCAAAAGTTTGGTCGATACCTTTGTTCGAAGATTTGGGTACAGTGGAGAAAATCGAAAGCTACCTTGATAAAGTTTGGGATTACGCTGTTCAAAGCAGAAGCATCGAACAGGACGTGAAAGATAGATTTTCGGAAATTGTATGTGAAGTATTTATTGCCGGTTCGGATTTAAGCCAGCAGGTTGGACAAACTTCATCAACGCTTTTATATAACCGCGCAAAACATAAAACTATTGAATGGCTGGCTAAGAAAGGATTGTCCGCCGATGTACGCATCAAACTTGGCTGCGGCGAGCCGATGCAGCGGCAGGGCGGATACTACGCGGATTTCTCAAGTAAGCCCGCGTTCGTTATTAATGATGTAAATAAAAAGCGCTTCAAAGAATAT
The DNA here is from genome assembly GCA_043808235.1 of bacterium. Classification (GTDB taxonomy): domain Bacteria; phylum Bacteroidota; class Ignavibacteria; order Ignavibacteriales; family Melioribacteraceae; genus JAZDFC01. The sequence continues at coordinate 288,721 of JAZDFC010000105.1, forward strand.
TTGAAGGAATCGACAGTTAAAAGCACCGAGTTCGCAGTCACACCGCTTCACGGTGTTTTTGCAGGCGGAGATTTACGCACAATGCAAAGCGCAGTTTCGGAGAAAGCGAGACAACTCTCCGCAAATGACCGCGCGCAACTTTTATATCATTTGAATAAAACACAGCAATTCTATCATAACGAATTAATACGTGCATCCGAGCCGTTTGTTGATACAAGATTGATTTATGAATCGAAAGGGTTAAAAGAACTTGAGAGATTAACTCTCGGCAAGACAGATGATGTGTTCAATACGTTCGCGCAGCTATCATCAAAAAATTTCCAGCAGATAATTTACGGCAGCGAAGATGATGTTGTCGGGATTCATATTATTTCGTATTTCTTGTCCCGCGCAACGCCGATACTTCGCGACAGACCGGTTGACAGACCCTCGAAAGCGGGCGGCGATAACCGCGGACAAAAAATTCTCGAACGGATTGCTTCTACGATTCCACTTTGTAAACACGGCAGTTTGCTGAGAGCAATTAGCCATAACAAAACACAGACTTTTATTTTGGGAATCAACCAGCTAACAACCGGATTATTCAGGGCGCTTAATCAATTTTCGCAGCAGGATTTTCCAGGCGGACGCGGATACCAATTGTTGGCGGACAAAATTTTACCGGGTCTCCCGGTTTATGAAATTCTTGCAACGATGAGATTATTTCAGGACTTCGAATTGAAATCGTTGAAAAAGTTTTCCGACAGTTTCCCGTCAGGTAATTCCGCATTCACTCTTCTACGCGAAGACATGGACTCGTTCGAAATGTTTGCGCCGATGCTGCAAAAAGAATTATTACGGCGGCACGGAATAAATGTCGAAGAGTTTTTCGAGGGAGATAAATTTATTCTCGAACTTCTGCCAACGCTTCGACCGGACCTTGCTGTTTTGTTACAGCCGGACTTTTTCAACATCGAGCCGGAGAAAGTTCTTAAGAATGTTAGATACGAAATTCCAAAGGAATGGCTTGATGAATTTTCCGAATTGATTATCATCCCGAAGAAAATCCGCTATTGGCGAAATGAAATTTGGAAACTTCTCGAGGAGCCTGTTAAAAACCAGGTTAAGTCATTTGTAGAACTTGCGATTGCGTTGAACTCTCTTTCCAAAGATATTGATATGAAAGAATTTTCCGCCGCATCTTCCTCATTCAAGAATAACAAATACGAAACCTCGCTTACGGATTTATTAAAAGGGAAAGTTGATGATTCGATGCGTCAATTTTTAACCGCCGCCGTTCAATACCTTACCCGCCTACCTTCGGAAATGGTCGAGGTGCCGATTGATATTGTCCGCGCGTTAAAAGACGTTGAACGCATTCTCCAAATCGAAGAACAGGCGCTGAGTAAGAACAAACAGGAACTGCTCAATTTTTATCTTCTGCAAATTGCAAGGTATGTGGGGGATAACGGGTAAATGCGATTGATGATTGATGATTTCTTCTTGATAATTGAAGAGGTTTTGGAGTTAGTTCTTAGAGTTTTGTAAATTCATTGAATTGTATTCTATTGCAGCAAGCACGTCTTCTTTTGTGAGAGACGGATAATCTTCAAGAACTTGTTCAATTGAAAAGCCCGATGCAAGATTGCTCAAAATAATACTAACAAGTATGCGGGTACCTTTTATCACGGGTTTACCATGACAAACATTCGGATTAATGGATATTCGATCGGTCATAACTTAACCACATTCATTATTCAAAATTTATTTCGGATATAATCTATAAAAAGCCCAATGGTAATCAAAGTTGAAATAGCTGTTGATGGATTTGCTGCATCTGCAATTTTATTCGGTATTCAATTCTCAATATGCAATCCGCAAACAAAAATCTAAAAAATTATAAAATAGCGATAGCTGTTCCAGGTATTAATTAGTTACCTTTGCATCAATATAAAAACTCCTTTTACGGTTCTGTCTTTACAGTTTGTGATTTAATCAAGAGTCTATCTTTCTAAAAATCTGTTTCCTTGATAATCAGATATAATCGGCATATTTTTTCAGCATTATTTTAATACATTTCTCAAACAATACAAGAGACTATAACTATGAGTCTAAGTCAAATTGCAAGGTCAATCAAAGCTTCTCCCACATTAGCCTTAAACGAGAAAGCCGCAATCTTAAGAGATAAAGGCGATCCGGTAATTCATTTGGGCGGGGGTGAGCCGAAAAGCAGGGCGCCGATGGACGCAATCCTTTCGGCTGTTAACGCATTAAACTCCGGCGAAATTCGTTATGCACCGGCTGACGGAACACCGGATTTGAAAAAATCGATTATCCGTTACACCGAAGAATATTACCACAGAAAAGTTTATCCCGAAAACATCATCGCATCGGGCGGAGCCAAGCAGGCTATAATGGTCGCGCTTCAGGCAATTTTAAATCCGCAGGAAGAAGTAATTTTCCCGGCGCCGTATTGGGTTAGTTATCCCGATATGGTAAAACTTTGCGGCGCTATTCCCGTTCCCGTTTTACCGGAAGACGGTACATTCTACCCGCGATTGAAAGACATCGAACAAAGAGTTGGCTCATACACAAAAGCAATTATTATTAATAGTCCGAACAATCCAACAGGCGCATATTATTCCGAAGATTTTATAGCCGATATTGTTGATTACTGCGAAACAAAAGGAATATATTTAATAATGGATGACATTTACCATCGTTTGCTTTTCGATGGAAAGAAAACTTACAGTGCATATGATTACACAAAAAAATCAGTAGAAGAATCCAAACTGCTCATCATCAACGGCGTATCCAAACAATATGCAATGACCGGATTTAGAATAGGCTGGGCTGTTGGAAACAAAAAACTTATCGAAGCAATGTCGAACATACAGGGTCATCAAACATCCGGTCCTTCGGTTTTATTACAGAAGGCGGCAATTGGCGCGTTGAACGGAATTCAATCGAGCGTTGAAGGCTTGCGTGTTACGCTGGAAAACAATCGGAATGTTTTAATTGGATTACTCAAATCGTTTGAAGGCGTGAAAGTTACAGTTCCCGACGGAACATTCTATTGCTTTGCCGATTTCAGCGCGTACGATAAAGACTCGCAGAAACTCTCCAATATGTTGATTGATAAAGTTATGGTGCTCACAGTTCCCGGAAAGGAATTCGGTTTGGACGGACACTTGAGAATCAGCTACTGCGGAACTATCAAAGACATCACCGAAGGAATTGAAAGAATGAAATGGGCGCTCGATCCGAATTCACCGAATGAATTGTACATCGGCGACCGTAAGTTAGTAAGGGAGTGGTCATGAGTAAATATCTCGAATTCAACACGCCTGCAAGCAAGCAGGCTCTCGAACTCGCCTCTGATTTCAGATTGAAAAATCAAGGGCTAACTTATCTCGATAGAGTATATTGGAATCTACCCGAAGAAGCTCTGTACGAAGAAGCAATTTTCAGAAACGAAGCGAAACTTGTGAAAGGCGGCGCTCTTCTTGTTAATACAGGTAAACATACTGCGCGCGCCGCTTCGGATAAATTTGTTGTGCAGGAAGAATCCACCCAAAAAGATATTTGGTGGGGAACATACAACCGTCCTTATGCGCATGCAAAATGGTCCGAGTTGATGGGACGTCTTCAAGCCTGGGCGCAGGGCGAGGAACTATATGTGCAGGATGTTTATGCCGGCGCAGATCCGGATTATAAAATGCCTGTCCGAATTGTTACTGAAAAAGCATGGCATAGTTTATTTGCACGTAATATGTTTGTAACTACTAACAATAAAGATGAATTAAAAAACTTCGTTCCCGAATTTACAATTATCGCGGTGCCGGGATTCAAGACCGACCCGATAACCGATGGAACGAGATCCGATACGGCGATAATTCTGAATTTCAATCAACGCACGGCAATTATAGCAAATTCTCTTTACGGCGGGGAAATAAAGAAATCGGTTTTCACAGTGCTCAATTTTCTATTAACATTTCAGGATGTACTCCCGATGCACTGTTCCGCCAACATCGGCGATGCCGGTGATGTTGCGTTGTTTTTCGGATTAAGCGGAACCGGAAAAACAACTTTATCCGCGGATCCGAAAAGAAGATTAATCGGCGACGATGAACACGGATGGAGTTCGCAGGGCGTATTCAATTTCGAAGGCGGATGTTATGCAAAGGTAATTCGTCTTTCAGCAGAACACGAACCGCAGATTTACGCTACAACACATCGCTACGGAACAATTCTCGAAAACGTTGTGTGGGATCCCGTAAGCCGTAACATTGATCTCGATGACGATTCGATTACAGAAAACACACGCTGCTCATACCCGATTGAATTTATTCCGAATGTAATTCAAGAAGGATACGTGCGAACACATCCAAAGAATATTATTTTTCTAACTTGCGATGCGTCCGGCGTAATGCCACCGATTGCGCGGTTGTCGCCCGAACAAGCCCAGTACCATTTTATTTCCGGCTACACTTCTAAAATTGCCGGAACGGAAATCGGTTTAGGAATCGAACCGCAGATTACTTTCAGCGCTTGCTTCGGCGGACCGTTTATGGTGCGACATCCATTTGAATATGCCGAGATGTTGAAACAAAGAATGCTGAAACACAACGCAACTGTTTGGCTTGTAAACACCGGCTGGGTCGGCGGTAGATTTGGTGTTGGCAAACGAATCAGCATCCGTCATACAAGAAATTTGTTGAATGCCGCGCTCGAAGGAAAACTTGCAAACGTTGAATACAGAAAAGACAAATTATTCGGATATGAAGTGCCGATGACATGCCCCGATGTTCCGGAAGACGTTCTCTATCCCGAAGCCGCATGGGGCAATAAAGACGAGTACTGGAAAAAATACGACGCGCTCGCAGCTCGCTTTATCGAGAATTTCAAATTGTTCGAAGATGGTTGTTCGAAAGATGTAATTGCCGCGGGACCAAAGAGATTGTAACAAGATGAAAACCTCCAGGGTTTCCCGCCGCGGCGGGCAAGTTCCAACCCTGGAGGTTTAATTATCAGAATAAAAGTGAAATGTCCGTCTTCTAAACATATTCAATTTCTGTTCATCAATATTGGAGATTTTATGAAACAAATCGCACGTGTTTTTACATTTGGCTTACTAATGGTTTTTACATTTACTCAATGCGGCAAATCCGAAGAATCCAAAACGGACCAAACCAGCGAGCAAGTACAGGAAGCAAAGGATTTAACTCCAAATGAAATAAGTATTGCTATCGTTGATATTTATATCGAAGCGATGACGAAAGTTACAGAGCTTGTAAAAGGGAATCCTGCCGCTGCCGAAGTGAATCCCAAAATCCAAGAGTTGAAAGACAAGTACGTTGCAAAGTTAGTTGAGCTTGGAAAAGTGAAAGAGAAATTATCTCCCGCCGACAAAAGCATGATTGATAATAAAATATGGCTGGGTATCGGGAGATTATCACCTGACGTAATGAAAGAATTTTCCGCTGCGGTTACTTACTATATTGGTAAAGATGAAGGGAACAAAACTCATTTCTTGATTTCAAGTTTCAATATCATTACACAGTATGCTGACTTTGAATTGCTGAAAAAGCAACTTCCGGAAGAAGCAAAACGACTTGGTATTAACTAATTTACTAAAAACCATTAGTTGTAGCGCCGCTTCAAATTTTGTAGCGGCGTTTTACCTTTATGCAAACTTAAAACTCATCGAAAAACAAAATCCATTTTGATTGGATATATCACAACTGCCGCCCAACTGCATAACCGATTGTTTTACAATTATCATTCCCAACGAATCGGTTTTTTCAATATCGAAGTTCTCAGGAAGCCCGGCGCCATTATCTTCATATTTAAGTAAAATTTCTTCATGGTTTTTTAGATGAACATTTACTTTAATTTCCGGGTGGTCGGTGTTAGCAAAAGCATATTTTATTGAGTTGGTTAATAACTCATTTAATATTAGTCCGCAGGTAAGGGATATTTTTGCGGAAACATTAATTTGGTCGCTTATGCACAAATATTTGATTTCCCGCTGAGCAAAAGAATTAACGATATGATTACCCAATCCGTTAAGATAATCACCAATCATAACGTTTTCCAAATTCATCGTCTGGTACAATTTATCATGAACCATGGATATTGCTTTTACACGCGACTCAACATCCGCAAGGATATCTTTTATACTATTATTCTTGGAATCTAATAAAGTTTGAAGACGAAGAGTACTTATCAAAACATTAAATTGATTTTTAATTCTATGGTGAATTTCATTTAACTGTGTCTCTTTTTGCAGCAAATCGTTTTGTGCTTTTTGAAATAAAAGCAATGAGTTCAAATCATTCTGAATTATTTCGCGAAGTGAGATTAATAGCTCCTTGTATAAGTCCGAATATTTATTTTCTTTATTATCAAGCATGCAAAAGGTTCCAAACACTTCGCCGTCAGGCCACATTATCGGCATCCCCATATAAGATACTATTCCGAATGGTAAACTTGGATTGTTTTCTTTCCAATCCTTATCGTCGGCAGCATTTTGTAAGGCAAGCTCACTCCGCGTCCCTGCTACATTTTCGCAGTACCAGCCGAGTCCCAAATCAAATTTCATATGCTTTTCAAAAATATTAGCTTCCGTTTTACTTGTAAGCAACACTTCCAATTTATCTTCGGATAGCCTTGTAACCAAACCTGAAGGAACTCCGATAATTTTTGCCGCAAGGTCAACTATCTTCTGCCATTTATTTTGTATTTCAAAGGGGATTTCCGGTTTATCCGCTGAAGTTATTGCAATCAAAATATCCTGAGGAGAATTAACTGTTTTTACCTTAGCCAAACGCATATAAAAAAATTCCTTTATTATGACCGGTTCAAAAATATAAATTTTGTAGTTGAAAAAAATGCTTATTTATTTACACTAATTGCAGATCAGATATGTAATTCAACAACGTCGCCGTCAAAAAGAATATGATCGCGCCCTACATGCTGACCATTGAAGACATCTTTACCCCATACACGCGCCGTTTTTAAATTTTTAACAAAATCATGATGAACTTTTGCAGCGAATTCTTCTATTGTACAGCCTTCATGTAATATGAACGGTAAGCCTTCGGCAACATCCTTGCCGGGTGGTTTTGAAAAGATTCGAATTATCCTCATCAACTTTACCGCTCGACGAATCATTTCGCTAATATTTTTATCATCTTTTACAGAAATCGGTAGTATCTCCCACTCGGGATCGAGAAGTTCGTGTAACACGTTGTAATCTTCGGTGCTTATATCATCGTCTAGTTTGTTGACAACAATCAATGCGGGGATAGAAACGATTCTCTCATCTTCGATAGAATTCTTTTTGTTCGAAAGATTAATTTTATTCTGTGCAAAAAGTTTCAGGATCAAATCTATTTCTTGAAGAGGAAAAGCCTGAATGTCGAGCATTATAAAAACCAGGTCGGAGCTGCGAATTAAATCAAGAAACTCCGGCTCCATAAAATCCCTATCCACAGGCGGTGTATCTATTAGCTGCAGATGAATGTTTTCAAATAGCACCATTCCTGGTGTTGGCGCCCATGTAGTATACGGACATTCAGAAACTTCGGGATGCGCATGTGTTAGTTTTGTAACCAAAGATGATTTTCCGACATTCGTTGTTCCGATAATGATAATCCGTCCGGCGCCTTCTCGCTCAATGTGAAAATGGCATTCGTGTTTACCGGTTTTCTTTTTCGCGTAAGATTCTGACTTTAATTTGGAAAGTTTTTTTCGGTACTCTGCCCGGAGCTTGTCAGTACCTTTATGTTTAGGAATGTGACTTAGTAATTCTTCGAGGTGCGTAACTTTTTCATCAACGTCTTTTGCTTCGCGGAATTTCCGCTCGGCATCAAAATATTCGGGGGGTAAATTTGTCGGCATTTCTTACCGAAATATTTTTGATGGGCAACTTAATAAATCAATCAATAAAAATCATCGGAAGTTATAAAGTTTGTAATAGACTATTCGGCATATTTATAGCCCACTGTTTCGATTTCATCGAAAACACGGATTTAACAGATTTTCACTGATCTGTGGATATCTGCTTAATCAGTGTATTCCGGCATCTTCGGAATCAGGGTGCTATTAAATATTTACAGTCCAAACGATTTTAAATATCCGTCAATATCTAACTCTCTTCCCGTTGCGTTTTTCATTTTTTGCTGCCATGTATAAAGCGCGCCATCCTTGTACAAATTGTTAATCATATGTTCGCTTACTTTTGCATCATAGATATAATCCTTGCCGAATTTACTTTCTAGTGCATCATGAACCTGCCAGGCAATGATATCGGCAATAAAATAGTTTTGAAGATAGACAGGGTAAGCGGCATAAAATACATTCGCAAGGTCAACAGGATTTTGCTGCGGCACATCAAGCATTAAATATTTTTTATTCAGCTTGTCTCGCAATTGTGTCGGATTGGCGTCAAGATTTTTGTACATCTCTATTTCCAATAGTATTGCCGTCAATTGATACCGGAGATATGCTGGCGCGTATTTATCTAAAATATCATTTGTACTTTTTATGCTCTCATCAGTAGCTCCGACGTTTTCTTTTAACCAAACCGGATTGTTGGCAAAGAAGGCAAAGGACTGCGCCATTCCTTCTCCAAATGCGGGGCTTTCATTACCAAGACACCATTCGTAGCCTTTTAATATCGGCGATTCAATTTTTGTAAACATACCATGCAATCCATGTCCAAGTTCGTGCATCCAAACAGCTATCGGCATGTTTAGTTGAACGACAATTCTAAAATCATTCGGAATTTGAATTGCCAATCCATTGCCGCCGTAAGGAATGTCCTTCTCAACAAATCTAACCGGGAGTTTATCATAATCGATACCAATATTACTCAAGGTTGATTTCATCACCGGAGTCATCGCATCCTTTTCTATATTTGCACCCATTGAATTCATGTAAAAGGCGCCAACCCATCTCATTGCCGCCTGGAATTTTAATGTGTCGGTATTCTGTTCTTTTTTGAAATCCTCAATTAATTTCAAATATGGTTCACGCGTTCTTTCCTCGATCATGTTTATCATCTTGTTGAACCAATCAACATTCAACGCCGAAAGTTCCAAAGCCATGTAAGCGTAATTATCGAATCCCAATTCTTTCGCCTTTTTATTTCGGATCTTAAATAAATCCAGAACCATCTTGTTAATCTGTTCGTTATCTGGTTTGTTGGCAACATCACCCGAACCGGCGAGCCATTTTTCTAATTTATTCGCAAGCGAAAAAACTTCTTCATTGTAATCTACTTTCGCACTGGTTAATACGTGATGCCATACTTCAACTCTACGTTGCAGAACCAAATCTTCAATCTCGTCCTTCTTTTTATACCAATCAGTAATAGCCTCGTTAAGGGATTTATCGGAAAATAAATCCACATACCTTTTGTTTGGTGTATCAAGGTCTGCTTCACCCTCGGCGGAATAAACATTCCAATTTGCAACTCCCATTTGTACGGAAATGTCTTCGAAGATTTTTTCTTTTTCATCAAGGAATGTTTTTAATTCCTGCTGCGATGAGATTGATTGAGAAAACAATATTTGATTTTGGATTACGAATAAAATCGTTAAGATGAATACTGATTTTAGTGTGCTTTTCATTTTCGATATTCCATTATGGTTTCAAAGAGTTGTTCAAAAATACAAAATGCTGTTAGATTATATGAGGATAAATTAAAACAAATTTATTTATCAAACATTTTCCATGTAAGTAAATTAATATTGATATTTGGGTTATAGATAGTAAGATGAATTTGTTAAAAGTATTAACGGATTAATTTCATGAGAAAAAATTCTGCAATCTTCTTTTGGGTTTTTTTCATTCTAATTCTTATTTCCGTGAGCTCATCATTTGCTCAGTACGGTATCCCGCAAAAGCTGGAATGGTGTTACGAAGCTCGCTTCGGAATGTTTATACATTTTGGATCATACTCATATTTGGGACATGGGGAGTGGGCATCTAGTTCGGAAAATTGGATCAAGCCGGATTATCAAACGCATGTTTTCTCTAAATTTCAACGAAGGAGCAATAGCAAGCCTGGCTGAAAAAGCATGAATGAAATACCTCGTGATAACGGCAAAACATAACGAAGTCCATTTAAAGTGAACCATATTGGGGCGTTTACGCAAAAAGGGAAGGCAAATTATTTGCTCACGTATTCACATGGCCGGTGGATGGTCAATTGAAAATCCCGTCACTCTCAAATACAATTAATAGAATATATTTAATGAACGATCCCATTACTTCGTTAGGATATACAGAAAGCGATGGGTGTATCACCATTTTAGTACCGGCAACAACTCCGAACGCAATTAATTCCGTAATAGTAGTTGATGTTGATGGGCTACCTGTGGTCTCGCCTTTATAAATAAAAGTAACAAGGATAACCGTAAAAGGTGAAAGTGGTGTAACGTCTATTTCCGTCGATGGAGAAACTTTGCAGATGGCCGCAACCGTTAGTCCATCTAATGCAACATTAAAATCGGTTACCTGGTCGGTCTCAAACCCGGCTGTTGCATCTATCAGTGTTGACGGTGTATTGACGGCAATAAATAACGGGAAGGTAGATGTCATCGCTACTGCGACCGACGGTTCGGGTATTCGGGGGAAGGTATCCATTACTATTTCAAATCAAAAGCAGCATGCCGGTTTGCACAGTTATGAGTGGAATGCAAAAAACGAACAGGGCATTGAAGTGCCGAACGGTGTTTGTTTTTACCAGCTTAGATGCGAGGACAAAATCCTAACAAAGAAAATGCTTTTGATGAGATAAAAATTTACATAGAAGATTGAAGATTTAATTATTTGTTCGATATCATACCGCTACAACACAATCAGTTGGTAATAAACAGCGCTCCTTTGGAATTATCTGCCATAATGATTTTGTGTCTTATTTTAATACTGTTTTCCATTCTGAGACATATCAAATGATGCCCGTCAACGTAAAAAGTGATATTTACAGTTATTTTAGCATAAAAAGATTTGGCATTTACTTTGAGAGTGGAACCACAGAAGCACTCTCAAATAGCATATGACCCACCATTAAATTTTGGCGGTGAGATTAGCGGTAGCAATCGGCTGGGCTGCCTGTTAAGATTGCCGCCTTCCTCTTTTTAAACCCTCTTTAGAATGGGCTTTTTCGGTTAACTTGTTTGATAATAATAAATTACGCAATTATTGTATTTTTTGGATTAATTGGCTAAGTTTGGACTCATTTTTTTGGATAATTTACAGAGAAGTATATGAAAAGAACATTTCAACCAAGCAATAGGAAAAGAAAAAACAAGCACGGATTCCGTGAAAGAATGTCGACCAAGAACGGAAGGAAAGTTCTTGCAAGCAGAAGAGCCAAAGGCAGAAAAAAACTAACAGTTAGCGACGAATAATAAATGTGAAAAAGTTTGGTCTTTCTAAAACAGAAAGAATCAAAAGTAAAAAACGTCTCGACTTATTATTTACAAAAGGCAGTTTTGTTCTTTCTAAAAACGGCAAAGTTAAAGCCGTTTTTTGTTTTGAAAATTCAAACGAACAATCCGGTGTAAAAGCCGCCTTTACCGTTTCGAAAAAAGCCGGTACTGCTGTTTGGCGCAACCGGATCAAAAGATTATTTAAAGAATCTTTCCGGTTGAATAAAGAATCTCTTATAAATGTTTGTGTTCAGAAACAGGGGATTCTTTTTGTTGTATTTATGCTAAACCGTGTCAATCAGAAAAATTTTAAAAAACCGGCGCTCAAAGATTTTATTGATGAAATAATCGACCTTATTAGTAAAATTTCAGTTCGTTTGAAAAACTCCGGTAATTGCAATGATTCATAGAAGAATTTTTTCAAAGTAGTATTAAATATGCAGGAATAATAGATGGACCGAAATACAACATTAGCATTTGTTCTTATCGGATTAGTATTAGTTGTATGGCTTTTTATGAATGCCCCGGAACCCCAGAAGCCCACTAAGGTACCGGCCGATTCCACTTTAACAAAAGATACTTCAAAAATTCCTGCCCAAGAAGAAGTAAAAAAAGAAGAAGCAAAAAACGAAGTTGATAATGAAACGAATACCGGCCCGTTTGCATCTACAAACGAACCTGAAAAAGTTATCACCATTGAAACCGATTTGGCTTTATACGAACTTACTACTAAGGGTGGTAAGATAAAGCGATGTTATCTTAAAGAATACGAAACATGGTATCATGAAAAATTCCCCGAAGATGATTTTAAAAACACTCATGTTCAACTTGTGAACACAAAAGCCGAGGGCGGCGATTTTAATCTTGTGTTTGTCTCGACAGAGGGGAAATTTGTAAATACGAAAGAACTCGATTTTAAAGCTGATTCAAGAAACAACTTCAAACTCACAGGCAAAGATTCGGCGAAAATTTCTTTCGTATTTGAGACACCGCAAAAGAACATCATCAAAAAGAATTTTACATTTTTTGCAAACAACTATATGTCAAATGTCGATGTCGAATTTGTTAATATGGATTCGGTTATTAGCAGTTACAGGTACGATGTTGAGTGGTCGAACGGAATTAATTTTGTTGAAGAAAACTCGGTTGATGAATCTACATATTCAAACGCAATAGCTTTTTCTGGAGACGAAAAAGTAGTTATTGACGCTACTTCCGCAGACGAGCCAGAGAAAAAAAATATAAATGGTAAGGTTGACTGGCTATCGATTCGGAATAAATATTTTGCGGTTATTATTTCGCCAGACAAGCCGAAAGAAGAAGGTGGCGCTGATTTTAAGGGGGAGAGAAAGTATTCGGTAAGAGGCGAAAAAGAGGTTTACCGTGCAAGTTTAAAAGTACCGTTTAGTAATTCCGATTATCAAAAAGATTCATACAAACTTTACCTTGGCCCGGTTAATTACGATATACTAAAGGGCTACAACAAAAATTTTGAAACCATTTTTGATTTCGGAAACTTTCTCGGATTGCGTGTAATCATCACGCCTATATCAGAGTACATATTGCTTCCACTTTTTAAATTCCTTCACATCTTTATTCCCAATTATGGCTTTGTAATTATCATTTTTTCACTCATCATAAAAATTGTTTTATATCCGCTTACAAAGCAGAGTATGAAATCGATGAGGAAAATGCAATTGCTTCAACCAATGATGAAGGAATTGAAGGAGAAATACAAAGATGATCCGGCAAGGGTTCAGAAAGAGACGATGAAACTATATTCCACTTATGGGATTAATCCTGCCGGCGGTTGTTTGCCGATGCTTTTACAAATGCCGATCCTTGTGGCATTGTTTACTTTTTTTAATGTGGCAATAGAAATTAGACACGAACCGTTTATCTTTTGGATTACTAATTTGTCGTCTCCGGATGTAATCTTCACTCTACCTTTTAAAATCCCACTATTTAACGTAGATAAAGTTTCGGGCTTAGCTCCTCTGCTTGGTATAACAATGTTCTTTCAACAAAAGATGAGTGTAAAAGACCCAAGCCAAAAGGCGCTTGTTTACATGATGCCTGTAATGTTTACACTTATGTTTATGAATTTTTCTTCGGGATTGAACCTTTATTACTTTATGTTCAACGTTTTTTCGATTGCACAACAATATTATGTTACACATAAAAAAGGCGACGATAAATTGGAGCCGGTTGCCAATCCCAAAAAGAAAGGCGGCTTTATGCAGAGGATGATGGAGGCAGCCGAAAAACAGCAGACTGCACAAAAACAAAATCAGCGCGAAGCCGTTAAAAATAGAAGAAAGAAATTATAATAAAATCTTCTTCTCGTTTTGAATATGGTCAAAAAAAGTTTTTTTGTACTCGTATTTTATTTCTTTTGTAATCAATTATTCTTCGCGCAAAATTATTATACTCTTTCTCTAACCCCGATTGAAAAAAATCTTCCTTTTGGATTAACATGCCTGTCAACCGAAGAAACTCCGAAAACAGCTTTAGTATTAAGCGGAGGCGGCGCCCGAGGTATTTCTCAGCTTGGTGTTCTTAAAGCGCTTGTGGAAAATGATATTGAGTTTGACTTGATTGTCGGTACAAGCATGGGAAGTATTATTGGCGGACTTTATGCATCGGGGTATTCTGTTGAACAGTTAGATTCAATAATAATATCTGCCCGTTGGAAGGATTTTTTTGCATTAAGTGAAACAGATCGAAATGATTTATTTCTCGATCAAAAAATTACTGAAGACAAGGCAATTTTTGCATTAAGGCTTGATGGCCTCCGGCCGATTATACCTAAAGCATTCAACACAGGATTGAAGGTTTCTTCTTTTCTAAATTTACTAACTCTTAATGCCCCATTGAATTCCGAAAAAAGTTTTTCGGATTTATTAATTCCATATCGCGCGGTAAGTACAGATCTTATCAATGGAAAAAAAGTTGTTTTAGACAAAGGCAGCCTCAGCCAGGCCATGCGGGCAAGTTCAAGTGTTTCGTTTTTGCTGGAACCGGTAGAGATTGATTCACTTTTACTTGTTGATGGCGGACTTGTTGGCAATGTACCGGTGAGTGTCGCTGTCGATTTGGGCAGTGATTTTATATTGGCTGTCAATGCTACCAGCGCACTACGTAGGCGAGAAGAACTCACATACCCATGGGAAATTGCGGATCAAATTGTAAGTATTCCAATGAACATTATTATTAATCAAAACCTCGATGCGGCAGACTATGTAATCACACCGCAGGTAGGAGATAAAAAGAACGATGACTTTACGGGTATTGAAGGACTAATAAAGACAGGATACGAAAACACGCTTAGTAAAGTTGATTCGATTAAGATGTTAATCAGAAATAAATTTTACTCAAGAGTTAAAAATCAAGAGGTTTATTTTAAAAATATCTCTTTCTGTGAAAATGTCTCCGAGATTGAACGCGAACTTATATTAAAGTATTCGATACGTGATTCGGTTAGCAGTAATGAAATTCTTTTCGATATCAACAATCTTATAAATTCCGGTTATTATAAAGACGTAGATGCCGAAATAAATATAATTGGAAACAGATCGGAATTAAAAATTAATGCAATAGAAAATCCCACCGTTGCTTTTGTTCAATGCACAGACGCAAACAATCAGAATTTAGAGCTTGATAAAAAGTATTTTTCAGCGCTTGTCGGAAAACCATTCAATTCTAAAAAAACTGTTAATGCCGCGATTCATTTACTGAGAGATTACCGCGCGCGCGGACGTTCATTGGCGAAAATTGAAAAACTGAATTTTGACGGGACCACCCGGACGCTGTCAGTTGAAATATCACAAGGCAATATTTACAACATGTTTGTAAAAGGGAATAAACTTACGGATGTAAGTGTAATTACGCGTGAATTCAAATTTCAAGAGGGAGATCAATTCAAAATTGGAGATGTAAAAACAGGGTTGCACAACCTGATAACCACCAATCTTTTTGAAGATGTTGTTCTTACACTTCAACGAACAGATAATCAGAATAATATGACTGTCAACGTTATCGAAAAACCCTCAAAGGTTGTACGGTTCGGATTAAGAATTGATAATGAGAATTTAACCCAGGCTTCAGTAGATTTACGTGAAGAAAATCTTTTTGGATCGGGTACCGAAGTTGGAGCGATCTTTTCGGGCGGACTGAGAAACAGATCATTTGTTTTTGAACATCGCGCTAACAGGATATTCGATTCATATCTCACTTACAAGATTAGAGCCTTCTATGAATTCAACGATGTGAATGTTTATACAGATGATTCCACCGGGAATTTGAATAAATTCAGCCGCTCGAAGATTGCCGAATACCGGCAAGTTTTCTCCGGGGCATCATTGGGTATGGGCACTCAAGTTGAAAAATTTGGCAACATCTTTGTGGAAGGAAAATTTCAATCGGCACAAATAATCAATAAATCCGATGTACCTGCTGAAATGTTTGAGAACCATGATATTGCAAGCATAAAAGTTGGAATGTCGATTGACTCTCAAAATAAATTCCCCTATCCCACATCCGGATTTTTTATTAATAGCTATTATGAAACTGCCCAAAGCGCATTTGGCAGCGACATCGGATTCACAAAGTTTTCTTTTGATTATACCAGCATCTTTACGCTCGACACTCTTCATACAATGAGCACAAGATTTTTTGTAGGATTTGCAGATGAAACGCTTCCGCTAAGTCAACAGTTTTCTATCGGTGGTCAGAATTCATTTTTCGGATTGCGGGATAACGAATACAGAGGCAGACAGGTTTTTCTTGCATCACTCGAATACCGATTCGATATTCCATTCCAAATGTTTTTTAATTCATATTTCCGAGTAAGGTACGATCTTGGTTCGATTTGGTCGGAAAGGGAAACCATCCGATTTAAAGATCTGCGGCATGGAATCGGCGCAACATTATCATGGGACACGCCAATAGGCCCGGCAGATTTTTCTGTAGGAAAAAGTTTTATAATAGAAAGGTCATTTCCTGAAAATATTATAAGCTGGGGACCATACTATTTCTACTTTACAATAGGTTATTATTATTAGCGAAATCTAAATAATTGATGGATAGGTGACGGGGTGAGTTGCCTGTTCTTTATTTTGATGCAGCCATTATTAGGTCTTTCGATTTTCCAGGATCAAAAACCGATTTATCCAATCCACCGAACAATTCGATATTTGAAAATCCGCAATCTTTGAGAATGCTTCCCATCTCGCATTTTGTGTGAGTGAAAATCTGAGATGAAAACATTTGATAGTTACTTCTATCCTTCTCATTAAAAACAAGAATGTTGAAACGAACAATGTCCCATTCGAAATCGTAAAACCGGACGATATAATTTTCTCCGGATTTAGAAATGTTAACTATCCTTTCTTGTTTTTCCAATATCAAATCATAGTTTAAAATCTGAATCAGAAGCTTGCCGCCGGAACCAAGCATGTCGTGAATTTTTTGAAGTGTGAAAATCAATTCATCAGTTGGAATATTAGCTGCAGCATTTCCCAACGAAACAGCTATATCGAAATATTCACCCCGGGGTAAATCAACATTCTCCATCACTCCGTTTATAAAATTAATCTCAACATTCGATTGGAAGGCATTTTCCACAGCGCGTTCAATCATTTTCGGCGAAGGATCAATTGCCGTTACTTTCAATCCGTTCAGTGCAAGCGCTATTGAGTCAACTCCGGTACCACATCCGACATCCAATGCAGATTTACATCCTCCCGTAAAATTTTTCAGCAATTCCGATTTTTTAACCAGCGACTTTTTGAAATCGATCATGCCATCATAAAATTCAGAAAGGTTATCGTAAAATTCGGAGTTTTGGTAAATCATGTCTTTGCGGGTTTTAATTTTTGAACAGTGGATAGATAATGATTTTTATAAACTTGTTCAAACAATATTTTAAATAATACATTTGCGAAATGAAAAAGCCGCCGCACCAATAAAGAGTGTGACGGCTTACAATCAAATAATAGTTATGTCAATGTGCTTTTATCATATCGGCAGCCATTTCTTTTATTTCAGTCAAATCCGTTTGCATTGCACTCCAGCCATACCAAAGTGCGTAATCCGGATTTGCGTGGAATGTTCCCTGAAAAGTTCTCATTCTATGTTCGAGGAACATAACAAATAATTTTTGCTCAATCGAAGTCGGAGCATCGTGGAATGCAAGCAGTATCGGGAAATCGAACGGATAGGTCGCGGGTTTTTTGAGCAAACCTCTCTTGTATAAATTTCCTACTGTAGTAATTGCTTCAGCCATTAATCTATCTGCATTTTTAATCATATCATCACCTTTTTGTAATTCTGCTTTCGCAAAATTTTCGGAATGGCAATCGCCGCATACTTTAATCATTTTATCGCGTTCGCGCTGCCAATCTTCTTGCGTCAATCTTGCCACATCTGCCGCTTTAACAACATCAACAAGCGGTGTCGGTTTCCCATCGGGATCGAGCACGCCAAGCGCCTGCAGAATTGTAACGCGGTCTTTTGCCCATTGTTCGTCTTCGGGCATCGGTAATCTTACGGCTAAAAATCCCCACGCGGTTCGTACTTCGTGATTGCCTTCGGGCATGTGGCATGTTTGACACGTCGGCGCCGCTGTGTTTTCAGGTAGTGTTCCGTTCTGTTTTAATAAAGCACGAACCCCATGCTTTGAACCCGAATACATCTCCCATTGCGGATGGTCGAATCCCTGGTGACATGTTTGACATGCCTGGGGCTGACGGGCTTCTTTAACTGAAAATGAGTGACGTGTATGGCAGCTTTCGCAAGCCTGGTGTCCGAAAACCGAACCGTCTTTTTTTAATTGTGTAATTTCCGCTTCGGATTTGTCTCCTATTTTATGACATCCGCCACAGCCTTTTTGTCCGCCCATTAACGCCATCGGCTGCATATGTGCAGTTGGCATTGCATTCATTGCAGCCCATGCCAATGCGTGCTTGCCTTTTTTGTATTGTCCCGCTTGTGTGTTGTGACATGCGGCGCATGTTTCAACCGTCGGCAACTCAACCTTCGAAATGTCATCGGCTGATTGATGCTTCGAACCGTGGCAGACAGAACAGTCCATATCATTCTCAGCGTGTTTGCTGATTTGCCAGTCGGTTACTATTTGTGGAGTAACAGTATAATGACAGTCAACACAATTCTGGGCATTGTAAGTTGAAGTGATAATAAACAATAAAAGAAGAATCGGAAAAATTGTTTTCATGTTATTTCTCCCCTTATATTTTTGATGGTAACAAAATAAGATATTTATGCTAATTATTATACATGGACATTTCTACTTCTTTCAAAATATCACCATTGATACCGATGACGATAGCACGCAATTGGATTTCTTTTGCAGCAAATTCAACAGCCTGTTTTGCCAGTTGGAACAAACCGCTGCAGCAGGGAACTTCCATAATCATTACTGTAATTGATTTCAAATTCGATTCGTTTATCATGGTTATTAATTTATCGAGATAAACTTGCTTGTTTGAGTCCAGCTTGGGACACGCAATGGTAATGCTTTTACCTTTTAAAAAGTCTTTATGAAAATCGGGATACGCAAAACCGCAGCAGTCGGCGGCGAGCAGTAAATCCGAGTTTTTGTAATATGCTGCCTGGGGCGAAACGAGATGCAATTGGATAGGCCACTGTGTTAAATGCGATTGACGTTTGCCGTTATCTTCATTTTCAATTTGATTTTCGGTTTCGATAGTTTTTTCTGCCGAACCCGCACATCCGCATGCCGAATGAGGTTTTTGTGAATTTTCTAATTTTGGTATTTCTATACCGCGTTCCTTAAGATAATCAATCGCCTCGTCGAAAAACGCAACCTCGTTGTGGTCGAGTAAATGAATTAAGTGAGCTTTTATTACGTTCGGGCCGCCCCGAATAATATAGTCCATTACTTTTCTTTCGTTATATGGTTCAGCTTCCCTTTCTTCAATCGTAAGTGCTCCTGTTGGACAATGACCGAGACAGGCCCCGAGCCCGTCGCAAAACAAATCGCTGATCAATCTCGCTTTGCCGTCTATTATTTGCAGTGCTCCTTCATGGCATTCGGGTACGCATTGACCACAGCCGTCACACCTTTCTTCATTGATACTGATGATTTTTCTCAACATAAATTGCCCCGATATAAACAGAATTATTTATCTGGTTCTAAAATATTACATTGTAATAAAAAAATCAATAAACCCTGACAATAGCAATAATAATTCATTTTAAGAAGATTATTGACATTGATTCTGTGGATTATTAATTTAGAATCAGAGTTTACATTCTGATAAAGAAAGAAAAACATAATGCCCGCAAAAATCATAAAAAACCTCGAAAAACCGATACAGAAATATAGAGCAATAATTCAGGCGGTATTTGTATTGCTTTGCTTGTGGATTGGGATTGAATTTTATTTATTTACTAATTATCTGGAGTCGAATGGAACGTCTTCGTTTTTTGAAAGACCACCAGGCGCCGAAGCATTTTTGCCGATTAGTTCATTGATGAGTCTATTCTATTTTTTCCAGACCGGAATAATTCATCAGGCTCATCCAGCAGGTATGTTTATTCTTGTTGCAATACTTTTGGTCTCGTTTATCTTTGGTAAGGCTTTTTGCAGCTGGATTTGTCCGATCGGGACGTTATCGGAGTACATCGCTGATTTTGGCGAGTGGATTCAAAAAAAATTGTTCAAAAAAATTTATCGCATTCCACGCTGGCTCGATTATCCGTTAAGAGGGTTGAAATACCTGCTTCTTGCGTTTTTTGTTTACGCGATATTTTTTTCAATGACGCTTTTTGCATTGCAGGCATTTCTTGATTCACCGTACAACATTGTCTCCGATGTTAAGATGTGGTATTTCTTTGCAGGCATTTCGAAGTTTTCATTAATTGTACTGTCATCGCTTTTTGTTCTTTCAATTATAGCTCGAAATTTTTGGTGCAGATATTTGTGTCCTTATGGTGCATTGCTTGGAATCTTATCTTTGCTTAGTCCGAATAAAATTAAAAGAAACACTGCAAGTTGTATCGACTGTACCTTATGTGCAAAAGCATGCCCGGCACGCATAAAAGTTGATAAAGTAAAAACAGTTTTTTCCGACGAATGCTCATCATGTCTGAGCTGCGTTGATGCATGCCCGGTGGCCGAGACGCTTCAATTAAAATCGATTGTAACAAAACAAAATGTTTCGAAAAAATTGGTTGCCTTCGGAGTAGTTATTATATTTGCAGCAATTACAGGAGTTGGAATGCTAACCGGCAACTGGAAAAACAATATCTCGAAAAATGAGTACCTTATTCATTTCAAAAAAATGAATGAATATGGTCATCCCCGAAGCACAACCGAATTAAAAGAACTTAATAGAAAATCTGAAAAACAAAACCCACAGATGCTGAAACCGTATTCGGAGAAAATCAAACATGAAGAAAGTAATTAATTCTATTATGCCTCCTCCGGGCTGGAGGATTCCGGTAATTTTACTTGGGGGGATTGTGATTGGTCTTCTTCTTCAAATACTATATATATCTAATGCGGTATCATATTTATCCGACGATCCTAAAGCATGTGTGAATTGCCACATCATGTCGCCGCAGTTTGCAACATGGGAAAGAGGAAGCCACGGAAAGGTAACAACGTGCAACGACTGTCACGTTCCGCAGGATAATTTTTTCAGAAAATACTATTTCAAAGCCTCGGATGGATTGAGGCACGCCACGATGTTTACTTTAAGGTTGGAGCCCCAGGTAATTAGAATTAAAGAAGCTGGGAAGAACGCGGTTCAAGAAAATTGTATTCGCTGCCACTCGAATAATATTCATCCGGTATCGCTGAGAGCGATTAGTTCAAAAGCAATTATTGATGAAGGCGACAGGTATTGCTGGGATTGCCATCGCGAAACTCCGCACGGAAGGGTAAATAGTCTTTCGTCTACACCCTATGCGCGCGTTCCAAAATTATCTCCGGTAATTCCGGAATGGATGAGTACCATTATTGATACAAGAAAATAACTAAAGTGATTTTTTAAAAGGATAGCATCATGGAAGAAACAAAAAAAAGAAAACCGTTGGTAAATTGGGTTTTATTTATTGCTACTATTATAATAGTATTTCTTATCGGCCTTTTTGCTTCATCAATAATTGAAAGAAGAAGTGAGGCCAATTATGCGCTGCAAATGGTAAAGCCAATTGCGGAATGGGAACCCCGTAACGAAATCTGGGGGGAAAATTTTCCTCGAGAATACGAAACATATAGACAAACGCTTGAAACAGATTTCGCAAGTAAACATGGCGGCTCAAAGACAATTGACTATCTCGAAAAATACCCGGAGCTCGTAGTAATGTGGGCTGGATACGCATTCTCCAAAGATTATAACCAGGGAAGAGGACATGCCTATGCCATTACTGATATTCGAAATACGTTACGCACAGGAGGCAATAAAGTAAGTCCGCAGCCAGCTACATGCTGGTCGTGCAAAAGCACCGATGTTCCGAGATTAATGGCAAAAGACGGCATCGCGAATTTTTATAAGGGAACATGGCGGGACAAAGGTCACGAAATTATTAATCCAATCGGCTGCCAGGACTGTCACGACCCGAAAACAATGAATCTTAGAATAACACGCCCGGCATTAATAGAAGCATTTGAACGACAGGGAAAAAACATTAATGATTTTACCCGCAACGAGATGCGCTCACTTGTTTGCGCGCAATGTCATGTTGAGTATTATTTTGACAAGAAAAAAATTGAAGGAGCGCAGTACTTGACTTTCCCGTGGGATAAAGGATTCAGCGCCGACGCTATGGAAGAATACTACGATAATATTGAATTTTCCGATTGGACCCACGCACTAAGTAAAGCTCCGATGTTGAAAGCACAGCACCCTGATTATGAATTATTCATGACCGGTATCCACGCGAAACGAGGAGTTTCTTGCGCAGATTGCCACATGCCGTATAAAAGCGAAGGCGGGGTCAAGTTCACGGATCATCACATTCAAAGCCCCTTGAATAATATTGCAAACTCATGCCAGGTTTGTCATAGACAAGAAACCGAAACTCTAATTCAAGATGTATACGACAGACAGGATAGATTGGAAGAACTTCGGAGAATGGCAGAGAAGTCGCTTGCCGCCGCACACATCGAAGCAAAGATTGCATGGGATAACGGAGCAACCGAACAGCAGATGAAAGAATCTTTAACACTCATTCGTCACGCACAGTGGAGATGGGATTGGGTAGCGGCAGCCAACGGAATGGGATTCCACGCTCCCGTTGAAGCACTGCGTGTGCTTGGTACCTCGCTACATAAATCAGAAGAAGCTCGAAGAGCAATAACAGCGGTATTAATAAAACTTGGAGTTAATTACCCGGTTCAATTGCCGGATATCTCAACAAAAGTAAAAGCACAGAAATATATTAATCTGGAAATGGAATCACTTCGAAAAGACAAAAACGATTTCCTTAAAACAACTGCAGTTGAATGGGATAAAAAAGCAAAGGAAAGACAGGGAACACTTCAAAAATATTGATGATAAATAACGGTAAACAAATAACAAAAAATAAATTGTACAGAACAAAGGTGTTCTTATTTTGATGAGCAACAAAAAGGTAGATTTTTTGAAATCAAGCGCCGGACGAAAATTATGTCCAAATTTTGTTATTTTAGTTACATCAATTTCAAGGAGAGGATTATGAAAAAAATATTATTGGCAATTTCATTTATGTTGATGTTATTCCAGCAAAATATTTTTGCTCAAGAGACATTTAAATTATCCGGGCAGCTTCGCCCGCGACTCGATTTTGATAATAAAGATTTTTCTGGTGATACAAAAGTTTCGACATACACAACGCTACGCTCACGTTTAGGTGTTCAATTCATGCCGTCCAAAGATGTTAATGGATTTATTCAAATTCAAGACGGTAGAATGTTCGGAACAGAATCATCGCCAACAGCAAATACAGCGAATGTCGATCTTCATCAAGCGTATTTCGAAATAAAAGATTTTTTCTCACTCCCTGTTGATGTAAAAGTTGGAAGGATGGAAGCGTCGTATGGAAATGAAAGACTATTCGGAGTAAGTGACTGGGGAACCACCGGTAGAAGTTTAGACGGCTTTTTAATGAAACTAAAAACTAACTCCTTCGATTTGGAATTCCTTGGATTTCAGGAAATAGAAAAGTCGTTACCCGATGATTATGAAGATATGTATGTCCTTGCGGTTCACGGCGATATTAAATTTGCGTCCGGTTATAAAGTAATGCCGTTTATAATTTGGCAGAGGAAACTTCCATCTGAAATTCTTGATAGATATACATTGGGTATGTATGTTAAAGGCGATGTATTCGGTTTTACACACGAAACCGAGTTTTCGTATCAGCTTGGATCAATTACTCCAGCAACACAAAAAATGGATATAAGCGCTTTCCTTGTAGCATTCAATGCGGGGTACACTTTCAACGAAGTTTTAAAACCCACAATTTCAGCTGGTATAGATTACTTGAGCGGCGATGATAATTCAGACGATGACAAATATAAAGTATTCAATACTTTGTATGGTACCGGACATAAATACCTTGGTTATATGGATTACTTCACTAATATTCCAAAAGATACGGATGAAAAAGGAATTATGGATTTGCATCTAAAATTCTCGATGAATCCGTTTGAGAATTTTAAAGTCGCCTTTGCAGGTCATCTTTTTAATGCTGCACAGGAAATGTCGCTTGCAGATGGCACTAAATCAAAAGACTTTGGATTTGAAAGCGATTTGACGTTGAATTACAAGTACAGCAATAACGTTTCTTTGCAAGGCGGAGCCTCATTGTTTTCCCCCGGAGATATTTTCAAAGAAACAAAAGGGGAAGATACATCAAGCTGGATATATTTAATGGCGGTTGTCAATTTTTAGAAAAAGAATAATAACCGGCGCCTGACTATTTATGGTGCCGGTTAATACTTTTCGAAAACCATGTCAAATGAATATATTTTATTTTCGCCCGAAATTTGAAAAGTGACTGTCCCGCTTAGTTTTGTATTGTCCTCTAAAACTTGACCTGCAAATTTAAACTCATCGCCCTTTTTACCCGCATGTGCCTCTACATTTGAGTTAGTGGATGTGCCGTTAATTCCAGAACTGGAGAATTCATATGTCTCGGTAACGCCTTCATATATTCTTTTCAGGCTTAATTGAACACTTCCGGTTATCACGCTATATGCTTGAATTAGCTGTAGATTTACTTTCAAAGAAGTAGAGCCCGTTTTAACTGAGTCCTGCCAATCACCGGTAACAGATGGTTTTTTAGGATCAGTATTGTCGGTGCCGGACTCGTCGCTGCCGCAGCTGACTAATAATGTGATTGAGAGTAATAGAACAAAGTAAAAGCATTTTTTCATTTTTTGACCAAAGATATTGTTTCAAATATTAGGCTAATATTTCAAAATATCAACCCAATTTTAATTCCCTCGAGCGATTATAAAGTAAATCCTATATAATCAATCCTTCATTTCGTATTTTTGAACACGCCAAAACAAATCGAGTAGCCGATGAATTTTCGAACAGAGATTATTCCAGATATAAGTACAATCCCAATCGAGCATCACCACAAAATATTAACAATTGGTTCGTGCTTTGCAGAAAATATCGGGGAGTATTTTTTCTATTATAAGTTTGATGTGCTATCTAATCCATTCGGAGTGCTATATAATCCCGTCTCGATATTTAACGGCATAAAAATTTTATCCGATGAAAAAATGTTTACCGAAAAGGATTTAATATTTGATCAGGATGAGTGGCACAGCTTTTATCATCATTCGGATTTTTCGCATCACGATAAACAAAAATGCTTAGATAAAATCAATTCTGGAATAAAACGAACAAAAGAATTTCTCACATCATCTGATTATTTTATTATTACTTACGGAACGGCTTTTGTGTTCGAACATAAAGAAAGAGGGATCATCGTTTCCAATTGTCATAAAATTCCGGGTAATCAATTTAACAGATATTTACTTTCCTTCGAAGACACGAAACAACGGATTGACCGGACAATAAATCTGCTTAAAGAAATTAACAGCAAATTGAAAATCATTCTTACAATCAGTCCGGTGCGGCATTGGCGGGACGGCGCAGTTGATAATCAATTGAGCAAATCAATTTTATTCCTCGCTCTACATGAATCGATAAAAGGAAAAGAAAATTGTTTTTATTTTCCATCCTACGAAATTGTAATGGATGATCTGCGCGATTACCGTTTTTATAAACAAGATATGCTTCATCCGAACAATATTGCAACGGATTATATTTGGGATAAATTCAGCGGTACATTTTTAAGCGAGGGTTGTTTGAAAATAATAACCGAAGTGAAAAAAATAATTCAAGCCGCCGAGCATAGACCGCGAAATACCAACTCGCCGAAGCATAAAGAATTTGCCGCGAGTATGATTAAACTAATTGATACTCTTGAAAAAAAACATCCGCACATAAATCTTGAGAGCGAAAGAAATATCTTTACCGTATAAAAAAAGAATGGAACGCGGATTTTTATGATTATTATGATAACCTAAGATTATAATAAATCAAAAATAATCATAACAATCTGAGTTCTGATTTTCATATTCCCGTTTATATCTCGGCTATTAGTTCGAGAAATTTTTTGTATGGAATAGCAATCAAACTTTCGGCGCTGAACGCTCCATTCTTCATGCTTATCATGGAAACCTTAGCGGCAATTTCTTCATTCGGTGCTTCGTAAATATCCATAAAATCATATTTACCGAGGAGCGCATAATGATTAAGGAATTTTACTTCCGGACATTTTTCTTTTACTTCATCAAGCCATCTATGCCCGACGTTTATCCGGTCTTTCATTTGTTTGGAAATTTCGGGAGAGAGCTTGGTTAACAATATAAAGGTTTGCATACAAACCTCCGTTATGTTGATTGTTATTTTGTTAGCTAAGGAATAAAATCGGTTAAAATGAAAATACGATTTATACTTTATATTTTCAAAACAAAAATCGTTGCCGTGTTTTATAATTTACACCCATGTCAGTAGGTGATGAATTGAACACTTTTACTTCAGTACAGTGTAATAAACTGTGTCTGCAATACAGGAACCGAAAACACCAATGCCGTCGCCAGTCATGTTGATGCGCGGTTCGTGGAAGTTGCCGTCGAATTCCTGTACACTTTTATTTGTTAGTGCGAACAATCTAAAATTTTCATCCCCGGCGTACATAATTGTGCGGTAGGAACCGTAAAACCATGTGCCGAGCCAGAGAACTTCATGTTCAAGTCTTTCGGCATAATCGTTTACATTCTGCATCCACCGGAATTGATATTTCATCGATGTAAGCCGCTTATCCAATTCTTCGTCATCAATTTCGACATATGGATTGTCTTCTATATATGTTTGCTTCGAGCCATCGAGCGCGACGCGTGAAATTCCATAAAACGTTGAACCCTCTGATGGTTTGAAAATAATCTTGAACTGTTTTTCAACACCGCTTGAATCTTTCTCGATGTAGTGCAATGAATCAAGTATCGATTCTTCTTTCAAAATTCTAAATCCTTTTTTCGGAGTTCGGGTAACCGATGATGTTTGCAAATGTTTTCCGTCAACAAGAGCAGTAACGGAAAGTTTGTATGATTTATCATATCCAATCGAGAGATTACCTTCTATGTTATCAAATAAAAAAGTAATGGGATTATAAGAAAGTTTATATTCTACACCTGATTCCAAATCAGTTATCCGAACATCGGCGCTGTATAAAATTAACGAATACGGATTGGGTTGAGTATTTAGCGCAAAGTTTCTCGTAACTTTAATGTTCTCCACTTTCCTTTCGGGAAAGAGATACCCTTCAACTACAATTTTGGGCGAATATGTATTCTGCCCAATCTCCACAACACTTTCGCCACACGAGGTAAAAAGTAAAACAAGGGATAGGCTCGCCAGAATGCTTTCAATAAAAAAACTAAGCTTCTTCATTTTAAAACTCCTATAAAAACTTTTCTTAATCTTATTCCTAATCTTATTCTTCTTTTCTGCCCGTGGTTCACTGAGTAGGATTAAGAACAAGAATAAGATCAAGAAATAATAAATGATTTTAAAATCTTACGTTAACACCTATACTCGGAAGAATAGGAAACATGTTCACGTTGTTCACTTGCTGTTTAACAATTCCGTCTTCAATTTTATTTTCATATTCAATGAACCATACATTCTTCCTATTCAGCGCATTAAAAACCTGAATATACGGCGATAAAGACCAGCCGTCGTATTGAATATCATAAGTCAAACTCAAATCTAGCCGTGAATAATATGGGAGCCGATACTCGTTTATTCCCGACGGATAAATCGATAAACTGTTTTCATTCAAATCCCAGTCGGGTGCGGTATTAGCAACGTACACAGACGCGGGAAGTGTTATCGGCTGACCGGAAAAATATGTGAACGTAATACCGAGCGTCCATTTTTTATCGCTGTCTGTAAATTGCTCTCCGCGTAACTCATTAAAGATATTATTCAAATCGATGCTCGAAACAAAATTAACCACGTGTGTTCTATCATGTCTCGGCGGGAAAGCGGTTCCCCTGTTTACATTTACAATTGTGTATTTTGTTTGCGCAAGCGAATAGGCAAGCCAACCGGTAATTGCACCGACATCTTTTCGAAGTAAAAACTCAAGTCCGTAAGAATACCCGTCGCCCTTGTTGAAAAGTCCTTTGCTGGAATTAAAAATGGGTTTGTCATCGTCGGTATAACCGCTTGGTTCAACATCAACAAAAAACGTCGAATTGTACGAATAGATGTTATGATAATTTTTATAATATGCCTCAACCTCGAGTTCGATTTTATTAAATAACTCGCGTTGATAACCCAGTATAAAATGCGAAGCATCGGAACCTTCGACGTTTTCGTCGGCGGTTGTCCAAATGCTTACAAAAAATAATCTTGGAATTCTGTTAGCATACTGGTGAAAAATTCCCGATGAAAATTTTAGATTGCTTCTTGTCGAAAGCCGGTATTTAATATTCAACCGTGGATCGATGTTACTGTAATCTTTGTCGGAATCGAGATAATCGCTGCGTATGCCGGCTTCTATATCCCAAAGCGGATCGGGTTTCCATGTCGTTGTAAAGTATGCAGAATAAAGTTTTCGTTCTTTAGTAACATCAACCTTGCCGCTTACAAATTCTTGCTTAAGGCCGCCGCTTACATTCTTTTGTTCAAATCCGAATTTGAAAATAAAATGATCACTGAAAAAATATTCGAGCGCGCCTTTAAATGTAATATCATTGATTCGGTTCTGTTCAATGAACTCGACGCCCTCAAAATTAAAATCTGAAAAAAAGTAGCTTGAGGTTATCCAGAAATTACCAAAGAGTTTGGGTCCGAACAAAGTTTTCCAATTTATACTTCCCGTTTGATTGCCCCACACGTAAGTAAATCCCGGTGAATCCGGTTTGTCTTCATCAAAAACAATATCGAGATTATCCTCGCCGCCGTAATAGCTAACGCTTAATTTATTACTCTCGTCAATATCGAAGAATGCTTTTAAATTGCCATCGTAGAAATAATAGTCGGGAATATCATCAACAAATTTGGCGACGGTTTGATCAAGATATGTTCTGCGAAAAGAACCTGATAACGAGCCGAAACTTCCGAGTGGAGTTTGCAGTGTTGTATTCAACGCAAGAAGGCTTAGTGAGACTTTGCCTTCGAATTCATTCCGGTTGCCATCGTTGTTCGTTACATTAATTACAGAAGATAATCTACCTCCGTATTCCGCGCCGAATCCTCCTTTGTAAATTTCAACTTTTTTTATTGCGTCGGTGTTGAATGTTGAGAATAATCCGAACGCGTGCTCGGGATTGTAAACATCGGTTCCATCGATTAGAAATAAATTTTGATCCGGAGTTCCACCGCGCACGTAAATTGCAGAGGAAAAATCAGATAGGGGTACAATTCCCGGAAGCGTCTGCAGCGTCCGCAACAAGTCGGCTTCTATTACCTGGGGTACTTTCCCAATCTGCGATAAATTGAGATCGATTTTTGATATCGATTTGTTAAAAAGCTTATCGATTGTTTTGATTGAATCGGCCGAGACGATAACTTCCTGTCCCATTATAGCTTCGGGCTCAAGTTTTATATTCAATCGCCTGTTTTCGGAATTCACTAATGATATAATTTCGGAAAAAGACTTGTATCCAAGAAAGCTGACAACAATTTCGTATTTGCCGGGATTGATATTGGGAATAACATAGTACCCGCTGGTATTTGTAGCTGTCCCTATCTTTAATTCGTTCAAATAAACGTTGGCCCCAATCAATGCTTCCCCATTGGAGGCATCGGAAACAAATCCGCTTAGTACCGCATCGCCATTTTGGGCAATTAAGCTCTTTGCAGTTAGTAATACGCATAGTCCTAAAATCATAATTGAGTTTTTTAACTTCATATTTATCCTTGTATTGCGTAAAATTCTTAACAAACCGGTATTGAGACGTAAATATATCAACTTGGTTTATCAGAATGCTAATCTAAACATTTTTAATATAGCTTTTGTTTCCGGGAGTGAGTAAAGGCTGCCGCGGCAAGTCTTACAATAAAAATTTTATTTGAGTGACTCGTTAAAAATTACTTTAAACGAAGTGCCCTTTCCTTTCTCGCTTTGGACGTCGATAGTGGCTTTGTTCATTTCGCAATATTTTTTTACTAATGCCAATCCCAATCCATTTCCTTCGAATCTCCTTGTATAGCCGCCCTCTTCCTGTGTAAATGGTTCAAAGAGATGCGGTAAAAATTCGGGCGATATACCTACGCCGGAATCATTTATCTCGATTATTAACTTTTTATTCGCGCCGGATATTTTTAATTCGATCCATCCTTCCTTTGTATATTTGACGGCATTATTTAACAGGTTCTCAAAAACCTGTCCAACTGTATATTCGTCGGCGTTAATAACTGTATCTTCTGTTTCCTTAACCAGATTGAATTTTAATCCTTTTTCTTTTGCAGCGCTTGTATATTCAATAACGAGCTGAGAAATAACATGTTTAAAAATATCGAAGGCCTTTAAGTTATATTCATAAGAATTGGTTTGCACTTGCGACATATTTATTATGAGATCGATTGTGCGAATAAGCCGCTTGCCTGCACCGTTTATTATTGAAAAACTTTCGCGAAGATCAGGTGAAACTTTATCTGAGATTTCTTCTTTAAGCAAATATGCAAAGCTAAGAATAGAATTAATTGGCGTTCGAATTTCGTGTGAAATCTGTGCAAGGAATTCGGATTTTAATTTATCGGATTTTTCAGCCGCTTCTTTTGCAATCTTCATCTCGGATTCGGCTTGCCTGCGTTCTTGGTTTTCAATTACTAATTTAGCGTTAAGTCCCTCGACCTCTTTTCTTCTATTCTCAATTCCTTTTACACGGATTTTATAAATGCAGACGCCGATAGCAGCAATTACTAAAAACAAACCGACTCTAAACCACCATGTTTTCCAAAAGGGAGGACTAATAACCAATTTCACGGTTATTCCCTCTCTATTCCAAATTCCATCGCTATTGGCTCCAATCACTTTAAAATAATAAGTACCGCCGTCTATGTTGGTATAACTTGCAAGCCGTCGTGTGCCGGATGAAATCCAATTAGGATCGAAGCCTTCTAATTTGTACATATATCGATTCTTCCAGGGTGCAGTATAATCAAGCGCTGCAAATTCAAAGGAGAAATTATTTTCTGTATAATCCAACTCAATTTCTTTTAAATGAGAGATCGCCTTGTCGAAAAATATTTCTTTGTCGTTAATATGAAATTTTGTTAAAACAATGAGAGGAATAATTTGGTTTTTACGAACACGATCCGGAAAGAAGGAAATAAATCCCTTTGTGCCGCCGAAAAACATTTCGCCGCTAATGCTTTTAAAACAAGAATTATAATTAAACTCATCTCCCGCTAAGCCGCTGCTTTTATCAAAATTTCTAAAGGAGTACTTTGAAGGATTGAATTTAGACAGACCTTTATTTGTGCTTATCCAAATGCTGCCCCCGGCATCTTTAAGAATTCCATTGATACATGAATTTGGCAGCCCGTCGAATTCTGTGTATCGAGTAATCTGAAATGTTTTTTTGTCAAGTCTGTTTAATCCAACTGGAGTCCCGGCCCATAAATATTTATCGGTTTCGTTTACCGAAATAACATAATCGTTGATAAGACTCTTAGGATCTTTGGATTTATAGATAAAATGTGTGAACTTGTTCATCTGTTTGTCGAAGCGTGTTAATCCATTGTTGGCTGTACCAATCCATAATATTCCATCGCTATCTTCAAAAATTGTTCTGATATTATTTCCGCTAATTGATTCAGTGCTTCCGTCTGCTAAATAATAAATAAATTTTTTCTCGCCGGGGACGTATCTGTATAAACCACTCTGGGTTGCGATCCAACATTCATCGTCTTTACCACGAATAATCATGCGGATGTAAAGGCCTTTTAGATTTATCGGAAAAAGAGGATCGTTCGAGATATTGATAAATTTATTTGCGACCGGATCGTAAATGAACAAACCGTAAATATCCGTACCGATCCATAAATTATTATCCGGGCCTTTGCAAATACTGTTTACCGGCACATCTCCACTCTGAGCTTTAATTCCCGGAAATGGAATGTATTTAAATTGATTTGTTGATTTATCAAACTTGTTCAATCCGCCTACTGTGCCAATCCAAACTGTATTGCCGCCGTCGGTATAAAAAGATAAAGTTGAACTTTGGCTTAAGCTTGTTGGATTGGTTGGGCTGTGATAAAAACGCTTAAAATTTTGTTCGGACAGATTTAATAGATTTATTCCACCGCGATATGTTGCTATCCACAAAACACCAAGTTCATCCTGGTAAAAGTTCTTTATCGAATTGCTTTGAATACTATGTGGATCATCCGGATCGTTAGTAAAAAGTTGATAGTTTTTATTATTACGATCTAATTTATACAAGCCATTTCGTAACGTCCCAATCCAAAGATTATGCTCGCTATCTTCGTACATACAAAACACATTTAAATCAGTGATGCCTTCAAATCCAAATTCATTCTGCCTTAGTTCCTTGAATTTTCCGGATTTAACATCTAATTGAAATAAGCCTTTTTGCGTTCCCACCCAAATGGCACCAAGATAATCTTCTAAAATATAATTGAAAGGAGAAGAAGCGGTTGCATTATTGAAAGTACATTTGTATAAATTACTCCGGTTTTTATTGAAGACGTAAACTCCATCCTGTGTTGCAAGTAATAAATTTTGATGGCGATCCTCTGTGATGTGAAAGATGTAATTTTCTTTAAGGTAATGAGTAAAATTTTTTGTGGACGGATTAAATTTATCGAGACCAAAGGGAGTTCCAATCCAGAGCACACCGGCTTTATCGCGGAAGATATACTTAATCAAATCCGAAATAATACTTGTTGTATCGCCGGGTATATTTGTAAAATGCGTGAACTTGTTTGAACCGTTAAATAAATTTAATCCTCCGCCCCAGGTGCCCGCCCAAAGCGAACCATTATTCATACATATCGCCGATACGTTATTGTTCGACAAAGAAAATGAGTCGTTCGGATTGTTTTTGTAAACTGTAAAATTATAACCGTCGTATTTATTTAATCCATCTTGAGTGGCAAACCAAAAAAATCCATCATCGTCTTTTGTTATCTGAAATACTATCCCGGTGCTTAATCCATCGTTCGATGAAATGTTTCTGAATTCGCTTTGTTCCTGAGCAAAAAAGATAAAATTATTCAGCAAAAGGAAAACCGGAAGGCACTTAACAATACTTCGAGTAATGGTAAAAAAAGGCATTTTATACCGTTGCAATGGTTATCAAAACGTAGCCTAAAAACGCTTACACAAAAAAATAAGTAATTTCTGAATATATAATCGATTTTTATCAAATATAATTTAACAAAGGTTGGTGAACTACGACTTCCGGGGAATTGGTTTGCTTAAAAAAGAACAATGACACAAAAGAATAAATCTTTACGAAACAGTTTAAGAATGAACAGGAATTGCAAAATAAAAAGTAGTTCCTCTGCCGGGCTCTGAATCAAGCCAGATTTTCCCGCCAATTAGTTCTAACCAGCCTTTACATATTGAAAGTCCCAGGCCCGTTCCTCCTTGTGTTGTTGAGCTGTATTTATCGATAACGTAACTCTCTACTCTCCTGAATCGCTCAAATATATTATTAAATTCATTGCGGCTGATACCGATACCCGTGTCCTCCACGGAAAATTGGATCCATTGCGAATCTCTTTTTACACTTACTTTTACGTAGCCTCGTTCGGTATATTTTATAGCATTACTAATTAGATTGTTCAAAATCTGTTTTAGAATCAGCGGATCAATAGTAATGTGACTGAGCTCTTCTTCCAGCAAATCGCCGGTTAGAAGTTCTATCCTTTTCTCTATTGCTTTGTTTGCATTCGCAACAATTATTTCTCTAATCGTTTTATTAGCATCGATTCTTATTAAATTAATTCGTGCCTGGCCTGTTTCAATAATGGAAATATTTAATATGTCCTCGATTATTTGCAGAAGCTGATTTGTGTTTTTTAAAATAGGTTCAGTCAATTCGCTTACATATATATTTTCTTTAAAATCCTCCTTTAATAGTTGAGCATACCCCTGGATAACATTAAGAGGAGTTCTAATTTCATGAGACATATTATTTAGGAATGCAGTTTTTAACCTGTTGCTTTCCTCGGCTTTTTCCATTGCTAATTTATACTGTACAAGTAAGTTTTGTAATTCTTCTGATTTCTTATTGAGCTGTCCGGTTCTTTCTTCAACGAGTCTTTCTAGATTTTCTTTGTACGACTTGTTTTCTTTAATTAAAGAAGACTTTTCAAGCGCACGCAATACACTTAGTTCAAGTTCTTCGAAGTTGAGTATTGGTTTGGTTACAAAATCCCATGCGCCAAGTTTTATAGAACGGATTGCCTCCTTGATTACACCGGTTCCCGAAACAACAATTATGGGAACATCGGAATAATTTCTGGAAAGGTAGGCAACTACATTGTGTCCTCCCATTCCGGGCATATTTAAATCAACAAGCACAATATCAGGCTGGTGTTTTTCGAAAAGCTGCAATCCGGTTTCGCCATCGTTGCATGCATATACTTCGCTTTCGTGATCTTCGAAAAAGAATTTTATACTGTTACATAGTCCTTCATCGTCATCTATAATTAGGATTTTGATGCTGTTCAAGGAGTAATATTGATTCAAAGGCGGTGTATCTGCTAAGTTAGTACTCATATTAAAACCTATTTATAGTTCAGATATCCTCGTTTATTGATTGATGTACAAAGGGACAATATTTCCACGGTTAATTAATGGTTTGAGGCTTTTAGTCCGGATCAAGTCCATATATTTTGTGCATCAACAATTGTAAATCATTCAGCGGTTTTAAAAACACATCATCATTGTTTATTCCCATTTGTCGCAAATTGTCCGGGAGAGTATAATTTACTATTCCCGTGTGGATTAGGTATTTTAGTGATGAATCCATTTTTGAGGCAATCGGAATAAATTCTTCTCCATCCATTCCCGGAAGCATTATATCAACAATAGCTAAATCGAATTTTTCAGTTTCTAATTTTAGAAGAGCTTCTTCCGAGCTTTCGAACGGAATACAATCCACACCTTCGTCTTCAAGAAACAGTTTGAAATTTAGACGGACGCTGTGGTCATCATCTAATAATAATATTTTCTTTTTTGTATTAATCTTTCAGCTCTTCAATTTTGCATTTATAATTTCAACAAAGGTATACATATTTTCTACGGGTTTGTGTAAAACATCCGCTGGCGCCATGCCGATTTTTTTCAATTCCTGTGGAAGTCGATAGTCGGCTGAGCCGGTATATATTATATATTTTGTCGACTGCGATTTGCCGTAGGCTTCGAGGATAAATTCCTCGCCTGTTTTACCGGGCAAACGAATATCCACTATTGCAATATCGAATAAATAATTCTCAATTATTTTAAAAGCATTTTCTGCCGACTCACATTCGTGGCACTCAAATCCTTCGTCCTCTAAAAATATTTTTAGATTGAAACGGACCCGTTCATCATCATCCAGCAATAATATTTTTGCAGTTCTCATAAAATTACACCGGAAGTTTAATTATAAATTTAGTTCCTTTCCCTAACATAGATTCAACAGAAATCATTCCACTGTGATTGGTTGTTATTATCATATATGAAACCGACAAACCAAGTCCTGTTCCTTCTCCCACATCTTTAGTTGTAAAGAATGGTTCAAAAATTCTGTTGCGGATTTTTTCATCCATACCCGGACCATTGTCTTCAATTTCAATACGAATGTAGTGTGTTTCGGGGATAATTCTCAAAATAATCTGTGGTATTTTAGAAGAATTATTTTCCATTTTGATAGCATGTGCGGCATTTTGAAGAATATTAAATATTACCTGTTGAATTTCAGTCACTGTTAATTTTGTTTCCGGAACGGATTCATCAAATTCTTTGATAAATTTTATCCGCCGAAAGTCGAATCGTTTTTTCAAGTCGTAATCGTTAAAAGCAAGCTCCAATGTTTCATCAACTAATTTAGAAAGCGAATACATTACTTTTTTCGATTCACTTCTGCGGCTGAACTGAAGCATATTCTTTATTATCTCGGCGGCTTTGCCGGCAGCATTATGTATGGAATCGATAATGTCATATATCTGTCTTTGCTTAAAATATTCTTCAATGATTGAGATGTCGATGCCTAAATGTTTAGCGGTATCTAAGTTTTTAGGCAGGCTTGCTGAAACTCTACGTAAGATATTTTGACATCCCTGCACAATTGTCCCGAGCGGATTATTTATCTCATGAGCCATTCCCGCCGCAAGACCGGCAATACTCAGCATCTTTTCACTTTGTATCATTACCTGATCCATCATCTTTTTCTTTGTGATGTTTTCAACCATTATTAAACTGCCGCCTCCTGCCGAAGATTTTAGAGGTGTAATGGTTACATCGTAGTATACAATGTTTCCTTCTTCGTTCGAAACAGACTTGACTTCATTAACATAGTTTTGAGTCGAAATGGATTTTTCAAGCAAGGTTTCAAGAAAAGTTAATCGCTGGAATTTTTTAAAGATGTTGGGATTAACATTAATATTATCATTATCGCCCGCATAATTAAGCGCCGTCTGGTTGTATAGAGTAACATCGAAATTTTTATCAATTGAAATGATGGCAACAGGCAATACGTTTACAATGTATTCAATAAATTGTTTTGCATTTTGAAGTCCTATTTCTGTTGATCTTTTTTCGGTTATATCTTCGAGCGTATTAAAAATTGCAGGCTTGCCGTCAAATTCAATTGGCTGAGAATTAAGTAAAATTACTTTTGACTTTCCGGCCACATTAGCAATGTATTCAAAGTTTTCTACTTTACCCTTGTGAATAAATTCTTCGCGAGCAAATTTTGCATTCTTCTCATCCGAAATTAATACAGGAGACTTGCCAAGCAACTCTTCCTTTTTCCTTTCAGCTATTTTTATGTATGCTTCATTTACTTCGAGAACAATTGGGGACACTCCAACTGTTGTAATTAAAATCCCATAAGGCGATGACTCGAATAATTTTCTAAAATTTTTCACACTCCGTTTTATTGCCTCTTCCAATTTTTTTCGTTCGGTAATGTCTCTTGATATACCGAACGTACCCGTTATTTCCCCTTCGGCATTTCGCCATGGCATTTTTGAAACAATATTCCAACGCACCTCATTGTTCAACCAGATTTCTTTTTCTTCTTTATCTATAACAGGAATGCCGGTAAAAATAATTCGTTGTTCTTCCTTAAAGAAAGCGCGCGCCTGCTCTTCTTTATATAAATCAAAATCGCTTTTGCCAAGTAACGCCCCCCTGCTTTCAACTCCGAACCGTTTGTAGAAAGAATTACTAAGTGCAATAAACTTCCCGGTTCTGTCTTTGAAATAAATAAGGTCTGGCGAGGTTTCCATTAGTTGATCAATCAAATAATTTTGTCTTAATAATTCTTCTTCGGTATGTTTTTTCGACGTTATATCGGTCGAAATCCCGAACGTCCCCTTTATTTCTCCGTTTGCATCACGCCAGGGCATTTTGGTGGTTAACGACCACCGTTCAACATTTCCGAAAAGTCTTTCTTTTTCCTCTTTTCCGATAATCGGGATTCCAGTACGGATAATTTCCTGTTCATCATTAAAGGCGTCCTCCGCATGTTCTTTATCATAAATATCAAAGTCCGTTTTACCTTCCAATTGTTCTAACGAATCCAGTTGCAAAACATTCAGGAATGACTTACTTACTGAAAGAAATCTGCTGTTGATATCTTTGAAATATATCCTGTCCGGTACATTGTCAAGAAGCTGCTCTATTAAATATCGCTGCCTTGCGAATTCAATTTCAGTATTCTTCCGGGAAGTTATATCGCTTATAAATCCACCAATGCCAATTTTATTCCCCGAAAGTTTTACCGGGAATTTTATAGTATTAAGAAAAACATCATCAAACTGATCTTCATTAATAAGAATCTGCTTGGTGTTCAATACCTCAACATCGTTGACTTTATGCCTGTCAGCTAAATGCGCGGGCATTATCTCATCATCAGTTTTCCCAAGAATTTCTTGCTTGTCTTTTTTACCAAAAAATTTTACAAGCGATTCATTCACATTTATATATCGCAAATTTTCGTCTTTTAGAAATACCAGGTTGGGAATCGAATCGATAAAAATTCTATAACGCTCTTCGCTTTCCTTTAAAGCCTCTTCGGTTACTTTACGGCTTGTGATATTTCTAATAATAGCAATAATTTGATTATCCGCAAGCGGGATAAGCCTTGTTTCGTAATACTCCTGGCAATCATTTGCAGTCATTGGATATTCAATGTTGACGATTGATTTGGTCTTGTTCAAAGTATCGATTGCTTCTTGAAATAAGTTACCAATATTTTTTATTGGTATATCCTGGATTCTTTTACCCACAAGCCTTGAAGGTTCCAATATAAAATCGTTCGATGCTCTTGCTTGGCATTCAATTATGATACCATTGTTATCAAGCCTGAAAAACAAATCCGGGATCGCAAGAAAAATATTCCGCATATTTGAATTCGCGTGCAATAATTCCTGTGAGCTGAGCTCGAGTGAACGCTCGAGCTTCTCACGGTCAACATCAAATTCTTTGTAAGCCTCATCAATTAAATTAACAAATTGAAGCATCTCTTTGCTTAACTTGGCCTGATTGCCGAAAATTCTTTTTATTTGTGTCTGAAGCAATCGATGCATAGCAGTTTCAATCTTCCGATAATGTTGTTATTATCATCGTTTGGTTATGTAGCCCGCATTTACCGTATTTGATGATTGAAGTGCTTGCGAACAAAATAACCAACTGAGCTGAATTACTTAATACGCCCGGTTTGCGGGGTAACCAACCTTTACTCTCAGTCCATTTTGTTTGTTCAATTTTCATTTCATTACTTTCTCAATTATTAACAAAATTCATTAACGTTCACCGCATTAACGAAAAATGCACCGGATATAATTTGTACTATAAAAATCTTCCCTTGTAAATTCATTATCGGAAAATATAAACTAATAATCAATAGTTTGCATTTTCAACCAAAACAAAATATTAAACAGATTAGCAGACTTGGGACGAAACATCACAGCGGCTTTGAAGCTGCATTAGTATAAGCGTGATATTAGACAACCCCCTCACCATTCAACATTTTGCATGTTGTTTTTATGAGCGCAGATTTTTATGTTGTCTATGGACGAATACTTAAAAAAGAATTTTCATTTATTGTTATAGCTTGTCCCGACCAATTCAGCTTTTTGTGAAGAGAAAAATTAAATCAATTATGGAAGTGTTGTTTCCATGAATGAAATATTTATCAAATTACTTAGGGAGTCGCCATGAAAAAAATCTTTATTTTTTTAACAGTAATTTTAATCCAGGCTTTTACCTGGAATAGTCTCGCGGATAGTATTTCAAATATCCAAATATCGCCCATTTCTCCTGCATCTTTGTTAAACAACGAATCAGTTACAATTAATTTTAATTACAATACAACTGAAGCAGGGGGAGTTTTAATATTTGTTCGGCCATTTAGCGGGGGAGGTTTAAGTCCGGATTATTCTGCGAGCGGATCGCCAATATATCCCATGGGAACCGGCGTAGGTAGTGGCAATTTTACTATTACTGCGGGAACGGTAATGGTGGACCAATTAAGATTTCAGATGACAAATGCAGATCAGAGTGTAACAATATTAGAATTTTTTATTGATGTAACTTTTCTTTTTAGTGAGCATTCAATACGCAATATTGTAATGGCTCCAAATACTCCAATGTCGCTTCAAAATGGCGAACAAATCAACATCTTTTTTGATTATGGAACAACTGAAGCAAGCGGTGTAAGAATTTGGGCAAGACCGTTTACCGGGGGAAACCTCACACCAGAATACGGAGCCTCAGGCTCCCCGCTTTATCCAACAGGAACCGGATCGGGGGCAAGTAACTTTACAATAAACTCCGGAAATATTACGGTAGATGCAATAAGATTTCAAATGTGGGACGACGGGCAGGCAAACTTACTTCTTGAATGGTTTGTTCCGGTAGAATATATTTTCGGAAGTCACTCAATATCCGGGGTAGTTACAAATCCTGAATCGCCGGCACTTTTACTTTTTAACGAAGATATTACAGTGAATTTTAATTATTCAACAAGCGAAGCAGGTGGCGTATTGATCTTCGCCCGTCCTTTTACCGGTGGGGATCTCACTCCTAATTACGGGGCTTCAGGATCGCCGCTTTATCCGGTTGGTTCCGGAACAGGAACGGGTACTTTTAATATAGGTTCCGGAGAAACTAATATTGATGCGATAAGAATCCAAATGTGGGACAATGGTCAAACAACATTACTATACGAAACTTTTTTCCCGGTCAACTTCTTCGTATCCGAGCATCGGGTGAATAACATAACCTTTGATCCTCCTTCGCCTGCATATCTCATGAATAATCAAGACGTTACTATTAATTTCGATTACTCGACTTCGTTTCCGGGTGGCGTAAG
Organism: bacterium; assembly: GCA_043808235.1. Lineage (GTDB taxonomy): Bacteria > Bacteroidota > Ignavibacteria > Ignavibacteriales > Melioribacteraceae > JAZDFC01. Next base: position 329,269 of record JAZDFC010000105.1, read on the forward strand.
AATTTTCTTTAGACCCTTTAGCGGTGGTTGGTTGTCTCCGGATTATGCAGCTTCTGGTTCACCGTTATATCCCGCAGGTACCAGTAACGGAACAGGTAGTTTTACTATTACTAACGGAAATATTCTTGTTGATGAAATGAGGGTGCAGATTTGGGATGATCCTCAGACCACTCTTTTACTCGAATATTTTTTCCCTGTCTCATTTTCATTTAATGTTCTTACAGATGTTTCTGATGAAGTTGCCTCAATTCCAACAAAATTTGAGTTAATGCAAAATTATCCCAATCCGTTTAATCCCGCCACGACAATATGTTATCAATTACCTGCGCGAAGCTTTGTATCTTTAAAGATATTTTCTGTTGTCGGCAATGAAGTTGCGTCATTAGTTGATGAAGAACAGACTGTTGGTTCATATTCTGTCAATTTTGATGCAAGCAAGTTTGCAAGCGGAGTATATTTTTACCAGTTAAGAGCCGGTAACTTTTACGAGACAAAAAAATTGATTGTTCTGAAATAGTATCATTGGATAAAACTATTAATGGAGTTTTTTAAAGAAGATTTTTAATGGTGAGATATTTCAGCCGGATATAAATTAAGTATCCGGCTGATTTTTAAATATTTTTATAGTTCTCGCATCCATCCATAGAAACTGCCATATACACATCTATATTATTGCCGATATTATTTCTTCTATCATAAAAACGAAATATTTAATTCCCGTTGATTGATCAACATCCATCCTCAAAAAAATTGATGGCGTCCGGGAGGATCGCATTGCATAAAGATCCCCAACATTAATTTAGTTTCTGTTTTTGATGACGAGATAAATTATAGCACAGAGGACGAACCCGATCAAACTTCGGGAGACAATCTGTTCACATGACTTATTGAAACACTCACCCGTTACGTGATGATTAAAAATAACATAGAATAATCGATACCCATTTATAGCAAATAACGTAAAATAATAGAGCAATCCCAGCCGGTAGTTTTTTTCAATTCCAAGAGAATGTAATTGAATCATCCATATCAGGGGAATATAAATGAGGATGCTCAGCCATGTTTGATCGGAACTATAAAAAACTACCGGGCGCAAGCAGACAAACAACATAGTCCAATCTGAGAGTACAAGTACTGTTAATAATGTCAACTCAAAACAGATCAGCAGCTTTCGTGTTATGTTTTCTATTTGCATGGTCACTTACCAGTTTTTTAAAATCTATTTCAGTTTCTCTTTTGTCCTGATTGTTATTTTAAAAGAGTCATTTTCTTTGATTCGGAAAATCCATCTGCTTTTAATGAGACTATATAATTGCCGCTTGGCAGATTTTCGGCGTTGAATACTTCCGAGTAGTTTCCAGCATTTCGATACTCGCTGATAATTGTTGCTACCTCAGCGCCTAAAATATTATAGACTTTTAATTCAACAAACGAAGCATCGGGGATTGAAAATTGTATTGTAGTAGCAGGATTAAACGGATTGGGATAATTTTGCTCGAGATGAAATTCCTGCGGAATGCTTTCTGAAAGATCAACATCGGTTGTGGTCCCGCCAAGATTCCATAACGCAGCCTCCACCGTAACAACGCCGCTGTAAACCGGTTCTGTTGAAAGTAATGAAAGCGAAACTTCGTCGCCTTCTTTTGAAAAATAGTTGAATAAAATTTCCCGTGTGTATTCATCTTCTCCGGATGGTATATGCACTGTTATTTGTCTGTCTTCGAACAGTCTAAGAACTTCCACGGTTTTGCCGCCAGGCAATTTCATTGTGCCGTATGCATCCACCTTGTAATCAACAACAACGTCGGAAACTGTTTCAACCGGAAATATTCCTGCGTATAAAGTGTATGTTCTTTGTCCTGTAAAACTCCATTGTGTTCCAAGCGATAAAGGAAACACACCCATTACTTCAGGCGGGATGCATACTTCTTTTGCTTTTATAGTACCAAGTGTAGTTGCCGTCTCGGAAATAAATCCGAATGTGGCAACAGTGTTATTGGGGAATCCTTCGTACCACCATAGTTCCGAAACCCCTTCAAGCGCGGTAACCTTTTCATAAAACGCATACTCGGCTTCCGGAAATTGACCGCCGTATTTAGTTTGTACTGGATCAAGAATTGTCTGATCGTATGTGATTGTTGTCCCAAGTTCCGAAAAATCCCAATAGTTCGGACCGCCCGGATTACCGAGGTCGAAGTCTCTCGATGTTTCATCAACATGGAAAATTATTTGTGTGCCGAAAACGGATTGAGACTGCACATCGGTAAAATTAATTACGATCTGAGCATTTAAAGTGTTCAAAAACGAAAGAACGAATAAAGAAAGTAACAGCTTTTTCATGACTAACTCCTATTATGTTTTTTTGAAAAATAGTTTTATAAAAAATTTCGGCTGAAAGCTACTTAATGATTGGGTGGTTATCGTCCGACCGTGTAAATATGCACGTCCGAACATGTAGGGCTGGACGAATACGCTGTTTTTAGTATTGTTTTAACTTCGCAGAGGTAAAGGATAGCTCCGTTCTCTATTTGCCAAATCCTTTTATTTTAATGAGATAGAATGTACACACAACTTAAAGATGAATGCGAGTAAGTGCGAAGATTGGTTTGTGATTCAGAGCAATCAAATGAAAGTACTAATTCATTTTACTTGTTTCAAATACTTTTCTCGGTATTGGGATGGAGTCATTTTTGTGATTTTCTTGAAGACGGAATTAAAAGTTGACTTAGATTGGAATCCAACTTCGAACGCAATGGCGAGAATTGTCCAATCTTTTGCTTCCTTCGAGATAAGAAGTAGCTTTGCTTCTTCGATACGGTAACTGTTAATATATTCGAAAAAGTTTTTTCCAAACCGTTCATTAATAACCTGCGAAAGATGATTTTGATTTACGCTAAGCGCTAAAGACAGTCTTCCACAGGAAATATCACTTTCGTGATGCAGCTTTTCTTTCTTCATTAGATTTTCTAATTGTTTCCCAATCTCTTGTTTGTCTTTTTCGCTTAATCCGGATTTTTGATACTTCACCTTTTTCTCTTCTGTTATCGCTGGTGAATAGATGTCTTTCAATTTGATAAATTTATACCCGATCACATACATCAAAAGAGAAAAATACACGCCGACAATCAGCCGAATATTGTTGCCAAGATTCATTACGGTTATTATTAAAAGAAAAAAGATTGATATCATACAATAAATTAAAAGTTGCTTAAGCCAGGTATAATCAAACTTTTCAGTTGAGGAAAATTCGTTTTTCAATTCCTCTTTATAGCGGTATAAAATTTTCAATGCGAAGAATGTGTAACACGCTCGCAATAAAATATCCGCATATCTAAACGCTAATTCAAACAGACGGGCTCTATCATAATAAAAGTTGTTTATAAACTCATGCTGTTCACCTGAAGATCTGAAATACAGTGTGCTTAAAACAACAACTCCAATAGCATATGGGATAAAATGAACAAGATGCTTAACGGAGAATTGGAATTTTCTATCTGTCAAAGATCTGGTGTAAAAGTAAAGAAGGGGACCTGGTGTGAGAAAAACCGGCAAGAGAAACGGGCCAAAAATTAATATCAAGCTGTAATTTTTTGATTGATAAAGCGCAGCCAAAAACAACAATAATGAAATAAAGAGTATCAATGCTGATAAAAACTTGCCGGGCAAGTTGTATTCTTTCTTTTGTGAATAAATAAGAAACGAGAGAAACACGCCCTGTACAGCGCCGAGAATCATGATTACAGTAACTATATCGAACGATGTTTGCATTTATCTAAAATAACTAATTGTTCGTTTATTTTCGAAATTTATGTTCACAAATTTAAGCTAAATGGTTTTAAATAAATTTTTGGAACATTGTTCATCTTGAGACCACAGGGTCAATTTTATGTTAGTCCCTTTTTTTTACAGGTGAATGAAAATAATTTTGGATGTATATTTGATATAAATATCGGAATCAAATAACTATACGTGATAAATGAAAAAATTGGATTTTAATCCCGTTAAAACCGGAAAGGAGTTTCGCGATAATTACAAACTGCACGATCTTGCAGAAGAGATGGGGAAAAATCTTCTTGTGCAGTGGGGAATTGATTTCAGGGAATTCGGCAAGGATAGGCGGTTTGAACGCGTGTGGGAGAAAGGAGAAGATAAACCCGATTTAATTATCACTCACAATTTAAAAGATGCATTGCTTGATTGGAAGGCGAAGAAAAAACCGGAATGGATTGCAAACGAAAGGGCTGTTAAATCCTACGAACGATGGAAGGAAAAATTAGTGCTTCCGGTTATAATTGTTTTTATGGTTTTTGATGAACAGCAAAAACTTCTCGAAAAAAGATTTGCGGTTTTCAGCCAACATCAATTCAAATATAACCAGCGTAAAGAATGGGATAAAAACTCTACTGTAAAATTCGAAAACGAATTACCGGAATTCACAAAAGCGAACTTGCTGAAATACCTTTTTAATTCTTAGCTTTGCGATACACATTATCGCATCCAATTATGCCGGAGAATTTGAAACCATACATTGAGAATATTTTTATTTCATCTTGCAACTCTGATGAATTGTTTGATGCGCTTAACTTAGCCATAAGAAATAATTTTCGAGATATCGATCTTTATAAAGCTCTGCTTGCTAACCCGGCGCTGTCTAAAGATGAACTAATGATGTTCGGAGAAAAAATCAGCAAGGAATTTACCGAGCATTCGTACGATGTTTTTATGTGGCTGGCGGGAATTTTCGAACAGCAATACGATGATTACGATTGTGTTGAAAAGGCTTTGTACTATTATCAGAAAGCTTTTTTTACAAATCAGACTGCGCATGAACCGCTTCTTTCTGCAATCAAACTTTATAATTACGATCTTCACCTTGATTCGAACCAAACAGTAATGAGGTTCGTAAATAACGGCGTTGAAAAAGTAGAGAGGAAAAGTTTTGTTTATCATTCACTTGCAGATCATCACGAAAAAATGGGGAACGACGAGTTAGCTTATAAGTTACGCGCGCTTGCGGAAAGAACGGCGAGGAAAGAAAAAGAATAAGCCAATGTTTTTATAAATATGCGGCAGTACATAAAATTCTTCATCAACACATTATTAAATAATCCCGTGGTTTTTGCGTTGGAAGAAACCAAGCACCTATTTGTTTGAAAATAAATTTTGAAGTGTCTTGAAAATTTTGTTGTAATATTCAGGTGAGACGTAGCTGAATTTTTTAAGTATCTTTGATTTATGAATTGTAAACAATTTGTGAGTTTTAACCACAGAACTTTCTGGTAGAATTCCATATTCAAGATCTGAATCGGTTAAAGGAATTGAGAATTCGTCACTGAAGACATTCGAAGTAACAACGCAAACGATAACATCATCATACTCACTATTATATTTATCATTTGATACGATAAGAACAGGTCGTTTCTTCGTGCTGCTAAGATCAGAATACGGAAACGGAACGAGCACTATTTCTCTCTGATTAAATTTCATCCCACTTGGACGAATTACTTTTCCAAAATTCGGTGATTGATTGTTCTGTTAAATCTTCGGTATAATTACCAAGATACAAACCGTACTTTTCCTGATAAAGGATGTCAATCAATTTGTTTACCTTTTTCAATAACTCGTTATCCTTAAGCAACATTATTTGTTCTTTGAGCGATTGATATTCGTTATATGGTATTTGAATAGTGTCCATGTGTAAAATACTTTTAAATTCCAGTCCAAGTTAGATAAAGCTCATATCTTATTCAAGAAATAAAAAATTCCCAAATATTTTGGGAACAAATCCTTGCTTCGCACCAGTTGGTCGAGCGGTGGTTTTCTCACAAACTCAAAATCTTGTGAAGAGTTTTTTCTTTTAGTTGTTCCAAAGTTTCTTCGCTCAGCATTTTATATGCTTCTTCGCGTAGCTTGCCCCATTTGTCATGTACCGGACACGGTGCTTCTTTTGAACAGCCGGGGAATCCAAGCACACAATTGTTGAACAACTCCAATCCGTCGATTGCCTCAACGATGTCGATAAGTTTTATTTTACTCGGACTTTTCGCCAAATAAAATCCACCGTTTTTCCCTTTCTTTGAACCGATTATTCCGCTGTCGGTGAGTGTTTGAAGCATCTTCGATACGAATTCCTTTGGGACTTTTAATTCGTCCGAAATATCGGTGGCTTTGAAAATAAGTTTGTCTTTCTTTACCGAGAGGAATAACACGGCTTGTAAAGCAAGTTCACATTTTTTTGAAAAGATTACTGTCATAGCAGAATATTTGCTCCGATTAACACGTGTAATATAAAAAATCCTATCAAATATTAACTGTGTCGATATTCAAAAATAATTTTTACTTGGTCTGCTTTCGGTCGAGGACTATTTTTGTGAGGTTGATTAATCAAAAATCATACGGATTGATAAATGAATTTCATATTTCACGAAAAAGACGGAATAAAAGTTGCCGAAGTTATATCGGATATGATCATGGTCAATTCAACGCAGGATGCCCTTGATGTAATGGCGGATGCTGATTACAATGGAGCTCGAAGAATCATCATGCATGAAAAAAACATTTGTACTAATTTTTTCAAATTGGGTACTGGTTTGGCTGGCGAGATATTACAGAAATTTGTTAACTATCATGTCAAACTTGCGATAGTCGGATCCTTCGAAAAATACGGCAGTAAGAATTTTAAATCGTTTGTTTATGAGTGCAACAAAGGAAATCAATTATTCTTTTTACCAAATGTGGAAAGTGCATTTAGTAAGTTATTGTTATACCAAGATGTTGAGAGTACATAAAAAAAATTACAACCTAATTGGAGTTGTTAAAGGAGTATTGTATGGAAGAATTAGTATTCAATCAAAAAGAAAAAGAGCCTACGGAAAATGACTTAATTAAAGTGATGGGAAAATCCTATCCGTTCAGAAAGGAACTGATTTCATTCATCGAAGAAAATTTCGGCAGCCTTGTTCTTGAATGGAAATATTACGGACAAAAAAACGGCTGGGCGCAAAAATATTTGCTGAAGAAAAGGAATTTGTTTTTTTCCATTCCGCATAAAGATAGTTTTAGAGTTGGATTTATCTTTGGCGATAAAGCTGTCGAAGCAATTGAGCAAAGCGGATTGCCAACCGAAATCATCGATGAAATTAAAAACGCAAAGAAATATGCCGAAGGCAGGGGAATAAGGCTTGATATCAAAAACAAAAAAGTTTTGGACAGCGTTAAAAAATTAGTAAAGATAAAAATTGAGAATTAGCAACGGATCTATTCAAAACGAAAGGATGATATTAATTTAATATTTGAGGAGAACCTATGTCGTTATTAACAATCGCCTATCCAAAATTAAATGATGAAGACTTCTTGTGGATACAAAATTACCGGGAAAAGAATGATGAATTATATTTTAACTTAGTCGCTCCGCATTTTACAATTGTATTCCCTGTTTTTGATTTTTCATCGGACGCCTTTGTTGAAGAAATCGAGGCAATGAGCAAAGGAATAAATCAAATTTATTTCGAGATTAAATGCGCCACAATTAATAAAGACTCATTCATACCCTATTATCACGAGTTTCTGGTGCCCGATAAAGGATTCAGTGATATTGTAAAACTTCACGACAAACTTTATAGCGAAAAATTATTTTCCAACCTGCGAATGGAGATAGATTTTATTCCGCATATAGGGATTGGAAATTCAAAAGAGGTACATGTGAGCAAAAAGAGAGTTGACGATCTGAACAAGACCGGGATATGTATTAGCGGCCAAATTACTCATCTCGATATTGTTTTTTATGAAAACAACAAAATCGAAATCATAAAAAGAATCTCCCTAAGCACATAAATATTTTTTCTGCTCTTTTTGAATCTTAATTTGTTAATAGATGTTAATTGATTAAGTAAATAAACTAATGTAAAACAATTGGAAAGGATGAAGAATGTTTGTTGGACATTTCGGAGTAGGTTTTGCAGCAAAGAAAACATATAGTAAACCATCGCTTGGAACGATGTTTTTTGCCGCACAATTCATTGATCTTCTTTGGCCGATATTGTTGCTGCTTGGATTGGAGAAAGTTAAAATCGATCCGGGCAATACGGCATTCACTCCGCTTGATTTTATTTATTATCCCATCTCCCACAGTTTGTTTGGAGTCTTGATTTGGGCTCTATTGTTCGGAGCAGTTTATTTCATAATAAAAAGAAATTTAAAAAACTCCGTCTTGCTTGGACTGCTTGTAATTAGTCATTGGATTTTGGACTTGTTCGTTCATCGTCCGGACTTGCCGCTTGTACCCTGGTCGGAATTAAAGGTTGGTTTCGGTCTTTGGAATTCAGTACTTTTTTCAATAATCATTGAGCTATTGATCTTCGCAGCCGGCGCTTATTTATATCTCACATCAACAAAATCAAAGAATAAAAAGGGAAGCATTGGTTTGTGGAGCCTGATTGTCTTTCTGCTCGCAATTTATTTCATGAATATTTTTGGTCCCCCTCCGCCCGCCGAAGAACCGATTGCTTATGCCGGCTTAGCCCTATGGTTATTAGTTGCTTGTGCTTACTGGATTGATAAAAATCGTTCGCCGGTTTGAAATATCATCAAATAGAAACGTTCACTTTTAAGCAGGACGGATAAAAAATAATTGCCAAATTATTTTTGTTAATCCTTTTCATTTAGTCCACATTTTGCCGGATAATGATATTTTTTTGCTTGCCTTTTGGGAACTTCTTTTCTATTATTGAAACGGTTCAAATATTATTTAACCTATTAAATACTATTCAAAATTTCTAATGAGACAAATAGCCATCATCGATCAAAAGAAGTCTCGCCAAGAAACCTCGCAGTTAACACCCAAACGGGAAAAATATTTTCTTAATAGAGATGGTTGTGTTGTAATATGATTACAGTAAAAAAGAGTTTGATAAGTGAACAAAATTTTGTAACAAATTATTTCATAAAATTAATACCGGCGGCTCTATGGTTAACCGCGTTATTCGTTTTGATTAGCATGCATGTAACTACAAAGGCACAAGCAATATCTGATGAAATAATTTTAGCGAAAGTCGGCAGCAAAGAAATCACTTTAAAAGAATTTAAGATTAGAAGCGAACTTACCGTTAGACCGAATAATTTTAAAGACAAGTACATTACATTAAATAACCTGATATCGGAAAAAATCCTGGCAATTGAATCCGAAAAGAAAAATGATCCAGCCAGTCACACTGCATTTCAAAATAAGCTGAAAGGTATTAGAGAACAAATGATGCGCGATAAACTGTTTAACAGCGAAGCCTTCAATAAAGTTGTTCTCGATTCAAATGAAATAAGGAGTGTTTACCGTAATTCACTACGCGAATACGAACTCGAGTTTTACACAATTAATGATGATTCGCTAAGACGAAAAATTGACGAGACGATCAAATCAGCGCCCGAACTTACGAATGATATTTTTAACGAATTGCAAAATATTGTTGGAAATAAACCCATTCACAAAACAAAGTATCTCGATCCTGACGACCAAATTCTAACTGAGGCATTATTTACAACACTTCTTGATACCGGCGCTGTGATAGGCCCGCTTAGAATTTCAAATGGTGATTACATACTGATGAGAGTAAATAGCTGGACTGATTCGCCGGTGATTGGTTATGTGGATCAGCATGAAAGATGGAATAAAGTTGAAGAAAAAATGCATCAGCACAAAGTAGGCAAGCTATGGCGGCAATACATATCTAATCTAATGAGAGGCCATAAAATTGACTTCAATACCGAGTCATTCCGGATTCTTTCTGATATTGCGTTTGAGTACTATTCAAAAAATACTCAAACCGATTCTTTGTATAATCAACTTAATGATAATCCCTCGTTTGAGCCGGACATTGATTTAAACGCGCCTTTCTTTACGATTGACAATAAAACGTGGACTGTCGCTGAATTTAAAAATGAAATAAATGTGCATCCTCTTGTATTCCGTACGAAAGATTTGAACAGGAAAAATTTCGACGATCATTTTAAATATGCAATTGCGGATATGATAAGAGACTATTATCTAACCCAAGAAGCATATAAAAATTCATTCGATAAATCCGGCGATGTTGATAAAACTGTAAATATGTGGAGCGATTCATTTTGGGCCGCAGATGAACAAATTGATGTTGTTGGCTCGGCTATTGAATCCGGGATTGTAAATGAAAACGATAACAGTGGAAAATTAAAATACTGGGAATCGTACTTATCGGAGCTGCAAAAAAAATATGCCGATTCGATAAGCGTTAATGGCGATGCATTGAAAAAAATAAATCTTACGAGTATTGACATGCTTGCTGTTCGACCGGGTGTGCCTTATCCCGTAGCTGTGCCAAAATTTCCAGTACTTATTTCTTCGGATAAATTAGACTATGTAAAACAATGGGAGGGAATCAAAAATTAATTAACACTAACCGGGAAAAGATGTTTTTCCGGCTCTTAGAATTGAAAATGAAGACAGCGTTCAAAATAAATAACAATTAAAATAACAAACAAAAAAAAGGCGATGCTATGAAGGTAAAAACTACAATCTTTTTGTTAGCTTTGCTGTTATTTGGTGTATGTGCCGGCAACTCCTTCGCCGGTACTACAGGTAAAATAACAGGCGTAGTAACTGATGTTACTACAGGGGAACCTTTATTTGGCGTCAATATCATTGTTGCAGGTACTTCTTTGGGAGCTGCAAGTGAATTTGACGGAAACTATGTAATAATGAATGTTCCTCCCGGAGTTCACACACTTACATTTTCAATGATCGGTTACAATCAGGTTACTGTTCAAAATGTAAGAGTAAATATTGATTTAACCACAACTGTAAACGCACAATTACAGTCGATAGCTATCGAATTGGGAGAGACGATAATTGTAACTGCCGAAAGAAATATTGTTGTAAGAGACATGACCGGTTCCCTTTCTACAATGGGCGCCGAACAGATTGAAAGTCTCCCTGTTCAAAGCGTTAACGACATGCTTCGGTTAAATGCAGGTGTTGTTGAATCAGACGGCAGACTTCATATCCGCGGCGGCAGACCCGGCGAAGTTGCCTACTGGGTAGATGGTATTTCAGCTACCGACGTTTATAACGGAACAATGGGAATTACCGTTGAAAATTCCGCTATTCAGGAAATGCAAGTAATTAGCGGTACATTTAATGCCGAATACGGACAGGCCATGTCCGGTGTTGTTAATATTATTACAAAAGAAGGCGGCAAAAAATATACCGGTCAAATTAAACTATATGGTGGTGATTACGTAAGCAGCGCCGATGAATTTGGTTTGTATAAGACACTTACTACAGACAGGGACCCCAACACCGGTCTTACTCGCATTGTTTCGGGTGAAAGAGAAAACCCTCTCGAAAATTTCAATCCGGTTTATAATGCCGAAATGAGCTTGAGCGGACCCGTTCCATTACTTGGAAGCGATTTCAGCTTTTTCGTAAACGGCAGATATTTATCAGATGAAGGGTACTTCTATGGAAGAGAATGGTACAAGCCTACGGGTGTTACCGGAAGCGGAGACCTGGTTGCAATGAATCCTTATGAAAGAACCACCATCCAGGGAAAAATCAATTATCAAGCAGGAGCAGGAGTTAGATTAAGCTACAACTTATTCTGGAACGATTTTAATAAAGATAGAAATTATTGGGGCGGTGTTTCCGGGCACGATTATAAATACGTTCCAAATGGATTACCGCAGAGTTCCGGCAGCGGTATGACGCATACTCTTATGTTGAATCACGTTCTTTCATCATCAACATTTTATGAATTGCGTGTAAGCAAATTTTACAACGAATCTAAACAATATATGTTTGAAAATCCTAACACGGCAGCTAAATATTTAGCAAGTGTTGCGGCTGATACAACTCTCGGCATCGCAGCCGAAATATTCGACGCAAGTACAACTGAAGGTCAAGCTCACTTGCAGCAGATTATTGCAATGGGCGGTACTTACACATACATTGTTGATCCGAATAGCCCGGTTGGTTATATTAGTCCGAGCGTTATCAATTCCCCTACTTCTTACAGCTTTATGAATAAAGGTATGGATATGGGACATACTGAACGAAGCACATCATACTGGGTTGGTAAGTTGGATTTCACAAGCCAGGTTAATAAATCGAATCAAATTAGAGCTGGCGCCGAAGTACGCCTGCATGAAATGATTCTTAATAGTTATCAAATAGTTCCGGCAACAGATGAAGACGGAACCGAATTAACCCCGTTCCAACCAGCAATACCGGATATAGCAAACATTAATAGAACCAATTACAATGAAAAGCCGACAGAATTTTCGGCATATATTCAGGATAAACTTGAATTCAACGATATTATCGTAAACATCGGATTGCGTTACGATTATTTTAACGCAAATGGATATGTACCGGTTGATCCGTCTGATCCAAACATCTACTCACCTTTCAAAGACAAACATATATATTCAGGCTGGGTAGATATGCCTACTGCTTATGAAGGCGGTAGAGATAAATGGATAAGTGATAATATTGCAACGGGCGCTTTTAGAGAATACACACCCGAAGAACGAAAAGCATTTATGTGGAATGAAGTTGATCCGAAAATGTCTCTTAGCCCTCGTCTCGGTATTGCGTTTCCTATTACCGACCGCGGTGTAATCCATTTTTCATACGGTCACTTCTTCCAGATACCTGAATTCCAATTCTTATATCAGAATTCCGAATTTAAAATTGCCAGTGGTTCCGGTCAGTCAGTATTAGGAAACCAGGATCTCGAACCTCAAAAAACAGTTATGTACGAAATCGGTTTGCAGCAACAACTTACTGAAGAAATCGGTATTGATGTAACCTTGTTTTACAGAGACGTTCGCAACTGGGTTGGAACAAGCCCACTAATTGATACCTATATCCCGGCAGTTAAGTATTCCCGGTATGAGAACAAAGATTATTCAAATGTGAAAGGAATTACGTTAAAGGTAGAAAAGAGATTCTCGGATAATTATTCTTTCCGTGCAGATTATACATTCCAGGTTGCGGAAGGTACTTATTCAAATCCGGCTGATGCATTTAACGACATCCAGAGCGGTAACGCTCCCAAATTGGCGCTTGTTCCAATGAACTGGGATCAGAGACACACATTGAATGCACAATTCATTTGGACTGTTGCTGATTGGACATTCTCTCTTATCGGCAGATACTGGAGCGGTAGGCCATATACGCCAAGCTGGGCAGTGGCGGAAGCTACTGGTGCAGCAGCCGTTTCGGGTTTAGTTGAAAACAGCTCGCGCCGGCCAGATCAAAAGAGTGTTGACCTTACAATAAGCAAACTATTCAGTCTTGGCGGAAGTTTTACAGCTGAGTTCTTTGTAAATGTATATAACCTTCTCGATACAAGAGATCAAACTGCCGTATACGGCGATACTGGGACGGCCGATTATACAACTACAATCAATCCTTCAAAGGTTCCTTATAATGAAGCGAGAGTCGGTACAATTGAAGAATATGTTCTGCAGCCAAGCTGGTATTCTGCACCGCGCCAGATACAAGTTGGTTTAGTATTTGGTTTTTAACTAAAAATTAGGAGATAACAGAATGAATAAAATTTATTATTCCATTTTAGTGTTGCTGTTCTTTTGGGGTACGAATGCAACGGTAGCCCAGATGGACGGATTACATGGGTCGGACGCTGAATCCAGGATGGGAGTACATTCCGGGAACCTGTTCCGAACCAGTTTTTTTAACGACGGTACCTACGGAGGTAGAGTAAATAGAGCTCCTGAAGTTGCCGGTGAATGGCCTATCAACGCAGGTCACTATTATCTCGTCGATGGTAATATTTTTGTCGGCGCCGAAGTTACCGACTTAAACGGACAAATAATTCATATTCAAAGTGAAAATAAATGCGTTGATATAGGCGGATCGCGGGGTGATAAAGATCCTGTTACAGGCGAATGGTGGACGTTCCTCCCGCTGCAGGGTTTCGCTAATCCAAATGATATTAATAATGTAGATTACAGAAAAATAGCAATGGCTAAGGGCGCTGCCGAATGGGCAAACTCATGGCCTGCTTATTGGCCGGATAAATTTAACGATCCTTCCGATCCCGGCTGGCGAAATGATAATTTAGATAATAACGCCAATAAAGCTGCTTGGAATGGTTACTTCGGCAAAAATATTTTTAACGCCGATGAGGAAAGCTACTTTGTTGCGGATGACTATATGAATAGAGAATTTGATTTTTATCCCGACTCAAGAGATTTGACAAGAAAAGGTTTGGGATTAAGAGTTTATGTACGAGGATTTCAATGGGCAAAAGCCGCTGTTGAAGACGCTTTGTTTTGTTTATATGATATAGAAAATATCGGCACATCGCAGTACGATAAAATAGTCTTCGGTTACAAGATAGGTAATAACATGGGTGAGACAGTAACAGGCGGAGACGTTGGCGATGATAACGCCGCATTCGATAGAGAAAGAAATATTTCTTATATGTGGGATAACGACGATATTGGTGGAGGCGGTTATAGTCCGGTTGGTTATATGGGCGGCGCATTCCTCGAGAGTCCCGGCAATGCTTATGATGGTATCGACAATGATAACGACGGGAAAAACGGATCGGGTCCAACTATTAACGAATCCCTTTGGGCACCACGAACTCTAAATGCAAACGATCCGATTATTATAATTAATTATATTACATTCGAGCGTAAGGTTACAACGCTGGCAGCCGAACTTCCTGCCGGCAAAGATACTCTCGAAATCACTTATAGTTCGCGCAAGTATAAATTCTGGGCTGGTAAAGTACTCGAAGAAATAGGCGATAACCTTGTTGATGATAATCTTAATGGACTTATTGATGAAAGCCGTGGCGCTGCTGATGCCGCAGGCGTATTTCACTATCTTTATATCTTAAACGGTACTGGATTCAAATATGTTGATTACTTTACCGGTGATGGTAAAGATAATCCATTGTTGGATGAACGCCGTGATGACGGTATTGATAACGACGGTGACTGGAGCGTACTACTTGACGATACAGGGGCTGACGGTATTGCCCCCGGAGCAAGAGATTATCCGGGTGCGGACTTTGGCGAAAGAGATGGCCTACCAACAAATGGCGAGCCCCATTTCGACAAAACCGATATTGACGAAACAGATATGCTTGGTTTAACTGCATTCAACCTTTATGAATGGTCGGGCTTAAACCAGTATGATGATGAAGCATACTGGGCAGCAATGTCTCCCGGTTTGTTCTCTTCGTCATTAACAGCTCAGAACGTTGAATTACTTTATGGTTCGGGATATTTTCCATTGGTTCCGGGACAGATAGAAAGAATTTCGATGGCAATTCTTTGCGGAATTGATCTTGAGGATATTTTTAGAAACAAAGATAACGTTGCTTTAGCTTATAACCAGAATTACAATTTCTCAAAAGCTCCATATATTCCTACTGTTCGTGCGGTTGCCGGTGATGGTCGCGTAACATTATTCTGGGATAAATTTGCTGAAGAATCTGAAGACCCGATAAGCGGAAAAGATTTTGAAGGATACAGAATCTATCGTTCAACCGATCCGGGTTTCAATGATATGAACCCTATTACCGATGCTTATGGTACAAGTTATTTAACTCCGTTATTTAGAAAACCTATTGCACAGTTTGATCTTGATAACGAATATTCCGGATTGGCAACTGTAGCTACTGCCGGCGTTCAATTTTACTTGGGCAACAATACCGGGCTCTATCATTACTGGGTAGATACAACAGCAGTTAATGGAACACAGTATTTCTATGCGGTTGCTTCTTACGATCATGGCGATCCGGTAATGGGAGTTGATCCTTCGGAATGCACAAAGTTCGTCGCAGTTCAAGCAACCGGTGAAATTGAAAGAGGAACAAATGTTGTTATCGTAAGACCCGAGGCGCCTTCGGCAGGATATGTTGAAGGAAAGATGAATGAGTCGGGAATTACACCCGGACCAACCACCGCTGCCACCGGTTCGGTGAACTTGAAAATACTTGATCAGTCTTCAATAAAGAACAATCATCAATATCAAATTTCATTTAAAGATTCGCTTAATGCTTCGGATTTAAAAACCACGGCGAGCTTTTCATTAAAAGATTTGACCGACAATGTTGACTTATTAACCGACAACACCATGCAGCCAGGTCCCGAAGGAATGCCGGTAATCGATGGGTTCCAACTATCATTTTCTCAGAATCCTGCTCAATTGGAACTTGACACAACCTCATCCGGGTGGCTTAGTAATCCCGAACTTACTGAAATAACCTTTAAGAAATATGCACCTCAACCCACATCAAAACCTGTTGAATTAATTTCTGCCGATTTCGAAATTATTTTTGCCGAAGTTGGAGTTGATACTTCAGTTGCATATTCCAGAAGCACTGAAATAATGCCCGCGCGTCCGGTAAACTTTTCGATCAAAAATACTCTTACCGGAAGGAAAGTTCCTTTTGCATTTAGAGAAAGATATGCAGAAACCCCTAGCGATTCAGGTATATTCGATTGGAATAAGAAAAATAAAAGAACTGATGAAATTATATTTATGTATAACATAGTCGATTCTCTTGTTGCAAGCTGGACGGTAATTTTCCAGGTTACGGATACTTCAAAATCATATCCGGATGTTGGAGACATGCTTACTTTAAAATTAAACAGACCGTTTCTGTCGAACGATACATATGAATTTTCCATGTTAGCGGCAAACGTTGATCCTAATTTAGCAAAGACCGATATGGATAAAATAAAAGTCGTTCCTAATCCGTACATTGTTACAAATTCGTGGGAACCGAAAAATCCGTATGCAAACGGACGCGGAGACAGAGAACTTCATTTTACTCACTTACCATCTAAATGTACAATTAAGATATTCAATGTAAGAGGTCAGCTTGTTAAAGAAATCTTGCACGAAGAAACTATCGACGACGGTACCGAGATTTGGAACATGCTGTCGAAAGATAATCTTGAAATATCTTATGGTATTTACATTTACCATATTGAAGCAGAAGGTGTAGGTGAAAAAATTGGCAAATTCGTTGTCATTAAATAGGAGATAAATCATATGAATACAAGAACATTTATGTGGTTTTATTTCCTAAAACCAGTGCAATTTAAAAATGGAGTGACTGAAATGAGAAAATATATTCAACTAACTATTGGATTGCTGCTGCTGATTGCGATGCCTTCCTTCGCTCAAAGCGTATCGAAGGTTGGAACTACAGCAGGCGGCTTTTTAGGTATTGATGTTGGTCCGCGGGGGAATGGAATGGGCGGCGCATATGTTTCTGTTGCCAACGACGCAACGGCCATGTACTGGAACCCTGCAGGTATCGCTAAAATTAAAAATTTTCAAGCGACGTTTTCAAATACAAATTGGATTGCCGACTTATCGTTCAATTACGCCGGCGCTGTTTTATCGCTCGGTAATTTGGGAACCGTTGGCGTTAGCGCCACATTTCTTACGATGGATCAGATGGAAAGAACAACCATTGCTAATCCGGATGGAACGGGCGAGATGTTCGATGCCGGATGTTATGCCGTTGGGTTAAGTTATGCCCGCGATCTTACAGAGCAATTTTCTATCGGGTTCAATGTTAAATTTGTAAACGAAAGAATGTATCATTCGAATGCCAACGGATTTGCTCTCGATGTCGGCGCTTTATTCGACACTCAATTCCACGGTTTAAAACTTGGAATGAGCATCACGAATTACGGTACGAAGATGCAGTTGGACGGACAGGATCTGCAAATACAATATGATATTGATCCGAGCGTTTCCGGAAACAATTCCAACATTAATGCAAAACT
This sequence comes from bacterium, assembly GCA_043808235.1. GTDB lineage: Bacteria > Bacteroidota > Ignavibacteria > Ignavibacteriales > Melioribacteraceae > JAZDFC01. The sequence goes on from JAZDFC010000105.1 coordinate 347,083, forward strand.
TGCAACCGATAAATTCGATTTGCCGTTAATGTTCAGAGTAGGCGTTTCGATGGATGTATTAAAAGGATTGGCGAACAGCAATTTAATATTATCCGTTGATGCTCTTCATCCAAGCGATGACGTAGAATATGTTAATCTTGGCGGCGAGTGGGTTTTTATGGATATGTTCTCACTCAGAGCCGGATATAAACAATTATTCGCGGAAGATTCCGAACAAGGATTAAATTTCGGCGGGGGCGTTAAATATACAACGTTCGATACAACAACATTGTATTTCGATTACTCTTATGTTGATTTCGGAGTATTCGACGCAGTTCATACATTTAGTCTTAGTTTAGGTCTATAAAAAACTAATAGCAGCCGGGATGAGTATTTGTAATGCTCATCCCGGAATTTTATATTTGAATCGTGCAATTTTGAGTTAGGATAAATTAGCCTTAATGGGGCATTCAAAATGGAATGCCGGAGAATAATTTAATGAAGAAAATCACAATAGTAGATGTAGCAAAACGCGCAGGCGTTTCGAAAGGAACCGTATCGGCAGTAATAAATGCAAAAAATTCAGTCAAACCCGCTACAAGAGATCATATTCTTGAAGTGATGAAAGAATTAAATTTCCGTCCCAAAGGCGTTGCGAGAAATTTAAAGAACGGGAACCAGGATAAAAGCATCGGTATCATAATCAAAGATTTAAATTATCCGTTTTATACTTCAATCGCATCCGGAGTAAAAGAATATGCCAACAGCAAAGGTTATTCTGTTTTCATAACCAGCTCCGAAAACAACCATGAAAGCGAAAAGAAATTCTCTCACCTCTTTTCAACAAAAGATATTAAAGGGACCATCATTGCCCCAATAGTTGAAGGCGCAGCTGAGATTGAACATTTATTCAAATTGAAGATGATCAATTTCCCTTTTGTGCTATTGGAAGATGTGAAAGGAATTCAGGCAAATGTTGTAGCTATCGATAATATAAAAGCGATAAAAAGAGCAGTTAAATATTTAATTGAAAGCGGTCACTCAAAAATAGTTCACTTTGCGGGACCACTTCAATCGTCGCATACACAGGAACGCATCGAAGGATTCCGCCATGCATTCAGCGAAAGCACTCTTGTTTTTAATAAAGAAATGATTGTTTCGATTGGGTCGAGATACGAAGATAGTTATACGAATACGATTGCTTATTTCAAAAACAGAAGTCACGCAAATTACCCAACCGCCATTGTTTGTTTTAACGACCAGCAGGCGCTTGCAGTAATGACTGCTTTGATGGATTTAAAGATTAAAGTTCCGGACGAAATTTCGATTGTTGGGAACGACGATATCTATTACGCAAAAATATATCCGGTACCGTTAACAACAATACGGGCGCCGCAGCGCGAGATTGGTAAAAAGGCTGCTGAAATTTTGATTCGTAATATTGAGTCGTCAACACTCTTGCCGGTTGAAAAAGTTGTTTTAGATACGGAGTTTATCGTTAGAGAATCGACGAAGGTTTTAAAGACAAAATAATACGACAGTAAACCTGGTTTAACTGTCGTATTTTTTAGCAGGGAATTCTATATAAAAACCATCCGCAAAAATCACCGCAATGTTTTTAATTATAATCAACAATCAATTTCAATGGCTGATCATCTCCGGCTCTATCAGTATAGCACCATGTCTTGTAAGCAGTAACGAAGCTATTTGTTAGCATGGAGTTAATACTTGATATTCATATACATAGAACAAACCTTCGAGGTTTGCCAAACCTCGAAGGTTTATGACACTCTTTATTTGACTATAAAATTTTCTCCGGTCAACTCAATTTCTTTTGAAACATAATTCGTTGTTGGCGCCTTTGTTCCGGGCTGTATTCCGCCAACACTAATTTCAAAAATTCCCGGTTCAACTACGCGAACAATATCCCCGGTTTCAACACCGGATTGAATAACTGAAATTTGTTTTGGTGATAATACAAATTCAACAACTTGCTTTTCACCCGGTGCAAGATGAACTCTTTTAAATCCTTGTAGCGAATGAATGGGGACAGTAACCGAACTTTCTTTGTCTTTCAAGTATAGTTGAACAACATCGTCGCCTTCTTTGTCGCCAACATTTTTAACTTCGGCTGATACTTTTATTTCCTCTCTCGTTGCTGCCGTTTGCGGAACAATGAAATTACTGTATTCAAATTTTGTGTAGCTCAATCCGTATCCGAAAGGATACAAAGGCTCATCGGCAAAGTAACGGTAAGTTCTACCCTTCATGTTATAATCTTCAAAGGGGGGTAGCTGTTCAACTGATTTATAAAATGTTACCGGCAATCTACCTGCCGGATTATAATCTCCGAACAGAACGTCCGCTAATGCTGTTCCGCCCTCCTGACCGGGGTACCATATTTGTACAATAGCCGGAATGTTTTCATTTTCCCAATTAACGGATAATGCGCTTCCGCTTGTGAGAACTAATATTACCGGCTTTCCGGTTGCGTAAACTAATTTCAAAAGGTCTTCTTGCACTTTGGGGAGATCGAGACTTGTTCTATCGCCGCCCGCAAATCCGTCAAGTTCAACCGGCATTTCCTCGCCTTCTACTTGCGCGGTTATTCCGCCGACGAATATTACAACATCCGAACTCTTTGCAAGTTCAACTGCTTTGCTGAAATAATCGACATCGAGAATGTGCCAGTTAATTGACAGCCATGCCCAGCTTGCGGTGTGGTAATATTCAAGTTTGAATTCGTATTGCTTGTCTTCTTCGAGCTGAATATTTGCGTTTTCGGTTCCGTGGTTCCGGTCATTCCATTTATCAATTAGTAATTTGTCGTCGATATATAAACGGTATCCGTTTCCGCAGCTAATTGCAAAATTATAATATCCGGTTTCCGGCGGTAAAATTTTTCCCGTCCATCGGATTGAGTATTCGCCTTCCCAATCAAAATCGGGGATACCAAGTCCCCATACCAAATCAAATTCAGTAAGTTTATCAATTTTCTTAAATGATGGTTCGCCTTCAAGATTTTTATTTTTAAAAAACTCCGCGGTCAATCCCTCTTCGTTATTTGTTTGCAATAATTCTGAAGAAAGTCTATTAACAACGCCGCCCTCTTCTGCAACATTGCAGCCCTGCTCAAAAACAACTTCGGTGTTGCTTGCAACTTTATTTTTAATTCCTGCGAGCGGAGTAACATATTTCGAAGGAAAACCATTGTAGTTGCCAAGCAGCATTGCGTATGAATCGGCTGTGGGTCCAATAACCGCAATTTTCTTGATATCTTTTTTCAACGGAAGGATGTTATTCGAATTTTTCAATAATACAATTGATTCATGCGCTGTTCGAAGCGACAATTTTCTGTGTTCTTCGGAATCGTTTTCCGTAATCGGGATCTGTGAATATTTGACGACTTCATCCGGATCGAACATGCCGAGTTTGAAACGCGCGGTGAATAATCTTTTTAAAGAAACATCAATTTCGGTTTCAGTCAGTAATCCTTTTTCAACCGCTTCGAGAAGTGAGTTTGTATATACACGTCCGCACTCGAGATCGGTACCGGACTTGACCGCAAGCGCGGATGCTTCCGGCGGAGTAGCCACAACTTTATGATTTGCAAAAATATCATCGATAGCGCCGCAATCTGAAACAATGTAGCCTTTGAATCCCCATTTGTCGCGTAGAATCTTTTTTAACAAAATCGGCGAACCGCAGCATGCATCACCCATGAAACGATTGTAAGCACACATTACGGAAAAAGCGCCGGCTTCTTTTATACATGCTTCGAATGCCGGAAGATATGTATCGTACAAATCATGGTTATCTATTATTGCATCGAAAGTATGTCTGTCCGGTTCCGGTCCGCTATGTACTGCATAATGTTTTGGAGTTGAAATAACTTTAAAATAGTTGGGATCAGTTCCCTGCAGACCTTTCACAAATGAAACTCCCATACGCGCGGTCAAGTACGGATCTTCGCCGTATGTTTCCTGCCCGCGTCCCCAGCGAGGATCGCGGAATATGTTAACATTCGGACTCCAGAAAGTCAATCCTTTGTAAATGTCCCTTTCGCCGTTACGTTGAAACTCGTGATACTTTGCGCGCGCTTCAGTTGAAATTACATCGGCAATCCGAAACATCAAATCCGTATTCCATGTGGCAGCCAATCCGATTGCCTGCGGGAATACAGTTGCTGTCCCTGCTCTCGCAACACCGTGCAAACATTCATTCCACCAATCGTACTTTGGAATGCTCAACCGCGGAATAGCCTCCGCGCTATTAATCATCTGCGAGATTTTTTCTTCGAGTGTCATCCGTGATACAAGATCGTTAACGCGAACTTCCACCGGAAGTTTATAATCAAGGTATTCGGGTTTAGATTCCTGCTGTGCACTAATCGAGCAGACGAACAAAAATAATACAAGTAATATTGAACGCATTTTTTCTCCCATATTTTTTTTAGCGGGCAGTTATTCTTCTTATAACCTCATGCAATTTGCTAAATAAATTGTAATTAAATATAATTAGATAGTTTAAAAAAACACAATGACACAAATTAAGATCGATTTCGCTCTGTAAATGTTTGCATTGATGAAAGACTCGCACTTATTTTTGGATTGTCATTACACATAATAACTTATTTATTGATTACCGGAGATTTTAATGAAACAAAATTTGTTACTTGGTCTTGATATCGGCAGTTCATCAATTAAGTCAGCGTTAATTAGTGTAGATACCGGCGAATTGATTTCTTCGGGTATGTCGCCCGAGCAGGAAATGAAAATCGAATCACCGCTGCCCGGATGGGCGGAACAGCATCCCGAAGTTTGGTGGCAGCATGTTGTTACCGCAACAAAAAAAATGTTTTCGAAAGTATCAATTCAATCTTACGAGGTTCTTGGTGTTGGAATATCTTACCAGATGCATGGCCTGGTTATGGTAGACAAAAACAATGAAGTTCTTCGCCCATCGATTATTTGGTGCGACAGTCGTGCGGTTGAAATCGGAAATAAAGCGTTTGCGGATTTGGGAAGCGATTATTGTCTGGGCAGCTGTTTTAACTCACCCGGTAATTTTACTGCATCAAAATTAAAATGGATTAAGGATAACCAGCCGGAGATTTATTCGAAGATTTTTAAGATAATGCTGCCCGGCGATTTTATCGCGCTTAAACTTTCCGACAGAATCTGTACAACGGTTTCGGGTCTTAGCGAAGGAATCATGTGGGACTTTGAGAAGAAAGGAATTGCAGATAAAGTATTAGAATATTACGGATTCAGTGATAGATTGATTCCGGAAGCGCTTCCTTCTTTCGGTCATCAGGGAACATTATCTGCAAAAGCTGCAGCCGAGCTCGGTCTGACTGCCGGGATTCCGATTGCATACCGCGCGGGCGATCAACCGAACAACGCGCTTTCGTTGAATGTATTGAATCCGGGCGAGATTGCAGCAACCGCCGGAACATCAGGGGTTATTTACGGAGTTACGGATAAAAACCTTATCGATCCACAAAGCCGCGTAAATACATTTGCACATGTGAATTATACAAATGAGCATCCTAATAAAGGAGTTCTGTTGTGCATTAATGGAACAGGAATACAATACAGCTGGCTAAAGCAAAATATAATGGACAACAAATTTTCTTATGAGGAGCTGAACAAATTTGCCGCCGCAGTTCCCGTCGGGGCTAATGGATTGGAGTGTTTCCCGTTCGGTAACGGCGCCGAAAGAAGTTTGGGCAACAAAGAAGTAAATGCCCATTTCACCGGAATCAATTTCAACATTCACGGTAAAGGTCATCTTGTGCGTGCAGCGCAGGAAGGAATTGTTTTTACATTCAGGTACGGACTTGATGTAATGAAGAGCATAGGCATCGAGCCCGAAGTTATTCGTGCCGGTCACTCAAATTTATTTATGAGCGATGTATTTAAAGAAGCGTTTGTAAATACATGCAACGTCGATCTTGAAATTTACAATACCGACGGTGCGCAGGGCGCAGCCCGCGGAGCCGGAATCGGAATCGGCTGCTTTGCTTCGAACAAAGAAGCGTTCAACGGTCTAAAGGTGATCGATAAACTTTCGCCCGATAAAAAACTTGCCGAAAGATATGATGCCATATACCGGAAATGGAATGAAGACCTCGGTCAACTGCTGAAGTAAAGATTTCAAATAAAGCATGCTTTTTAATATAGAGTCACGGTTCCGTCGTGACTTTTTTTATGTGTTTTAAGAATAGGGCACACTTTGTAATAAAATCATTCTTTTATATCCGTAATCCATATCGAATAAACTATTTTAGAGGGAAATGGGGGATTTTTTTGTTGACATTTGAAAAAATTATTTAGTATATTAAACCGGTTCAATTTTGTTTGAACTGATAAAAATTCCGAATAATATTTACAACTTCAATGAGTAAAATCTCATGAATAACATTATAACTTTTTCATCCAACCGAATTAAATCAATAATAAAATAGAGACAAATTATGCTTAACAAATTCTTTCCCGATATTACTAAAATTCCCTATGAAGGCAAAGATTCTAAAAATCCACTCGCTTTCAAATTCTACAACAAAGATCAAAAAGTTGCCGGCAAATCGATGGCAGAGCATTTCCGCTTTTCAATGGCTTACTGGCATACAATGATGGGCGATGGTTCCGACATGTTTGGAGGACCGAGCTTTGAGCGTGAGTGGCATAAATCATCCGACCCGATTCAACGCGCAAAAGACACAATGGATGCGGCATTTGAATTTTTGGTAAAAATGGGAATGGATTTTTACTGCTTCCACGATAGAGACATTGCCCCGGCCGGCGAAACCTTTGTGCAGTCTGTTAAAAATCTTGAGATAATGGTTGAGTACGCAAAAAAATTACAGAAAGAAACCGGTGTAAAACTATTATGGGGAACGGCAAATCTTTTCGGTAATGCAATTTATTCACAGGGCGCTGCTACAAGTCCTTACGCCCATGTAATGGCTACCGCGGCTGCGCAAGTAAAGAATGCTATCGATGCAACAAAAGAACTCGGCGGTGAAAATTATGTGTTCTGGGGTGGACGCGAAGGTTATGAAACTTTAATTAACACCAACCTGAAGAAAGAACAAGAACAGATGGCTAAGTTCTTGCACATGGCAGTTGATTATAAAAAGAAAATAGACTTTGATGTTCAATTCCTTATTGAACCGAAACCAAAGGAACCAACTAAACATCAGTACGATTCCGATTCCGCGGCTACATTATACTTCCTGAAAGAATATGATTTGATAGAACATTTCAAATTGAACATTGAAGCAAACCACGGAACGCTTGCCGGTCATACTTTTGAACATGAATTGGCTGTTGCCTCGGCAGTAGGTAAACTTGGCAGCGTTGACGCAAACCGCGGCGATATGCTTTTAGGATGGGATACAGATCAATTCCCTACTGATATTTACAGCACAACTTATGCAATGCTTGTGATATTGAACCAGGGCGGTTTGGATAAAGGCGGACTTAACTTCGATGCGAAAGTTAGACGCGGTTCAATCGATCCGGCTGACTTGTTCCATGCACACATCGGCGGAATGGATGCATTTGCAAGAGGCTTATTAATTGCTCAGAAAATAATCGACGATAAAGTTCTCAGCAATTTTGTCGATGAAAGATATTCAAGTTTCAAATCTGGAATCGGCGCCGATATTATGTCCGGCAAAGTCGGATTCGAAGAAATTGAAAAATGGGTAATTAGCAACGGTTCGCCTGTTTTGAAAAGCGCAAGACAGGAAATGCTCGAAAATATAATCAATGCTTATATCTAATAATTGTTTAAATGGAAATTGAAAATGGATGAAATATATGCAAGCATAGAGACCACCGAACTCGAAGTTCTGCCTAATTATAAAAATCCGGAATTGTGTGTTGATGAAAGAGTGAAAGATTTACTATCGCGCATGACTATCGAAGAAAAGGTTGCTCAGATGATAGGTATTTGGGGAGTGAAAAACACAATTCTCCTCGATGAAAATGGTAATATAACACTCGATAATCTGAAAACTCAGTTTAAAAACGGTGTTGGTCAGATAGGAAGACTCAGTGATACCCGTTCGGGAGTTTCTGCAAAAGAAATGGCACAGCTATCAAATGATCTGCAACGATTTTTTATTGAAGGAACCAGACTCGGAATTCCTGTAATATTTCATGAAGAATGCTTGCACGGACTTGCTGGAAAAGAAGCAACAAGTTATCCTCAGCCAATAGGATTGGCATCGACTTTTAATCCGGCGCTTATCGAAGAAATATATACTTCGATTGCCGAAGATGCACGTAGCCGGGGCGCCCATCAAGCTTTAACGCCTGTTGTGGATGTGGCCCGTGACCCGCGCTGGGGGCGTGTTGAAGAGACTTTCGGAGAGGATACTTATCTTGTGTCGAGATTAGGAGTTGCTGCCGTCAAAGGATTTCAGGGTGATGCTACTTTTAAAGATAAGAAAAGAATGATAGCAACTTTAAAACATTTTGCAGCCCACGGTCAACCGGAATCCGGTACCAACTGTGCACCGGTGAATGTGTCTGAGAGATTGCTGCGTGATACGTTCCTTTATCCATTTAAAAAAGCAATTCATGAGGGCGGCGCTTTAAGCGTGATGGCTTCATACAATGAAATTGATGGAGTTTCATCACATGCAAATAAATGGTTATTGCTCGATGTGTTGAGAGGCGAATGGGGATTTAAAGGATTCGTTGTTTCGGATTATTATGCTGTTACCGAATTGAATTTGAGAGAAGAAGCCATCAGTCATTGCATGGCAAAAGATAAAACCGAAGCTGCTAAACTTGCTGTTCAAGCCGGCGTTAATATCGAGTTACCTGATCCCGATTGCTACCCGAATTTAATTCAACTTGTGAATGACGGAATTGTGGATGAATCCATCATTGATGAATTGACAGGCAATATGTTGAAATATAAATTCATCATTGGTTTGTTTGACGATCCGTATGTTGATCCCGAAGCCGTTCAAGCAGATCAAAAACTTGAGAAAGACAGGACGCTGGCTCTGCGCGCTGCACGGGAAACAATCACGCTTTTAAAAAATGAAAAGAAATTTTTACCGCTTCATCCCAAAAAAGAAAAAACAATCGCAGTTATTGGTCCGAACGCCGATCGCGTGATGCTCGGCGGCTACAGCGGCACACCGAAATATTTTACATCGGTTCTTCAGGGAATAAAAGAAAAAGTTGGGAAGAAAATTGAAGTTCTTTACAGCGAAGGATGTAAATTAACTATCGGCGGCGCATGGAATGAAGACGAAATAATTTTCGCCGATCACAATGAAAATAAAAAATTAATTTCGAAAGCAGTTAAGACTGCAAAGAAAGCAGATGTTGTAATTCTTGCTGTTGGCGACAATGAGCAAACATCCCGCGAAGCATGGAATATTAATCACATGGGCGACCGCGCCGATCTCGAATTATTCGGGCAGCAGAACGATTTGATAAAAGCGATTGCAAAAACCGGCAAGCCAATTGTAATGGTTTTATTTAACGGGAGACCAATTTCGTTAACAAATGTACAAGACGATATGAATGCAATTCTGGAATGCTGGTATCTTGGACAGGAATCCGGCAAAGCAATTGCCGATGTTCTGTTCGGCGATTACAATCCCGGTGGCAAACTACCTATGTCGGTACCGCGTTCTGCCGGACATGTACCGTGTTATTACAATTACAAACCTTCGGCTCGGCGTGGTTATCTTTCCGATGAAGTTACGGCGCTATATCCCTTTGGTTTCGGATTAAGTTATACCACTTTTGATTTTACAAATATTCGTCTCAAAAAAAATACTATTAGTGTTGACGAATCAACAAAAGTACTTGTTGATGTTACAAATACCGGCAAACGGGCAGGCGCCGAAGTTGTTCAGATGTACATTCGTGACGTTTTCAGTTCGGTTACGCGTCCAGTAAAGGAATTAAAGGGATTCGAAAGAATATCATTGAAACCCGGCGAGACACTCACAGTCTCAATCGATATTACACCCGAAAAGTTAGCTTTTACAAACATCGACAAGAAATTTGTTGTTGAGCCCGGCGATTTTGAAATTATGATTGGCAACTCTTCGCAGGATTCCGATCTTAAAAAAATTATGCTGAATGTTAAATAAAAAATTAAATTGAATATTTTATAAGGTATAAACAATGCAACCAAATACTGAAAATCATGCAATGGACTTAAAAAATAAAGAGCAAAAAGGTTTTTACAAACTTTCGATGGTTCAGCGTATTGGTTTTGGATCAGGCGATTTAGCCCAAAACCTGATATACCAGACGGTTGCGCAATACCTGTTGATTTTCTACACCAATGTTTATGGTCTGCCTGCTGCAACTGCCGCCGTGATGTTTCTAATTGTCCGTCTGGTTGATGTAGTCTGGGACCCGCTGGTAGGGGCTTTTGTTGATAAGAGGTCACCGCGAATGGGCAAATACCGTGCATACCTTATTTTAGGCGGTATTCCGCTTACAGGTTTTGCCATATTGTGTTTCTGGAACGGCTTTTCAGGTTCGCTGCTGTATGCCTATATCACCTATGTGGGTATGTCCATGCTCTATACGCTGATTAATGTTCCCTATGGAGCACTTAACGCCTCGCTAACCCGCGATACCGATGAAATAACGAAACTCACCTCGGTGCGTATGTTTTTTGCCAACTTAGGTGGATTGGCCGTTGCCTATGGCATCCCAATCTTGGTGGCTTATCTTTCACCCGATGGTAAAATAAATTCCTCGCAGGCTGGCGGCGCGTGGTTCATTACCATGACCATATACGCTTTGGCAGGACTGGTGTTGCTCATTTTCTGTTACACGCAAACTAAAGAGCGCGTGGTGATGGCAAAAGACCAAGCCTCGGAAGTGAAAGCGTCGGATTTGTTTACCGAATTTGTGCGTAATCGTCCACTGCGCGTGTTGGCGTTTTTCTTTATCACTGCTTTTGCTATGATGGCAATCGGCAACTCGGCTGGTTCATATTATATGATTTACAATATGCAAGCGCCCGACTGGTTGCCTTACTTTGCCGCGCTCGGCTCCATCCCTGCATTTATTTTTATGCCGCTGGTTCCCGCCATTAAACGGGCAATCGGTAAAAAGCAAATGTTCTATGTGTTTCTCACCATCGCCATAATAGGGATGGCTATGTTGTACATCATTTCCGTAGTTCCTGCCTTGAAATCACAATTGTGGTTGGTGCTAGTTGCTCAATTTATAAAATCAACCGGTATTATTGTGGCAACCGGCTACATGTGGGCATTGGTTCCCGAAGTGATTTCGTATGGTGAACATACTACAGGGCGTCGCATTTCGGGCATAGTTAACGCGCTCACCGGTATATTTTTCAAGGCTGGAATGGCTTTAGGCGGCGTTGTGCCCGGCTTTGTGCTGGCTTTAGTTCAATTCGATGAAAAAAATGCTGTGTCACAGTCGACTACAGCAGAGCAGGGAATTCTATGGTTGGTGTGCGTGATACCTGCATTGCTGTTGGGACTATCTATGTTCATTATATCAAAATACGAACTCGAAGATGATGTTATCGACAAGATAAACAGGGAAATAGAAGAACGGGCTTAATGTAATTTTTTAAAGGAAATTTATGAATAGGAAAAAGAAAATAATTGTTTCACTTAAATCATGTCTTGGTTTTGGCGTCGCAATTACGGCTTATATACTGGATGTATTTGGATATGTACCTAACATTGATCAATCTGCAGATGCCTTAACAAGAATAAGAATGACTATGAGCATTATACTTGCAGCTACATTTGCTATATGCGCCGTCGTTCTATTATTCTATAGTATAGATAAAAAACTTGAAATACAATTTACTGATGAACTTGCGGAAAGGAGGAAAGCATTTCGACAATAAAAATAATCGCAAATTAATTTATATACGATTTATATAACAAATTATTTACGCTAATTACACGGGAGGTAATTATGAAATCTTTTTCCAAAATATTTACAATAAGCCTGTTCTTGTTTGCATGCGGCGCAATTAATCTTTTTGCGCAGGCAGGTTCGCATTTTACTGCTACTGAAAATAACCTTGGCCTTATTGCACCCGGCGCATTAATGGGAATCGCATGGGGCGATTATGACGCTGACGGAGATCAAGATTTGCTCGTTTGTGGCGGTCCAAGCGTTTTGTACAGAAATGATGTTAATACAAGCGGTCAATTTGTTCAAGTCTCGGCAAGTGCTGCTAGCGAAACAGGAACATTTTTTTGGGATGTTGGCGGTCTTCAAACAAATGCAGCCGTTTGGGGAGATCTGAATAACGACGGTAGATTAGATCTTGTTTGCGGAATTTTAAGAGTGCACTTGAATGATGTCGACTCATTAGCCAATACTATAAATTTAATTCCATCAGGTGGAGATGTAAACGGAGGTTGGGGAATGACACTCGGCGATTATGATAGAGACGGTGATTTAGATATAGCGCTTGCATGCGGAAATTTATCGAATAATTATGCCGGACGTGTACGAATTTTTAAAAATGACGGCTCAGGCGCTGCATATGAGGAAGTTGCGGCTGAACTTAGCGTTGATCAATTTATATATGAAGCTTGGAGTCCTACTTTTATTGATGTTGATAACGATCAGTTTGTGGACTTGTGGATGCCGGATATTCGTACTGAAGAACCATGTACGATTTTTAAAAACGATCAAGGTACCGAATTCTTATATCAATCTTCCTCCGAAACAGGTATCGAGGCCCTTTCAGGAATTGTTTCTGCTTGGGGCGATTATAACAATGACGGGTACGCAGATGTATGGCTTCATCCTTTGGTTGGGGATGATGCAAATAATGGTGCCAACAAATTCTATCGGAATAACGGGGATGGTACTTTTACCGATATAGCTCCGGTTCTCGGTTTGGATTCGACTTATGAGAACAGCGATCGGGCTCCAAGAGGCGCTTCATGGGGAGATTATGACAATGACGGAGATTTGGATTTCTTGATTGGTGTCAGAAGCAAAATTGGTCAACAATTATGGAATAATAATGGAGACGATACCTTTTCCCAAATAGGCGCTGATGCTGGATTAGGTGAAATTATTGGTACAGATATACGCAGCATAATGTTTGTTGATTATGACAACGATGGGTTTCTCGATATCTACATGAAACAAAACGGCAGTCAACCGCCATTTCTTCTTCATAATGACGGTGGCAATGGAAATCACTGGATTGTAATAAAACCGCAGGGAGTAACCAATAACAGAGCAGGCGTTGGTGCGCGTATTCGTGCTGTTGCAGGTTCTTTAAGCATGACCCGTTATATTGTGCAGGGTAATGGAAACTCAAACGATAATTTATGGGCGCACTTCGGTCTTGGTTCTGCAACAACACTTGATAGCTTAATTGTTTACTGGCCTAACGGAATGACTGATGTAGCAACAAACATCACTGCTGTGGATAGGTATGTAACATTCAAAGAAGGCGAAGGAATTATTGTAGATGTTGAAGAAAACACTGCTCAAGTTCCAGGCTCATATTCGTTAAGCCAGAATTACCCCAATCCATTCAATCCGGAAACGATAATTGAATTTGCAGTTCCCGAAAAGAGCGATGTCCGTATTGAATTGGTTAACGCACTTGGACAGGTTGTAAAAGTACTTGCAAACGGAAATTTCAGTGCAGGTACACATCAAGTAAAGCTAAACGCTTCGGATCTTGCAAGTGGAATTTATTTCTATAAACTGATCTCCGGCGGCTTTGTTGATGTTAAAAAATTAGTATTAATGAAATAATTGTTTACAGGCGTTCTTTCGAAATGGAAGAGCGCCCGATTTAAAAATTTTAATGAAAGGATGAAAATACCATGAGACACTTACTTAACACAAATTTCAAATCTATTATTGTATTGTTTTTTATTTCCGGTTTACTTTTTGCCCAGCCTATCAATACAAACGGCGGGTTTGAAGAATCAGCAACTGGAATCAAAACAGGAACCGAGATTACCGGATGGGATCTTGTTGTAGGCGGAGCTGCCTTTGCAACTTTTGAAGTTATTGACTATGACACGCAAGAAGGAGCCCGAGCTCTTTCAATCGAAGTTGCAAGTCTTGACGCAAATGCATGGGATATACAAGTGGTTAACGATCCCATAATATTTACACCGGGCGCAACATATACATATTCCATTTGGGCTAAGGCTGATGTTGTCGGTGCACTTGCAAACTTTACAGTTGGCAGCCCAACCTACGCGGAATGGGGAAGATTATCTAATGTAGCTATGACATCCGACTGGCAGAATATTACATTAGAATTTACTGTACCTGCGACAAACGATACCGGTAGAGCTCCAATCCATTTTGCCTTAGCAGATAACAACGCGTTTCTGCCGATAGTGTTTTACATAGATGATTTACAGATAACGGAAAAAGTTGTAAGTGTTGAAAATGTTAATTCAATACCTGCAAAATTCGAACTTGGTCAAAATTATCCCAATCCCTTTAATCCGGAAACCACAATTGATTTTTCAATTCCCGAAAAAAGCGACGTAAGAATAGAGTTGATTAACACGCTCGGCCAAGTAGTAAAAGAAATTGCAAATGGAAGTTTTGATGCCGGTTCGCATCAAGTAAAATTAAACGCCTCCAACCTTTCGAGCGGTGTTTATTTCTATAAATTAATTGCCGGTAATTTTACCGATATTAAAAAATTAGTTCTCATGAAATAAGAGTACAACAAACAGTGAATCTTTATTTTCATTGTTTTGATGAGTTGAAAAAATTCTCTTCGTGCAGTTACTCCTTTGTGTAAGGGGAGCCTCAAATCGGTTTATAAAGTTTTGATCAGCTCCCCTTATTTATTTATTGGCGATTTCGGCTTCAAATAATCGGTAAGGAACTGAAAAATGAAACGCAATTGTATCATTCTCTTATTCATAATAAGCTTTGTTGCAACATTTGAGCATATTTCTTTTGCGGAAAGTTTTTACCAAAAAGACGAACCCATAAAAAAACGAACAAAACAAAAAACACAAACCGGTTCCTTTTACACAGGCGTATATCAGAATTTATTTGTTGAACAGCTCGGTAAAAGCGAGGATGATGTAAAGGACAAAGTTTGTTCTGCTTTTAACCAGCTCTTTCACGGAGATGATTCCTCGCAGCGCGTTTATTACCAGGTTGAACCGGGCATGGCTTATATCGAAGATGTTTTGCACAAAGATGTACGCAGCGAAGGCATGTCGTATGGAATGATGATCGCGGTTCAACTCGATAAAAAAGAGGAATTTGATCGTTTATGGAAATGGGCGAAGACATACATGCAGCACAAGAACGGAAGGAGAGAAGGTTATTTTGTATGGCAGTGTAAATCAAACGGAGAGATTCTTGATTCCAACTCAGCCTCAGACGGTGAAGAATGGATTGTTACTTCGCTCTTTTTTGCTTCGGCAAGATGGGGCGACGGCGATGGAATCTATAACTACAAAAATGAAGCCCAAAAAATTTTAGATGCAATGCTGAATAAAGTTGAGTCTTCTGATGATCGCAACGTTAAGACAAACATGTTCAACAAAAAAGAAAAAATGGTTGTGTTCGTTCCCTCCGGCGAAGCCGATGATTTTACCGATCCCTCCTATCATATTCCACACTTTTACGAAATTTGGGCGAAGAATACCGATAGGAATAAAGATTTTTGGTACGATGCTGCAGTAGCAAGCAGAGAGTATTTGAAAAAAGCTGTTCACCCGAAAACAGGATTAGCGCCGGACTATTCCAAATTTGACGGAACGCCGTATAGCCCATGGAGCGGTGGGAATGAAAACTTTCAATACGATGCATGGCGCGTTGCAATGAACGTTGCAGTTGATTATCAATGGTTTGCAAAAGATGAATGGGCAGTTGAGCAGTCGAACAGAATTCTTAATTTTTTCTATTCCGAAGGAATTAAAAATTATGTTGGTGTTTATTCACTCGACGGAAGCAAAAAATTTACAGGTGATCACAACACAGGTTTGGTCGCGATGAATGCTGTTGCTGCCCTTGCATCCACGAACGATAATAGACAAGAGTTTGTGCAGGAACTTTGGGATTTACAAACTCCTTCGGGCATGTATCGTTATTACGATGGGATGCTGTATATGCTCGGATTGCTGCAGGTAAGCGGCAATTTTCAAATTTATGAAAGCCGCACCGATTGCAAATCATATGTATCACCGACAAAAGGCGAAGGTAAGTTCGTTCTTTCTGAAAACGGAAAGTCGGCGCCTATTGTTGTTAGTTCAAAAGATTACGCGGGCGTTATTCGCGTCGCGAATCAACTTCAAAAAGATATTGAAAGCGTAACGACTGCTAAACCGGAAATTGTAACCGATGAAATTCCAACCGCGAATGAAATTATAATTATCGGTACTATTGGTAAAAGTCCGATCATCGATAAACTGATCGAAGAAAAAAAACTTAATGTAGAAAATATTGCCGGAAGATGGGAAACGTTTGTCATTCAAACTGTTAAAAGTCCACTCCCAAATGTGACACGTGCCTTGGTTATTGCCGGAAGCGATAAACGCGGTACCATCTTCGGTATTTATGATCTGGCGGAAGCGATCGGAGTGTCGCCATGGTATTGGTGGGCTGATGTTCCGGCAAAAAAGAAATCGGCTGTTTATATTAAACCGGGAAGATATTCCGAAGGCGAGCCAAAAGTAAAATACCGGGGAATATTTATCAATGATGAAGCCCCGGCTTTGTCCGGCTGGATCGCTGAAAAATTCGGGGGATTCAACAGCAAATTTTACGAACATGTTTTCGAATTAATTCTCCGGTTGAAAGGAAATTTTTTGTGGCCAGCAATGTGGGGCAGAGCCTTCTATGATGATGATCCGATCAATCCGAAGTTAGCAGATGAATACGGGGTTGTTATCAGCACATCGCATCACGAGCCGATGATGCGCGCACATGATGAATGGAGAAGATACGGAAAAGGTCCATGGGATTACGAGCAGAACGACAGTACATTAAAAGAATTTTGGCGGCAAGGAATTGAGCGGATGGGTGATTATGAAAGCATTGTAACTCTTGCAATGCGGGGTGACGGCGATGCGGCAATGAGCCCCGATGCAAATCTTTCATTGCTTCAAAACATTGTTACTGATCAACGTAAAATTCTTGCCGAAGTTACAAAGAAAGATGTGACTACAATTCCACAGGTGTGGGCGCTGTATAAAGAAGTACAGGAATATTATGACAAAGGAATGCGCGTGCCGGACGATGTTACGCTTTTATTATGCGACGATAACTGGGGCAATATTCGTAAGCTGCCTGCCTTGAATGATAAACCGAGGAAAGGCGGTTATGGAATCTATTACCATTTTGATTTTGTCGGCGGACCGCGAAATTACAAATGGCTTAACACAACGCAGATAGAAAAAGTGTGGGAACAGATGCATCTATCGTACGAATACGGTGCGAAACAAATTTGGGTTGTTAATGTTGGAGATATCAAACCGATGGAATTCCCCATCAGCTTCTTTCTTGATTATACGTGGGACCCGGAAAAAATTTCGGCGAACGATCTTCCCGGATATTACAAACAATGGGCGGCAAAGCAATTCGGCGATGAGCATGCTGAAGATATTGCGGACATAATTAAAAAATACACACGATATAATTCACGGCGTAAACCGGAAATGCTAGCACCCGACACTTACAGCCTCGTAAATTATCGCGAAGCCGAAACCGTTGTTGATGATTACAATAAACTGTACAAAAAGGCTTTGAAAATTGGCGATGAATTACCGGAAGAATATCAGGATGCATATTACCAGCTAATTCTTCACCCGGTTGAAGCATGCGCCAACCTGAATGAACTTTATGTTACCGTCGGGAAGAATCAATTGTATGCAAAACAAGGAAGAGCGGCAACAAACGATCTGGCTTCGGAGGCGAAAAAACTTTTCGAAAGAGATGCCGACATTTCAAGTTATTATAATAAAGTTATGGCGGGCGGCAAATGGAATCACATGATGGATCAAAAGCATATCGGGTATACAAGCTGGCAGGAACCCGACAGCAGCACAATGCCGAATGTTAGAATGATTAATATTCCCGAGCCGGCGGATATGGGAGTTGCAATTGAAGGCAGTGAAAATTTTTGGTCGGCATCAGATACTATTAAATCGAAAGCGGAACCCATTCTTCCTGAATTTGATCAGTTCAACAAACAATCTTTCTACATTGATATTTTTAATCGCGGCAAAAAACCGTTTGCCTATTCTATTAAACCGGGCGCCGACTGGATTTTGGTAAAGCAAACAAACGATCCGGTTGTAAAAGAAAAAAGAATTTGGATTAGTATTGATTGGGATAAAATTCCGGTTGGAACGCATAAGGTTCCTATCACAATAAATGGAACCGGCGGAACGGTTGTTGTTTCTGCCGTTGCTAAAAACTTTGATATAAATAAAATCAAAATAGAAAATGCCTTTGCCGTAAGTAATAATTATATATCAATCGAAGCTGTCGACTATTCGAACGCGGTTAATTCGAAAGAAGTTTCATGGGAAAAAATCCCCGGATTAGGAAGAACCTATAGTGCAATTACAACAATGCCGGTTACTGCTTCGTCGGTTATGCCGGGCAGTGAGAGCCCTCGCCTTGAATTTAAAATTTACCTTTTCAATGCCGGCGAGGTAAATGTTAAAACTTATTTGTCGCCGGTTCAAAATTTCGGTTACTCGGAGGGATTACGATATGCAATTTCAATTGACGATGAAACGCCGCAAATAATTAATATTAATAAAGATGAGACTGTTCAAGATTGGAAATACCCCGGTTGGTGGAATCAAATGGTGAGCGATAACATAAAAATCGTTACCTCGAATCATGTAATTAATAAACCGGGCGAACATATTTTGAAGTATTGGTTTGTTGATCCGGGAATTGTTCTCGAGAAAATTGTACTTGAAACCGGGGAAGTAAAACCAAGTTATCTTGGACCACCTCAAAGTTTTGGCGGAGCGAATTTAGTTCCGTGATAGAAAGTTCATAGTTGGTAATGAGGAATGAAGATGAATTTCAAATCGACGATTAAAATATTATTCGCAATTACGTTTTGTATTAATTTGTTTTTTACGCAGACGATATCCGGCGATGTCAGGCTTCCCAAGTTGATTAGCGATGGGATGGTGCTTCAAAGAAACGCGGGAGTAACTATTTGGGGATGGGCTGATGAGGGCGAGAAAATTGCCGTCGACTTTAAAGAGAAATTTTATTTTACTGATGCCGGAACCGATGGACGCTGGTCGGTAACCCTTGATAAGTCGGTCGCCGGCGGTCCGTACACCATGACAATTACCGGTAACAACAAGATTGTAATTCACAATATATTTTATGGCGAAGTTTGGGTTTGTTCCGGTCAGTCAAATATGGAAACCCCGATGTCGAGATTGGCTGATAAATATCCCGAAGAATTTGAAAACGTAAACAATCCTTTGATCAGACATTTTGTTGTTCCAACCAACTATAATTACAAATCGCCCCAGGAAGATGTTGCGGGTGGAAAATGGGAAGGATTGGATTCCGAAACAATAATGAAATTTTCGGGGGTCCCATATTTCTTTGCAAAATATCTGTTCGAAAAATGCGGCGTGCCTATTGGAATTATCAGGGTTGCAGTCGGCGGTTCGCCAATAGAAGCATGGCTAAGCGAAGATGTATTAAAGAATTTTCCTCGTTACGTTGAAGACATAGCCAAATACAGAGACGATGCATTTATGATGCAGTTGATGACCGAAGGGAAAAAACGAAACGACGAATGGACTCTCAAATTATGGACGAACGATAAAGGAACACACGAAGAAATTCCCTGGTATGCCGAAAATTATGATGCATCAAACTGGCTGAAAATTCAGATGCCTGCTTACTGGGCTGACGAAGGCGCTGGAATGGTAAACGGAGTTGTATGGCTTCGAAAAGAATTTGAAGTGCCGGAAACATTTGTAGGGAAACCCGCAAAACTTTGGCTCGGCAGAATTGTGGACGCCGATTCGGTTTATATTAACGGAAAATTTGTTGGAACAACAGGGTATCAATATCCGCCGCGCAAATATCAAATTCCAGCCGACTTATTGAAGGAAGGAAAAAATGTAGTTGTTGTAAAAGTGATTAGTAACGGCGGCAAAGGCGGATTCGTAAAAGACAAACCTTATTTAGTAAAAGTTGGTAATGAAGAAATAGATTTGAAAGGAGAATGGCAATATAGAATTGGCGCCGCACTCGAACCGGCACTGGGACCGGCTCCTCTTGTATCGAGCCAGCCTTTATGTTTTTATAACGGAATGCTTGCGCCGGTTAAAAAATATTCAATAAAAGGAGTAGTGTGGTATCAAGGTGAATCAAACACATACATGGCGAAAGAATATCAAAAATTATTGCCGCAATTAATTTATAGCTGGCGTCACGATTGGAATAGAGATGACTTGCCGTTTTTAATTATTCAGCTTCACAATTATATGGAAACAAAAGAACAACCATCGGAAAGCGGGTGGGCGGAATTGAGAGAAGCCCAGTTAAAAGCGTTGTCGGTTCCAAATACCGCGTTGGTTGTTACAATCGATCTCGGCGAATGGAACGACATTCATCCGATGAATAAAAAAGATGTTGGTTACAGACTTTCGCTTGCTGCCAGGAAATTAGCTTACCGCGAAGACGATCTCGTTAGTTCGGGTCCGTTGTACCAATCGGCGAAAATTGGAGGCGGCAAAATCAGTATTTCATTTTCGAATATTGGAAGCGGGTTGATAGCAAAAGGCGGCGGCGATTTAAAATATTTTGCAATTGCCGGAGCCGATAAACATTTTGTTTGGGCGAATGCAAAAATAGAAAATGATAAAGTTGTTGTTTGGAATGAAAATGTGAAAGAGCCGATGTATGTTCGTTACGCGTGGGCTGATAATCCCGATGGCGCCAATCTTTATAATGTTGAAGGCTTGCCTGCATCGCCGTTTAGGACTGATGAGTAGGGAATTTTTAATCTGGCAGGATAGGACTGGCTCATCAATCGGTAAAGAGATATATTTTATAATACACTACGGATGTAAATCGCAATGAAACAAATAATCAATTTCATTTGTGCGATGATATTTATTACCTCATCACTTTTTTCACAGGACACATTAAAACCGCCTGTTCAATTAACCGCCGAAGAAGACCATTTAAGACTAATGAAATTGCTTGGTATTGATTTGCTTCGTCCCGGTCCATCGGGCGATTCGAAAGCTCCGAACTACGCAAACACGGACGAGTCCAAAGCGTCGCCGTATACAAGCTTACCCGATCCGCTTGTATTAAATAACGGCGAAAAAGTTAACTCGCCGGATATTTGGTGGAGTGAACGTCGTGCAGAGATTAGTGAAGATTTTGATAGAGAAGTATACGGAAGAATGCCGGCAAATACACCGCCGGTTAATTGGGAAATTGTTTTAACCAAGAATGATACTGTTGGAAATATACCTGTAATCACTAAAAAATTAATTGGGCATGTTGATAACTCGTTATATCCATTAATAAAAGTTGATATCGATTTATCTCTTGTAACTCCCGCGAATGCTGATGGCCCCGTTCCGGTAATAATGGAGTTCGGATTTGATTTCAGTAAATTTAAAAATTTTGACGAGACCAAACTTCCCCCCGAATTTAATGCATGGAAAGGACAGATTCTTTCGAAGGGTTGGGGTTATGCCGTAATAGTACCAACAACAGTTCAGGATGACAACGGTGCCGGGTTAACACAGGGAATTATCGGATTGTGCAATAAAGGCATGCCGCGTAAAGTTGATGATTGGGGCTCGCTACGCGCATGGGCCTGGGGTGCAAGCCGCGCTCTTGATTATTTTGAAACCGATAAATCGGTCGATGCAAAGAAAATAGGGATAGAAGGAATATCCCGTTACGGAAAAGCGGCACTTGTAACAATGGCTTACGACGAAAGATTTGCAATTGCGTTTGTCGGTTCTTCGGGAGCTGCGGGTGCAAAAATTCACCGCCGTTTCTTTGGCGAGCAGGTAGAGAATATCGCTTCGTCTTTTGAATATCATTGGATGACGGGGAATTATATTAAGTATGCCGGACCGCTCATAGCAAACGATTTACCGGTTGATTCGCATGAGTTGATTACACTGTGTGCACCGAGACCGGTTTTTATTGGCGTAGGTTCGCCGACTGTTGAAGGTCAATGGATTGATGCAAAAGGAATGTTCCTTGCGGCGGTGTATGCCGGACCGGTTTACATACTTCTTGGCAAAAAAGATTTGGGAGTTACTGAGTTCCCGCCGATTGAAACTACATTGATTGACGGAGATATTGCATTCCGACAGCATAGCGGCGGACATACGAACGGACCAAACTGGGAAGCGTTTTTGAAGTTTGCAGAGCGTTATTTCAAAAATTAAAATTTGGCAGTATGAATTTTTGTTGACTGATATCTGCCGAAACAAGTATTTAAAAAAGGATGATTCTTTTACAGTAAAGATTAATAAAAAAGGTGTATAATGAGCACGAATTATTATCCTCTTTTCAGAGAGGTTTTCTTTTCAACAAAGAAAAGAATAGACAGCAGTTTTTTACTGCGCATATTTATATTAATAATTATTTCCAATAACATAATTTTAAAAGCCCAGTTGGCTGAGGGACACGATAAGTTTCTCGGAAACATTATTGGTGGTAGCATTCCTTCTGATTTTATTGATTACTGGAACCAGGTTACACCGGAAAATGCCGGTAAGTGGGGAAGCGCCGAACCATCTAAGGATTCATACAACTGGGGAGGATTGGATAATATTTATAATTACGCTAAGACGAACGATCTTCCATATAAACATCACACGCTAATCTGGGGTTCGCAATATCCTGCATGGATAGCTAATATCACTAACCTTGAGGAGAAGGCTGATCAGATTGAAGAATGGATAAGACTTGTTAGTGAGAGATATCCTGAGATGGATTTTGTTGATGTTGTGAACGAACCGCTTCACGCACCACCGGATAAATTTATGGATGCGATGGGCGGTAGTGGAACCACCGGATGGGACTGGGTAATATGGGCTTTCGAAAAAGCAAGAGAATATATGCCCGAAGCCAAATTGATTCTGAATGATTATGGTATTATCAACGACAACTCCAGCACAAACAAATTAATAGTGATTATAAATCTGCTGAAGGAACGAAATCTAATTGATGCAATAGGAATACAAGGTCATTCTTTCGAACTGAGTAATACTTCCGCCGCAACAATGAACAGTAACTTAAACAAACTTGCCGCAACGGGACTTCCAATTTACATCTCCGAATTTGACATTAACGAAGTTAACGATGAAACTCAGAGACAAAAATACAGCAGCATATTCCCGGTGCTGTGGGAACATCCCGGTGTTAGGGGGATTACTTTATGGGGTTATATACAAGGACAAATTTGGCAGCAAAACGGCTACCTTGTTCGGACAAACGGTACGGAAAGACCGGCTCTTGAATGGCTGCGTGATTATTTGAGCGGGACAGTTGATATTGAGGAAACAGCAAGTGAACTTCCAAAAACTTTTTCACTTGAACAAAATTATCCCAACCCGTTTAATCCTTCAACCAAAATTAAATATATTGTGCCTACTGTAGAGACGCCATATATGGCGTCTTTACAAACTTCATTAAAAATATATAATGTGTTGGGTCGGGAAGTAGCAACATTAGTTGATGATGACAAGAATCCGGGTATTTATGAAGTTGAATGGGATGCTTCCGGTTGTCCGTCAGGAGTGTATATTTGTAAATTGTCCGTTTCCAGCGAAACGGATAATTTTGTTCTGTCAAAAAAAATGATGCTTGTGAAATAAAAAGTAACTCTGAAATATTTTTAAAACTAAAATAATAGGAAAGATAAATGGAGCAATATCGTAAAAATTTTGTAATTATAATTTTACTAATAGTCTTAGGCTTTTCTGGAATTAATAAAGATTTGTTTGCCGGCGGAGTAGTTAAAACAAAAGAGACTCATCAAACAATGATTGGATTCGGCGCCGCCATTGCATGGTATGAAGGCACTTTGGCCAATCATCCTAAAAGGGAAGAAGTATATAATTACATTTTTAACGATCTCGGGCTCGATATACTAAGAATTAGAAATACATACCGGTATAATCCAGCTGCTTTTGCAACAGACTTTAGTAAAATTATTACAAAAATGTACCAGGTTTCATCAACCCATCCGAGAGTTTTAATTTCATCATGGTCCCCGCCTTCGGATTTGAAAAGTAATAATAATACGAATGGCGGAAGTAATGCGACTTTAAAAAAAGATGATAACGGAAAGTATGTGTACAGATTATTTGCCGAATATTGGGCTGACGCGATAGAAGCATACCAAAATGCAGGCATCGAACCAGATTATATAAGTCTGCAAAATGAACCTTCTTTCGATGCATCGTGGGAATCGTGCCGTTTTGAACCGTCCGAAACGAGTTCAATAGCCGGTTACGGAAAAGCTCTTGATACTCTTTATGCCGTATTGCAGGATGCTGATTTGCATCCTAAAATTTTAGCTGCCGAAGCACATGGAATTGGGTACAATGCATTTCAGAATTATGCGAATAAATTTAATCATAACATTGTTGACGGTTACTGTTACCACCTTTATCACGGCGGAACAGGCTCTGCCGAAGATATCAGCCCGGATACATTCAACTCAAATTTACTAACGATCGGAAATAATTACGACGACAAGCCGATATGGCAAACAGAATTCGACCGCGGAACATGGCTGCAAACCGCATGGTTGATGCAGAACAGTTTGGTAAGTGGAAATGTCTCGGCTTATTTATGGTGGGAATTAATATGGGGCTCCGGCGGCAAACCTTTAATTGAACTTGGAGGAAGCACATACACAATTACAAAATATTACTGGGCTTTCCGGCAATTCTCAAAATATATTGATGAAGGTTGGAAGCGTGTTACTGCCGAATCCGATGTTGCCAACTTGCGTGTCTCCGCATTTGCCAATCCCGAAGACAGCAAACTGACAATAGTAATAGTGAATGTCGCGGACGATATTGAAGAAATGAGTTTTGACATCCAGGATTTCAATGTTGCCGGCGGGAAGATTATAAGAACATCGGAAACAGAAGATGGCGTTGTTGTTTCGGATTACGTTTCGAATTCAGTTATCCAATTCCCTGAATTATCAATAACTACTTTGTCGTTGTACGACCAAACCGTTGGTTTGGAAGATAATATTTCGCAGACTCCATCGGAATTTTCTTTGTCTCAGAATTATCCGAATCCATTTAATCCGACAACTAAAATAAGATATTCTTTACCAGCCGTAGAGACGCCATATATGGCGTCTCTAAAAACTACATTGATAGTTTATGATATACTCGGCAGAGAAATTACAACACTTGTGAATGAAGAACAGAATCCAGGCACATACGAAGTTGAATTCAACGGAGATACTCTCCCAAGCGGGATTTATCTCTGCAAAATGTCCGCCACAGGCAGGGCGGGAAATTTTAACACTACAATCAAATTAATGCTAATTAAATGATGAAATAAATTCAACAAGGAATCAGAAATGAAAATTTGTAAAACCATTAGCATGTTAATTCTCCTGGCGCTATCGCTTTCGAATATTGACGCCCAACAGTCGGATAATCCAACAACATTCTGTAATCCGTTAAATCTCAGCTATCGTTTTATGAGCGATGCAGTGGATGCGCGCGAAGCTGCTGATCCGGTAATAGTTTTGTTCAAAGATAATTATTACCTGTTTGCATCACGTTCCGGTGGTTACTGGACATCTCCCGATTTAAGAACATGGACATTCATTGTTCCAACCGGAATGAATTCAATAATCGAGGTGTATGCACCGGGTATAATTGAAATGCGCGACTCACTTTTTTATGTCGGGTCGAATTTCACACAAATTTATAAAACCGCCGATCCGATAGCGGGCGTCTGGGAAAAATCAAAATATACAGTAAAAAACTATGGCGACCCGGCTCTCTTTCTCGATGATGATGGAAAATTATATATGTATTATGGTCTTTCGAATGCAGCGCCCACAAGCGTTGTAGAACTTGATCCGATGACTTTCAAAGAAATAGGTTCGTCTGTAAATATTGTTACTGCAAATGCAGCAAATCACGGATGGGAAAGACGCGGCGACGATAACTTGCTTGATGAGAAACCATGGATTGAAGGATCGTGGATGGTAAAGCACAACAATAAATATCATTTGCATTACGCAGGTCCCGGCACTGAATTTAAAACTTATGCAGATGGAATTTATGTTGCTGATTCTCC
This sequence comes from bacterium, assembly GCA_043808235.1. Classification (GTDB taxonomy): domain Bacteria; phylum Bacteroidota; class Ignavibacteria; order Ignavibacteriales; family Melioribacteraceae; genus JAZDFC01. The sequence continues at coordinate 373,389 of JAZDFC010000105.1, forward strand.
GAAGGGTCCTTTCACTTATGCTGATTACAGTCCGTTTGCATTTAAACCTACCGGGTTTATCTGCGGAGCCGGTCATGGCTGCACATTCAAAGCAAAGGATGGAAATTATTGGCGCATAGGAACGATGACTATTTCTGTTAAACATATGTTTGAACGGCGGCTCGGTTTATTTCCGGTTGCATTTGATGCCGACGGAAATATACATTGCAATACCGAATTTGGCGATTGGCCGCAATACCTGCCCGGTGAAATTCAAGATCAGGCAGAAAATAATTTTGCGGGGCTGCTGCTGCTGTCGCATAAAAAATACGCCGAGGCTTCGACATTACTTGGTGAGCATACAATCGATCAAGCTATTGACGAGGAAGCGAGAACATATTGGAGCGCAAAAAGCGGGAATCCAGGCGAATGGTACATGGTGGATCTTGGAGTGACTTGCACGGTTAAAGCTATCCAGGTGAATTTTGCGGAAGAAGGAACAACACCTTCGCTTGTTAGAGGAAGAACCAATCCCATCTATGAGCAATATAAAATTGAAGTGTCGAATGATAAAGAAAACTGGAATTTGATTATTGATAAAAGCGGAAACACTGCGGATGTGCCGCATGATTATTTTGAACTGGCGCAGTCAGTTGATGCGAGGTATGTTAGAATTATAAATGTATTTACTCCAGGCGAAGGAAAATTTGCTCTTCGTGAATTCCGTGTTTTCGGAAACACAGCCATTGAAACTGAATTTTGGAATGTCACCGACTTTACAGTTCAACGCGACGAAGACGGACGCAATGCTTTGATTAAATGGCAGACTGGAAACGCCGATGGTTGTATTGTTCGATACGGAATTGCTGCCGACAAACTTTATAATAATTACATGGTTTACGATGCAGACAGCATTTGGATTCATAGTTTGAACAAAGGCGTTGAATACTTTTTTGAAGTGGAAGCATTCGAAAGCGGAACGGAATATTATTACGGTGAATACTCGGATGTGAAAGATCAAAACGAAAAACCTTTGCCGGAAGAATATAAGCTGAATCAAAACTACCCGAATCCATTTAATCCATCGACGGTAATAAGTTATCAAATTCCCCTAGAGAGCAAAGTGACGTTAAAAATTTATGATGTTCTTGGAAGAGAAATCACTACACTCGTTGATGAAATACAGAGACCCGGTAGTTACAATTCTACATTCAGCATTCTAAATTCTTCGTTATCAAGTGGAATATATTTTTGCGAGCTATCAACGGAGAGTATTAGGCTGCATCGGAAAATGGCATTTGTCAAATAATTCTATTTTATATTTGATGTGATTTGTTTTTATGGAGACTATGATGAACGAAAATAATCAAACGGCAATATTACTTTTATCCTGCCCCGATAGAAGAGGATTGGTTTCGCGTCTTTCAAATTTCGTATTCGAACGCGGCGGGAACATTCTCGACCTCGATGAGCATGTTGATATCGACGATAAATATTTTTTTGTAAGAATTGCCTGGGATATAAAGGATTTCTCTGTTCCGAAAACCGAAGTGGCAGATGCTTTTGCTCCCCTTGGTAAAGAATTTAACGCCGAATGGAAAATTAATTTCACCGGATCGAAACAACGTATTGCCGTCCTTGTTTCAAAACATGATCATTGCCTTCAAGAGATTTTATGGCGGCATAAGCTTGGCGAATTTAACATCGAGATTCCGCTCGTAATTTCCAATCACCAGGATTTAAAACCGCTTGCCGATCTGTATGGAATTCCCTTTCATATTTTTCCTGTTACCGGTGAAAATAAATCCGAACAGGAGAAAGAAGAATTATTATTATTGAAAGAAGAGAAAATCGATACGATTGTGTTAGCCCGCTACATGCAGGTTCTGTCTCCAAATTTTGTCAATGAATATCCAAATCAAATTATAAATATTCATCACTCGTTTCTGCCTGCATTTGTAGGAAGCAATCCTTATAAGCAGGCTTACGAACGTGGAGTAAAAATCATCGGCGCGACAAGCCATTATGTTACACATGAACTTGACGAAGGTCCGATCATTGAGCAGGATATAAGTAGAATATCGCACAGGGATACAATTACCGATTTGGTGCGTAAAGGTCGCGACCTCGAACGGCTGATTCTCGCAAAAGCATTGGCATATCACTCCGAACACCGGATACTTGTTCATGGAAAGAAAACAGTTATTTTCAATTGATCAAAAAATATCGAAACAATTTTTAGAAGTAATATGAAACAACTTATTGAAAGAATTGGCATCTGTATTGAACGCGGTAAGGTAAATAAAGTATCGCCTTTCCCGAAAGATTTGGCTGGACAGGAAGGCTCGGATGAACTGACTAAACAAGCGCTTGAATCTTCTATCAGTCCCGATGATATTTTAAAAGCATGCAACAGTGGAATGCAGCGCATCGGCGAAAAGTTCAGTCGTAACGAAGTATTTGTCCCGGAATTGCTCATGTCTGCAAAAGCAATGAACGCTGTTATGGCTCACCTCAAACCTTTCTTTCAATCGGGAACCGTAAAGCGAAAAGGAAAATTTGTACTTGGAACAGTTTCCGGCGACTTGCACGACATCGGGAAGAATCTCGTTTCGATGGTGGTTGAAGGAAACGGATGGGAAGTTATCGATCTCGGCGTTGATGTTAAACCTGCAAAGTTTATTGAAAAGATAAAAGAGCATCCCGGCTGCGCAGTTGGACTGAGTGCACTGTTAACGACAACGATGGCGAATATGTCGAAGACTGTTGCTGAAATAAAAGCGCAATTCCAGGATGTAAAAATTATTGTCGGCGGAGCCCCGCTTTCAAAAGAAGCTGCCGTTCAAATGGGCGCAGATGGATACGCACCCGATCCGCAAGGCGCGGTTGAGTTTTTGAATAGAGTGATTGCTACGTGAAACGAATAATAATCGATATAATAAAAACGATAGACTTTTTTTAGTCTAAAAAAAGGCTGCACTATGAAGTTGAGCGAACAAGTAAAATCAATTAGTTATCTGAAAGCCAATGCGGCTAATCTGATTGAGGAAATAAATAAAGAACAGAAAACCTTTGTAATCACCCAGAATGGAGAAGCGAAAGTTATTGTTCAAGATATCAAAGTTTATGAAAAGACTCAAGAGACTTTGGCGATGCTCAAGTTACTCGCTATGACCCGCAATAAAAGTAAAAATGCCAAAAGTATTCTCAAAACATTTGCCGATATCCGGCAGAAGAAATATTCAGGAAATCTTGAGTAATAGGTTATTAAGATAAAATTTGAAGGTTGGAAAAAAAAATATTGTTCCCAGCGTTATCATAGGTTACCACATATGCAGAATAAACAATTATCTGAAGAAGAATTAAAGCATTTTTCCATAGTTAGATTAACTCATATATATCTTCTTTCGGAAAAATTAGAATGTTTTATGTCAGATCAAAAAATAATTATAACTACAAAAAAAAATGAAATTCTTAACAATGAGTTGCTAACATTGCCTGATTTGATATCTGAAGCACATAAGGATGGTTATACAACTATCGGGGAGTATCTTCATTTAAAAGAGATTGAACCAGATCGCTTCCAAAAAATATTGGAACAGTCTGGTTTAAAAACTGCAAAATTATGGGTCGAATTAGAGGATCAGTTATTCCAACATTTATTCCCAAATTTAACTTGGTCATCTTTGTTTTTAATTTCGATGTCTCATTTAGAATATTGCCTTGTTCTGTTTTGTGAGTATATGGCAAAACAAAAAAAAGCAATTCTTAAACTTTCTGATATCAGTGGGCATAGTACTTATGAAAAATTCATTTTGTATAATAATAAAGTGATTCAAAACAATTATAAATTTAACAAATCTATTTTGTGGAGCAATATTAAAAATCATCAGTCAGTAAGGAATTTATTAGTACACAATAATGGTTTGATCGATAGTACCCCAAAGGCAATTACGGTTAAGAATATTATTGAGTCTGGTAATGTGAATATAAATTGGAATAGTAACATGGTTCTTGAATTCTCTAAGAAATATTTAGAGGATGTTATAACTGATATTCAAAATTGGATAATAGAATATTTTAACTT
>JAZDFC010000106.1:0-5246 GCA_043808235.1 bacterium
GTATTTACTTCTATAAATTAGTAGGCGCAGATGTAAACATGACAAAGAAAATGATTTTGATGAAGTAATTTGATAAAGTAATAATAGTTGTTGCACCCTTAGAACAAGCCGCCCGGTTTTTACCGGGCGGCTTTTTTAATAATCGACAAGTATAATTTTAAAGGAATCTGATTCGGAAACTTCTTTCAATACTTCGCTCACCTCAATGAGGTCGTTTGGATTGGAGATATGTTTAATGAATGAATCGTAACCTGCAAGCAATCGCAGCATAATCCGCTTGTGAATTTTTTGTCCCCCTGTTGCCGAAGCTTCTTTGTTATAAAAGATAACTACCTTTAACGGAATGTCTCTTTCAAGCACTTCAATTAATCCCATGTGTCCGGCAGCGATGAAACCAAAGTCGCCTGTTAATGCCCATACTTTTCTAAACCCGGCATGATAAGCTCCCAATGCGAGCGGAATACTTCCGCCGATGTGTGTTGTAATATCAATAGAATTATACGGCGGCAGCATAAACATACACGATGAACTCGTATCCCCTGTTACAATATCGCATCGAACATTTTTAAACGCTTCAAAAAACTGAAGATATTTTTCCGAACTTTTGAATTTATTACATTCAGTATATGCCGGAATTGTAGGACGTACTATTGATGTAGTATCGCTCCCATTTCTCCTGGCTTTGAATAAATTGTATTGATAACCGGCAAAGAGCGGGTGGACAATATGCTTTATGATATCCCTTTTATATTCAAAAGTTTTTTTCAGGGATTCAGAACGCGTAATTTCAATTTTGTTTTCAATGACAGCAGAGTCTATAATAATAGCAACCGGCAATTTTTTCTTCTCGGAATAATCGTATGCTTTTGTTATCTCGCTGTAAATATTTTCATGCCTCGAAATCAAGTAAGGCATCGACATTCCCTTGAGCAGTATTTCAGTTTCGAGAATGTTATCAGAATGCAACCCTGTTTTATCATCGAAGACAAGCACAATCATCCCGGCAGTTAAATCAGTGTATAATGAATCGGTTACGCTGTTACCCGCTTTGGCAATTCCATGAGTCTTCATCATCGAGGCAGAACGTTTCCCTGCAATTGCACAGCCATGTGCGATTGTATAAGCAACTTCCTCATTAAATGAAACAACCGGGTTATGCATTGAAATTGCATTATACTTTTGGAATGTTTGGCTGCCGCCATAGCCAGGCACATGTGTAACAAGTTGAACACCGAGATCAACAAGGGCGTATGCTATCGCTTCGGATACATCACAAATCATTGTAATTCCTCTTTACCAATCTATTTTCGATAAATTCCCGGAATTTTTTAATTGCTATAAAAAGTTGATTTCTGCAATTATCGGTCATTCAAATATACCGAAGAATTTTTATTACTTTTAATTATCTTGCTCTCCAATTTTTTTCAATTTTGTTAAAAGTAATTCAATGAGAAGCGCCAACTCAAAAGCGATTTTAGCATGGCTGTCCATATCAATTATTTGGGGAACTACATATCTTGCCATTCGCATAGGCGTAGCCGACCTTCCCCCGCTTTTGTTTGCCGGAATTCGCTGGATAACTGCATCTTCAATTTTGATTATATACTTTTTAATCAGAAAGGAAAAATTTCCTTCGCCTAAAGAATTAGTTCACCTCGGGATTATCGGTATATCACTCCTTGGAATTGCGAACGCATTGGTAGTAGTTGCAGAGATTTGGGTACCGAGCGGAGTTACAGCATTAATAATTACAACACTGCCTTTCTGGATGGTTGGATTAGAATCTTTGATCCCTTCCGGACCAAAATTAAATTGGCGAATTGTTTTGGGTTTAATGATTGGTATTTGCGGTGTGCTTATCATATTCGGAAATAATTTTGCTCAACTTTTGAATACAGATTATTTGGTTGGTGTGTTGGCTCTAATTGGCGGGGTAACAGCATGGTCGGCTGGATCGCTTTATTCCAAATATAAAAAGATTAATGTGAGACCATTAATGGGGGCAACCATGCAAATGCTCATTGCGGGATTAGCGCAAGCTACGTTAGGATTAATTCTTGGTGAGGCCGGAGATTTTCATTTGCATGGCAATAGTCTATTAGCATTACTTTATTTGATTATCGCCGGTTCTTTGATTGGATACACTTCGTACATTTATGCTTTGGAACATTTGCCTGCAGCTTTCGTTTCTACTTACGCATATATAAATCCCGTAATAGCGCTTTTTCTCGGCTGGCTTATATTGGACGAGGAAATTAATTGGTACATCGGAATTGCAGCAGTTATAATTTTAATAGGAGTTGCCTTTGTAAAAAGCGGCAGCAGAATTCCCATTAAAGATAAAAGTATTTAAAAATAATATTCACCCTGCAAGTAAATTGAATTTGGGTAATACCAGTACTCCGTAAAATCATCCCCATAAAAAATCTGTCCGCCCAAACTAACATAAATATCTTGAGTTAAAGAATAATTCGCAATTAATGCGGTGAATCCGCTTTTATCATTAGCACAAATGTTATTTGTTAAACTCACTGCAAACAATGGAGTAATTTGATAAAATCCGCTAACAACAAAATAATTTTTACTCAAGTTTAGAATTTCACCTTTCATCAACCTAAATAACTCGTATTTAAATTTATCGGTTTTGCCTTCTCCATTAAATTGATATTCAAGCAGCGCATAAAATTCGGAGGTAAACTGGTAATCGGCGCCAAGAATAAACTTAATACGATAGTTTGATAAATCATTTTTATCTGCAGTAATGATTCCTTCACCTCTAACGCCGGCATCAAAAAGATTACCTGCAAAATCGAGACCGGCGACAACCTGTTTGTCGAAATATCCGCCCATTAAAGATAAATCAAACTCATTAAAATTAGTGCGGAAACGAAATCCGAAATTACTTTCAGCAATTTTTTCTTTCGGATTATAAACCAGGTTTAAATCAGTAAAATCACCGAGAAAAAATTTCATTGATAACGCATCCGCGCCATCTTTTTCGTTTTTATAATAGGACGCCGGATTGATTGGATTGAAAAGATCGGTAGGATTCCAAATTCTTCCCGTTCCCCATGAAATTCTCTGTCGCCCAATAACCACTTCCCCAAAGTCAAAATTCTGTTTGAAGTAAAGTCTATCGATAAAATGCGAGACTGAAAAATTCTGTTCATTTATTGGATTCCATGTGAGATCGACAATTTGCCTGTTTGTTCTACCCGAATTGGTGAATGAAAAGGCGCCGGGTGAATTATAATAGAGCGCAGTAATTTCATATTCCAAATTCAAACGTGAATTTTCCCACAAATATAAAACCGGTTTTAATCTTAGTCGGGTTAGATTAATTATCTGGTTTTTATCGATACCGAAAAGGGTTGAGATTTTTTCATTCGTCGATTGATAGATGGGGAGATCAACTATATATCCCGAAAAGTCGAATTCGATTTGAGCAAAAATTTTATTGGACAGCAACAAAATAAGCAGCGAAATAATTACAGAAACCTTTTTCATCATTTTATTGAATCTTTCCATCCTTAAGAATAACTAATCTTCCGGCTCTTTCTATTACCTGCGGATCATGCGAAGAAAAAATAAAAGTAATATGTTTTTCTTTATTCATTCGTTCCATCAAATCGAGGAGATGCGAACCGGTTTCAGAGTCAAGATTTGCAGTAGGTTCATCGGCAAGCACAATCGAAGGACTGTTTACTATTGCCCGCGCAACTGCAACTCTCTGCTGCTGCCCGCCGCTCATTTCATTCGGACGTTTATTTGCTAATTCCTTTATCCCAAGTTCGTCCATTAAAAGCAGCGCTTTTTCTCTTCGTTCTTTTTCATGGATGCCGAGCAACATCATACTAAATTCGATATTTTCGATTGCGGAAAGCACAGGAATTAAATTATACGCTTGAAAAATGAATCCCAATTTATGAAGTCTGAAATCCGATAATTCTCTTTTTGATTTTTTTGATATGTCTTCATTCTCAAAATATATTTTTCCTTCCGACGGCTTATCGAGAGCGCCCAGCAAATTTAATAAGGTTGTTTTACCGGAGCCGGAGGGACCGGCAATTACAATGTAATCACCTTTTTCAATCCTTAAGTTAATGTCCCTTAGCGCCTTTACGGGTACTCCATTATCTTGATATGTTTTACTTAAACTTTCGACTCTAATAACTTCCATTTTGAATCTCACAATATTTATACATAACGAATTGCATTTATTGGTTCTAATTTTATGGCTTTTATTGCCGGGTATATCGCTCCAAATACCGAGATGAACGGAATCAGGATGACAATCGAAATTAAATTTTCGATAGAAATTATCGGGTAGATCACTGCCCCGATTCCAAACGAATCAAGGCTTTTAGCGAACACACTAAAATCAATTCCACTTAAGCTTAACGGATAATGAATCAGTAACCCGGCTATCGTGCCAATAATTGTTCCGAATATCCCGATGAAAAATGATTCGAGGATTATCATATAAAATAATCTGCTGTTTTTCATTCCAATTGATTTTAAAACTCCAAATTCCCTTATCCTCTCAAATACCGTCATCAGCATCACGTTTATAATTCCGAATATTAATGCGAGAGCTACGATTAAATTTATAATCATCATCATTTCATCGTATAAAGCAAGGTATTGAACAAGCACAGGATTTAAGTCTTCGTAGGATAGTACTTCGTATTGATTAGACAGCTTTTTAATGATGGCTTCTTTTACATCGTTTACAGTTCTATCTTCATCCATAAGCACAACAAACTCATGAAAACCATCGCTGATTTCGAGCATACGTTGAGCATCTTTTATATCAATATAAATGAACGCTTTATCAAATTCGGAACTTGGACTTTTAAATATTCCACATACTCTATAAACATCCGAGCCAATTGAACCATCGGGAGTGTTCGACATAGCAACGACTTTATCGCCTATTCCCACATTAAGTTTTTCCGATAACTTTTCACCGATTACTACTTCCCGCCGTCTTTCTGAAAAATATTTCCCTTTTATCAGAGACTTTTGAATAATTGTTATTTTCTGTTCATCTTCAGGGATAACTCCATTTATATAAACACCTGCCGAGCCCGAGGCGCTGCTTAATAAGCCAAAAGTGATAACTCTTTTACTATAGAATTTTAGATCAGCATTGTTACGGAGTAGCTCTTCAACTTGTTCAGGATTAGGTATTACCTTCTGAATAAGTTTATTCTCGCTGAAACCGTTTTTATGAATTTGAATAT
>JAZDFC010000107.1:0-2290 GCA_043808235.1 bacterium
TTCTATCACCTTATAAGGCGCTGAAAATCCTTCCTCTATTGCTCGCTCCATCCCAAATTCATAATCCGGCTTGCCGCTTTCACAGCCAAAAAGTTTATATGTATCAATTATCGCCAAATCCTCTTCCGAGATATTTTTCCCTTCTTTAGCTATTGCGGTACGCGGCGTAGCAGTTAGCCCTATTCGCGAACATAAAAAATGATCAAAAATTAATTTCCGATTTATATTTATGGAGCGATGGCATTCATCAACAATAAGCAGATCATAAAAATTGCTGGGGATATTCTTATAAATATTTTCCAAAGTATCAATGACGACTACATGAATATTTGCGTGTTTATTAATATGAAAATTTGAACCGCGCAAGCGCATTGAAACATAATCTTTGCTTATCAAACTAAAACCATCATCCAACGCTTGCTGGGCAAGCATAATTCGGTCAACCACAAATAAAATTTTCCTTGCCATTCCGGAACCCAAAAGCGCTTTTGACAAAGCAACTGTTGTGCGCGTTTTTCCAAGACCTGTTGCCATATGCACCAGCATTTTTTGCTTGTTTTGCCTGTATTTTTCAATCAAAGTTTCAATGCACTCTTTTTGATAATACCGTTCTTTGCCGACTATTTTATCCATTCCGCCGGCAATGGAAGTGTCAATAATTATTTCTTTGGCATAATTCTTTTTCTTTTCTTGTTCTGCTTTTACTTTCATTTCTTCCAGCGCCATAAAACTTCCGACTCGGCGAAATTCGCCGGCGTCCAAACCTTTCCATGCCGTATCATAAAACAAAATTCTTTCCGCCGAACAAGCATAAAGAAATCTCGGTTTTAAGATTTGATAATAAAGCGAGCGAAGTTTTAATAATCCTTTTTTCTCATCTTCAAACTTATTTTCAATCACCGCAATTATGTCGCCGTTTAAATCAGTCAAAACAATATCCGGCTTTACGCTTTTTTTGCTCTTAAATTCTTTTTGCTGTTCCTGCGTTAGCGGATATTCCGGCTGATACAGTAAAGTATCCCCAGATTTCCAGCCGAGTTTTTCCAATTCTTTAATAACTTTTAAATCCGTTGATGTCGCTTCGTTGATTTTCATAATTACGCCATTAATAAAAAGAATGATAAGGGCATTTCAATAATTGGCTGTTCAATTTTCCAATTTTCTTTTGTGACAAGAATGCCAAAATTGCTTTGTTTGCCGTGCGCTTCTAAAAATGATCTTACGGAATTGCGATGTTGACTATCCATTTGATTTTTATAAGCAATCTCAATAGGTATCATGCGACTGCCTACTCGTACTACAAAATCCACTTCTTGTTTACCGCTTGGCTCGCGATAATAAGATACATCTGAAATGCCAGGAAATAATCTGATAACATTATGAGCGATTGTTTCCGCAATTCTGCCACATTCTTCTCCTTCAAGGGAGGTAATAATTTTTGTTATCCCTTGCATTAATATTGGATCCGCCGCATATAATTTAGCATGGGTTGAACGCAAACGAACAGGTTTTCCCGTAAAACGTTCTACTTTGCGGATAAGTTCTGTTTGTAAAAGAAGAGGCAAGGCTTCTGTAAGCGTAACGCGTGTTGTATGTATAAGCGATGCTAATTCTTCAAGATTATATTCTTGTCCAGTTCTAGCAAAAGCATAACGCAAGAATTGATGAAATATTTCTGGTCGCCTAATCTCTTTTACCAATCTTAAATCTTCGAGTGTAACGCGCTCAACAAATTGCTGATCAATAAATATGGATCTCTCTACTGCAGTTTCCATTGTCCATAGTTGCGGGAATCCGCCTTTCTGAGCATATTCATCCGCATATTGATTCCATTGTTTAATTTCTTCCGGCTTTATATGCTCGCTTAAATATTTATTAAACTTAATAATTGATGACATGTCCCCAATATCCCAAGCTTCTTTTGCTAAACTATTCAAAAAATCTTTATGCTTCACCGAATAATGATATCCGACAAACTCTCTGAAAGTAAATGGCGGTAAAGATATGTCTATCAGTCGCCCTAGCAGACTTTCCAGCGATTTTCTGAAAATCGTATGTGAAGCCGAGCCTGAAATAATAAAACGAATCGGATATCGCAAATCTACATAGCGCTTAATATACAATTCCCAGCGTGGCAACCGCTGAACTTCATCAAGAAAACAATAAAGCATATTGGGCGATGTTCGCAATGCAGTACCGGCAACTTGCGCCCACTGCGCAAGCAATGCTTCAAATAAGAAACCTTGATCTTTCTGCGGCAACTGCTGAATAATCGGATCATCAAGCGAGA
>JAZDFC010000108.1:0-3833 GCA_043808235.1 bacterium
CCACATGGCTTTTTAGGATTACAACCAACGTCTGTATCACTTATGAAAACAAAAAGAAAAGACACTCCCATGATTCTATCAACAAAGAGATCAAAGCTGAAGATGAAGACAACACAGCGACATTAGCCGATTTTATTCCTGGCGATGAGCGCACGGATGATCAGGCGGTTGGATCCGACTTATCCGTTCATATAAACCGGGCGCTTGAAACACTTCCATCGCAGCAGAAGATGGTTTTTACACTGAAGTATTTTCAAGATTATAAAATAAGAGAAATAGCAGACATGATGCAGTGCGCGGAAGGGACGGTTAAAAGATATCTATTCACTGCAACAAACAAAATGCGTGATCAATTGAAGGATGTTTTTGAGGTATAAAATGAAAAACAAAGAAATAACAGAACTCATTCAACTTTATGTAGTAGGCGAAGCAGACGAAGACGAAAAGATCTTTGTTGAAAACGCAATGCTAGAGAGTAATGAATTGAGAGAAGAATATGAAACCATCAAAAAGATGTATGATGCCTTCTCTGAAAGCAGGCCGGCTCCTATATCCGATAGACAAGTTGATAAAGCTCGTACCGAGTTAATGAGATCAATCAGAGCAGAAGCACATAAAGCTTCTACTATCGATAAAATAACAGAAGTAATAAAAGATTTTCTTTTCGGTAATTATAGACTGGCTTTCAGCAGTACTGCTACATTAATCGTCGGTATTTTTCTCGGGTATTTTCTTTTTGCCAAAGGTCCGGTAGAGAACCAAATGTTCAATGGGAATAAAATGGTTGATGTTGATAAAATTGATGAAAGTGATTTACAAATATCGAACATACGTCTTAAAAGTCCTTTCTCCGATGAGGGGCAAATTGAATTCAGTTTCGACGCGGTAAAACCAATAAGCTATACCGGAAATGCCGATGATGAATTTACAAGAAGACTTTTGGCGCAAGCATTATTAACCGCCGATAATCCGGGGGTAAGACTTAAGACTGTTAATACAATTGCCCAGCAGTCAAGAAGAAATTTTATTCCCGACCAGAAAGTTAAAAGCGCTTTGATCACGACACTCAAAATTGATGATAATCCCGGGGTTAGAAGAGAAGCATTGAATGTTCTTTTAAATTATTCTTTAGATGATGAAATAAGAGATGCTTTTCTATTCGTACTGCAGAACGATAAAAATTCCGGTATGAGAGTCGCCGCGATCAATGCACTTGGCGACTGGAAAGATCAGGGCAGATCTATTGATAACGAAATAAGAAATGTATTAAATAAAAAAGTAGAGACAGACCAGAATGATTTTATTAGAATACGGGCTGCGTCTTTGCTTAAGGAGATAAACTAATATGAAAACCATGAAATCAATAAAAAAGCTATTGTTGTTGTTGATAGTCTCAAGCGGCTTGCTTTTTGCCGGGAAAGACCTGCAAGAGAAAACAAAGACTTTCAGCGCAAGCAAGGGGGGCTCTTTAATTGTTAAAATCAACCCTGGCGATGTTACAATTAACACTTGGGATAAAAACGAAGTTCTTATAAAAGTAAAAGGGCTCGAGAAAGAAGATTTGGAAGAACTCACAATGCGCGAAAAAAATAATTCCATTTATGTAGAGTTCGAATCAAACTGGGGATGGTCGGACGATGCCAAGTTTTATATATCGGTCCCGTCCCAATTTAATGTCGATATTCAAACTACCGGTGGTGATATTGAGATTAACGGAAATCTTACCGGAAAATTAGATGCCTCTACTTCAGGCGGCGATATTGAGTTTTATGATGTAAATGGTGATGTAATAGTCAGTACCTCCGGCGGTGATATTGAATGTGGTGATATTAACGGCAAATTAAAATTGAACACCCAAGGGGGAGATATAAAGATAGGAAAAGTTACCGGCGGCGAAGCTTATGTTTCAACCATGGGGGGGGACATCAGGGTAGATGATGTCAATTCCGATTTGGAAGCTAAAACCTATGGCGGTGATATCACAGTCGGCAACGTTGGCGGAAACGCCACGGTTGTAACTTACGGCGGTGATATCAAATTGCAAAAAGTATCCGGCAGTGTTGATATGAGTACATATGGCGGCAACTTAAGTTTGAGAAGCGCCAGCGGTAGTGTGAAAGCAAGCACATACGGGGGCAACATCACTTTAGATAATGTTACCGGTACGGTTGATGCTAAAACCAGTGCTGGGAGAATTACCGTCGACTTAAATCCTTCAGGCAAAGGAAGCAGCAGACTTAAAACTTCAGCCGGAGAAATTATTCTTACCATACCTTCAAGCGCAAAAGCCACTATAGAAGCCGAAATTGAAATTGACGGTTACCGTAGCAGAAGAGAAACAGAGTATAAAGTCTACTCAGATTTTGAAGCGGATTCATACGTAAAGGATGGCGATACAATTTATGCTGTTTATAAATTAAACGGCGGCGGAGAAAAGATTCAATTGCAGACCGTTAACTCGAATATAAAAATCAAAAAATCAATTAAATAGATTGGGTGAAAAATGAAAAAGTTTTTAGGATCAATAATATTAGTTGTTCTGGCTCTGGGATTGTCCGGGTCGTCTTCATTCGAATTAACAACATTAAATCACGGGTTTTCTAAAACTTCGGCTCAAACCGGTTTGGACGGCGAAAATATTGAAAAAGAATTTAAAGCTGCGCCGGGACAGATGCTGAAGATTGATCTAGAAACCGGAGGATCAATTGAAATAATGGGTTGGGATAAGGATTTAGTAAAAGTGACTGTTTTAATAGATGGCAGAGATACTGAAGATGTTGAGTTTGAATTTGAAGAAACCACCAAGGGTATTGAAATAATCTCCGATTATTATGGGCGCAACAGGAACAGATCAATAGATATTGAATTAATCGTAAAGGTTCCTAAAGTGTTTAATATCGATTTTGAAACAGCCGGCGGCTCAGTAAAGATTGATGGAGTAGAAGGTGAGTTGCAAGGTGAAACCATGGGGGGCTCTCTTGACTTGTTGAATCTTAAGGGGAACGTTTCCATGACAACCATGGGAGGATCAATAGAATTATCCAATTGTGAAATTGACGGCAATGTAAAAACCATGGGGGGCTCTGTTTCTCTTGAAAATGTAATTGGTGATGTTGATGCTGAGACAATGGGAGGATCAATAGAACATAAAAATGTTAAAGGAAGAATTGATCCGGATGGTAAGGTTGTAAAATTATCCACTATGGGAGGATCAATCAGTGTTGATGAGGCTCCGAACGGTTTGAATGTAAAAACCATGGGAGGGAATATTCAAATTAAATCTGCAGGTAAATTTGTTGAGGCCGAAACTATGGGGGGACAAATAGAAGTAGAGGCAGTTGACGGCGGAATTAAAGCCAAAACCATGGGGGGCGATGTTTATGTAACTATGATAGGCGACCCTGCCAAAGGAGATAGAGACGTTGCCATCTCATCAATGGGAGGCGATATTGAATTAACGGTTCCCGCCGGTCTTTCAATGAATGTGGATATTGAGATTGCCTATACAAAAAAATATGAAGACGATGTGGAAATAGTAAGTAATTTTAATATTGAGCAAGAGAAATCGAAAGGTTGGGAAAACGATCACGGAAGTAAAAGAAAATTTCTTTATGGAAAAGCTACGATTGGTGATGGCAAAAACAGTATTAAAATAAGAACCGTAAACGGTGTTGTTAAACTGAAAACGAAGTAGGATAATTTTAAAACAGAATAAATTATTTAGAATAGACCCGGTTTAATTTTTATACCGGGTTTATTCGTTTAAACCAAGAAGGTCTATCAGTCTTTTATGCACTTCGGCGGAAACATTTTCATTATAATTTTTATAAAGG
>JAZDFC010000109.1:0-2181 GCA_043808235.1 bacterium
ATCTGAAATATGAAGAATTGTAGATTCGACCCCAACAGCGCAATTCCCCCCGTCAAGAATAACATCAACTTTGTTGTTTAATTGTTTTAATACATGCTCAGCACTTGTGGGACTTAACTGACTGAACGAATTAGCGCTAGGGGCTGCAATCGGTCTGCCGGCTTTTTTAATGAGCTCAAGCGCAACCGGATGATCCGGCATTCTTACTGCAACCGTAGAGTTCCCCGCAGTTATAATGTCGGGGACAATTTCCTTCTTCGGGAGAACAAGGGTTAAAGGGCCCGGCCAGAATTTATGAATTAACTTTTCTATTGCGGGATTATCGGTTATACTTATCGTCTCAAGTTGATCAATCAATGCGATGTGAAGAATAAGTGGATTAAACGACGGCCTTTGCTTGGCCTCAAAAATTTTAGCCGCGGCTATCGGGTTTAATCCATCTGCACCTAACCCGTAAACCGTTTCGGTTGGAAAGGCTACTAAACCACCGTTTTTAATAACGTCGGCGGCAATTGCAATATTTTCTTCAGTTGCTTTTAGCAGTTTCATTTTTAATCAAAAATGTGCGCATCAAATATAATTAAGTTTTGTTTAATTATTTTTATTCAAGTATATTCTGTTTAATTGGTAATTAACTTTACTATAAATATTCACCACTCATCGGAGTACGATTTGGAAGACTTAAAAGAGTTTAAACAATTTTGCAGCTTCCTGGCCGAAGAAAGCGGCAAAGTTATAAGAAGTTATTTTAGAAAAAATATTGAGCTTGAAACTAAATCAGACAATACACCCGTGACCATTGCCGACAAGAAAACCGAAGAAGTTATGCGTAACATGATCATGAAAGAATTTCCGGATCATGGAATAGTGGGGGAAGAATTCGGTAATCATAAACCGGAAGCCGAATACAAATGGGTGCTGGACCCAATAGACGGGACAAAAAGTTTTATTTGCGGAACAGTTACATTCGGAACACTTATCGCGTTAACGAAAAACGACAAACCTGTTCTGGGAGTTATAAATCAACCTATATTAAATGAATATCTGATCGGGGATAACATTACTACTGAACTGAATGGCCAAAAAGTAGAAGTAAGGGAGTGCGGTGAATTAAGTAATGCGACTCTTCTTACAACCGATCACTTGAATATTTATAATTATCAAAACGGATACAAATTTGAAGAACTGATCCGCAAGGTAAAACTTTACAGGCAATGGGGGGATTGTTATGGTTACTATTTATTGGCAACAGGTTTCGCTGATATAATGATCGACCCGATAATGTCTCCATGGGATTCAACGGCGCTAATTCCAATTATTAAAGGGGCCGGGGGCATTATTACGGATTACCAGGGGAAAGACCCGGTTAATGGAAAGAGTATTCTTGCCGCTTCGAAGGGAATTCATGCTGAAGTAATAAAACTGCTAAACTAAAAATCCTCAACCTATTTAAAATAAAAAAAGCCCCTCAGCAAAAAGCCTGAGGAGCTGTAAACCCGTAGAAGAATTTTATTTGCTTTGAATAGCATCAGTAGCGCAGACTTCTGCACATGATTTGCAATCGGTGCATAATTCAGGAACGATGAAAGTATAATCATCCGACAAAGCCGGTTTTGTTTCGCCTTCTAAAGTATATTCGGAACCTGCTTCGTAAATAGCATTGCTTTCACATTCGTCGATGCAAGCAGCACAGTTGATGCAATCATCAGTTATATACATCATGATTTAAATCTCCTTTCTTTAAATTTTATTACAGAATATAAGTTATGTCAATATTAACAAGATTTTGTCATCTGAAAATCATAAAAATTCCGATAATTATCAAACCATATAGAATTATTTTATTAAAAATTTCCGTGGATACTTTTTTGAACAAGCGGCTCCCGGCGAAAAGACCAATAACTACAGCCGGTAAAGAATAGAAAAATAGCTTCATCACATTCCCAGTGGTTATTCCCGTTACCGCGTGAGTGCTGACAATAACCACAGAGGTAATTATAAAGAAACCTGTTATAGATGCTTTTTGCTTGAATTTATCCCATCCCTGCAGATAAAAATAAATCAATATCGGCGGACCGTTTGTGTTGAATGCGCCCCCAAGAAGGCCGGATAAAAACCCGAAT
The DNA here is from genome assembly GCA_043808235.1 of bacterium. Lineage (GTDB taxonomy): Bacteria > Bacteroidota > Ignavibacteria > Ignavibacteriales > Melioribacteraceae > JAZDFC01. The sequence continues at coordinate 2,124 of JAZDFC010000109.1, forward strand.
AAATAGCCCCATCTAAAGTTAAGCCCCTTAGATTTGATAAAATTTGTTAAAGACATGA
>JAZDFC010000110.1:0-130763 GCA_043808235.1 bacterium
TTTTGCTTTATCATAATCTTAGAATTAATCATCAAACCGATTTTCGTAAAATAATTTACAAGTTCGGAATTTTCGTCAGCTACCCGTGCAAGAATATAATACCTATTCAATTCACATTGATTCAGTTGAAGTAAAATCGGCTGCGCAGGCATCGCGCCATTTTTATCCGGGATAGGCGAACCATGCGGGTCGAAATGTGGATTTCCGAGATACTCATCAATTTTATTTATTAAAAATTCGGTAGTATTATGCTCAAGATGTTCCGCTTCATCATGAACTTCGCTCCATGAAAGATTTAATACACGCATTAGAAATAATTCCCACAAACGGTGCCGACGGATTACTTCGAGAGCAACTTTTTCACCATCGCTGGTTAGTTCCAGCCCTTTGTATTTTTGATACTGAACGTATCCTTCAATGGATAATTTTTTCGCCATTTCACTTGTAGCAGCATTCGAAACTTCTAAAATATTAGCTAATTGAGATGTTGAAACAACTCCGCCTCTTTCGTGCTTTTGATTATATATTGTTTTTAAATAGTCTTCTTTTGATATTGTTGGCATAATTCACCTTTTTTACAATTCATAATTAAGCATACTTAAATTAATAATCAAGAGCTCTTAATTATTTTTTTAAAAGCACCGAAGATTTCTAATCTCGTCTGATAGCTATTCGAGTTGAATCAAATCATATGTAAAAATGTTACATCAATGAAGTTAACTTTGGTAACTGTGGATATAATCGTTAAATTTTGACCCAATTTTTTGGAGTAATAATGCCGACAATAAAAAGTGAAGAAATTTTAAAAGCTCTTGGTAAGGTGAACGATCCCGATCTTCACAGAGATCTTGTATCATTAGGGATGATACAAAATTTAAAAATCGATGAGAATAATGTAACATTTGATGTTGAACTCACCACCCCCGCATGCCCGTTGAAGGATAAAATCAAATTAGATTGTGAAGAAGCAATCAAGAAGGATATCAAAGGTATTGGTCACATAAACATTAATATGACATCCCGTGTAAGAAATCATGTGAATCAAACTAAAGAAGCGATTCTGCCTGGGGTAAAAAACACAATAGCAATTGCAAGTGGAAAAGGCGGAGTCGGGAAAAGCACGGTTGCTGTTAATCTTGCAGTAGCATTAAGTAAACTCGGATCGAAAGTGGGTTTACTTGACGCTGATATATATGGCCCAAGTATTCCATTAATGCTTGGACTAAATGAACGACCAAAGATTATTCGGGATGCGGAAACGAAAAAAATGATACCGCTTGAGAATTACGGTATCAAACTTATGTCGATTGGTTTTTTAATTGAAGGTGATACACCGGTAATTTGGCGGGGACCAATGGCAAGCGGCGCTGCGAAACAATTTATGTCCGATGTAAACTGGGGAGAACTTGATTATCTAATATTCGATCTGCCTCCCGGAACCGGAGATATTCAGCTAACGCTTGTACAAACAATTCCTTTAACGGGTGCAGTAATTGTAACTACGCCGCAACCCGTTTCATTAATTGACGCGAAGAAGGGATTGAAGATGTTTGAACGCGTTAATGTTCCGGTTCTTGGAATAGTAGAAAATATGAGTTATTTTATTGCCCCGGATACAGGTAAAAAATATGACATTTTCGGATTTGGCGGCGGTGAAAGATTGGCAGTCGAATTAAATGTTCCTTTCCTCGGCGGTATCCCGATTGATCCTCGAATTCGCGAAGGAGGTGATACCGGGAATCCAATTGTCTGGCATTTACCTGATACTGAAAACTCTAAAATATTATTTGAGATTTCGAAAAATCTTGCTGCACAAATAAGCATAACAAATATTGAAAATGCTTCTCCAAAAGTTGAAATTGACCTTGGAGATAGCGAATAAACAGGAGATTCTATGGAAAATGTAATGTTCGAAAAAGTCAACAAAGCTCTCGAAACCATACGACCGTATTTAAAAGCTGATGGCGGCGATGTTGAATTAGTAAATGTAAGCGACCAGGGAATTGTAGAAGTAAAATTGACAGGCGCATGTGTTGGCTGCCCGATGTCGCAAATGACATTAAGAGCCGGTGTTGAAAGAGCATTGATTCGTGAAGTCCCCGGAATACGCCGCGTTGAAGCAGTGAACTAATTATTTTAATAAATCTTATACAGGAAAAACCATGAGGAAAAAAGTTATTGCCGGTAACTGGAAAATGTTTAAAGATCTCGGTGAGTCAGTTACTCTTATTTCTGAAATTAAAAACGAATTAAACTCGTTGCCGGAAAGTGTAGAAGCAATTGTATGCCCGCCATTTACATCTCTCGAAACCGCATCGACATTATTAAAAGGTAGCGCGATTATACTCGGCGCACAGAATATGCATTTCGAAAGCAGCGGTGCATTCACGGGCGAAATTGCTCCACAGATGTTGAAAAGTGTTGGATGTGAATTTGTAATTCTCGGCCATTCGGAACGCAGAACTTTATTTTTTGAAACCGACTCAACGATAAATAAAAAAATAAAATCCGCACTTGCCAATAATCTAAAACCGATATTCTGCCTTGGCGAAACCCGCGAAGAACGTGAGCAAGGCATCACCTTCGATGTTGTTGATAGACAATTGGTAAAAGGACTCGACGGAATTTCGGAAACTGATTTGGAAAAAATAATCATTGCATACGAACCCGTATGGGCAATTGGTACCGGATTGACAGCCACACCGGCACAAGCTCAGGAAGTACACGAATTTATCCGCAGTTTAATAGCAAAAATTTACTCTGCTTCGGCAGCTGAAAAAATAATAATCCAGTATGGCGGAAGTGTAAAACCGGAAAACGCGCGCGAATTATTAACCCAAAAAGATATTGACGGAGCTCTTGTTGGAGGCGCCTGCCTGAAAGCTGATTCATTTGCGAAAATTGTAAAATCAGTATTGTAGTCCTCGCAATAAATAATTTAATAAAATTGCGAAAACATTCGAAAAACGGGGGAATTAAAAGGATTTAATTCCCTCTCTTCTTTGCGTTGCCCTCCTTTTGTTAGTATATTTGAACTCTCTATTTTACATTTTTCGGTGGAATGAAAAAACTTTTTATTCATTTTTTGTATTTTTTTACGGTTTTGTCCCTACCCGGTCTCGCTCAAATAAAAATCAAAGAGGCTCCTGTATCTAATTTTTCAAAGATGGATTCGATTTTTATCGATTCTAACGCGAAAAGAAAAATTATTCCTTTGATTGAAAACTGGCGAGTTTACCCAGCCGATGACTCAGAAAACAAATATAAGGTTTCTGTGCCATCCACTTTTGAAGGTACCGAGTCACTCGTTTACGAGAGAAACCTGGACATCCGCGATAATGATATTGTTAATTATAATATTTTCTTAGAATTTCTTGGCTTAAATTATTCTGCAGAAATACTTATAAATAACTTGAGTATTTATAAACATTCCGGAAGTACTGTACCATTTTCTGTAGAAATTCCAAAGGATATTCTAAATTTCGGCGAACCGAATAAACTTGCCGTCAAGGTAACTTATGCACCGGATGCAGAGTCAACAATTCCAATAAAACCGCAATTTCTATTTCCGTTGAATTCCGGTGGATTAACGCGGGAAGTGTATCTTAAACTTGTCCCTAAAACCTACATCGCCAATTTTCACCAAAGTTACTTTGTTAGCGAGAACCATTCCTCGGCAAGATTAAACTTGGATATTTCATTACAGAAGAACAAATATCCGGACAAAAATGAAACTGAGGCCACAGCTCAAAGTGCATATCAAATGAACATAATTGTAAAAAGCAAAAACAATGTCGTTGTATCGGCTCTGAATAATATTGCAGTTGCTTTTACTAACAAAAATACATCGTACCCAAATTTACAAATTGATATTGCCTCCCCGATATTATGGTCCCCCGCTAATCCACATTATTACATTATGGAAGTTCAGTTATTAGAGAATAATTTAATTATTGACGAGACTTCAAAATATTTATCGATTTACAAACTTGATCAGACCGAGGAAGGCTATACTCTTAATGGGGCGAGTTTCCGTTTTAACGGCACAACTTATCTCTTCTCAAATCCTAAATACGGACCGCTGATTCCATTAGCCCAACTTGAAAAAGATTTACAAACAATCAAACAAACCGGATTTAACGCCATACGTTTCGCTAAAGAAATTCCGCATCCTTTTGCTTTAAGATTATGCGAAAAACTCGGTTTGCTGGCATTCATCGAACTGCCTTTAAATTCAATACCAGGAGCAATTCTCCAAAATCCAAATTTCCGCACGCGTACTTTAAACTATCTGCGGAGCTTTACAAAAGAGTTCGAAAATTATTCCGCGGTTGTGGCAATTGGTTTGGGTAGTTCATACTTATCAAATTCCGACGTCCATTTAAATTTTATAAAAGATATTCTCGCACAGATTAAAAACAATGAGAAATTAAAATACGCCTCCTTCATCGGCTTGCCACACGAACCAATAGAGGGACTTGATTTATACGGATACGAGCTTTATGCGAATGATGTTGTAGATTATTTTTCCAAATTTGAAAGCGCAATTGAAAATATTGGCATCTCAAAAGTATTTATCAGCGAAGCTACCTATCCAACATTTAACGGCAGCACATCGGGTTATTTAAATAAGTTTTCGTTCGAAGCTCAGGCAAAATATTTCAGCGACCTTATCGATTTTGTTGCGGATAAAAAACTGCAAGGATTTTTTATTAACTCCATATTTGATTTCAGAGGAAACATTCCTTCATTCTTTTCCAGTTATAACGAAGACAACATATATTTACTTGGCCTGCTCGGTGAAAGACATAAAGGTACCCGTCTGGCTCAGAAAGTGATAAATGCAAAACTAACCTCCAGCGAAAAACCCACCATTCCGATAGGAAATAAAATGGATGATTCGCCTGTGTTGTTTATTTTACTCGGCGTGGTTTTATCGGTCATCGTAACGTTATTAATAAATTCGAAAAGAAAATTCCGCGAGGATGCATCCCGTGCCTTGTTGCGCCCATATAATTTTTATGCAGATATCCGCGATCATAGAATATTATCCGGCTTTCACACAATAGTTTTGATGCTTGTTCTCTCGGGAACGCATGCTTTGCTCGTTACAAATCTATTGTTTTTTTTAAGAACTAATATCCTGCTTGAAAAAATTCTGATTGCACTCGGTTCATCGAACTTAATAAAATTCATTGCAATACTTGCTTGGGATCCTGTTAAATCGCTTTTATATATTTTCATTATCTCAATTATTTCGTTTACTCTCGTCGCATTATTGATAAAAGCCGCATCGTTCTTTATTAAAACGCGAGTTTTATTCTCAAGTATCTTTTACACAGTTATTTGGTCGTTCCTTCCTTTAGCTATTCTTCTTCCGCTCGAACTTGTTCTGTACCGGATACTCCTCATAGATACATTCAACTTTTACATATATATATTCCTTGTAATTTATCTCTTATGGGTCTTCCAAAGAATTATCAAGGGTATATATGTAATTTTCGATATACACCCGTTGAAAGTTTATTTTTACACATTTCTGTTCGTATTGATAACTGTGGGGGGAACGTTATTCTATTTACAATTGAGCAATTCCAGTATCGACCTGATTTACCTGGCTTTTGAACAATTTCAATTAATTTAAGCGAGCAGTTTTGTATCTATCAAAGTTAGAAATATTTGGTTTCAAATCGTTTGCCGCTAAGACTATTTTAAATTTCACAAAAGGAATAACCGGGATAGTTGGACCAAATGGCTGCGGCAAAACTAATATTGTGGATGCATTGCGATGGTGTTTGGGCGAGCAACGAACAAGCACACTTCGAAGCGACAAGATGGAGAATGTAATTTTTAACGGAACCCGGAATAAAAAGCCCATGGGTATGTCCGAGGTTTCATTAACACTTGAAAATGATCAGGGAGTTCTGCCGACCGAGTATACCGAAGTAACAATTACGAGAAGGATATTTCGTTCGGGTGAAAGTGAATATCTGTTAAATAAAAACATATGCCGGCTTAAAGATATCACTAATCTCTTTATGGATACCGGGATGGGAACAAACGCCTACTCCGTAATTGAATTAAAGATGATTGAAATCATTCTTAGTAATAAAGCCGAAGAACGCAGACACATGTTTGAAGAAGCTGCCGGCGTGAACAAGTACAAACTCCGAAGAAAACTTTCGCTAAAAAAACTCGATGAAGTAAAAGGTGACTTAACACGTGTGAATGATATCGTTTCGGAAGTTGAAAAAACCGTTCGATCTTTGGAAAGACAGGCAAAGAAAGCAGATAAATACAATCAAATTCAATCTGTGCTGAAAGAAAAAGAGATTGATCTGGCTGAAAGAGAATTTTCGCAATTCACCTTGGAAATTGAAAGACTAACGACGCACTTTAATGAATATCATGTTAAAAAAGAAGATATAGATAAGAACATCCGGTCGATTGAGAACGAATTGATCTTATTCCGATCCAAAATTGATGATGTTGAGAGTCGGCTGCGTGAGAAACGAGTTGAATTAAACGTACAAACCGAATTGATTCATGAGTACCAAAAAAGCATTTCGGTAGCCGAGGAAAAATCAAATTCACTGAACGCAAATATTGACCGTTTCACGGATGAACTCGGCGATTTATATAATCAAAAGGAGCGTTCAGAAAAGGCGATTGAAGAAAATTCAACCAAGCAAGTTGAATTTGAGAATGAAATAAAAAATCTTGAAACGGAAACGGAATCGTTCGCCGAAGTACTTCTTAAAAAACAAATTGAAGTTGAAGAGAAAAAGAAAGAATTAAAAAAGTTTTCGGACGATCATGTTGAGATAATCAAAGAAATTACTACAAAAGAAAATGAGCGGAATAACCGCGAAAGCGAATTTGAAAGAATTAACAAAACAATTGAAAAGCTAAACAACCGTGTACAAAAACTAACAACCGATATTGCAAAATCGGTAGGATTTCTCGAAGAACTTGAAAATGAAAAAGGCTCCATTCAAAATAAACTAAACGAGTCGGAGTCGCGTTATATTGCAGAACGCAAAAAGAAAGAGAATCTAGAAAAAGTATTAGAGGGATTGAAAGAAAAAGAGCTCGATGGGAAAACAGTTCTCGCAAACATTAAAAACAAAATTGAATTCCTGCAAACTCTCGTCGCAAATTTCGAAGGTATTTCTTCCGGCTCACGTTCATTGCTCGAAAATAAGAACTGGTCGGCAAAGGGCAGCACATTATTTTCGGATATCGGAAGCGCGGGCGAGCAATACAGGATTGCCCTCGAAGCTGCGCTCAAAAATGTGTTGAACAATCTTGTAATTGATGATGTCTCGGATTTACAAGCCGCAGTTGAATATTTGAAAAAGAACGAATTGGGCAAAGCCTCATTTTATCTTTTAAAAACTGATGGCGATACCGGCAATTCTTTCATTCACAAGTTGAATTCGTTTTTCGAAAACCGACGAATGAAAAAATTAGAGAAAGAAAAAGATTTTATTAACTGGGCGTACAATCTTGTTGAAGCCGAGGATAAGTGGCGACCGTACTTCAAGAAATACCTTTCGAATTCCGTAGTAGTAGAAAATATCGAGAGCGCTTTAAGACTTGGTAAAAAATATCCGGGCTTTACTTTTACAACTCTTGAAGGAGATCTATTACATAATTCCGGTTTAATTGAAGCCGGTTCATTGCCTGCGCTTGACCAAACATTGTTCGGTAGAAAGCAACTGCTCGAAAATCTTTTGAACGAGATACCACAGGCTGAGGCTTATCTTAAAAGATTAAGAAAAGAGATAGACGATACAGATCAAAAAATAAACGAAATCGATTTGAATATAATTTCAGAGGAAGGGAAATTATATTTGAACGAAATAAACAATATTGAGAAGCAAATTTCGCAGCTTGAATTCGAACAGAAAAAAGCATCGGAAGAGATTGACCGATCCAATGAAGAGATTCAAGAAATAGCTGGCGAATCCAACAAACTTGATACGATTATTAATTCACTAAAATCCGAACTCACCGGATTGAATAATCAAAAGAATCTCCATGAAGATAAACTGAAAATATCCGAGCACAACTTAAAAGATCTCGAAGACGACTACAATAATCTTGTTACAGATCAGAATCAAAAAAACCTTAAATTGGAGAGACAACGCGGTCAATTGCAAAATACCATTGAGACAATTGCGCGTGCGAAGAATGCAATAATAAGAATTGATGATACTGTTAAAAGAAGAAACCAGGATATTTCTCTTTCAAAAAATGAATTGAGTCAGATTCAATCTAAAATTGATACGGACAGTGTTAAGCTTACAGATGCTACGAGCGAGAAAGATATTATTCAACAGGAAGAGAAGGAAGTCCAGTCCGAGCTTTCTATAATCAAGCATGATGCATCGGATCTTGAGAGCCGGTTGAATAAACTTCGCAACGAGAGGCAGGAAGTTTCCGATAACATTCATTTTGTGGATCTTGAAAAGAACAAGATTAATCTCAAGCTGGAGAATATCACCGAACATATAAAAGAAGAGTATTCCGTCGCTCTTGAATTCAAACAATTTGAAGATCTCGACAATTTTCATTTTGACGAGCGCAACAGCGAAGTCCACGACTTAAAAGCACAATTGAAGAATTTGGGACCGATAAATCTTCTTGCGTATTCCGAATATGAAGAAGAAAAAGAAAGAATGGACTTCTTATTCAAGCAGCGTGATGACCTTGTTGAATCAGAGAAAGATTTGATAAAAACGATTGAAGAAATAAACGAAACAGCACAGCAGTTATTTACGAGTACGTTCGAACAGATCCGCACCAATTTTAAAAAGATTTTCCAGACTTTATTCGATCCCGGAGACGAAGCTGACCTTTCACTCGAAGAAGGAGTCGATCCACTCGAAGCTAAAATCGAAATTATGGCTAAGCCAAAAGGTAAGCGGCCAACTTCAATCGAATTACTATCTGGAGGAGAAAAAACTCTGACAGCAACAGCCTTGCTTTTTGCAATTTATCTCGTAAAGCCAAGTCCGTTTTGTATTCTTGATGAAGTTGACGCACCGTTGGATGATGCAAACGTAGATAGATTCACCCGTTTGATAAAGGAATTCAGTGCAAATACACAATTCATTATAGTTACTCATAATAAACGAACGATGGAATCAGCCGAAACGATGTACGGTGTTACGATGCAAGAAGAAGGTATTTCAAAATTAGCATCTGTAAAATTTAACGAATTGCTAGCGGTGAATTAAAGAAGCGATGGAAAGAAATTTTAAAATATTTGTTGACTTCGACGGAACAATAACCAAAACCGATGTTGGCGAAGAAATGTTTTTGCGATTCGGGAATCCCGCTAAAGCCAATGAAATTATAAATGATTGGATTAAAGGCGATATCACTGCAGCCCAATGCTGGCAAAAATTATGCGCCACAATCGAATGTCTTGAATTAAACGATTTCGACCGGTTTCTTAATGAAATGAACATAGATGAATCGTTTAAGGAATTTACCGAGTTATGCAAAATGAACGGAATGGAAATGCATATCCTGAGCGACGGATTGGACTATTATATCGGCAAAATTTTGGATCGAGAAAACCTATCTCATATTAATCTATACTCAAATAAAGTTGAGTTTGAAAACGGAAAATTGATTCCGGTTTTCCCGCACCCCGACGAAGAATGTATTAAATGCGCAAACTGTAAACGCAATCATATAATCAATAACAGCAGTGATGAAGACATAACCGTTTACATCGGCGACGGATGGTCGGACACATGCGCCGCGCAATACTGCGATTTTATCTTTGCGAAAAATTCGCTGCTTAAATACTGCGAGTCAAATAGAATTTCATATTTTCCATTTAAAAATTTTAGCGACGTATCATTGCGAATGAAGGAAATTATTTCCAAAAAGCGAATTAAAAAAAGACACCAGGCTGAACTTAAACGAAGAGAAGTGTACTTACAGGGATGACACTAATGAAAAATTTTGCATCGAAAATATTTAGTTATCGAAGCTACATTCCAATCCCCTTTTTACTGATAGCGCTTCTCTTTCAAAATGCGACGTGGCAAAGTCTGGTGGTTGGCTTTATTATCGCAATCATCGGCGAGTCATTCAGATTCTGGGGTGTTGCTTATGCAGGAAGCGAAACGCGCACTACTAACAAAGTCGGCGGTTCGTATCTCGTTGTTAGTGGCGCGTTCGGACATCTTCGTAATCCGTTATACCTTGGCAACATATTACTTTATTCAGGTTTCGGAATTATGTCTTACGCCTTATTCCCTTACTTGCAAATTTTGGGATTGATTTTCTTTTACTTGCAATATAAAATAATTATCGACGAAGAAGAAAAATATTTGACCCAAACTTTCGGGTCGCAGTATGATGATTATAAAAAAAATGTTCCGAGAATTTTTCCAAGAATTACTTCATATAAAAACAATAATATTGTTCAGCCTCCGTTAAATATCAAAGGCGGCTTGCGATCCGAGAGACGAACTTTGCAAGCTCTGGTTATTGTTACGGTGATATTAGTTTTATTCTATTTATTCGACATTAGAATACTTGGAAAATTGATTTGACAAAAAAAATTTTAATTGTTGCCGGTGAAGCCTCCGGCGATCTTCACGGTTCATCTTTAATACGGGAGATGAAGAAGATCGACAACAATTATGAATTTCTTGGTATTGGCGGCGATAGAATGATTGCTGCCGGTTTGAATGCTAAATATCATATTAAAGATATGGCATTCCTCGGGTTCTTTGAAATTTTGAAACATCTGCCTTTTATTAGGCGGGTTAAAAACGATTTATTGAAGCTTGTTGAAGTAGAAGGAATTACGTCCGTAATTTTAATCGACTATCCCGGTTTTAATCTTAATATTGCCGGAAAGTTGAAGGAGAGGGGTGTGAAAATTATTTATTACATCTCTCCTCAGATTTGGGCGTGGGGAAAAAACCGAATAAATAAGATCAAGAAACTCGTGGATAAAATGATCGTGGTCTTCCCTTTCGAAGAATCGATTTATCTAAAAGCCGGCGTTGATGCCGAGTATGCAGGTCACCCTCTTATTGCCGGAATAAATAATTATAGCTTTGTTCCGAAAGAACAATTCATGATCGAGCAAAAACTTGATAATGCAAAAAAGATATTATTAGTAATGCCGGGAAGCAGACTTCAGGAAATCAAGCGCATCTTTCCGGAATCGATAAAAGCTGCTTCGCGACTTGCAAAGGAATACAATTTACAGATTGTTGTTGCGTGCGCTCAAAATCTCGATGAAAACTTATTTGAGTCATTCAAAGCACAGTTTGATTTTAAGGTTGTGAAAGGATTTACTTACGAGTTATTAAAATATTCTCATTTGGGAATCATAAAATCCGGGACATCCACACTCGAAGCCGGTTTGTTTTCACTGCCTTGTGTAGTTGTGTACTCCACGAGTTGGATTTCATATAAAATCGGGAAAGCGCTGATAAAAGTAACAAATATTGCCATGGCAAATCTAATACTTGGAGAAACGGTTATGCCGGAATTGATTCAGCACGATGCAAACGAAAATAAAATTTTCGAAGAATGCAAAAAGCTGCTCGACGACGACGGAATTTATGATACGATGAAAAAGAAATTAAGCGGCATCCGGGAAATTCTGAAAGGTGAGAATGGTTCTGCCAAGGCCGCGCAAATAATTTTATCGACTATTAATGAGATTTAAAGAGATAAAAAAAAGATTTTTACTGCTAACCGGGAATTTGCTCCTTACAACCGTGGCAGACTTATTATGCAAATCATTGCGGATTAGGTTTAATAATTTAGAAGCTGTAACCGGATTGGAGAAAGAGAAGAAAAATTATATAGCTGCTTTTTGGCACGGGAACATGATAGTGCCCTGGTACGTTAACAGAGGTAGAAATTTCTCGGCTTTAGTAAGTCAGAGCAAAGACGGAGAATTACTTGCAAAGATTCTTAAGAAATGGGAATATGATGTGATTCGTGGTTCGAGCAATATCGGTGGAAAAGAAGCGCTTGACTTGATGATTGAAAAAGCGAAATCAGGTTATTCGGTTGCCATCACACCGGATGGTCCGAAAGGTCCGGCTCATAAAATGAAAGCTGGTCCGGTGGTGGTTTCAAAAAAAACCGGGATACCTTTGATTTTGATGGGTACGGTGTTCAGCAAAAAGAAAAAATTAAAAAGCTGGGATAGCTTTGAAGTGCCGATGCCCTTTAGCAGGATTGATATCAATTATTCCGATCCGATTTTTATTGATGGGAAGTTAACTTATGAAGAAACTTCGGTAAAGATTGATGAAGCGGAAAAACTTTTGAACTCATTACAAAAAGAATGTTAGTCAAATTGTTAAAATCATTTAGAATAATGCTTTCGCCGGTTGTCGTCATTTATGGATTTATTATAAAAGTACGCAATTACTTTTTCGACAAAGGAATTTTCCATGAAAAAAAGGTTAATGCAAAAATTATCGCCGTTGGGAACATAACTGTTGGCGGTTCCGGCAAGACGCCTGCGGTAATGTATATTACAAACCTTTTGAAGAACGCTGGTTACAAAGTCGGCATTTTGAGCCGTGGATACCGCAGAAAGACTAAAGGCTATTTATTAGTATCAAAAGGCGAAGAGATTGATTTGAAAGTAGAAGAATACGGCGATGAAATTGTAATGGTTACAAACGAATGTATGGTACCAACAGCTGTTTCCGAAAGGAGAGTTGGCGGAGTTAATAAGTTTTTAAAAGATGTTGCTCTTGATGCAGTTGTTCTGGACGACGCTTACCAGCATAGATGGATTCACCGGGATTTGAACATAATGATGATAGATCAAAGATTTCTGACTAAGAAAGAAACATTAGAGCAAAAATTACTTCCGCTCGGTTTGATGCGCGAACCGTTCAGCTCTACGGATCGTGCCGACATCATCATAATAAATAAAAAGTTTTCTGAAAAAATTGAAATACCCGAACGGCTAAAAAAATTCTTCCCGGCAGAAAAAACTTTTTATGGTTTTTACGAAGCTAAAGGAATTTTCGATTTGAAGACGCATCACTTTTACAAGATTGAAGAATTCACCGGTCAGAAAAGTCTTGTAGTTTGCGGTATCGCAAGACCGTATTCGTTCTTAAATGTACTTGAAAAAAATAAAATTAATATCACAAACAAATTGTTATTCGATGATCACCAGGAATATACCGTTAAGGAAGTTCAGCAGATTAGAAAGAAATTTTATGATACTAATTCCTTTTCGGTATTAACCACGCAAAAAGATGCCGTTAAACTCGCAGCGTTCTCGCGCGAACTCGACGACATCGACATCTATTATCTTAAAATAGATTTGATGGTCGAAAATAACGAGGAATTTAATAAACGAATTATTAAAATTTTCTAATACACATATCACATAAACATATTAAAAGATGGAGTTATTAATGGCTACGAAGAAAACACAAAAGTACGTCTACTATTTTGGCGGAAAGAAAGCCGAAGGTAAGGCAGAGATGAAGACTCTCCTTGGCGGTAAAGGTGCAAATCTTGCCGAGATGGTAAACATTGGTTTACCTGTACCGGCCGGTTTTACAATTACCACAGAAGTATGCACAGCTTATTACAAGAATAACAAAAGATATCCGAAAGAATTAGATGCTCAATTGAAAGCCGCTCTTGCAAAAACAGAAAAAGAAATGGGCGCCAAATTCGGCGATCTTAAAAATCCATTGCTTGTTTCGGTTCGCTCCGGCGCGCGCGCTTCTATGCCCGGCATGATGGAAACAATTCTTAATGTAGGACTGAACAACCAAACACGCGAAGCATTGATTGCAAAAACAGGCAATCCGCGTTTCGTTTACGATTCACATCGTCGTTTGATTCAAATGTACTCGGATGTTGTTATGGAAAAAGCAGCAGGCATCGAACCAGCAGAAGGACAGGGAGTTCGCGTTCAATTAGAAAAAGAACTTCACAAAATGAAAGAAGCTCGCGGCGTTCATAACGATACTGATTTAACAGCCGACGATTTAAAAGAATTGATTGAGATTTATAAAGCAAAGGTAAAGGAAGTATTAGGAAAACCATTCCCGGAAAATCCAATGGATCAATTGTGGGGCGCTGTTTCCGCAGTATTCCAAAGCTGGATGGGTAAACGCGCTTGTTCATACAGAAGAATTGAAGGAATACCCGATGAATGGGGAACGGCAGTAAACGTTCAATCAATGGTATTCGGAAACATGGGCGAATCCTCGGCAACAGGCGTTGCATTCACACGTAACCCTGCAACCGGCGAAAATTATTTCTATGGTGAATGGTTAACAAACGCTCAAGGCGAAGACGTTGTTGCCGGCATCAGAACTCCGAATCCAATCAACGAAGTTGGTAAATCGGAACATACCGCTCATCTGCCATCGCTCGAAACCGGTATGCCGCCGACTTACAAACAGTTGCATGCAATTCAACGCTCATTAGAAAAACATTATCACGATATGCTCGATATCGAGTTCACAATACAAGAAGGCAAACTTTATATGCTTCAATGCCGTGTTGGAAAACGTAACGGTCCTGCTGCCGTAAAAATGGCGCTGGATATGTTCAAAGAAAAATTAATCACCAAAGAAGAAGCTGTTATGCGTGTGCAACCTTCACAGCTCGATGAATTGCTTCATCCTATTATCGATCCGGCAGTTGAATTAAAAACAAAAGTGCTTGTTAAAGGATTGCCTGCTGGTCCTGGCGGCGCAGCTGGTCAAGTAGTATTCTCTGCTGCCGACGCAGTAGCATGGGCAAAAGAAGGCAAGAAAGTTATTCTTGTACGCGAAGAGACTAATCCGGAAGATATCGAAGGAATGCGCGCAGCTCAAGCAATATTAACAGCACGCGGCGGTATGACTTCACACGCAGCTCTTGTTGCACGCGGTTGGGGTAAATGCTGTATAGTTGGCGCCGGCGCTATTAAAATAAATTATGAAGAAAAGATTTTATTAGTTGGCGGTGAATCTATAAAAGAAGGCGAATGGTTAACTCTTAACGGTTCAAAAGGAAACGCTTATATAGGCGAACTTCCTATGAAAAAAGCCGCTGAAGAAAATCCGGACTTCCAGGCTTTCATGAAATTATGCGATCAAGTTAGGAAATTAAAAATCCGCACAAACGCCGATACTCCCGACGATGCAGCAAAAGCACGCGCCTTTGGTGCAGAAGGTATCGGACTTTTTAGAACAGAGCACATGTTTTACGGAAAGGGCGCCGAGCAACCGTTGTTCTTATTAAGAAAAATGATTCACTCAAAGAATAAGGAAGAAAGAGTAAGCGCATTAAATGAACTCTTCCCGTTTGCTAAAGAAAGTGTTAAAGGCACAATGGCGGCAATGGACGGATTCGCTGTTACATTCAGAACACTTGATCCGCCGCTACATGAGTTCGTTCCTACAAGATTGGACGAAAGAGAAAAACTTGCAGCCAGTCTGGGAATTTCGCTTGACGAGTTGAACGAACGTGCTGATGCCTTGCACGAAAACAATCCTATGATGGGACACCGTGGTGTTCGTCTTGGAATTACATATCCTGAAATTACCGAGATGCAGGTTCGCGCAATATTCGAAGCTACTGCAGAGTTGCTTGCAGAAGGTAAAAAACCTTTCCCGGAAATAATGATTCCTGTTACATGCCATGTTAATGAGATCAAACATCAGTATGACCTTGTAACAAAAGTACACAGTGAAGTTTGCGTTAAATTCGGATTGAAAAAAATTCCGCATTTAACCGGAACAATGATCGAAATTCCACGTGCAGCGTTAACAGCGAACAAAATTGCCGAAGTTGCTCAGTTCTTCTCATTCGGTACAAACGACTTAACCCAGATGGGATTTGGATTCTCGCGCGATGATATCGGCGGATTCTTACCGGATTATCTCGAAAAGAAAATTCTTCCGGAAGATCCTTTCCAATCAATTGACCAGGAAGCAATTGGTAAATTGATGGAAATTGCAGTTGAAGGCGGACGCGCTACAAGACCCGATCTTAAAATAGGTATTTGCGGCGAACACGGCGGCGAACCAAAATCAGTTGAGTTCTGCCATAAAATCGGTTTGAACTATGTGAGCTGTTCACCATTTAGAGTTCCAATTGCACGTCTTGCCGCAGCACAAGCTGCTGTGAAGGACGTTCAAACAAAAAAAGCCAAACCGGCTAAAAAAAAATAATTGGTGAATAACCGAATTGCAGGGAGGGAAAATGTTCTCCTTCCCTGCTCTATTTTATAAGTGAACATTTTTTATATAGATCAAGAATTTTTTCATGGTCGAAATTAAATTAACTAAAGCGGAGTGTGTTAGTTATGAAATTATCAGATTTTCAGTATAATTTGCCAAAAACAGCGATTGCTAAATTTCCTGTTACTCCCCGCGACAAAGCGCAAATGATGGTGTTGGATAGAAAAGCTCAAACCATTGAGCATGATGTGTTTTCAAATATTGTCAACTATATGTCGAAAGGCGATGTTGTTGTTGTAAATGAAACTAAAGTTATGCAGGCGCGCCTCTTCGGTAAAAAGGAAAGAACAAATGCAAAGATCGAAGTTTTTGTTTTACGCGAGTTAAACAAAACCGAGAATATATGGGATGTAATTGTCGATCCCGCGAGAAAGGTAAGAATTGGCAACAGAATATATTTTAACGACAGATTGTGGTGCGAGGTTATTGACAATACAACTTCACGCGGAAGAACAGTACGATTCAACGATGAAGGCGGCGATGTTTATAAAGCCATCGAAAGAATCGGGCAGACTCCCTTACCACCTTATATTAAACGGGATACTATTCCTGAAGACAAAGAAGATTATCAAACAGTGTTTGCTAAAACCGACGGTTCTGTTGCAGCGCCAACGGCTGCATTACATTTTACACCGGAACTTGTTAAGAAGATTAAAAAGAAAGGTGTGAAAATCGCCACCGTTACTCTTCACATCGGGCTCGGTACATTCAGACCGGTTGAGGTTGAGGATTTAACAAAGCATAGAATGGATTCGGAATTTTTTGAAATAACACCGGAAACCGTTCAAATAATAAATGAAGCGATAATAGATAAGAAAAATATTTTTACAATTGGTACGAGTGCTACGCGTGCAGTTGAAAGCAGCGTTACGGCAGAAGGATTCTTAAAGCCAAGTTACGGCTGGACAGATAAATTCATTTTCCCGCCGCACGAATTTAGAATAACCAAAAAATTAGTTACGAATTTCCATCAACCGGAATCGACATTACTTATGCTTGCAGCGGCATTTGGCGGATACGATTTTATTATGAAGAGTTATAAAAAAGCGATCAAAGAAGGATACAGATTCCTTAGTTACGGCGACGCAATGTTGATTTTGTAAAATGAAGACGTATGCAATAATTCCTTCCGGCGGCGAAGGAAAGAGAATTAGCGGCAGCTTGCCAAAGCAGTATAGGCAATTTGACGGTAAAGAAATGATTGCATACACGCTGGAGACTTTCCAAAAATGCGATGAAGTTGATGAGATTGTTATTGCCGCCCGTGATGATTATTTTGAGTTGATTAGCAAACTGAAAGAGAAATACAAGATTACAAAGCTTTCCCGAGTTGTAAGTGGAGGGAAAGAAAGACAGGACTCGGTTTATAATGCATTCAATTCAATCAAATGGGGGATCGGTGATTTAATTGCCGTTCATGATGCGGCAAGACCTCTTCTTCCCAACGATATTTTAACCTCAGCTATAATATCAGCAAAAAAATACGATAATATTGTGGTGGCTTATAAAGCGAAAGATACTTTAGTAAAAGCAGATGACTTTATTGAAAGCTATTTGAGCAGAGATGAAATTTATTTTGTTCAGACTCCGCAGATTTTCCGGGCGGAGATATTGAAGGAAGCGTTTGAAAAAGCCATCGCTGATAATTTTTATGGAACAGACGAATCCATGCTTGTTAAACGTGCATCATATGATGTAAGGATAGTTGAAGGTTCAGCCTTCAATTTCAAAGTAACAACTGATTCGGATTTGGAGCTTTTCCAAAAATTGATTGCGAAATAAGTGAATAAAATTCAACATTGAATAAAAGAATAAAATTCTATAACTTTATTTTGTGTTAAAAGAGAAATAAAATGCTAAATCT
Source organism: bacterium (assembly GCA_043808235.1). Lineage (GTDB taxonomy): Bacteria > Bacteroidota > Ignavibacteria > Ignavibacteriales > Melioribacteraceae > JAZDFC01. The sequence continues at coordinate 18,136 of JAZDFC010000110.1, forward strand.
TCTTGTTATAGTAATACTTTCCTATCTTGTCGGTTCAATCCCGAATGGAATTTTAATAAGTAAATTCGTAAAAAATATAGATATTCGTGAACATGGCAGTGGAAACATGGGCGGCACAAATGTCTTTAGAGTACTCGGCTGGAAATACGGAGTACTTGTGCTGCTGCTTGATGCTTTAAAAGGAGCTGTTGCGGTTATCCTAATCTCCCGGCTCTATCTCGGCAGTTTTCCTTTCGCCAATCAAACTCCTTTCGATGATTTCACACTCGTCCAAATTATTGCCGGAGTGTTTGCTGTTGTTGGCCATATTTGGACTGTGTTTGCTGACTTCAAAGGCGGCAAAGGTATTGCAACAGGATTAGGCATTTTTGTTTCTATTGTAACTATCGACATGATACTTGCTTTAGGTGTATTTGTGATAGTAGTATATTTTTCCCGTTACATTTCATTAGGTTCGATAATGGCGGCAATAGCTGTTCCGGTAATAATGTTTGTAAGAGAAAATATTTTTGGAGTAGATATACCGGGCTATCACACGATACTTCCGTTTGCAATAGCACTTGCAGTTTTAGTATTATATACTCATCGATCAAATTTATCCAGGCTTGTTCAAGGCAGAGAAAACAGATTTTCATTTAGAAAAAAACCGAAATCCTAAATGCGAATAACTGTATTGGGAGCCGGAGGCTGGGGTACTACCTTAGCCATCCTACTTCATTTCAATGGTCATCAAGTTGCCGTATGGGAATTTAGTAAAAGCTATGCGCGCACTTTAAACAAATCGCGCATAAATAAAACTTATCTCCCCGGCATTAAAGTCCCTGAAGAAATAAAAATAACTTCGTCGCTCGAAGATGCCTGCGAAGGAAGTCATATGATTGTTCTTGCGGTGCCCACCCAATTTATTAGAAGTGTTCTAAAAAAAATGAAGAAATACAATTTCAACGATGCGACTTTTGTAAGTGTTATCAAGGGAATTGAAAATTCAACACTCATGACGGTTTCTCAAATAATCAAGGAAGAAATTCCCCAGGCTAACGATAATAATATCGCAGTTCTTTCCGGACCAAGTCATGCCGAGGAAGTAAGTAGAAAGGTTCCGACTGCTGTCGTAGTCGCCTCAAAAAATAAAGAGACGGCAAAAGGTGTTCAAGCAGCATTTATGACGTCGTATTTTAGAGTTTATTATACAACCGACATTATCGGTGTTGAATTAGGCGGCGCATTAAAAAATATTATAGCTATCGGAGCCGGGATTGTAGACGGTGCAGGATTCGGTGATAATACAAAGGCTGCAATAATGACGCGCGGTGTTCACGAAATAACAAAACTTGGAATAGCCCTGGGCGCAAAACTCGAAACCTTTGCCGGACTTTCGGGCATGGGGGATTTAATTGTTACCTGCGGAAGCAAACACAGCCGCAATCGTTACGTCGGTGAGCAAATTGGCAAAGGCAAAAAATTGAAAGATGTAATCAAATCCATGGAAATGGTTGCCGAAGGTGTTGAAACATGCCGTTCGACAAAAGCACTTGCTGCCAAGACAAAAGTAGAGACGCCAATAATAAATGCAGTGTACAGCATTTTATTTGAAGAAAAAGATCCCCATAAAGCCACCTACGATTTAATGACGCGCGATATGAAACCAGAATATAGTTTGCGCTGACAAAATATTCTCACCTCTTTCAGTTACTATTTTTATATTTCACATATCTAACACAAAATTTAATTAGCTGATGCAGGACTTTCTTTCCCGATCAGTTCAGTATATTAAAAATGTAGGTCCTAAGCGAGCTGCGTCCTTCCAGTCAATAGGTATTTCAACTATTGGCGACTTATTATTTTATTTCCCTTCCCGGTATCTCGATAGATCAACGATATTAAATTCAGCAAAAGTGCTTCAGTATGTTTTTAATGGATTCGAAGGTGAGGTAACAATCATCGGCAAAGTTGTTGACCAGGAAACAATCCGTTATGGCAGTAAACAAATATTCAAAGTGCAGATGAAAGATACAGCCGGTTATTTTGAATGTGTTTGGTTCCATGGCGCAAAATATTTCAAAGATAAATTCAAAGAGGGAGAAGTGTATGCGGTTTCTGCCAAGCCGGTTGTCTCGCGTTACGGGAATCTGCAATTAGCTCATCCCGATTTTGATAAGCTGGCGGATAAAGAATCGAAAGATTTTTTTAATACAGGGAAGATTATTCCTTTCTATCGGCTGCCAAAGGAATTGAAGGCAACGAACATCGGCGACATTAGTTTACGGACAATAATTCACACTGCTGTTGAAAAATATGCGGATGACGTGAGAGAAACCCTGCCGGAAAAACTTATACAGAACTATAATTTCCCCCGTATTGGGAGCGCTTTGAAAATAATTCACTTCCCCGAATCGGAATCTGAAATAAAAGAAGCTATGGAACGATTTAAATACGAGGAATTGTTTTTTATCGAAGTGTTGGTCGCCTTAAGAAAGAGGAAAATTAAAACCGGGTTGAATGGAATCTCATTCAAAGTGCGAAGCGCAAGTATAAAACCTTTTCTGGATTCGCTCCCCTTTCATCTTACGAATGCTCAATTGAAGGTCCTTTCTCAAATTAGATCCGATCTTGAATCCTCACGACCGATGAATAGATTATTGCAGGGAGATGTTGGCAGCGGAAAAACAATTGTTGCGTTAATTGCTATGTTAATTGCCGCAGATAATGGATTTCAATCTGCTTTAATGGCTCCAACGGAAATTCTTGCTGATCAACATTACCGGAATATTTCACGGTATTTACAAGGGACAGATATAAATTGCTCACTATTAATTGGCGGGCAGAAGAAATCAGATCGCAATAAAATATTAACCGGAATAAAATCCGGTAATAGTAAAATTATTATCGGCACTCATGCTCTTATTGAGGATGCGGTCGCCTTCGACAAATTGGGATTAGTTATTATTGATGAGCAGCATCGGTTTGGAGTTGCTCAGCGGCAAAAATTAATTTTAAAAAATATGTCGCCGCATGTTTTGGTAATGACTGCAACTCCAATTCCAAGAACATTAACTATGACATTATACGGCGACATGGATGTATCGGTGATTGATGAGATGCCCGCAGACAGAATCCCGATTAAAACTGTTTTGAGAGGCGAAAGCAAACTTCCTGATGTTTACAAATTTATCATAAATAAAATAAAGGAAGGCAATCAGGCGTTTATTGTTTACCCGCTCGTCGAGGAATCTGCTAAATTGGAATTGAAAGCTGCCCAGACTTACTACCATGAATTAAAAAGTACTTATCTAAGCGACTGCAGAGTTGGTTTATTGCACGGCAGAATGAATTGGAAAGAAAAAGATGAGATCATGCTGAGTTTTGCTCGAAAAGAATTTGATGTTCTTATCTCAACAACCGTAATTGAAGTTGGTATAGATATTCCAGATGCGAACATCATTGTAATCAATGACACATTTCGATTCGGGCTATCGCAACTGCATCAACTGCGCGGGCGAGTTGGCCGAAGCGGAAAGCAGGCCTACTGCATACTGATTGCCGGAGATGAATTTGCGGTTCGCTCAACCAAGTTAAATTTTGATTTCGAATATCTCTCGCGTCAGCAAATTGAAAAACATAAGACAATTATCCGGATGAATGCCATGTTGAAATACTCGAGCGGTTTCGATTTGTCCGAAATCGATTTAAAGCTGCGAGGGCCCGGCGATATATTCGGAATTCAACAAAGCGGTTTTCCAGAATTAAAATTTGCGGACATCATCAACGACGGTGAATTGCTAATCAAAGCAAAGTCGGATGCATTCAGCATCATTGACAACGATCCAAACTTCGAAGTTGACGACAACAAAATAATTTTATCCAACCTCAGAAAACATTTTCTAGAGAGCATCAACTACTCAAAAATTCTTTAACGAAAATTTTTCAACTCAATAAAAAAATATTTTCGTCGATGGTGTTGGAACAAATTTTAAAAATATTTTTTACAACTCTTGCATATGAAATTTTATTACTTATATTTCCATAAAATTTTTTTCAGGTTATTACATTAGTTCTGTTGAATTAAATAAAAAGTTTCGGGTTGCACTCACCTACAATTTAAAACCGGAAGATAAGTTGTCTTTCGTGAAGGATAGCTCTCTCTCTTTAAATGATTCCACTGAAAATGTTCAAGATGAATTTGCGGAATGGGACACAATTGAAACAATCTCTGCCGTAAAGGACGCACTTGCACTGTATCATGATGTGGAAATGATTGAAGCCGATGAAAACGCGTTCGAAAAATTGAGGAAGAGTAAACCTGAAATCGTTTTTAACATTGCCGAAGGGAAAAACGGTATAAGCCGGGAAGCACAGATACCGGCAATGCTTGATATGCTTGGCATTCCGTGCACCGGCTCGGATGCGCTTACACTTGCAACTTGTCTTGATAAAGCGCGCTCGAAAGAAATTTTATCATATCATAAAATTCCTACAGCTAAATTTTTCAAGATCGAAAATATTTCCGAACTCGATAATATCGAAATTAATTTCCCGGTGTTCATTAAACCTAATGCCGAAGGTTCCAGCAAAGGCATTTTTAACGAATCGTATATTTGCTGCATGGAAGATTTGAAAAGCAAATTACAAAAGTATCTTTCAATTTATAAGCAGCCATTCATCGTAGAAGAATATTTACCCGGTAGAGAATTCACAGTCGCAGTGCTTGGAAACAATGGCGATGCAAGAGTTCTGCCTATTGTTGAGATTAATTTTCATGGACTTCCGAAAGAAATGAAACCGATTTATTCTTTCGAAACCAAATGGATTTATGACACAAGAGAAACTCCACTTGATATTTTTACTTGTCCGGCTAATATAGATGCACAACTCGAACAAAAAATAAGCTCTCACGTTTTACGGACGTACAGAGTTTTAAATTGCCGCGACTGGAGCAGAATTGATGTGCGAATGGATACAAACGGAGAACCGAATATTATCGAGGTCAATCCGTTGCCGGGAATTCTACCCGACCCGATCGACAATTCATGTTTCCCGAAAGCAGCAAGAACAGCCGGCATTGATTACAATGAAATGATTAATTCAGTATTAATCGCTGCGGCAAAGAGACAAGGTTTATTGTGAAAGCAAATTATAAAATATTGATTTGTTACAATGAACCTGTGGAATTTTTTAATAATTATATCGGGAAGGAAATCACATCACCGGGAGAAAATAACGATCTTTCGGAATCGGCTTTCTTTCACAACCTTGAAACAATTAAAAATCTTTTAATACAAAAATTCGAATCCGTGAAAACTTACGGGATAAATAAAAATATCCGTAAGGCCATTAACGACATAGGTAAACTTTCCCCGGATATTATATTCAATTTTGTCGAGTCAGTGGAAGGCGATTCCGTATTTGAAAGTTATATCGCCGGGATGTTCGATATATTCAATATTCACTACACCGGTAACACCGCACTCTGCCTCGGCAATTGTTTGAATAAAATCAAGACAAAACAAATTTTACTCTCAAACGATATTAAAACTCCAAGATACATTGTCGGTAAATATCCAAATACCGTCCGTTCAAATGAATTCAAGATTTCGTTTCCGGTTATTTTAAAATTGGCCGGTGAAGATGCAAGCATCGGAATTTCCGAGTTCTCGATAGTTGATAATTTACGACAGTTGAACGAAAGGCTGGTATTCCTTTATAGCACTTACAAACAAGATGTGCTAATTGAAGAATACATCGAAGGCCGCGAACTGAACGTCTCGATACTCGGTGATGAGGTGTTGCCAATTTCCGAAATTGATTTTACAGGATTGCCCGACAATCTTCCAAAAATTATTACATACGAAGCCAAGTGGTCACCCGATAGCGTTTACTATGAATACACAAATCCAAAACTTGCAGACGACTTGAAGCCGAAATTGCTCGAAAGAATTAAACGAACTGCCCTTGCCGCTTATCATGCAATGGGATGCCGCGATTACGTGAGAGTTGATATTAGAATCTCGAAGCGCGATGTCCCATATGTGATCGAGATTAATCCGAATCCGGATATTTCACCCGATGCAGGATTTGTACGGGCAGCAAAAAATGCGAATATCTCTTACAGCGATATGCTTTATAAAATCGGCATGTTCGCAATTCAAAGAAAGAAAAATGATACGCAGATTAGAGAAAAAAGACCGGCCGCAAGTTGAATCAATCGTAAGAAACATCGAAATCTTCAGTGATGAGGAAAAAGATGTTGCGATGGAATTGATTGACTTGAGTTTGAGCGACGAAGGGAGCAATTTCTATTTTGTATTTGTGTACGAAGAAGAAGGAAATATTCTCGGATATCATTGCACCGGGAAAAGAGCGCTTACAAACGGAGTATACGATCTATACTGGATTGTTGTTGATACCAAAATTCACAACAAAGGTATAGGCAAATATTTGCTTCGACATTCCGAAGAGTTCGCTTTACAGCGAGGAGGAAGTTTAATTTTAGCTGAAACATCCTCAAGAAAAAGTTATGATGCTACCCGCGGATTTTATGAGAGAAATAATTATTCGGTACTGGCATCAATAAAAAACTTTTACTCAGCTGGCGACGATCTAATAGTTTTTGGAAAATACCTAACAATATAAAGGAAACAAAAATGGAACTTTGGCAGCAGATGGTTCGGGATAGTATCCATACTACTGACCAACTCGTCGAGAAATTTGGCCTTGATAAAAAAGTCGCCGAAGATCTCGATGAATTTTTTCAGGCCCGAATAAATCCATACTACTTAAGCCTTATCCGGACTCCAGGTGATCCAATATGGCTGCAGTGTGTTCCAAACCATAAAGAACTCGAAGATATCGACGGAGTTGACGATCCGTTGAATGAAGATGCTATGAGTCCTGTACCTAACATTACTCATCGGTACCCCGACAGATGTCTTTTTTTAGTCACCAGTCAATGCGGCATGTACTGCCGTTTTTGTACAAGAAAAAGAAAAGTCGGCGATTCAGATAAGATTTCGATGAAAGAACTTGAATCAGCTTTTCGTTACATTGAAAAGCACACCGAAATCCGCGACGTAATATTATCGGGCGGTGATCCGCTCATGTTAACAGATGTGATGCTTGAAAAGATTTTAAAGAGATTGCGCGCAATTCCGCATCTCGAAATAATCAGGCTTGGTACAAAGATGCCGTGCGTATTACCGCAAAGGATTACACCGAAGTTAGTGGAGATGTTAAAGAAATATCATCCCATATATATCAATACACATTTCAATCACCCATGGGAAATTACTGAAGAAAGTACAAAAGCTATCAAGCTGCTTGTTGAAGCTGGTTGCCCGGTTGGAAATCAGGCAGTGTTGATGAAAGGCGTTAACGATGATCCGGCAGTGATGATGGAGTTAATGAGAAAGCTGTTGAAGATTCGTGTTAAACCTTATTACTTATTTATGGCTGATAAAACGAAAGGAACAAGTCATTTCCGCACATCGGTGGAAAAAGGTCTCGAGATTATGGATGCTTTACGCGGACATACGAGCGGACTTGCAATCCCATATTTTGTTATTGATGCGCCCGGTGGTGGAGGAAAAATTCCGTTACTGCCGAAATATGTGCTACATCATGACGAAGATACTTTTGTACTGAGAAATTATAAGAATGAGATTTATGTTTATAAAGATATAAATCATGCCCAAGAAGAAGTACCGGTTAAATCGAACAAGATTATAGTTGAGAGAGGTAATGGTAAAAATGGTAAAACAACGAAACCGAAGATTTATGAAGATGTAAGGAATACGAAGGTAGAAGAACCGGTATTTACGAATTAAGTTTGTTCTGGTTGCAGGCCGGATACTTACCGGCCTGTATTTTAAAGTACTATTCGCAATAAAACTTTAAAATATTTATTAAATCTATTTCTAATGTTTCGGCGGGTGTTTCAATAATTCTACCAATTTCATTTCCGTCTTTATAAAAAATCATTGTCGGAACCAGCATAATATTCATACCATCTGCTTCCGTCGTCATTCCTTTCTTTTGCCTGTCAACGTTTATGAAAGTATAATTTTCTTTTTGCATTTCGATTATATCAAAAATTTTTAACAGCCGCGGAACTTCTCTTTTGCTGTCGCCGCACCATGTGCCGAGCACAATTGTAACTTTGAAATCATTTATTTTTTCTTTCAATCCGATGACGGAAAGAGTATCCACCAAATAGTTTTGATACTCAGTATCGAACCATGATGAAAAGTTCGTATCCCGATATGCTTCACGGTCGGTAATTCCTACGAGCATTGGTTTCCCGGATTTTTCATCAGTTATTATTTGGAATTCAGTTTGAGCAAACGTTGATGTAGTTGAAAATAGAAAAAGCAGCAAAGCAATTTTCCTCACACTTACTCCTTCTTTGAATTATTATTATTCCGTAAGTCCAAGCCCCAGTAGAGTTTCTCCCGGAGTATCCTGAAATAATTATTTCCAGGCACGTGTACTAAACTCAATGGTTTTTTACTTTTTAATATTTCGATTATAAACGGGGGTTCGAAGTTGTACACTCTCTGACCGTCGCAATTCACTTGAACATGGGTATGCATTGATTTTACTTCGATGCTCACTTTTTGCCGGCTGTCTAAGACTAAAGGACGCATTGTAAGCGTATGCGGGGAAATCGGACTAAGTACGAAAACATCAGCTTGCGGACTAATTATCGGTCCGCCGGTTGAAAGCGAATACCCGGTTGAGCCAGTTGGCGTAGCTACTATAATTCCGTCGGCAGCAAAGGTTGCCACATATTCATTATCAACCTTTACGGTAAGCTCAATCATTTTTGGCCATCCGCCTTTATCGATGACAATATCGTTGATGGCATATAATCTTTTATTTGAAGGCAGCGCAAAAGATTCGAGCGCCATTCTTTTTTCGATTGAATAATTTCCGTCTTTGATGTTATCAATCAATCCGGTTACATTATCCACATCAACTTCAGCCAAAAAACCAAGTTTACCAAAATTTAATCCCACTACCGGCGAACCGGAATTGCGCGCTTCATAAGCTGTGTTCAGCATTGTTCCATCGCCGCCTATTGAAACGACCACATCACTTTTGGAAGCGAGTAATCCGTGTTCAAGAAATTTACTTTTATCAACCTTCAACTTTAGTGAACCGGAATACTTAAGAAGTGACTCGCTCAATAAAAAATCAATTTTTTTCTTCGATAGGTTAAGCAGAAGTCGATTTACGACATCAAAGATGCCGGCTTTAGTTGTATTAGGAATAACTCCAATAATCATTTCACACTCCGGAAATATTTTCTTTTTCCCACAGTTTGGCATATTTTACAAATACATAATGCGAAGAAAGAACAGCCAAAATAAAACCTCTGATTCCGTCTAAAAATCCCAGGCGGAAAATATACATTTTGAGTAAAAGAAATAACGGTCTGATTAATAACGAGATAAGAGAAAATTTTCTGTTTTTATTATGCAGCTCACCGGCAGCAAGGGAGGTGTAGTTATTAAATTTTTCGAAATAATGTTTCAAGTTCGGATCGGTATAATGTTCAAGATCGTTTGTTAACCGCCCGGTTTCACCAGTTATTACAATTCCCTCGTGCACACTTCGATTATCAAAATGAGCAAAATTTTTATTAAACAATCTCGTAACTCGCGAAGGATACCAACCCCCGTGCTTAATCCATTTCCCGAGGAAAAATGCGCGACGCGCTACCTGGAATGCAACTACTTTGTCCGGCGGATTTGTTTTGAAATTTACTAATTCCTTTTTCAATTCATCCGTAATTACCTCATCACCGTCAATCCAGAGCACCCAATCATTTTCTGTTTTATCAAGCGCACATTGCTTTGTTTGAGCATAACCTTTCCACTCGATTATTTCGTAATTAACTTTTTTCGATTTAATAATTTCGATTGTTCTGTCGGTAGTCCGGCGATCAATAATAATTAATATGTTATCAATACATCCAATCTGGCTATCGATACTTTTCCCGATTGTCAATTCGGAATCTCGCACAACCATAATGGACGACAGTTTGACACTTTCCATAAAACTCATATTTTATTTATCAAACACATTAATTATAGTAAACTTTCATGATAATAACGCTATTTTTGCCCATAGTATGAACAATTCAATACAAACCCTAATTGGATTCTGGCAGAATCAAATGAATTACTCAAATTAAAAACGAAATTTCACTTCAAATATCTTCTAAAAAATTATGTCTATTTTAAAGAGTTTTCTTTATATTATTGGTGGCTAAAGAAGATATTTTAATTAAAATAATGAAGAACTATTTTCATTCACAAAATAAAGTGGAGGTATCATGAAAAAATTATCTTTTCTTTTCGCAGTGCTTTTTTTCGTATTTGCAGTAAGTAATTATGCTCAACCTGTTATAAAAAGTGGTAGATATGCTGCTGATTATAATGTTTCAGGTTACGGACTTCATATAAACGATGGTGTCCGATCATTCGAAATCGAAGTAGTCTTCGATGAAGCATTTAGTGTAAGACCGGAAGTACTATTAAATGTTGATTTAGTTGATGTTGAAAAAAGTGGAAATACCCGTTACAAACTAGAAGTAAAATCGTTAAATAAAGAAGGATTTATAATTAAGATAACCGCCTGGGCAGATACAAAAGTAAATGGTCTCGCAGGCAGTTGGCTGGCTTATACAAAATAATTAAATTCTAATTAAAAGCTATCTGTTCTTTACAGATAGCTTTTTTATTTTTAAAATGAACGCAGATTTTTTTAATATGGTATCAATAATTTGTTCTCAAGAACGAATAAAAATCAATTAGTGAATTCTACTTTCAAAAAACTCCCATCCGGTATTATTACCTTATTCGAATTTATTAAATCTAAAAATTCGTCTAAAAATATTAGAGAATTGTTATGGTACTTTGGCGGGCAAATAATAGCCGTAGTCCTGGGATTTTTAACTATAAAATTGCTGTCATTTGCCGGGACAACTGATTATGGGATATACGCACTAATATTTACAATATCGAATTTTTTTGGACTAACTTACATCGGACCGATAACTCAAACCTTTAATAGATTTTTTCATAATTATGAAGGCAAAGAAGGATTTAGAGACTTTTTTACAATAATAATCAATTTGATATTAGCAGGAGTGGTGGTCGTTCTAATAATTTCTGCGGTCTTTGCAATTTTTCCATGGATAGACAATTTTTCACCCGGCATAATTTTGTTATCCGGGTTATTTGTAATCACATCTAAGATGAGTGAGTTTTGCAATAGTCTGCTGAATATTACCAGGAAGCGGGCGATAAATTCCATAATTATCAATCTCGAACGAATAATGATAATTATAATGTTATACTTTCTTTATCAATCCCGACATTTTAAATTGATCTATATTTTTCTCATTTTCAATATAGCTTACTTTATATTCTCATCAATTCGGATATACTATTTTCAAAAACTAATTAAAGAGAATTTTAAACAACCGGTTAGAACGTCCGGCCGGGAATACCAAAAGCTAAAATCCGGATTACTTAGTTATCTCATGCCATTTATCGTATGGGGTGTTGCCGGTTGGATGCAGTTAAACGGCGAGAAATGGATTATTGCTTATAAACTTACCACATCCGATGTTGGGATTTACGCTGTTATGATATCAATTGTTAATGCATTCCTTTCTATTCCTTCAACTTATCTATCGGAATTTTTCACTCCAATTATTTACAAATGCTTTTCCGATTTGAATAATATTCAAAGCGTTAAGACCGGCAAATTTTACATCAGGTTCAATATTATTTTAATTTTACTCCTCACTTTATTCGTTTCCCTTTTCACTTATTTCTTCGGTTCGCTTTTAACCGAGTTGATAAGTACCGCCTCATTTTTACAGTACTCTTATCTGCTACCCATCTTTAGTCTCGCTATAGGTCTTTTTAATATCGGTCAGAGTATGACTTTTTACGGATTGGCACTAAATAAACCTAAAATATATATTGCTCCAAAAATTCTAACCGGATTCTTATCCGTTTTATTTAATATTTTACTTATATCCTTTTTGGGTTTTGAAGGAGTAGCTTACTCAGCTTTATTGATTGGAATTGTATATATTTTAACAACAATGTACGCCAATAGTAAATTAAATTTAATCACGACATAAATACTATCAATATGACAATCCTCGCAGTTTTGATGCAATACGATTACGGCGTTAAAGAGCGCGGCTATTCTTATGAATATACTAACGTTTACATGCCTTTGTGCGATGTGTTCGGGAAAGAAAATGTTATTCTTTTTGACTTTTTCATCAAATTCAAGGAAAGCGGCAAAGGCTCGATGAACCGGGAATTATTGGAATTAACAAAATCGGTGAAACCCGATGTTTCATTATTCTGTCTTTTTGAAAATGAGTTTGAAGAAAATATTATTGCTGAATTAAAAAACCATACGAAAACTATCGCATATTTTTTTGATGATCCCTGGCGTAGAGATTATGTAAGACACTGGATAAAATATTTTAATTATTTTTCCACACCTGATTATTATATGTTTATACAATACCGGGCAGAGCTAATTGAAAATTCGATTTTTTGTCCCTTCGGTTATAATTCGAATATTTACGCTAAAAGAGAATTACCTTTCAAATATGATGTTTCGTTCATTGGCGGTTATAGCCCGCTTAGGAAATGGATTGTAAATATTCTATATAGCGCCGGAATCAAAGTTCATGTCTTCGGGCGAGGTTGGGATAACAAAATTAAATTCATCAGCCAGGACGAAATGGTAAATATTTTTAATCAATCAAAAATAAATATGAATCTTTCGAATGGCATTTCTCATGATATTTCATATTTGATTTGGTCATTGACTTCACTGAAAGCGCTAAAAAATAATTTATTAAATAAAAAAGACGTTGAGCAAGTAAAAGGCAGACATTTCGAAATCAATGCATGCGGTGGATTTCAATTAAGTTATTTTATCCCCGGTTTAAATATCTTCTACGAAATCGATAGAGAAATTTCCGTATATCCCGACTTAAGCAAACTTCCACAAATGATAAGATTTTTTCTTGATAATGAAGAATTGAGAAATACAATAGCAATTAACGGGTACAACCGTTCGCTAAAGGATCATTCGGCTCAATCGTATTTAAAAAAAATGATTGAAAAAATAAAGTAATCAATGAAGAGCATAATTAGATATTTAAGATTATTCGGTTTTGATGCGAAAATTTTCTTTTTATCGCTTAGAGGAATTCCTTATTATATTAAAAATTATATACGAATAAAAAAACAAATTAAATACTCCTCTAATGACTTCCCCCTTGGAAAGAGATTCCCGTGTCTTGGAGATAGATTTGAAAATGCAGGTGAATTACCATTGCATTATTTTTATCAGGATTTATTGGTAGCTCAAAAAATATTTAAAAATATTCCTGTAAAACATTGCGATGTGGGTTCACGAATAGACGGGTTCATTGCACATGTTGCCAGCTTTAGGGAAATAGAGGTATTTGACATCCGGAAATCAGAATTAAAAGTACCAAACATAAAATTCGTGCAAGCCGATATTTCAAGTGACAAATTCAATTTAAGTAATTATTGCGACTCAATTTCCTCACTTCATGCAATTGAGCACTTTGGACTTGGTAGATACGGAGATACCATTGATATTAATGGATTTATTAAAGGGCTTAAGAATATAACCAAAATGTTGCAAACGGGCGGTAAATTTTATTTCTCAGTACCTATTGGCAAACAAAGAATTGAGTTTGATGCACACAGAATTTTTTCAATAGAATACTTATTGGATTTTTTGGATAATAGCTTTGGGATTGACTCATTTTCTTACATCGATGATTTTAACAATCCACACTATAATATTCCTCTTTCAACTGAAAATACCCGGACTAACTTCGGCAGTAATTATGGATGCGGAATATTTGAGTTGACTAAAAGATAATTGAATGACAAAGCCATCACCTTTAATATCAGTTATTGTAACAACCTATAATTGCGAGAAATATATCGCCGATACCCTAAAATCTGTGTTGAATCAAACCTATAAAAATTTTGAGATAATAATTGTTGATGATTCTTCGTCAGACAATACAATTAGTGTAATAAAAGAAATCATGCAACTCGATTCGAGAATCTTCCTCCATAAAACCGAACATGCAGGCAGACCATCGGTGCCGCGTAATTTGGGAATTCAAAAAGCACAAGGTCAATATTTAGCTTTTCTTGATGGTGATGATATTTGGATTCCTCACAAGCTCGAAAGTCAGCTTAATTATTTTGAGAGAAACACCGAATATTCTTTCTGTTATTCAATGAGTGTTACCTTTGGCGATGTGAATATATTTTCGCCAAAGTTCGAAGTACTGCCATTATTTTCCAAACAAGCTCGAACGAAAAGCGAACTAATTTCCAAAGGAAATCCTGTTACGTGTTCCACTGTTCTTGTAAAAACTCATCTAATAAAAGAGGTCGGCGGTTTTGATGAAGATATCGAATTGAAAGTAGAGGATTACGATTTGTGGATACGGCTTGCGGAATATGGTCCAATTTGCTTTGTTCCACGAATTCAAACATTTTACAGAGTGCATAATTCTCAATTTTCAAGTGATTGGGGAATAAAGCAGGCGCGGCTTAAATACCTTGCTCTGAAACGAAACCTGAAAATACCCGAATATAAATTTTTTCGTAATAGAGGATTCCTCTTTTTACTTTTGCGAAATTTAATCCATATTGGTACTTATATAATATTCAGCTTTCTCAATTTAATCGACAGAGGATTTATTTATAAAAGATGACCGATTTTAAAAAATCCATATTAATGATTACCTCCCGTGCTGATTATGGAGGCGGACCGGAGCATATTTACCTTTTAATTAAAAATATATCTGCGGAATACAAAATTTTTATTGCGGCGCCGGATGATAAACCATATTGGAAGCGGTTCTCATTAATAGTTGATAAAAGTGCAATGATAAAAATCCCGCATCGCAAATTCAGAATCAGATCTATTGCCGAATTAAGAACATTCATAATAAAAAATAATATTGACATTATTCATTCGCACGGTAAAGGTGCTGGTATCTATGGAAGATGTTTGTCAATGATTATTAACAAACCTTGTATCCATACTTTTCATGGTGTCCATAAAGGCGAATATAATATTGTCTCCAAATATCTTTACATTGCTTTAGAAAAATTCTTATCATGTTTTACATATCGCTTTATTTCCGTGTCGAAAAGCGAAGCCGCGAAAATTAAGGAGATAGGTTTATCAGGTAAGAAAATAGAAATAATCCCAAATGGAATTGAAATTCCGACTGAAAGAATAAATGATAAGGTTTTTGAGCAGAATATCCTGCGAATTTTAACTGTAACCCGGTTCGATTATGCAAAAAATACCGGTCTAATAATAAATATTTTTGACAGTTTGCTTAGATTAAACCCGACAAAAATTTTTCATTTTGATATTATTGGAAGCGGGGAGTTGGAATCCGCGGTAAAGATGGAAATTGAAAATTATAATTGGAAACACTTAATTCATTTTCATGGATTTCAAAACAATTTGACGAAATTTTATTTAAATGCGTTTTGTTATTTATCAACTTCTCGATGGGAAGGATTGCCGCTTTCATTAATGGAAGCCATGTCTTTCGGTGTTCCGGCAGTGGTATCAGAAGTTGCGGGCAACTGTGATTTGGTTGATGAGACTTGTGGTTTTCTTTACAATCTCGGCGAACCTGAAACAGCCGCCCAAAGGATTCTAGAATTGTCAGAAGATAGAAATTTATGGAGTAAATTTTCTTCTGCTTCATTTGAAAAGATATCCAGGAATTTCACTATTCAAAATTCTGTGAACCGAACACTTAATTTGTATTTAACACTTAAGAATACTGGTGTAAATTGAAAACTGCAATAGTACATGAATGGTTTGTTAACTATGCCGGTTCCGAAAGATGCGTCGAATCATTTGTAAATATTTGGAATGAAGCAGACATTTTTACACTGGTTGATTTTCTTAACGATGAAGAACGAAAAATAATTTTACAGGGCAAACTAACAAACACATCTTTTATACAAAACCTCCCTTTTTCGAAAAATCATCACCGAAATTATTTACCATTATTCCCACTTGCCATTGAACAATTTGATTTGAGCCCATATAATATCGTAATTTCAAGCTCACATTCAGTTGCAAAAGGTGTGCTTACTAATTCAGAGCAATTGCACTTTTGTTATTGCCATACTCCAATGCGCTATGCCTGGGACTTGTATCATCAATACATCAAGGAAGCAGGATTATCAAAAGGTTTGAAAGGATTATTAGTAAAACTTTTTATGCACAGAATTAGAGTGTGGGATTATACCACTGCCAACAGGGTGGATTATTTTATAGCGAATTCAAAATTCATTGCGGGGAAAATCAAAAAAATTTATAGCAAAGATGCAACCGTAATTTATCCGCCGGTTGATATAAATAAATTTCCATTGTGCACGGAAAAAGACGGCTATTATTTAACGGCATCTCGCTTTGTTCCTTACAAAAAAATTGACCTCATCGTAGAGGCATTTTCAAAAATGCCAGATAAAAAATTAATAGTAATCGGCGACGGTGATAATCAGAAAAAGATAAAAGCACTTGCTGGAAAGAATATTGAATTTTTAGGATATCAATCGCCGGAAGAATTGAAAAGGTATATGCAAAAAGCTAAAGCATTTGTCTTTGCCGCAATTGAAGATTTTGGAATTACAGTAATCGAAGCTCAGTCATGCGGTACGCCTGTTATTGCCCTTAACCGGGGAGGAACTGCCGAAACTGTAGTTGATGGAGTTAACGGCGTTCATTTCAATGAACAAACTGTCGAATCTTTGATCCAAGCTGTTACCCGCTTCCACGCTACCTATGATCAATTCAATTTACCGGAAATAAGTAAATCGGTTTCTCAATACTCGCGTACAAATTTTGAAAAAGCGATTCATGAATTCGTCGAACAAAAAAGTCAATTGTTTTTTAAATAAACTATGATTGCCAATTTACATTCCCTGAATAGAATAAGAATATTTCTTGATCTTTTCCTGCTGAATATTGCTTTTGTCTCTGCGGCATATTTTGCTCAACCAATCCATATTTTATTTGCACGAAATTACATGTTTAGTCTTTTGCTATTACTAAACATTATTTGGCTGTTAACTACAAAGTCCACTTCATTTTATGAAGAGTTTACTTCCCAAAGATTTTACCTCCAATTCATAACGCTTGTAAAAAATGTATTCATCCAAGTCCTCGCTTCTATTGTATTTATATTTAGTGTGAAGGAAGATTTATTCACACGAAATTTCATCATTTTCGATTCAGTCTTCGTAGTCACTTTCGTTTCCCTTAGAATAATATTTCTGAAATTGTTTTTACAACGGATCGGAAAGAGTAGTAAATTTACCCGGAGTGTGGTAATTATTGGGGCGGGTGAGATAGGTAAAAGTTTTTATGACATTCTAAAAAACAATCCCGATTTCGGTTATAATTTCATTGGATTTATTGACAACAACGCGAACACAAGCTATGATACGGAAATAATCGGCAGTTTATCCCAACTTCAAAAAATATTGAACGAAAGATTCATCGATGAGGTTATTATAGCTTTACCGGAAAATGAATCTGGCAATCTTGAAGCTATCATAAAGCGCTGCAACAAGTCCGGAGTTCGTATTCACATCGTACCGGATTATTTTAAATTCTTAGCTAAGAAATTTAAGATCGGGACGATAGGAAATTTTCCATTAATCACACTGCGCGATGAACCGCTTGAAGAACTTCATTGGAAAATATTAAAAAGAGCGTTTGATCTTTTCATTTCGGTAATCGTGATTATTTCAGTTACTTGGTGGCTTTTTTTCATATTAGGCATGATACAGAAACTTACTTCAAAGGGACCAATATTTTTTATTCAAGATAGAGTGGGAAAGAATAACAAATCCTTCAAGTGTTACAAATTTAGAACTATGGAAGCCAAAAGTGGAAATGAAGAATTCTTACCGGCATCAAAGGATGATCCTAGAATAAATATGTTCGGTAAGTTTTTAAGGAAAACCAATCTTGATGAACTTCCGCAGATCTTCAATGTTTTTAGAGGGGATATGTCATTAGTTGGTCCACGTCCGCATGCAATACCATACGATAACTTGTACGGAGAATATGTGGATGAATTAAAACTTCGTACTCTTGTAAAACCCGGTATTACAGGGTGGGCACAAATACATGGTCTACGCGGAGATGTTCCGGATAAAGAAGAAAATAAACTACGAACACGAAAACGAATTGAACATGATATTTGGTATATCGAGAATTGGTCGCCCTGGCTTGATATTCAAATTATTCTTCTTACTATCCTTCAAATGATCCAAAGAAAGAATCTTGGGAATTGATTAGATGTGAATGTCCTCTGTGACTAACAATTCAATTTTTTTTACTCTACCTCCCTGCTTTAAAAACCACGTTACTGTAAATTCCAAAAATAAAACAAAAATAAACCGAGATTATCGGCTGGGTTGAAAAGCCGGAAAATGTAGATGATATATATATAACAGTAATACTTAGAAGAGACGGGATGAACATCTCAAGTTCATTGCCAATTAATTTTTTAATCCAGATTGCTTTGTAAGCATAAAAGTAAATTAAAAAAGTAATCACTAAGAATGTTAATAAACCTAAAATGCCGCTTTCGATATAGATGGTAATATATTCACTGTGCCAACCGCCAACTTGTTTGTCGGCCAATTTTTCTTGTTCGGTAAATATATCGCCAAAAGTCCTGGGGCCATATCCTAAAATTGGATGTACATCTATAATTTCCAAAGCCTTTGCCCATATAATATCCCTATCCGACATCGTGCTCAAATCACTCGCTCTCGACTCTGCTTCGGCGCTATTATTATTCAGAGATAATAATATTATAACGGCTGAAAATGCGCAAATAATTAATGCGGATTTGATCGAAATCTTTTTTACGATTACGGCAGCAATGAATATTAAAACAATTATGAGAATATCTATTCTGCCCATTGCAAGAAATATTCCTGTGGCAATAACGCTAACAGCTAACTGCCATATATAAATTTCAAAATGCTTTTGAAAGAGCTTAGAATGAAAAGTACCGAATACAAAAGCTGGTAGAAGATACATAGAATAAGTCGTGTAACCTGAGATAAAAGATGAAGCTCTGTGTTTTATCCCTAAGTTGAAAAGCACAATACCTATGATAGCAACAACAGCCGAAATTAAGATATTATATTTAATTAATTTTTGAAGATTTTCCATTCGAATGGATAAAAAGTAAAACCCAAATGAGAAGAAGGAAAGATGAAACAGCGCTTCTTTATATAATGCTTGATTACTCGAAGCCGGATATTCGGAAAAAAAAATTGAGAACAATCGGATGATAGTATATACTAAAAATACTAATAAAATATAATTGAAGGCTTTTCGTTTCTCTTGCCATTTCTCAAAAAGCCACAGAATAAATAAGACTACACTTAACAATTGCATTATCACAAGAGATGTTAGAAACGAGGCTGAGAGTAAAACGAATAAGATTAATATGTGGTTTTCTTGTAGGCGGCTTTTTATAGAGCTTCCATTTATTCCAATAGACTTGAGTGAGTTTGAATTAAAATTTTGCATCATATACCTTAACGTAAATCAAATGGTTTGTAAGAATATCATACCGGCGTATGTTATGTGTTTTTCTTCTGCATTCGCCCATACATATAAAATGAGTTCGATAATTTTTAGTTATGTGAAATCCCAAATATTTCTACGTAAAATTACATAAAAATGGGTTGTGATACTTTCTCTTAGGCGGCACATGAAAATTCCACACACATTTTTCGCAATTCTGTGGCTTCGAGTCTCTAACCGATTCAAAACTACTTTAGCCTTTTTTTTATATATTTCGGTGAAATTTTAATGAAAATACATTTTTATACATGATAAATTAATTCAACTTTTTTGCTTATTTAAAGTATTTTACTCAATGAAAATTTTCTTTCGCTTTTTTAAATATCTTAAATCCTATTATCGACCGTTGATAATCGCTAATATTTTTATGTTGAGTTTTGTCGTATTCTCTTTATTGTCCGTTGTAATTATTATGCCTTTTATCGATTTGATTTTTAATACAACGCCCGTACAAGTAGTAAAACCACAATCATTCAGTTTCAGCGCTATCAAGCAATTCGCTCAGTATTACATGTACGAAGTAACAAGGATTTATGACCGAAGCGAGCTGTTGAATATTTTTTGCATTTTTATCATTGTCGTTTTTATTTTGAAAAACATCGCCTCTTATTTTCAAACATATTTTATGGCGACTGTAGATCAAGGTATGTTGCGGGATATCCGGTCCCAGCTTTATTCCCATTTCCATAAATTATCCCTTAGTTACTTTACCGATGAAAGAAAGGGCATGCTAATTTCAAGAATTATAAACGACACACAAATTTTAAGAGATTCTATTGTTGCTGTTATTAATAGCTTCTTTCGTGATCCACCGGTTATAATAATGTATTCGTTGGTACTGTTCATCCTTGATTGGAAATTGACATTATACGCAATGCTGCTTGTACCGGTTATTGGAATTATTTTGTCAAAGATCGGCGATTCGCTAAAGCGAAAAAGTATTAGAACTCAGGACAGCATTGCTGATGTAACAAGTACGTTGGACGAAACCTTTGGCGCTATAAGGATTGTGAAAGCCTTCAGCATGGAAAAATATGAGATTGAAAAATTCCAGCGGCAGGATAATAAATATTTCAAGTTGTTAACAAGTTTAGTTAGGCGCAGAGCCTTATCAAGCCCCATTACAGAGGTCATTGGTACTGTAGCCGTTGCTGTAATATTATTTATTTTCGGAAGACAAATTATTTCTGGCGAAAGTTCAATGTCGCCGGGAACATTTTTGGCTTATCTTGCCATATTTTTTCAGATGATGCCTTCGTTAAAATTATTTGGACAAGTATTTAATAGTATTAAAGAAGGCATAGCTGCTGGAAGCCGGATATTTGGAATACTCGACATCCAGCCAAAAATTCTTGATAAGTCTAATGCTATCGAAATTTCCTCATTTACGAAAGATATAACATATCGCAACGTTGATTTCAAATATGAAAAAAGCGACCTAATTCTTAAAAATATTAATTGCTCGATAAACAAAGGCGAGATCGTAGCTATTGTTGGCCCGAGCGGCGCAGGGAAATCAAGTTTTATAGATTTGATACCTCGCTTTTATGATGTTGAGAGCGGTTTAATTACTATTGATGGACATGACTTGCGGGATTTGAAGATACACTCTTTAAGAGCGCTAATGGGAATTGTTACGCAGGAGACAATTTTATTTAATGATACTGTTAAAAATAATATTTCGTATGGTTCGTCTGAGAAATCAAACGAAGATATAATTAGCGCCGCAAAAGCAGCTAATGCTCATGATTTTATTTTGAACTTGACTAATGGATATGATACTTTTATTGGCGACAGAGGAGTAAAATTATCCGGTGGAGAACGTCAGCGTATTTCTATCGCTCGTGCATTATTAAAAAATCCGCCTATTCTAATTTTGGACGAGGCTACTTCATCTCTCGATACGGAATCCGAGGTTTTGGTTCAACAAGCTATCGAAAGATTAATGGAGGGGAGAACTTCTGTTGTTATTGCGCACAGATTATCAACCATTCGAAATGCAAATAAAATTTTAGTTTTGGATGATGGTCGTATTTCCGAGATAGGTACTCATACAGAACTAATAAGTCACAATGGTTTGTACAAGAAACTTTACGACATGCAATTCAAATTATGATGAAGTCTTTTACTTTACCATCCTTTAGATTAAAACATTCTATTCATTTCTAAAAAGTATTTTGGCTTCAAGTAATCCCTATTATCCCCGCGGATGGTAATCCTTATGAACTTGTTTTATGTAATCGCGATCGATGTGCGTATATATCTGCGTAGTGGAAATATCAGCATGACCAAGCATTTCCTGGACCGCCCGTAAATCAGCGCCGCCCTGTAAAAGATGTGTTGCAAAAGAATGCCGGAATGTGTGTGGATGGATTTCCTTTTGAATATCAGCTTCCTTAGCGTAGCGATTCACTAACTTCCAAACACCCATCCGTGATAACTTTGTACCGCGTTTATTCAGAAAAAGATAATTAGCGCTTTTCGATTTCTTTTCGAGAAACGGACGTGATTTTTTTAAATAATCATTACACCATTTAATAGCGCTGCTGCCAATTGGAACTACTCTTTGTTTGGAACCTTTCCCAAATACTCGAATAATTTCTTCGTTAAAAAAAAGATCCGAAATTTTTATTGTGATTATCTCCGAGACCCTGAGTCCCGACGAGTAAAACAACTCGAGTAAGGCTTTGTCGCGAAGACCGAGAATTTTTTTCGTATCCGGTGCAGATAACATCTTCTCAATTTCTACAATAGTAAGAACCGTGGGCAATTTCCTCGAACTTTTCGACGAGGCAATTTTCTCCATGGGATTTTCTATTATGTAGCGGTTGGAAATCATAAAATTAAAAAAACCTTTTAACGAAGAAAGATACCTTGACGAAGTTGAACTCGTCACTCCCTGTGTTCTTTGGTATTCAAAATATTTTGAGATTAGTTCAGCACGAACGTTATTTAAGTCGGTAATGCTAACAAGTTCCAAATAGTCTAAAAATTTTGACAGATCATTTCGGTAGGAGTCGAGTGTATTTTCGCTAAGATTTTTTTCAAATCTTAGTATAGTTAAGTATTCTTTCAAAAATACTTCCATCAGGTTTTCATCGATTCTCTTGAAGATTCCATTTTATCCTGATTAGGATACCGGATTCTTTTATGGTGATGGCTTATTAAGATTTTCAGAAATGATTCTTTTATTTTATTTAAATCATGAAGAGTAAGCGGACATTCATCAAGTTGATTATCTTCAATCCGGTTTTTGAATAGATTATTGATAACATTCTCAACTTTTTGCGGTTCGGGATCGGACATTGAACGCACGGTGGACTCGCATGCATCGGCGAGCATAACAAGAGCCGTTTCTTTTGTGTTGGGCTTTGGACCGGGATATCGGTATTTCATTATATCAACATTCTCAAGTCCGTATTTGTTTTTCGCAGTCTCATAAAAATAAGAGACAACCATCGTTCCGTGATGCATCGGTATAAAATCAATAATCACCTGTGGTAAATTATCTTCCTCCGCCAACTTAATTCCTTCTTTTACGTGCTCAATAATAAGTGCAGCGCTTTTTTCGGGCTCCATTTCTGCATGTGGATTTTCACCGCCCATTTGATTTTCTACGAAGCTCTCCGGATTTAAGGATTTTCCAACATCGTGGTAATAAGCCCCAACTCTTGCCAGAATAGGACTTGCACCTATTGCCTGCGCGGCATTTTCGACCAATGAGCCGATAGTGACGGAATGAGTAAATGTCCCGGGTGCGTTTTTTGCAAGTTGCCTTAATATTGGCGAATTAAAATCCGAAAGTTCAAGTAAAGTTAAATCGGTGGTAATTTTAAATATTTTTTCAACAAAGATAATCAGCCCATATGTTAAAATAGGACTGATCAGTGCATTCGAAGCAGCGAATGCAGAACTCATCAAAATATTTTCCACAGATGAATATCTTTCCAAACCGAATGCCACGATACTAATCACATAACCAATTAGAATATAAAAGAAGGATCTGAAAATCTGTGTTCTATTTTTAATATCCCTTACGGTATAGGCAGCAAGTCCGCCAGCAACTATATTCATGAGAGTAAATGTGTAATCATTTCCTACCAATGCACCGGTTATAAGCGATGAAACAATGACGCTATAAAATCCAATTCGCGAATCGAAGATAATTGTAATCAGCATTGGCGCTACCGGAACAATTATCAAAAATTCCACCGGCGCCTGAACTTCAATCTGTTGCACTAAAAATGTAATGAAGCAGACAAACAGAATTACAATCGATATTAATAAAATTTTTGCATTATCATAAAATATTTTTTTACGGAAAAGAAAGATATAAATGCTGAAAAGCATCATGATGAGGACAGTGTGCAAAAATTTTCCGAGATTCTGTGCAAACCTTCCCCAAAAGCCTGTTCCCACTCCTTTGGCAACTCTGTATGAATCAATCTTTCTTTTTATTTCTTTGGTAATCCTATCATGCTTAGCAACAATTCTTTCATTTTCGTTAACGAAGCCTACATTTTGCGAAATACTATTTCTTGCCTGTTCCTTCGCTTTGTTTGTTTCTTCAGTACTATAAATTATATCGGGCAGTGCGAAATGATAAATATATTCCACGAGCGCCGCATTTAAAGATTCATCGTCTCCAAATTGCTTATTAATGTTTGTCTCAAAAAAACGAAGAGCTGATCCCGGATCATAAAAATTGTTTTTAGCAAATACCTTCTCAAACTTTCCATCCCTCACAGAAAACGTATCTTCATTTATCTCGTCGTACCCTCTATTCAATAATCCCTTTTGATAAATATGCTCGATAAGATTTTCACAAAATGCGAAGAAAGTAGATAATCTCGTTTTGTTATCTGCCAGCAGTCTATTTTCTTTTTCACGAGTATTTTTAAGCGCCTGGTAGTTCCCTTTTGCTAAGAACGTTTTGCTGCTATTATTAATTTCCTGATCGAAGATATCTTCATCAATTTTTCTGATAAGATAATTTGAATAATTTTTCAAGGAATCCAACGCAACGCGGGGAATTCCATTATCCCTTACAAAAATAAGATTCACTTCTTTTTCGGCGTTAGCAACTTCGGTGTTATATACTTCGGTTTCTTTTAAGATCTCGAAAGTTTGAGAAGAAATAAGATCATCCTGCATCCAAATGGAGCCTATTGCTACCTCGTATTCAAGCGATTCACCTTTGGGAAACATTAACACAATAAGCAGCAAACTTATAATTACAATAAGTAATTTAATTCGTCTGCTTCTGCTTATTCTTTCGTTCAATTTATTTTTTCCATTCAGCTTTTTGCAAAAAGTACCATTTCCAGAAATTCGGCAACTCCATCTTCGTTGTTTGTTCCGGAAGTGATGAAATCAGCTTTACGTTTTATTTCCGGGACTGCATTTGCCACGGTTACTTTGAATGCATCCGTCTCAAATAATTCACGGTCGTTATACCAATCGCCTAAAACGGCAGTGTGCTTTATTTTTACACCGAGGTGCTTAGCCAATCGGACTAATCCGGTTCCTTTCGTACTTCCTTTTTTTCTAATATCAAGATAATATATTCCGCGGAAATGATGCGACTTATAAAAATTTGTACTTAACCCAAACGAATGCGGAAAGCTCATTTTATTCTGGATCCGAAGCATTGTATCCTTATAATCACCCGCCATAATAATTTCTAAGGTTTTGGCTTTATAATTATCATACGAATCAACTTCGGTATAAGTAACTCCAAATTTCTCAAGCATGTTTGAAATGGAAGCATTATGCTCGGTATAATAGATTGCATCTTCATGGCACAAGGCTAATTTCACAAGGTAATTATCGGCAAAATCAATCGCCTTCTGAACATATTTTTCAGGAACATATGAATGGAAAATTTGTTCTCCCGCCGGGTAACTTTTAATTAAACAACCATCTAAAGAGATGAGTGGCGTTGAGATACCAAGGATATCTGCATATTCCGTTAATGCACTGTGTAACCGTCCGCTAGCAAATGAGAATAATACATTTTTCTTCTTCAATTCTGAAACAAACATCAATGTTCTGCTGCCAATTGCACCGTTATTATCAAGTAACGTCCCATCAAGATCAAGAACAATTAAATTAATTTTTTTTAATACTTTTTTCGAAGGTAACATTCTTTCACAATTCTTTTTTCAAATTTACAAAAATTACTTTTTTTGAACAGCTAATTCGTTTTGCCTCTTCAATATTTATGATATTGATACTTTTTAGATGACAAATATAACTGCCGGTTTAAAAATAGAGAATAAAATTATTAATCTTTCCTTAAATCCTGCCGTGCGTTCCAATGAGAATGAAATAAACATGTATCCGATACAGAATTCTAATTTATTTTTTTCTACAGTTTGATTTTTTTGTTAATCCTACTAAGCATAAATCCCAAAGCTAACGTAGCAGATACACCAATTAATGTGAACCATGTCCATGCAGTAAGTTTTAAAGCAATTACAGTGATCATAATAAAAATTCCAGCCGTAAAGGCGGCGAGTGCATCTTCCTGGTTTGCTCTTTTAACTATCAGCCCTAAAAGAAATGTACCAAGTAAACCGCCATAAGTAAAAGATGAAATCCCAAGAGCTAACTCCACAACGGACTGTGTAGTATTCATAAAAAATAACGCAGCGCCAACCAATGCCATGGCCCAAAACAATGCAATTCCGCGGGAGAGATTTATTGTTTTCGGCTCTTTCATTTTATCCGGATGAATTCTAAAAATGTCCATCATTGTTGACGAAGCAAGCGAATTAATTGAACCTGCAAGAGTTGATAAAGCCGCTGCTAATAATCCGGCTATTATTAATCCGGATATCCCCGCTGGCAACATTTCAATTATAAATTTGGGAAAGATTTCATCGGCTCGAATATCGAGTTTGCCATAATAAACATACAAGCAAACGCCCACTAAGAGAAATAATACGAATTGAATTAGGACGATAATCCCGCTCCCAATAATTGCCTTCCGGCTTGCTTTCAAATCGCCCGTTGTAAATAGTCTTTGAATAATAAATTGATCGGCGCCATGTGAAGCCATCGATAAAAACGCACCGCCTATAATCCCACCCAAAAGCGAATATGGTTTTGCAAAAAAATCCTTCAAATCTGTGAATGAGCCCAAATTAAAAATCTGAAGTTTCCCTTCATTCCATGCGATGTTAATAAAGTTTTGCATTCCGCCGGGAATAAGAAAATTCAAAGAGTAATAAATTGTTATTATCGCTCCCCCGATATAAATTATCATTTGTAGTACATCAACCCAAATAACACTCCTCACTCCGCCTATGATAGAATAAATAATCGCAATTATCATAATAATTAGTATCGCGGAGGGATAACTAATACCAAGTAATAATTTTATTGGGATAGCCGTAGCGAACAACCTCACGCCATCAGCGGCAGTTCGTGTGAATAGAAATACAACCGAAGCAAAATACCGGGATTTAATTCCAAATCTTTTTTCAAGGAAAGCGTAAGCTGTAGTTAATTCACCTTTGAAATACGCCGGCAAAAAAACATAGGCGACAATTATTCTTCCAATCAAATAACCAATAACAACCTGAAGGAAATTCATATTGGTTAAGTAGGCAAGACCGGGTATCGAAATAAAAGTCAATGCACTTGTTTCCGCCGCAACAATAGAAAAACAAACCGCCCACCATGGGATTGATTTAGCGCCAAGGAAATAATCTTTCGCCGAGCTATTCCTGCCAGCCGTGACCAATCCAATTACGGCAATTATAATTAAGTAGGAGACAATGATAAAATAATCGAGCGCCCTAACCAAAATTGGGAGACCTAAACAGTTTTAAGATCTTCGATTGCTTCTTCTACTGATTCCTTTATCGGCAATATTCTGTTTAACTGTGAAATCTCAATAAGCGTTCTCACATTTTTAGTTGGCGAAGCTATTCTAATCTGTCCTTCGTTCGATTGTAATATTCGATAGGCTAGGAGAATAGCGCTTAATCCCGAACTATCACAGTAGTCAATCTCCGATAAGTCAAGAACTAATTTTTTGTTCTCTTCGGTGTGTAAGAGAATAGTTAATTCGCCTTTAACCAATCCGGCTATTTTATTGTCGAATCGTTTTTCATTCAGTTTGAAAACGAGAATATCATCACTTTTTTTTAGTTCAAAATTTATGTTTTCACTCATCTTAAAAAAACCCTTTATTGGTTTCTAATATAACATTCGGGAACCAATTTCTAAAACATTTTGAGAGAATTTAGCAAATTTCTATAAGAAAAATCAGAATTATTTTCGCTTTTAGGAACCTGGAAATTATAATATCTGTCCGAATCCGGCTTTTCGAAGCCAATTTTGTATTTTGATTCAACCATCAAGACCACTGCATCATAAAATACTTCGTCTTCCAGATTTAAATCGATTAGTACATCACACGTTCTGTTTTTTAATCTTTGCTGCAATCCCTTGCCCGGCATATTTAATTTTGTTATGTCATCAAGACTGAAATCAATAATGTTAAGCCCGGATTTATGCGGGATAAAATTAAACTTGACATCCGGAATAAACACGCTGATATTCTTTTTGTGATGAATAAAATACTCCAACACCGAAAGTCCGTTCTTAAAATCCTGCTCATTCTTGGGCATTATTATCAAATAATCTAATGAACGGCTTATAAATTTGTTATACGGTTGGGACGCCCGTTCTATCGATTTTACTTTATGATGGAGAAGCAGTTTAGCTATTTTTTGTTTCAGTAAATCGAACATTATTCCGCCACTGACTTAATCAAATTAATAAAGTCTTCTTCTTGTAAAATTGCAACACCAAGTTTTTGAGCTTTAGCAAATTTTGATCCCGGATTATCGCCAACCACAAGATAGTTAGTTTTTGCACTAATGCTTGAAGATGCTTTACCGCCAAGTTGAATAATTTTTTCTTGCGCTTCCTCCCTCGTCATCGAGGTTAAAGTTCCGGTTAACACAAAAGATTTTCCATCTAATACATTCGACGTCTGCAGAATGGATTTAGACTCAAATTTTATCCCAGCTGCTTTTAGCCGGTTAATTATTTTTAGATTTTTCGCATCAGAGAAGAATTTTTGAATGCTTTCGCTTATCCTCGGTCCGATATCTTCTACTTCTTCTATTTCTTCGCGGGATGCTGATATAATTTTATCGAGCGATAAAAAATGTTTGGCTAACTTTTGCGCCGCGCCGGAACCAATAAATCGAACTCCAATAGCGAATATACTTTTTTCGAATGGTCGTTCTTTACTCTTTTCAATTGCGCTTAATAGATTATCAACACTTTTTTCACCGAGTCTTTCGATGGAAATCAATTCACTTCTTTTATCCTTCAGATCATAAATATCAGCGTATGAATTTAGAAATCCTTTTTCAACAAACAAATCAATCAGAGCCTCGCCGAGTCCTTCAATATCCATTGCGCCTCTCGCAGCAAAATGAGCTATCCGCCCTTTTACTTGCGCCGGGCAAAAATTATTCTCGCAATAAATTGCCACTTCACCCTCTGGTCTTTTCAAACTCGAACCGCACACAGGACATTTCTCAGGCAGCTGAACGGGAGTGTATTCAATCACCCGGTCCTCCTCAAATGCCGATACAACTTTTGGAATTACATCCCCGCCCTTTTCAATAATTACGGTATCGCCAACTTGTATTTTCCGATTATTTATTTCATCAATATTATGGAGAGTAGCCCGGCTGATAGTTGAACCGGCAAGAAAAACCGGTTCGAGAACCGCAACTGGAGTAAGCGTACCTGTTCTGCCAACCTGCCAAATAATATCTAATAATTTCGTTTTTGTTTGTTTTGCTTTGAACTTGAATGCAACAGCCCATCTCGGTGATTTAGCGATACTTCCCAAAATTTGCTGCTGTCTTAATGAGTTCACTTTGATCACAGCTCCATCAATTTCATACGGAAGTTGGTCTCTCTTTTCCTCCCACTCACGGCAATAGTCAATGACCGCATTTATATCATCACAAAGTTTATAATTGGGGTTTACTTTAAAACCGGTTTCCTCAAGTAGTTTCAAATTTTCGAATTGAGATGAAAGATTTTTTTTGTCCGTCATTAGAAAATAAACAAAAATATTCAGCGGTCTGGCTGCAACTTCCTTTGGGTCCTGCAGTTTAAGCGTTCCGGCAGTCGAGTTACGGGGATTAGCAAATGTTTTTTCGTTATTTAATTCCCTTTGTTTATTCAACTCAGCGAAGGCATTTATTTCCATGTAAACTTCACCGCGCACTTCGAATTCAGCACCAAGCAAATCATTCTTTTTATTTTTAATGACAAGCGGCACTGTTTTCAGAGTGCGTATATTTGTGGTGATTTCCTCGCCGGTGGTTCCGTCACCTCTTGTGGCGGCGGAATGTAACTTGCCGTTTCGATAAACCATGCTTACTGAAACTCCATCGATTTTTAACTCGACAGTATATTGGACAGTTTCATTTGCGGGCAAACCTTCGTGGACTTTCCGATCGAAATCGAGCAACTCTTCCTCGCTGTACGTATTAGCGAGACTAAGCATTGGAACTTTGTGCTGAATTGGTTTGAATATCTTAGTAAGATCGGAACTAACTCGTTGCGTTGGCGAATCGGGAGTAATTAAATGTGGATATTCTTTTTCCAATTCTTCGAGCTTTTTTAAAAGCCGATCGAATTCCTCATCGCTAATTTTTGGCTGTGTAAGTATATAATAATTATACTCATGCTCGCGAATTTCCAGCCGGAGTTTTTCTATTTTCTTTTCAATTTCCTGTTGCATTCGGGGGTACTGTTTTAGGAGAACTGATCGGTTTAACAGATTTTACACCATCCTTATCTATTTCAAGCGTTCGAACAGAACCACTCACAGCATCGAATTTTAGAGGCACTTCATTCAGAAATAATTGTGCACCGGCAGCATTACCAAGAACAACATAAAATTTATTCGTAGCTGCATATATTCTGGTAATGTTTGGTTCGCTCATAAAATCCGTTTGCGTTGAATCATCTATTTTAACTTTTATCCAAATCTTAGTAGTTGTAATTATTTTTAAGTAAAGACTGTCAGATGAAAGCTTTTGGATGGTCGGCGTTTCTTCTTTTTTAACCTCAAACCGTTCTTTGTTTTCTTGTAGGATTTCATCATACGGAGTTTCTTTTACTATTTCCCTCGACGAGTTATTAAAAAACACCATATATACAAATACCGAAAGAATTATAATTACCCCGCTTGATATAGCGTAAACAAAATTTTTATTCATAACAACTTTTGAAGCAACCTCTTTCGGTTCCGCATGCAAAGCATCAAATTGGATGGCAGGCTTTGGTTTAATTTGTTCCTGTTCAACAGGCTGGCTAACAATATCCTCTTGTGTTTTCCCGGATTTAGCAAGATCATATTTTTTCATCGTGTCGTCTGCTTTAAGCCCAATCGTTTCAGAGTACTCTTTAATAAAAGCGCGCATATAAAGTTCGGGCATAATATCAAAATTTGCTTTCTCAATTGATTCGAGAAATTTTATTTCAATTCTGGTTTTTTGATGTATCTGTTGAAGAGAAAGTCCCTCTTTCTTCCGTTTAGCGGCTAACTCGTTTGCAAATATTGTTAGTAATTCACTTGCCATTTATATACTCATAAAAATTTACTCAACACGCAATATTTTAGTTGCGAATGCACCGTCAATACCGTGCAAACTTGGAAATGTTTGAATACAACCTGATGAATCGAGAAGATTTTCATCAAGTTGGCCTTCGGCAGTTACTAATTTAAAATTCGGATTATTTCCTAAAAATTTCTGAATCACTTCTGTATTTTCTTCCGGTTCAATTGTACATGTGCTGTAAACAGCTATTCCATCTTTCTTTAATAGATGAGCGCCTTTATTCAAATATTCATATTGAAGAACCGCAAGTTTACGGATATCAAGTAAATCTTTTCTCCATTTGATATCCGGTTTTTTCGTCAACGTGCCAAGCCCGGAACACGGCGCATCAATCAAAACTCTGTCAAATCCCTTTTCATCTTCAAATTCGAGTGCATCCACATTTACTGTGGTTACATTTTTTACACCCAGCCGATCTAAATTTTTCGATAAAATGCTTATCCTGCTTTCATATTTATCAACAGCAATTATTTCACCTTCGTTATTCATTGACTCAGCTATAAATGCCGTTTTACCGCCGGGCGCTGAGAATAAATCAAGAACACGCATTCCAGGTTGCGCATCGAGCAAATGACAAGCAAAACCTGTACTTTCATCTTGCACCGTAAAGTAACCTTTCGAAAAGTAATTCCAATCGGTAATGTTAGTAAGCTTGTTTAATTTTATAAACTCATTAAGGTATTTCCCGGGTGTGTATGCAAGACTAACACTATCAAGTAAAGACTTTAATTCATTGATATTAGTTATTAACTTATTAACCCGCAATGTGAGCGTTGGTTTAAGATTGTTTGCTTTCAACAACTCTTCCGTAAACTCCCTACCGTATCTATTCAGCCATCTCTTCACCATCCACGACGGATGCGAATAGTATGCGCTGAAATAGCCAACTAAATCTTCTTCCGAGTCAGGATAACGAATTCCATCCTTGCTGCGAATAATATTTCTTAAAACTGCATTTGTAAGATCAGCTGATTTTTGTCCCTGTAGTCTGCCAACAAAATCGACAGCTTCATTAACGGCGGCATAATCTGGAATTTTATCAAGGAATAAAATCTGGTATAGTGCGACGCGCATTGAATTTTTTACATTCGGAATACATTTCGAAAATTGTCCTTTATAAAATCCATTTAATATCCAATCGATCCTGCCAAGCCAGCGAATAACGCCGTGGACAATTTCAAAAAGCAATGCTTTATCAACTCCGGATAGTTCGGAATTTTTTATTTCTATTTCGAGAAGTTTATCAAGATAAGCATCTGTTCTATCGATACGGTTTAAAATTTTTATTGCTAATCCGCGTACTCCATCATATAACGATGTTCCCGCGGTTTGAGTTGTTTCTTCCATAGTCTATAGTTCGTCTGAAAATTCTTTGTTAAAAGATTAATTAAAGATAAGAAAATTATTCGAATTTATTGATGAGACTGACTTTTCATTTTTGTTAGGAATATAATTTTTAGCCAGTATTTAAAAGTAAAAGAGCTGCATAAAAATATTACGCAGCTCTCAATAAAATATAATTAAAAGATTACTTAGTCTCTGCGTTCTTTTTTGAATAACGCTTATTAAATCTCTCAACCATACCGGCAGAGTCAACAATTTTCTGTTTACCTGTAAAGAAAGGATGAGATTGGTTGGAAATTTCCAATTTTACTAATGGATATTCTTTGCCATCTTCCCATACAATCGTATCTTTGGTTTCAACAGTTGATCGTGTTAAAAACGAATAGTCAATAGACACATCCTTAAAAACAACCGGTCTGTATTTTGGGTGAATTCCTGTTTTCATTATAAAAAACCTCTAATTTTGAACTTCAAAAATAATTCAAATGAGCTAAAATATCAATCATTTACCAGGTAATTTCTTGGTTTTGTCTGATTTTAAAGCATTTTTAATCGAGTCCATTTTCGCCTTTAATGTATCAACAGCTGTGGAATCTTTCTTTTGCCGAACAAAAAAGCCGTTAAAATCGAAATATTGCTCATTTTCACCAACCAAAGTAGCCCCTGTCGGAGCTGCTTTTCGCTCTGCGGCTCCTTCAATATAATTATCAATATCTACTGCTTTTTTATCATCATACGGCGGTTCTGCTACCTTTTCCTTAAGAACTACATCGTTCGGATTTAGTACTATCCGGTATTTTTCAGTCTTTGGGGGGGACACAGGCTGATTATCACTCTTGCTATCTTTAGATTCAGCGACATTTGAAGAAACGCTTGAGGTTTCTTCAGTGTATTTTTCAATTTCGATAGTATCGGAATTATTGCTCGAAGCATCCAATCGCAGTGAAGGTTCCGACATTAGAGGATTTTCGTTTTTAATATTCTGATTCGAGAATACAAAGAATAATACCACTGTAGAAATCACCAAAGCAGCCGGAGCTAAAATCCAACCAAAAAATTTGGATTTGTTTTTCTCTTCGTGAGTATCAAATTGCCGGTTTCGAATTTTTGTCATTAAATTATATTCGAAATTAGCAGGCGTATTTATTTGAGGAAGCTGCTTTAGTATATCAACAACGTTTTTCAATTTTTCATCTTCAATATTGTAAAGGTTTTTGTTCATAGGCTTACTCGTAATAAATCTTTTTTAGAAGTTTTTGTAAATGGGTTCTACCCCTGTTAATTCTCGATTTTACGGTTCCGATAGAGAGACCGGTTATTTCAGCAATCTCTTCATAAGAAAATTCCTGAACATCGCGCAGTATTACAACTTCTCTATAAACCTCTTTAACTTTTAAAAGAGCTTTTTGAATAATTTCACTTTTAATTCCGCTATCGGCAACTCTATCCGGCGCGAAGAAAGATTTGTCGGCTACTTGAATTACTTTATCTTCGTCGTCGCTATGAAGTGAGAGAATTACTCTGCGTTTTCTTCTCTTCAATTCATTTTTAGCAAGGTTGCCTGCTATTGTATATATCCATGTAGAGAACTTGGCAAAGGATTTATAAGAATCCTTGTTCAAATAAAATTTGATCATCGTATCCTGAACAATATCCGTACTCACATCCTTGTCGCCAACAAAACGATAAACAAAATTCATCAGCGGATCTTTGTACCTTTTAACTAGAATTTCATAAGCTTCGATTGTGTTAGTGTCCTGAAATTCTTTTATCGGATCCTCGTCCGTCAATCCTGAAAGTATTTTATTCAATGTTTTATACTCTCTCTATTTTTAACATGTTTCAAGAAAATACACCATATTTATGCCATAATTAAAAAAATTTTCGTAGCTAACTTAACATTTCGGAAATTAAAATCGAAGCTAAGATTTTGGGATCTGTCTGGGTTGTTTTTAACGAGTAATCTGTTCTATAAATAGCTCTTGATGAGTTTAATAAGCGATTATGATCATGAAAAAGCCTAGAATTAGAACATTTCATGTAGTAGTATTCTGATAATCCGAGTTCCCGGCTTGCCTGTCTCGCCGGAATTTTCTTTTTGTTTAGCTCAATTGATTGGGCGACAGTCGAAATAAATCTATTTAGCATAGAAACGATGTAGATTAAATCTGTGCCGGTGTCCAATAAATTATACATGATTTTTAATGATTGAGATTTGTCCCCCTTCGCGATTACATCCTGCAAATCGAATATATTATACGTTTTCATCTGCGAGGATAATTTTTCGATTACTTCTGGAGTCACCTCGTTTGAATCGTTTAGATAATCACGAAACTTTTGGATATGCATTTCGAGTAAAGACTTTTCATCACCCACAAGATCCACGAGCATCATTGCATTATCTTGTGTGATAACTAAACTGTTTTTAGTTGCTTCCGCGACAACCCATTTGGCCAGTTCAAAGCCCTTCAATTCTTTTGCTTCGAAGATAAAATTCTTCTGCGCCAATGTAGCAAATGGTTCTTTCGAGGCATCCGGAATATCATCGCTGTTTACTATTACAAGTATTGTAAAAAGAGGAGGATTTTTGAGATAGGGTTCAAGATTTTTTTTATCTGTGATTCGTTCGAAGTTTTTTAAGATCACCAATTTTTTACCGGAACCAAACGGGAAGGCCATTGCAGAATCTAAAACCGGTGTTATTTTACTTCCTTTCTCCGCGGTGATAGTCTCAACGTCAAAGTCGGATGAAATAAAAGGCTGCACGGCTTTTTGTAAATCGTGCAGCACATTATCAATAGAAAAATGATCGGTTCCGAATAGAAAATAGACCGGTAAAAACTTGTCCTTCTTCAACGTATCTGCAATAGTAAAGATGGACGGTATGTTGGGTTTATTTTTCGCCATTTTCCCTTTAAATAAAACGGTGTTAAATTATTTTATTGCTACCTTTTCTATGGTTACTTTTTCCATAATTACATCTTTAACAGGTTTGTCGTAAGGTTTGGAAGTAGCGACTTTACCAATAGCTTGAAGAACATCCAATCCTTTTGTGACTTTTCCAAATATCGTGTGCTTGCCGTCCAACCAGGGTGTTGGTACAAGTGTAATAAAAAATTGACTTGTATTTGTATTCGGTCCGCGATTCGCCATTGAAAGAATTCCGGGATTTGAATGCTTTAAAGTTGGATTGAACTCATCTTCAAATTCAATTCCGTAATAGCTGTCGCCGCCGGCTCCCGTTCCTGTTGGATCGCCGCCTTGAATCATAAAGTTTGCAATGACTCTATGGAAAGTCAGTCCATTATAATATCCTTTTAATGCAAGTCCGGCAAAGTTTTTTACAGTAACCGGCGCTTCTTTTGCAAATAATTCAACTTGCATTTCGCCTTTATTTGTTTGAATTGTTGCAACGAGTTTATCGTTGTCGGTTAATTTAAGTAGTTCGTCCAATTTTACCTCTATAGTATCTTTTATTTGATCTGTTGTTGATAATGTTTCCTCTTTTTGTAAATCCTCGGATTGATTGTTTGTTTTATCCTGTCCGCAGGCAATTATCAAAAGTAGAAAAGCTATTAGAAGAAAATATTTTCGCATAAATGCTCCTTATGGATTAATTATTTTGATCGAAATTAGTATTAAAATTATTACTCCTATTATAACACGATAATAAACAAATACAAATGTGGAATGGTTACGTAAAAATTTAAGAAGGAATCCGATTGTGAGATAACCGCTTATTGCTGCAGCTAATGTAGCGGCTATTAGATTTACTATGCCGTCAGCATCGATGAATTTCATCGATTCATAAAACTCCAACAATCCACTTGCCAGCACTGCAGGTATGCTCAATAGAAAAGAAAACCTCGCTGCTGTTTCTCTTTTAAATCCAAGGAATAGTCCACCGGTAATGGTTGTGCCGGAACGGGATGAACCCGGGATCAACGAAATAGCTTGTGCCACACCAACAAGGAATGCATCGAGATAAGTTATCCCAGTTAGTTCTTTCTTAAATTTTCCGACTTTTTCTGCTATTGCTAAAATTATCCCAAGCACAATTAAACTACATGCAATCACATATAAATTTTTCGTAAATGATCCTTCAATAAAATCTTTGAAACCAAGACCGACGATAACTACCGGAATGGTTCCGATAATAATGTACCAGCCTATCTTTGAATTCAACGACTGTTCTTTGAACACTTTTCTGTGAAAAAGATTATCGGTAAAGAAATCACTTATTATCTGGATGATGTCCTTCCAAAAATACCCGACTACGGCAACCAAAGTTCCTAATTGGATTACAGCAATAAACGCCGTCCATTGTTCCGGATTATCAGGATTAATTAAATTCATCAACTTGCCTGCAAGTGTAAGATGACCCGTGCTGCTGATAGGTAAAAATTCTGTTAAGCCCTGTATTACGCCAAGTATAATCGCTTCAAAAATACTCATCAAAACCTCTTATAAGAAAATTGAAATACCAAGTTTAATTCCGACCGAGAGTGAGTTTGCATTCACATTTTCATCAAGACTATTATTAGTTAGTTTCTTGCCGTCGGATTCGGGCTCGCCAACAAAATCATATCTTGCATCACCGGCGATATACGCATAAATGTTTCCACCCAATCTTGTATTGCCTACAATTTTTAGCAGCAATCCAAAACCAGTTGATGAGTAATCCACAGCCTGAGTTGTGGCTGGAAGTTGCTCTTCGAGCGAGGCAAGTCTTAATCCGGCACCGCCGCCAAATTTAAATTTATATCCTTCTCCATTTACAACATAATAAGCAAGAGCCGATGGATTGTGAATATTCAACGAAAGATCATATGTTCCGATTCCACAGTAGGATGTATTAAAGGAATAGATGGAATAAACATATTCCAATCCGAGTTGAAAATTCGGGGAAAGACTGTAATCGCATTCACCGAAAAAACCGACTTGCGTATTAAATGTAGCGAGTTGATCGCTTGCCGGTGCAAAATTCATATTTATATAATCAGTTAAAGAAGATGTATTAATAAAATTTATTCCCATTCCTGCGGAAAGATCCACCTGTGCATTGGATGCAGTAGGAAGGAGAATTACTAATGCGATAAAAAGAAATTTTCTCATCACTCTCCAGGTTTAATTCTGAATACACTAAAAAAATTTTCGTTCATTCCGTGCTTTTTATTAATCACAAAGATGAAAAATACAGTTAACAAAATAAAAACTATGTACGAAATTATGTGAGTTAATATTGCATATGCTGCACTTACCTCATTTGAAAAACCGTATAATCCGGTAAGAACCGAAATAACAATTAAATGATAAGAACCCGTTCCGCCGGGAGTTGGAATTACAACACCGAACGCACTTATAGTCATTAATACCCAGGCCATTAAAAAACTGACCGACATAGCATCATTCATTCGTAACATAAAAAAGGCGAAGTATGACGTTACTCCATAATTTAACATTATGGCAACCGTTAATATGATTGTAATAAAAAAACTTTTAAAATCTTTAAGCGTTGAAAAGCCTTCCAACAGCATATCAAAAATGTAGGATAATTTATCAGCGCCTCGTTTTGTGAACATGCCAAATATCTTTGTGACAAAATTGTAAAACTTTCCTTTGAATCTAACTAACAAATACAGGAACACGATTATTGCAAACATCATCGTGAATCCGAGTAACAACGCCGAGCTTAACCATGGTATTTCAAAAAACAACACATCTCCATAAAAATATATTCCAACCAACACCGAAAGACCAAGTGCAATAACGTCGATAATTCTTTCGATGATAATTGTTCCAAGCATAGATGTGCGTGAGAGTCCTTCCCATCTGCCTAAGAAAAGAGCGCGGTACAATTCACCCAACCGGGGAACAACACAATTAACTCCGTAGCCAACCATAGTTGCGCCCCATAAATTCAAAACAGAGGCATCTTTCTTCACAGAAGAAATTATTACTTTCCAGCGAACTGCTCGTAAAAAATGTGAAAATAAAAATGTAAACAAAAATAAGAGCAGCCACGGTATAGAAGATTTTACTATCTGAGAAAGAGCTTCGTTTAAATCGACATTACGGAACGCGAAATAAAGGAACAATCCCATAAAAAAAAATGGAATTATAACTCCGGCATAACGTTTAAAAGAGGATATGTGGCTATTATCTGAGGTCAACTATTTTACTTCCTTCAGGTGGAGTGAAATTGAACTTCGCTTCGGATAAACCTTTGTTTATTTTAATGTTGCTAAGTTCGAAATGGAAAGACGCTCCGTCTGGATTCACGACCTCAAACTTTCTAACTAAGTCGGCATTATCAATCCACAAAACAATGGAAGAAAATTCCGATTCATCATCTTTCGAAGTTAGCTCAATCTTTGTTAGTTCGCTTCCTTCTTTTCCTAATATTTGGACATCGCATTTTTGCGGATATTCTTTTATATATCTTTCGAAAGCAAATGCCGACGGATCATTTTCAGTATTGTTAATCATCACCCGTTTTTGTTTTTTATTGTAATTCCATATGGTTTTGCTATTCGAAACAATTAAGTGATTTGAAAACTCAAAAACATATTTATTGGATTTTTTATAAAAGAATTTACCCGTTCGTTTTTGCGGGGAATCACCCGAAGGGGCGGAAATTGTATTTACAAAATCTGCTTGCATATCTTCGATAGAGGCAAATTTTTTCTGTAGTCTATCAATCACTTCATTGCTTTTCTGCGGGAAAAGAAATGAAAAAGGGATGAGTAATAAAAATATAAAGATTAGTTTTTTCATAATGATTTTATAATAGCATCTAATTGTTCGTCATTTTCAATTAATACTTCGCGTGCTTTGCTGCCATCTGCCGAGCCAACAACACCGGCCTGCTCAAGCTGATCGACAATTCTTGCAGCTCTTGAATAACCGAGTTTTAAT
Source organism: bacterium (assembly GCA_043808235.1). Classification (GTDB taxonomy): domain Bacteria; phylum Bacteroidota; class Ignavibacteria; order Ignavibacteriales; family Melioribacteraceae; genus JAZDFC01. The sequence continues at coordinate 57,819 of JAZDFC010000110.1, forward strand.
CTGCGCTGCAGCAGCGATACCGACCCTTGCTGGTGCCGCACAATAACTCTCGCCGCTTCTTCGAACATGGGGTCGAGATCTGAAAGGAAATTCGAAGCTGTATCCCGTTTCTTCTCATATAATGACGGGAGGAAATATCTTTTAGAGAAGCCCTTCTGCACATAAATATAATTTGTAATCGCTTCAATTTCTTCTGTGGAAATAAAAGCATTTTGAATTCGAACCGGCTTGGGCATTCCACCGGGAAGGAATAGCATATCTCCGCGGCCGAGAAGTTGTTCCGCGCCATTCATATCGAGAATTGTTCTCGAATCAATTTTTGTTGCAACCTGGTATGCAATCCTCGCACTGAAATTTGCTTTGATTGTTCCGGTAATTACATTCACTGAAGGCCGCTGCGTTGCAAGGATAAGATGAATTCCCACTGCACGTGCAAGCTGCGCTAGCCGCGCAATTGGTTCTTCAACTTCCTTTCCGGCAGTTATCATCAAGTCCGCTAATTCGTCGATGATAATAATAATGTACGGTAACTTGTGATGAATCATCTTTTCGGTATCCTTCGGTTTACGCTTCGGATCGAGAACCATCTTGTTGTATTCAATAATACTCCGGACTCGTGCCTTTGCGAGTTTGTCATATCGTTTTTCCATTTCGTATTCAACTGCTTTCAAAGCAAGCAGCGCATTGCCCGGAGTTGTGATGATCTCTTCTTCGAGATCGGGCGACACGGCAAGATAATGTTTACTTAGTCTTGAGTAAAAAGACAATTCAATTTTTTTGGGATCAATTATTACAAACTTGATATCCGACGGATGTTTCGTGTAGAGAAGCCCGGTTATAATCATATTGATACCAACACTTTTTCCCGAACCGGTCGAACCGGCAATAAGCAAGTGAGGCATTGTTGCGAGGTCGGTTATATACACATCACCCGCAATTGTTTTGCCCAAAGCAAGCGGTAATTCAGCTTTCGACTCTTTGATTTTTTTGATCACCGAGCGAGCATAAACAAGCGATGGTTCCGAATTAGGTATTTCAACACCTATTGCACTCTTGCCCGGAATTGGTGCAATAATTCTTATTCCGCGCGCAGCGAGCGCAAGCGCGATATCATTTTCGAGACTAACGATCCTGCTAATCTTCACTCCCGGCTCAGGTACTATTTCATACATTGTTACAACCGGTCCGGGTGTTACGGAGATGTCTTCAATTTTTATATCGAACAACGCAAGTTTTTCTTTTAACAACTCCGCGTTACGTTTTAATTCTTCTTCTGGAATTTTAATATCTTCATCCCGCGGAGGAGTGAGTAATTCATATCCGGGCGGATTGTAATTAATTTCTTCCTCCCATTGAGGCGGAAATTTTGCTTCAGCTTCTTTATCGATGAAGAACTCATTATCACCTTCATTATCTGTCTTCTCTTGAGGCTTTTCAGACTGTTTCAGTTTCTCTTTTTTTGATAAGGACAAATCGGGCATAACTTCCTTTTCGTCTCTTTTAATGATTCGAATCCGGGTGTCATCATCTTTCAAGATTTCAGCGCCATCATTTGCATCAGCTTTGGATTTGAAAAGATCGGAGAAACGCTTTTTACTTTCTTTCTTACTCAAATCTTTAATCTTAGCAAGATTCTCATTCGATTTTGATTGACCGGATTTTTTCGTCTTCGTTTTCGCATTTTCATCCGGTTCAAAAGCCTCCGCCATTGTGCCTTTTAGAAATGCAATTATCTTTGAAAGACTAAGATCAAATGCGATGAAGAATGTTACAAACATTAACGTGATTAATAAAATAGAGCTACCCAAAGTACCGAGCAATCTGCCAACAGCAGTTCCAAAAAAATCTCCAACATTTCCGGATAATTCATTTACATCTGTAAATATACCTGGCTGCGGAGTGAAGCGAAGCATTCCAAAAAAAGTCGATGCCAACAAAGCAACAACCACAAGAAAATTTGACAAGTAAACAGCCAGTTTAAATGTCTGGTTCCTAACTATTGACCAACCCCAAATGAATACTATAACCGGAAAAACAATAGAGAAGTAACCTATCGTGGAATGGATGAAAAAATTGGAAATATACGCGCCGAAAATTCCGAGCCAGTTGTGGACTTCAGCAAATCGTTCCCGTGTTTCGGGAGATGGTGAAAATACTTTGAACAAATCTAGGAAGCCCAGTTTCATATTTGCGCTGTCCTGCCGCGAATATGAAATAATGCTTAAAAAAATTAACAGTGCGAGAACGGTAAGAAAGATGCCGAGGATTTTCTTCTTCTTCTCAATGGTAACTATAAAAAAACCATTGTTACTTTCAGCTTTTCCATTATCCTTCTTCGCCATTTTCTGCTAATTATTCTCCTCAGCATTTGTATTTTCAAAGTTATGCAGCTTAATTGAGCCGGAGGAAAATTTAGCAACTCTCTTGATCACATCAACCTGGGCACAATATTCAATATCGCTTTCAAATCCATTTTTAATCAACAGCTTCCCATGCTCTGTATCGGAAAGCATTTGCTGAATTTTTTTGCCAAATGATTTGTTCAAAGCAACGCTCACTCGTGCCGAATCCGACAACTCAACATCGGGCATTTTTTTCAAGAGTTCAGAAATTATCTTACCTGCGCAAATTGTATCTTCAATACAAAACATTCCGTTTACGCCTGCGCATATTAGCTCTACATCTTTTTTCAAATCGACAAGACTTTTTACAACAGTATGCAGATTTAGGAAACTCGCGATTAATAGTGTTTCCGAAAACTTTGCTTTTACGATTGCCTTTGATCCGTTCGTGGTAAATAAAATAAGTGACTTGCCTGAAACAGCCTCCTTTGTGTATTCGAGTGGTGAGTTGCCAATACTAAATCCCTCAATCATCTTTGTGTTTCGCTCGCCGCCTAATAATGTACTGCCACCGAATGCATTTCCCGAAACCTTCATTGCAAATTCAATTGAGTTAACAGGTATTACTTCTTTTGCACCGTTATTCAAAGCCGTCATAATTACCGAGGTCGCTCTTAAAACATCGATCACAACAGTAGTCTTGTTCGCAAAATATAATTCTTCCAATTGAATTGGAGAAAAAATAACATGTATTCTCATATCACTTTTTTATAAATGGAAGTTTAGTGATTACAGCAGGGATTTCTTTCCCCCGAATTAAAAAATTAATTTTATTGCCTTCAGCAGCATATTGAGTTTCAACATAACCCATCGCAATTGCTTTGTCTATAACCGGACTTACAGTTCCGCTGGTTATTTTTCCAACAACTTGTCCATTCACAGTCAAATCGTAACCATGACGCGGGAATGCTTTTTCATCCGAAATCAATGCAACAAGTTTTCTTTTAAGACCGGCTTCTTTCGATTTTAATAAAACATCTCTTCCTATAAAATTTCCTTTATTCAATTTTGTTATCCAACCAAGTCCAGCTTCAAGCGTATGTGTTGTCTGATCAATGTCGTTTCCATACAAGCAGTAACCCATTTCAAGCCGCAGAGAATCGCGCGCACCAAGACCGGTGGGCTGGATATCAAATTCTTCTCCTGCTTCGAACACTGCATTCCAAACTTTCTCAGCAGTCGGTTCATCGCCTTTGAAATAAAGCTCATAACCTAATTCACCCGTGTAACCGGTCCGCGATACGATCATCGGAACACCGGCGCACTCGGCAAAAATAAAACTGTAGTATTCCATTTCCAGCGGTTTGCTGCAAATTTTTTCAATTACTTTTTTAGAATTTGGCCCCTGCACAGCAAGCAGAGAATACTCGTCGCTTTTGTTCTTTAATTCGACATCAAACTTATTATTCGCTGAAAGCCAATTAAAATCTTTTTCCATATTAGAAGCATTCACAACGAGCATAAATTCTTCGTCGCTGATTTTATAAACCAAAAGATCATCGACGATTCCGGCATCTTCGTAACACATTGCAGAATACTGCACTTTACCCGGAGTAAGTTTGGTAACATCGTTAGTCGTAACGTACTGCACAAATTCAATTGCGTTTTTTCCTTTAACAAAAAATTCACCCATATGCGATACATCAAAAACGCCTACGGAATTACGAATAACTTTATGTTCATTGATTATGGATGAATACTGAACCGGCATTTTATAGCCGGCGAAATCGACTATCTTTGCGCCGAGTTTTTCATGAATATTATAAAATTTTGTTTTTTTCACTTTGCACCTTATTTGTCAAGTTTTTTCCAATCTGCTAAAAATTTCTCGAGACCGATATCGGTGAGAGGATGATTAAAGAGTTTTTTAATAACATCAAAAGGCATTGTACAAACATCGGCTCCCATTAGCGCTGCTTCAACAAGATGGAGGGGATGACGGATGCTTGCTACAAGCACTTCTGTTTTGTAATCATAATTTCTATAGATCCTAACTATTTGATCTATCAATTCCATGCCGACATGGCTTATGTCGTCCAATCGGCCAACAAACGGACTGATGTAAGTAGCGCCAGCTTTTGCGGCCAGCAGGGCCTGCGAAGGAGAAAAACATAAAGTTACATTTGTTTTTATTCCTTCATCCGATAACGATTTTACAGCTTTAATTCCTTCGCGGATCAAAGGAACTTTTACAACAATATTTTTATGAATCGCAGCAAGCTCACGAGCTTCTTTCATTATACCGTCGTAATCAGTAGAAACTACTTCCGCACTGATAGGTCCGTCAACAATTTTAAGAATTTCGTCAAGTAGCTGTCTAAAATTCATACCCTCTTTAGATACAAGCGAGGGATTTGTGGTAACACCGTCTAACAACCCGTAAGAAGCAGCTTCCTTAATCTCGTTCAAATTTGCCGTATCAATAAAAAATTTCATTTTATTAATCTCCCGATTATTTTGTTTTGCATTAAAATATGAAAAATCTTGTATCTATTAAATCGACATTCCTCAGTTAAACTCTTCGGTCAAATCTTCACCGGATTTAGCCGAAAGAATTTGGAATGTACGCGCATTATTTTTTTCATCTGTCTGAAGTTTGATCCGGATAAAATATTTTAGTTGGAGTTTAGTTAACACCGAGATAAAACCTTCATTCAGCTTCTCGCCGATTGACGGATGTACTTTTAGAATTATCTTTTTATGCTTGCCATTAAATTTGTGCCGCTTTAGCCATTCATCTATTTCGTGTATCAGGTTCGATCTCTTTGTCAATATTCCCGTACCGTCGCAATACGGGCATACTTCGGTCATCGACTGAAGAATATTTTCCCTAACGCGCTGTCTTGTAATCTGCATCAATCCAAAATCAGTCATAGGAAGCATTGCAATTTTTGCACGATCTTTTTTAAATTCTTTTCGAAGCTCGTCGTAAATTTTCTTACGATTTTTATCATCTTCAAGGTCAATAAAATCTACCACGAGTAAACCGCCAATGTCTCGCAATCGCAGCTGCCGTACAATTTCTCTTGAAGCCTCGAGGTCGGTTTTTAATGAATTTAATTCCTGCTCTTTCTTTGCGGCATATCTTCCGCTGTTTACGTCAATTACAGTCATAGCCTCGGTATGTTCAATTACTATATGCCCGCCGCTGGGTAATGGAACCTTTCTTCCAAAGAGAGCTTTTATCTGCTCATTTACTTTGAAAACTTCGAATATCGGCTGGTTGTCTTTATAATACTCAATCCGTTCCAACAGCGAGGGCTGAATGAATTGGATATAATTTTTAATCTCTTTAAATAATTTTTTTGAATCGATAAATACCCGTGATACATCCGGCGTAAATAAATCCCGGAAGACACTTATAGTTGTAGTTAAATCTTTATATACTAATTCGGGTGGCTTCGTTTCCTTGATTGTATCCTGAATTTCCTGCCAGGTTTTAATCAAGTATCGCAAATCGGCAGATAGCAATTCCTCGGATTGATTCTTTGCTGCAGTCCGGATGATTAGACCGCAATTTTCCGGCAGAATTTCTTTAGCCAGTCTTTTTAATCGTCGCCGTTCCTTAAAATCCGTTACTTTTTTTGAAACGCCGACTTTATCGTCATAAGGCAAGAGAACGCAAAATCTTCCCGGAATTGAAATCGAGGATGTAACTCGCACTCCTTTATCTTTGACCGGTTCTTTAAGTATTTGAACAAGAATATCCTGGCCTTTGTGAAGTTTAGGGATTGTCCTTTCCCTCGTCGAAGGGCGTTTTGGTTCCTCGCGGTTTGAGGCGGATTCGGTATCCGAATCTTCACCATCATGGCCATCTGATACTTCTATTTCGTCGTCATCTTCAAAAACGCCGCGTAATGCTTCGAGGCGGTCATCAATATCGGAAAAGTGCAGAAATGCATCGTGTTTTTGTCCAATATCAATAAATGCAGCCCGAATACCTGGCAGAACTCTTGCGATTCTGCCGAAATAAATATCCCCCACCATCCGGCTTTTTTCGGGGTGATCTACAAAATAATCAACTAGATTCCCCTCTTCCGTAATCGCAATATGCGTTTGTGTAGCGGATGAATTGATAATAATTTCTTTTGTCATTATTTAAGCTCATAAACCTTTTTTTATTAACCGGCATATTCAACTTCTTTCTCATCACCGAGCCAGAAAAGTGTTTTTTCCTTAAACTTACGGTGAATTTCATTTTTATCCGATTCCGGATAAATCTTCTTCTTTAAGTTTTCGACATGCTCGTGTATTAAATTTTCTATATCTATGGATCGTTCCAGCGAAAATATTTTTGATAGTAAAAAATTAATTCCATTTACATACATAAAGTACCAAATAATATTCTTTTTTGCTCTTATAATTCCTGCGGTATCGCCTGAATCACGAACACACAGGTTCAAATGTTCTATTGCTGTTTGACCGATCTCATCAATCGAGGGTTCACCCGGATCAATTCCCTCATCTGCTATTTTTAAATATCTCGAAAAAATGAACGGATTGCCGAGAGAGCCTCTCGCAACAAGAACCGAATCGCATCCGGTTTCTTCAATCATTCTTTTTGCATCAAGTGCTGTAAAAACAGAACCGTTTCCAATTACCGGGATATTAACAATTTCTTTCACTTTCTTGATGTAGGACCAATCCGGTTCCTCAATATATTTTCCTACCCGTGTACGCGCGTGCACAATAATAAACGATGCGCCGTTATCCTCTGCAACTCTAGCATTTTCTACTATGTTAACCTTTCTTTTATCTTTGCCCAGCCTCATCTTAACAGAAACTGGAATTCCGCCCGATGAATCCACCATTCTGCGAACAATTTTCCCCAAAAGTACAGGATCCTCGAGTATACTTGCCCCCATCTTTTTCTGCACCACTTTTGAAACCGGACAACCGCAATTCAAGTCAATTAAATCAGGTTTCATAGCGCTAATCTCTTTTACAGCTAAACCGATAATTTCAGGATCTCTACCTAAAAATTGAACGCCGATTGGTTTTTCAGATCTGCTGAATGCTAACAACCGAAGAGTACCGAAAATATTTTTTAAAACACCCTCGGCGCTAACCATCTGGGTAAAGGTTAAACCTGCGCTAAATTTTTTTGCTATCATTCTAAATGGGGCATCGCTCACTTCAGCCATTGGCGCTAGCAACAACCTATTACCAATATCGATCTTGCCAATTTTCAAATATTATACTCCGGGTGATTCTAATAAAAAATTGAGTTGTCCTTAAAATCAATTTCTCAAAAATATGTTCTGATAAATTGCACCCGTTTTTATCGGAGAACACGGGGATCTTAAATTCATTAGATCCCCGGATTTCCTTTCGATTAAAATCGATTTTAAAATATCCTCATCTTTACGATGGAATATTTACTTCTCTTCTTGTGACTTTTTCTCTTCGGAGGATTTTTTATATTCGGCTGCCTTTTCCTCTTCGAGTATCGCTTTTCTTGAAAGACTGACTTTTCCGTTCTCAATCTTTATCAATTTAACGCGGAATTTGTCTCCTTCCTTCACAACATCAGAAACATTCGCGACTCGTTTAATATCAATTTGAGAAATATGCATCAATCCTTCTTTTCCTGGAAGGTACTCAACAAAAGCTCCGAAGTCCATTATCTTTATTACTTTACCGTTATAATTTCTTCCTACCTCAGGTTCTTCTGTAAGACCTTTAATAAATTCTTTTGCTTGACGAGCTTTGACAACATCGTTGCCGGAAATGTTAACGGTACCATCGTCATCAATGTAAACTTCCACACCGAACTCTTTTTGAATTCCTTGAATAACTTTACCGCCCGGTCCAATTACAGCTCCAATTTTATCCGGATTAACTTTGGTGAATAACAATGTAGGCGCATGCTGCGAAATATTTGGCCGCGCTTCACTTAAGGTTTCATTCATAATTCCAAGAATATAAAACCTTCCTGCTTTCGCCTGCTGTAAAGCTTTTTCCATAATTTCAAAAGAGATTCCTTGAATCTTTATATCCATTTGGAATCCGGTAATACCGTTTGTGGAGCCAGCAACTTTGAAGTCCATATCGCCGAGGTGATCTTCATTCCCGGAAATATCTGATAGCACTACATAATTATCGCCTTCTTTGATAAGACCCATTGCAATACCGGCAATGGCGCATTTGATAGGCACTCCACCTTCCATCAGCGCGAGCGAACCCGAACATACAGTGGCCATAGAAGACGAACCGTTCGATTCAAGAATATCGGAATTCAACCGGATGCTGTAAGGGAATATTTGCTCTTCGGGAAGTATATTCTTTAAAGAACGTTCAGCGAGATTTCCGTGCCCAATTTCTCTACGACCCGGACCGCTCATTCTTCCAACTTCGCCAACGCTGAACGGCGGGAAATTGTAATGAAGGAGAAATCGTTTTTTATATTCCTCGTGGAGACCATCGATAATTTGCTCATCAGCTTTGGAACCGAGAGTTAACGTCATCAAACTCTGAGTTTCGCCGCGCGTGAACAAACACGAACCGTGCGTTCTTGCAAGCAAACCAAGATCAATACTAATAGGACGAATTTGATTTGTGTTTCTTCCGTCGAGACGAGGATGCCCTTCGAGCACTCTTTTTCTCATCAGCTCTTTTTCGAGATCGTGAAGAATTTCGTTTATTACTTTTTCCTGTTCGGGATATTTTTCAGCAAGCGCCGTTATAACTTTTTCTTTAAGTTCTTTGTTGGCATTCGATCTGTCTTTTTTGGTAAGTACTGTGGAAACAAGTTCAAGTATTCTGTCGTGTGCAATAGCTTTAACATCGCCCAACAAATTTTGATCAATAACCTTTTCCGGTATTACAATTTTGGGAACACCACATAGCTCACGAAGTTCATTCTGCATTTTTACTATTTTTTTAATCACATCATGAGCAACTTTTAAAGCTTCAAGCAAATCGTCTTCGCTTACTTCTTTTCCTTCACCTTCAACCATCATAATTGATGATTCGGTTCCGGCAACAACAAGCTCCATTTCACTCTTCTCCAAATCAGCGTGATTCGGATTGACGACAAATGCGCCATCAATTTTTCCAACTCTTACTTCACCGATTGGTTCGAGAAAAGGGATATCGGAAACTACCAATGCTGCCGAGGCGCCGATAGCTGCTAAAGTATCGCTGTCGTTCTCACCGTCAAATGAATAAACACTTGCAGCGATCTGAGTTTCATTTAAATATCCATCCTGGAATAACGGACGGATTGGACGATCAACAAGCCTTGCACTTAATATTTCTTTCTCGGTAGGTTTTCCTTCGCGTTTAAAAAACCCGCCGGGGAATTTTCCGGCAGCAAATGCTTTTTCGCGGTAATCAACCGAAAGCGGGAAAAAGTCTGTATCTTCTTTCATTTCTTCAGCGGCAGTAGCTGCAACAAATACCATTGTTTCGCCATATTTTACCATCACGGCGCCGTTTGCCTGCTTGGCATACCTGCCAGTTTCGATTGAAAGCGTTTTGCCGTTTATTTCTATTTCTTTTGAATATATCATTCAACCTACCTCTTATTTTCTAATATTCAATTCTTTAATTATTGAACGATATCTTGCTATATCTTTCTTTGCTAAATAGTCCAATAATCTTCTACGTTTCCCAACCATCATCAATAAACCGCGGCGTGAAGAGTGATCTTTCATGTGAGCGGAGAAGTGATCGGTTAGCTGATTTATTCGGGCAGTGAGAATAGCAATTTGAACTTCGGCAGTTCCGCTGTCATTTTCATTTTTGCCGTATTTTTTTAACAGTTCTTGTTTTTGATCTTTTGTTAAAGACATTTTGTAACTCCTATTATTATTTGTACGATGTAATCCCAGACTGATCCGGGATTAATTAATTAATGTGCTTATAAAATTTACTGCTTCTTTCTTATCTTTTTCAATCTGTTCAATTAATTCGCTCCGCGATTTGTATTTTTTTTCTTCGCGTAGCCGTTTTAAGAATTCTATTTTTATTTCTTCACCGTAAATATCTTTTGAAAAATCGAGGATGTTCACTTCAATAACCAATTCATGAATATCTTCGAATGTCGGGCGGTAACCAATGTTCAGGATACCATAATACTTATTCTCATTCATAATACAATCAACAACATAAACCCCGTTACACGGGATTAATTTAACCGCGTCATCCGGATTTACATTCGCAGTTGGAAAACCTAATGTTCTCCCCCTTCCTGCCCCTTTTACAACAATTCCGGTTAGAGAATAATTCCTTCCGAGCATTGAATTAGCCGACTCGATATTTCCGTTTTTCAGCGCAACTCTTATTTTTGTGCTGCTTACCAAATTTTCATTGATATATACAGGTGAAAATGTCGTTACTTCGAAATCATGTTTTTTCCTTAGTTCAAGTAAAGTACTTTCGTCGCCGCCCCGGTCTTTGCCAAACTTATGATCGTGTCCAATTATTATATGCCTGGCGCCAATACCGTCAACAATAAAATTTCTTATGAATTCTTCCGAACTCAATTTCGAAAATTCCCTTGTAAAATTTATAACTAATAAATTTTCTATTCCCAGTGATTCAAAAACTTTTTTCTTCTCCTCAAGGGTTGTTAAAATCGAAACAACCTCTTCAGTAAAAACAACCTTACGCGGATGCGGTTCAAACGTGATTACATAACTTTTCAATCCAAGTTCTTTTGATTTATCAACCACGTATTTTAGAACTTCAATATGACCGACATGAACACCGTCGAATGTGCCGATTGTTACAACGGAATTTGTTTTGTCTTTTATTTCCGAAATATCAGTATAGACTTTCATCAGTATTAGAAATTTTATTGCAACATAGTTTTATTGTTTACAAGACTTTTCAATTCGTCTATCGTGAACGCATCGTTTACGGAATATTCTCCAATCCCGCTGCGCCTTAGGCTTTTAAGGTATGCACCGCAACCCAATTTATCGCCGAAGTCGCCGGCAATCACACGCACATATGTCCCTTTGGAACATTTAATTTCAAAATGGATATCCGGTAAATCAATGCCGGTAATCTCGAATCTCGATATCTCCACCTGTCGTGGTTCTCTCTCTATCTCTACACCTTTCCTTGCATATTTATATAAGGCTTTTCCTTTGAATTTGATTGCTGAATACATCGGAGGCATCTGGGAAATTGTTCCTAGAAACGAGTCCCTCACTTTTAAAATATCATCTTCGGTAATGTGATCAATACTGTGCTCTTCAATTACTTCAGTCTCGGCATCCATGGAAGGTGTTATTTTACCCAAACAGATATTTCCCGAATATGTTTTCTCGAGGTCCTGGTATTTGTAAATATCTTTCGTTTTCTTTCCTGTGCATATAATCAACAAACCGGTCGCATAGGGATCGAGAGTTCCGGCATGACCAGCTTTTCGAATATTCAAAATTTTCTTCACTTTGTAAATTGCCGAAAAGGAAGTCAATCCAAATTTTTTATCAATTAAAAGAACTTCTCCTGCTTCAAAATCAGAATTGGCAATATCAATTTGTTGTTTCGTTATCATTCTCATGAATCTTCTTGAACAATCCTTCCATCTTTTCAACGTAATCGAGTGAATCATCCAAATGAAATGCAAGTTCAGGAGTATGTCTCAATTTTATTCGATGGGCGAGCTCTGTCCTGATCCAGCTGTTTAATTCATCAAGCTTTTTCAAAGCAATCTCTCGCTTTTCTTTTTGATAAATAGAAACATAAATTTTAGCGTGCCGCACATCCGGGCTAACTTTTACACCGGTAACAGTAATTAATCCAAAGTCAGGATCCTGCACTTTGTGTAAAAAAATCAGACTTATTTCGTCCTTTATTAAACTTGATATTTTTTCCAGTCTTACAGACATTATGATAGTTTCTGTTTTGTTTCAACAATATGATATGCTTCTACGATGTCGCCGACTTTTATGTCGTTAAAATTGTGTATGCTTAATCCACACTCATAACCTGCATCCACTTCGCGAACATCATCTTTAAATCTCTTTAACGAACTTATTTCGCCGTCATAAACAACTATTCCTTCGCGGAACAAACGTACTTTATTGGAACGGGTAACTTTACCGTGCTGAACATAACAACCGGCAATTGTACCAATCTTTGGTACTTTAAAAATATCCCGCACTTCGATAGTTGCATTTATTTCTTCGGATAGAATAGGCTCGAGCATTCCTTCGAGAGCCGATTTGACTTCGTTGATGGCATCGTAGATTACGTTATATAATCTTATATCCACGTTCTCAACTTCAGCTAATTTACGCGCGTTGCTGTTTGGACGAACATGGAATCCAATTATGATGGCCTCGGACGCAGCGGCTAAAAGTACATCGCCTTCGGAGATAGCGCCAACTGCTTTGTGAATTACACGTACCGATATTTCCTGGTTAGACAGTTTCATCAATGAGTCAGATAACGCTTCAACAGAACCGTCCACATCGCCTTTAACAATAATTTTGAGTTCTTTGAATGCGCCTTTACCAATCTGGCTTGCAATTTCGTCGAGAGTAATTAACTTAACCTGCCGATAATCCTGTTCGCGTTTAAGCTGGAGGCGTTTGAAAGAAATTTCGCGGGCTTCCCTATCGGTATCAACTACAACAAATGCATCGCCTGCTTGCGGCGCTGATTCAAAACCCAATACAAGAGCCGGTGTTGATGGACCTGCTTCATCCATCTTTTGATTTCGTTCATCGAACATTGCACGAACACGACCATGATAATTTCCAGCAACGAAAATATCGCCAACTTTTAATGTGCCTTTTTGAACAAGTACAGTAGCGGTTACTCCTCTTCCTTTATCAATCTGTGATTCGATAATCGCTCCCCTTGCATTACGATCCGGATTAGCCTGCAATTCGAGAATATCAGCTTCAAGTAAAACTTTCTCAAGGAGTAGATCGATATTCAATCCTTTCTTTGCTGAAATTTCGACGCACTGATATTTACCACCCCAATCTTCAACAAGTATATTTCTATCGGCTAATTGCTTTTTAATTTTTTCAATGTTGGCGCCGGGTTTATCAACTTTATTTATTGCAATAATAATAGGTACATTTGCAGCGCGGGCGTGATTAATCGCTTCGATTGTTTGAGGCATAACCGCATCATCTGCCGCGATAACAAGAATTACAATGTCGGTAATACTCGCGCCTCTTGCGCGCATCGCAGTAAATGCTTCGTGACCCGGTGTGTCCAAAAATGTAATTGATTTTTCTTCATCGAATAAAACCCGGTAGGCTCCTATGTGCTGCGTTATACCCCCCGATTCACCTGCAACAACATTAGAGCTTCGAATGAAATCGAGGAGTGATGTTTTACCATGATCAACATGTCCCATAATCGTAACTACTGGAGAACGATGCTGCATTTCTTCCTCGGTGTCGCTATGATCTTCAATTGCTTCCGAAGTGAACTCTTCGGCAAATTCAACTTCAAAACCAAATTCATCAGCTACAAGCGTGATTGTTTCAACATCGAGCCGCTGATTGATAGTAACCATCAAACCAAGTCCGATACATTTTTGAATTACTTCGCTAACAGTAACATCCATCAAATTAGCAAGTTCATTTACGGCAATAAATTCCGTTACAACAACTTTCTTGCTGTCTTTCATCCTCTCTTCTTCAAGCCGCTCCTGTATCTCCATCTTCTCTTTACGTTTCTTCTTTCTGTAAGAAGCACGGTCGCCAAGCGCAGATTCATCCAAACTTAACATCGTACGCTTAATCGCAGCTTCAACTTCTTTTTTATCAACTTCGAGTTTTTTTACTTTTTTCTTTTTCTTGGATTTACCAACTTCTTCAACTTCTTCGCCGCCAACTTTCTTTTTAACTTTTAGAACTTTCTTTTTCTTTTTCTTCTTTATCTTGTCTTCTTCTGTTTCTACAGTGGTGGTTGCCTTCGGCACTTGCGATTTTCCTTCACCTGCAGGTTTCTCTTCCTTTGTAACTACCCGGGGTTTACGAATATCCATTTTGCCGACAATTTTAAGACCTGTTTTTCTTTCTTCTATCTCTCTCTCGGCTTTCGTTTTATATTTTACTTCTTTTTCAACTGGTTCTTCAACAACCGCCTCTTCAATAGTCTGCTCGACAGAAATTTCCTCAACAACCGGAGTTTCTATCGAAATTTCTTCAACTGGTTTTTCGACAACCGATTCTTCAATTACTGGTTCAGCAATCTCAACTTTTGGTTCAACTTCTTTTTCTACAACTACTTCAAATTCGGCTTCTTTTAGCTTTTCTTCTGCTTTATGATCTGCTTCAGCTTTATCGCCACGTTTTTTCTGAAACTCGGAAATCTTCCTGTAATGTTTTTCTGCTTTTTCAATATCTTTTTTGAAATGAGCAGAAATATCAGCAAGCATTTCGTCCGTAAGCAGCGACATCAGCCCTTTAACATCATGACCTTTTTGCTGTAGAAATTCGAGCAGCGTTTCGGTAGCGATATTAATCTCCGCAGCATATTTGTAAAGCCGTAATTTTTTGGATTTGTCTTTATCAGTCATAGAAATTAAACCCGAGAGAAATAATTATTCCTCTTCCTCAAATTGTTCTTTTAATATATCAATTATTTGTTGAGCTTTCTCTTTATCAAGACCTTCAATCTGGCAAAGTTCATCAATACCGGCACTAAGCACTTCAACTGCGGTATCAAAACGACTGTTGATTAACAGATTTACAATATCAGGGCCAAGTTCTTCTTTCAAGTCAATCAATTCGATGTCGTCTTCGTACTCTTCATAAGGTTTCTCTTCTCTTATTACATCGATATCGTAACCCGTCAAACGCATTGCAAGCCTTATGTTCACACCGCCTCTACCAACAATTAGAGACACCTGATCGCTATCGGCTGTCACGGTACATTTTTTATTATCTTCATCAATTTCAATTTGTTTTAATTTTGCTGGAGCTAATGCTCTCTGAATATATGTAACAGGATCCTCGGAATAACTGATTACGTCAATATTTTCATTATTTAACTCGCGTACAATCGCATGAATTCTAACACCTTTCATTCCAACGCAGGCTCCGACTGCATCAATACGGGCATCAGTCGATTCAACGGAAACTTTGGCGCGTTCGCCAGGTTCTCTCGATATTCCCTTTATATCAATAACGCTGTCATAAATTTCGGGAATTTCGATCTCGAACAACCTGCGCAAGAAAATATTATCAGCACGTGATATTACAATAACAGGACCGTTTGGAGTTTTACGAACTTCCTTAACAATTGCACGAAGTGTTTCGCCTTTGCGGTATTTTTCGCGCGGTATCTGCTCGTTTCTCGGAAGGATTAATTCATTTTTATTGTGATTGATAAGCACATCGTTTTTACGAACCTGATAAATATCACCGACAACAATCTCGCCAATCATTTCACTGTATTCATTGTAAATAATTTCTTTTTCAATTTCACGGATACGTTGATTGAGACTTTGCCGCGCAAGGTTGATGAGCCGACGTCCAAAAGTTGAGAGCTCTATTTTTTCGACATAATCATCTCCCACTTCAAGTTCATCTTCATTTCCGTGTTCATTCACTTCGTCTATGCTGACTTCCATTTCAGGATTTTCAACTTTATCAACGATAACACGTTCGAGAAATATTTCTATATCGCCTTTATCCATGTTAACAACAACATCGTACTTTGATTCGGCGCCGTATTTCTTTTTAACGAGCAACCCGAATATTTCTTCGATTATGCCTGCGAGAACGTCTTTGTCTAAACTTTTCTCCCGCACCATCTGGGCAAAGGATTCAACAATTTCGGAATTCATTTATCAATCCTCCGTTATCAAAAACTGATTTTTACTAATGCTTTTTTAATTTTTTCAAAATTGACAATTATTTCATTTTTACCTGAGCCAAAGAAAAGATCGTTGTTTTCGATCCGGATAAGTTTGCCGGTAATTTTCTTTTCTTCGTCACCATCTGTATAAATGACGTCAAAGTTTCTGTTTATATGTTTTGGATACTGCCCAATGAATTTCAAAGATCTTGCAACTCCGGGTGAAGAAACATCGAGCCGGTAATCACATTCAATCACATTTTGAAGTTCAATTACGTCGGTTATCTCTCTGCTAAAATGTGCGCAGTCATCGGATGTCATCCCGATCTGATTATCAATAAAAATTTCTATCACGGGAGTTTTTTCATTTCCCCTGAAATTAATTTCGATTGGAAAGAATCCGAGTTTTACTGCGGTTTCTTCAAAAATGAGTCGTATTTTAGCTTTATCCAATTTCATACAAACAAAAATCGCCCTCAAAGGGGCGAATTAGTGGACAAAATTTAATACTATTAATGGGAATTAGCAAATTATTAATCCCGACTTCAACCTTCGATTATTATGAGCATAAGTCATTATCCTTGATTTAGAAATTACAAAAGTCGAATAGACAAACAACAAATAAATTACAAATTATCTTAAGGACAGTTCTCTCAAACAGTGTTAATATTTTGGAGGATAGCTAATACATTTTTCTTTAACCCCTATTTTTATGACACCTCAGATTGTCTTTTCCTCAACTCGTCCACTGCCAAAGCTGTAATAAATTAATTCTATTAATATTTCTCCGAAATAGTTAAGCAAACGAGCAGAGTAACATTATCTTGATTTTTTTACGAAAATTAAAAATAGGTGTCATATTTTAAACCAGTACTATAAAATTGCACTTGACTCTTTATTCCCATTTTATTTAAACTTACTACAGAGAAAAATGAAGTACACACATTTCTCAATTGGGAAATGCTCACTCAGTACAGCGGTCAGAATTCAAAGTAATACTTATATGGCGATTCATTTTTTCTTAAGCTTATTTTTGTTCTTTAGCGCTTTGTGAGTAAGTACATAGCTGAGAGGTAGAGTGATTCTGTAAAGTGTTAGAATTGAGTAATCATTTTTAAAATCAATAATGTCGAAGCCCTACACCTTAAAATATTTCACTACTCCGCCTAAACATTTAACAACACTCTATACCTATAGATAGATTAAGAATGGAAGTAATTGGAATTTAATAATTCGTGTATTTATATATAATGCAATTGGAGTAAAAAAATGAAGAATTATTTTTTTTATCTGTTCCTTCTTATTTTTAGCACTATTAATGCACAAACATTTTTTACCAAAACTTTCCATGAGTATAACATCGGTTCAGTTTTATGTGGAGTAAAAGTTTTTCAACTTAATGATGGCGGTTATATTTTAACGGGCATCTCTATGAATAACCAGATAGTAATCTTAAAAGCTGATTCCCTCGGAAACAAAATATGGAGTAGAGATTTTAAATCGAGATTTTGGGACGATCAGAATTCACTCCCTGTAGTTATTACCCCAGAGGGTGAGACGATAATATTCTATATTAAACGTGTATTACTTGAACCGACTGAGAGACACCTCACAAAACTAAATATTCATGGAGAAACTGTTTGGGATTTACTTGTTGACGACAATGAAAGTCAAGTTGCAAGTGACGCAGTACTATCCAACAACGGAGATATTTTTATTGTTTCAACTTTCATGATCAATAATAATTATATACCTAAACTGCTCAAATTTGACGGGAATGGAAATCTAATATTTTCCAAAGTTTTTAATTTTTCTTTATTCAATGCGAATTTATGTAGGTTGTTATGGAGTCCAAGAAATCAGCTTCTTTTAGCTGGCGAATCAACGATAGTAGTTCTCAATGACACAGGAGAGGAACAATGGAGTAAAAGTCTTGAAGGCATAATTAAAACTGTTAGCCTCGAGGAAGATAATTATATTATTTGCCTACCCTCGGAAACAAAAAGTATAATATCAAAATTTGATTATATGGGAGAAATTGTTTGGGAAAAGAGCCTCAACGGTAAAGTTAAAAATATCAATTACACACCAGGCAAGGGATACATCGCTGCAATACAACGTTACTCTGGAAATTTCCTTTCAAAAATAGATGTAAATTTTGATATAGAATATGAATGGATGTCATGGGGAAATTTAGCCTACGCAGAGGAGACAAAAGGAATAGGATTTTTAGCTATTGGAATATTACAAAGTAATTTGTGGATAATAAAAACAAATTTATCTTTAGAGTTTTCAGGTATTGAAATTTTATCGCCGGGGATGTATTCTGCATTAAGTCCACTGACTTTGAATAATGTTGAATTTCTAACAAACCAGGTAAATAGCATAACAATTGACCTCTCAACTAATAACGGAAAAAGCTGGAATCAGATTGATTCAAATATACCCTCCTCATCAGGTCATTATACCTGGGGTATTCTACTGACGGAACAGTATGATTCGTGTTTAATCCGTATTAGTGATTTTAGCAATCCAATAGTTACAGGTATTTCGGGCATGTTTTCTATAAAGTATCAGATGGATAATAACAATTATATTAGTATTAATAATGTAAAAATGTGGATATCTAATAATGGAATGAGTTCTCACAATCCTTTAATGGATAATGGCGGATATTATTGGCCAAGAGAGAATTTCGATAAATTCTCTGCAATTTATACAGACGGGATCGTTTATGGCGCGACTGTAAACAACGAAATAAAAGTCGGTGGTGCAACATATAGATACGGATGGCAAGCCGGACCAATTATGAATAATGGCAATGCTGCAGATCCCAATGATATTAAGTATCGAATATATAAAATAAGAAAAAATTGGGAGTCGATGCCTGAAGGATATGAAAAGAGTCTTTTTGAATACGACTATAATAATTGGCCTGGTGATCTCGGAGCTCCGTTCGATGACTTAAACAATGATGGGGTATTCACAAAGGGAATTGATTTACCACGATATTTGGGTGATGAGCAGCTATATATGATTAGTAATGACAAAGATCCAAGCCGTTCAACCTATTTATATGGTTCATACCCGATTGGATTAGAGTTTCAACAACTACTTTTTGGATTTGATAGAGAAGATGGTTTGGCAGATGTTATCTATAAAAAAATCGATATTATAAATAAAAGTGAAAATATAATAAAAGACATGTACATTAGTTACTGGGCCGATGGCGACTTAGGAAATATTAATGATGATCGTGTTGGATGCGACACTACGTTAAGTCTTGGTTTCAATTACAATGCCGATAACAATGATGAAGGATACTATGGTGAATTCCCACCAGCTGTTGGCCATCTCTTAATTCAAGGTCCCATTGTTCAGTCAGCCGTCACTGATAGTGCCAGGTTTAATGAAAAATGGCTTAAAGGTTTTAAAAATCTCCCAATGTCAAGTTTTGTAATTTATGTAGATGAGTTCTCGTCTAATATTTATAATGACCCCAACCTTGGTATTTACCCTGGTACAATACAAATGTATTACAACATGCAAGGATTGACTGGGCAGGGGAGTCAGTTTAAAGATCCCAATACAAATCAATCAACTAAGTATTGCCTACCAGGAGATCCTATTTCAGGACAAGGATGGTTTGAAGGAGCCGGCTGGCCTGGAGGCTTCTCACCAGGTGATAGAAGATACCTATTATCTTCCGGCCCATTTACCATGGCTCCCGGTGATACCCAAGAAGTTGTTTATGCGGTCTTAGCTTCCAAAGGATCGAATAATCTTAACAGTATTTCAACTCTAAAAAAGCTCGCAAAAGAAATAAAGAATTTCTATTACTCCGATTACATTAGTTATATTATTAATGAAAAAATATCAACTCCTTTCTATTTTCAGTTATTTCAGAACTACCCCAATCCATTCAATCCGGTTACAAAAATCAAATATCAAATACCGGAAAACGGAATGGTTACATTAAAAGTGTACGATATTCTCGGAAGAGAAGTTGCAACACTCGTGGATCAATTCCAGAAGGTTGGAAAGTATGATGTTGAATTTAATGCTAAAGGATTAGCAAGCGGCGTATATATTTACAAAATAAATGCGAACAGCTTTACTGACAGCAAAAAGTTCGTGTTGATGAAATAGCGTTTGAATTCAAATTTGAAAAAAGCCGAACATTTAACCGAAAAGAATAGACAAAAATGTTGGGCTTTTGTTCATCGTAATTTATGATGCGTGTCCGGCAGCAGACGGGATTTGTTTGGATAGCGATACACTTTAAGCTTGCCGGGTATCGCGGTAAAAGCATGGATTACACAGCCCGGTTATGTAGCCGGGCTTTTTATCATTTAAAACGCTTCTCCAATCCCCACATGAAATTCGAGAGTATTCCATATTCCACCGGGATCGTCAAGTCGCTGCATAAAACTTCGCGGGTCAAGCGGATCGTAAGCCTTAAATCCGAAATCGAGACGGAAGGGCGCGAATTCAGAATAATATCTTAAACCGAATCCGAGCGCTACAGCAATACTTTTCCAGGTAAAATTCGTATAACTATTCCATACATTTCCATAATCAACGAACAATGCAGTCCCGAACGGACCAAGAATTCTATTCCTTGTTTCAAAGCTGCCTTCCAAAAGGAAGAAACCGCCAGGCAGAGCATCGCGCAGAAACATTGATTCAATTTCTTCGAGAGTTAAATTTTCCGGCATGGATACTTCGTTAGGCACAAGTTCGCGTGTTCGCCATCCGCGTATTGAATTTCCGCCGCCGGAGGCGAATCTTTGATTCAAAGAAATATCCGCTTTATTGCCCCGGTAAGCTTGAATGTGCCCTATTCTGAATTTCATTGCAAACGCATTTGTATTTGACATATAAATGCCGGGATAGTGAACCAGGGTTAATAATGCTTTGTAGTAAAGGGGCGAACTGATTTCATATCCGAAAACTTTACTGATGGCGAACGGAAGAGAATTTCCATCTTCAAAGGCAAGACTTATACTTAAACCGCGTGTAGGAAAAATAAGATTATTGATTTTATTTACTCCGATTTCCACACCAAGAATTGCGGTCGTGGTTCTACTTACAAGAGAATTCGGATCAATTGCGTTTAAGGTATCGAGATATGCATTTAGTGTATCTTCCGGCACACCGTTCCTAATTGCGAAATATTTGAAGGATTGAATAAAATATTCTTTTCTGATTAAATACCTTGCATGTTCCCAATTAAGATAATTGCTAAGATAAGTAGCGTATACATAACGCGGCAATTCATAAACGAATTTAAGTTTCGTACCATAAATGGTAGCGTTATACTCATTCTTTCTCTTTTGAAGCGTGACATAGGATTCAAGTTTTGTATCTATTGGCTTGCCAAAAAGCATTGGTTGTTCAAGTATTATTCTTGCGTCAGCGTATCCAAAAAGAGTTGTATCCGATATAGAAAAGTGAGAAAGAAAACCCGCAATATCCTGCGCCGCCGTTGAAGCGCTAACAGTAAACTTACGCGCATCGCCGAGAAAGTTCTTTTTAACGAAACTTAATCCGAGACCAAGATTGAATGCATTGTCTTCGTCATTCACAAAAATATCCGGTGATAGTTCATGCAGCGATCCTACATCCACACTTACGTTAATCGGAACCCAGCTACCGGAAGTATCGGACAAACTGCCCGAAACAAGCGCGCTCGTAAATAAGCCTGTCCTGTATAATTTTATTTGAGCCAACTGTAAATTATAATAACTGTAATAATCATCGGGATTGATGCCGATTAATTTTTTCACTAAAGCCGGTTCAACAAGATTTTTTCCTAAACCGGTTATGTTAACACGCACATCGTTAACCTTGTACCTATTACCAACATCATAATTAACCAACACTTGAACATACTTTGATGAAGTGTCGATGTTTATTACAGGAGTTTTGGAACCGGCAAGCATGTAACCATGATCTTTTAAGTAGGATTTAGTCCAGTCGATCTGGTTCTTCATAACCGTCTCGCTATACGTTACAGTTGAATCATTCCGATTTTCGCTATAAATATCAAAAAGCAATTCATCGGGTATTTTATCTTTAAGTCCCCGCCGGTCGATTATACCATATTTATATGGATTTCCTTCTCGTACATTAAAAATAATTTCAGCTTTGTTATCTACGGAATCGATTGAATATGTCGCGTTAATAAAAGCCTCGAAGAATCCGTTAGCCCAATAAAATTTCTGAAGCTGCTGGATATCGGCAGACATTAATTGTAAATCAAAATAAAACGCGGGCTCGCCGAAACTTGTGAATGAATATAAAAATTGAGAAAACCATGAAGGCGTTTCTTTAGAGGCAATGACTAATTTTAATTCATCCTCTGCGAAAGACTCATTGCCTTGAAAATTGATATCGGAAATTTCGACAAGCGAATCTGTCTGAGCTGAGACAGTCCCGTTATATAATATGGGGAAAAAAAAGAGTGATATTAAAAGCGAAAGCTTTATAAAATTCATTTAACTTTTTTTTGAATTATCGGTTAATAATTTCCACTTGAGTTCCGATACCGGCAACTGAGAATAATTCGTCGATATTTTCGTTACTTACTGCAATTGAACCGTTTGTCCAATTAAATACAAACGGCAAGTTTTTGAAAATAAAATTATACTTTCCGATTCCGTGGATGCCGATATCGGCGCCTAAGGGAGTATCATCCGGCGGACACTCGTTATCCGGAGCAGTCATAATCTTCCGGAAATCTTCCTTAGAAATATAACCATTTTTTAAAGCTTCGGCGGCATCTCGTTTACTTGGATAATTTATTTTAAAATATTTGTGGTAGCGCGATTTGTTATCTATACCACAGATAAAGTATTTGCCGAGCGGTGTAACCAAATCCTCTTTTGACATTTTGTAGGTAGAATTATCCGAACCAAATACAGCTTTGTATGATTTAACGAGAACTGTATCGGAATATAAATCCATTTTATAATTGTGTCTGTCAACCACGAGGAATACTTTACCCAGGTTTTTAATCCCTTTCTCATTCATAGCTTCGGCAAGAGTGTCCTCCCGTAAGTTTAGAATCACTCCGTAAAGTATTACTCCAATAAAAAAAAGTACAATACTGGCGCTAAAGTAAAGAATATTTTTTAACAATCGCATTCGAAGATTGAATGAAATTTATTTTTGAATTGGATTATTTTCTCAATCAATTCTCTCTCCAAAAATAATGAGAATTTTCAAAATTACGCTTTCTCTTTTTCAGATGACATCAGTACATTCAACCCATTATTTAATATTAACACTCAATTAGAAGAACAAGTAAATATATTGTTCCGATTATATCGAAAATATTTAGTTGTTAAAAAACACCCCTCGCTAAGAGGGGTGATAATTTCTTTCAATATCAACAGCTAAAAATCATCTTGCGTAATTCGCTTCGACAACTGCAATTGCAGACATATTGATGATGTCTTCAACCGTAGCGCCGCGTTGTAAAACGTGAATCGGTTTTTTCATACCCATAAGTACCGGTCCAATAACCGAGGCATCGGTTAATCTTTCGAACAATTTATATGCGATATTTCCAGCGCCTAAATTTGGAAAGATCAAAACATTTGCATCGCCTTTAATTCTGCTGAACGGGAATTCGGCTTCTGCAATTGAAGGAACCAACGCAGTATCTGCCTGCATTTCACCATCAATAATCAAATCAGGCCTTTTTTGATTAACAATCTCAACGGCTTTGCGTACTTTAATTGAATACGGATTGCGAACGCTACCGAAATTACTGAATGACAACATTGAAATTTTCGGAATAATATCAAATTGCCGGACAGTATCGGCCGCGCTGATAGCTATTTTTGATAACGTTTCGGAATCCGGTTCAAAATTAATTGTTGTATCCGCAAAGAATAATACACGTCTCTTTATAATTACAATATATAAACCCGAAACAAGCCCGATATCTTCTCTAACACCTATACATTCGAGAGCAGGCAGAATAGTGATTGGATAGTGAGTAGTTAACCCACCGATGAGTGCATCGGCGTCTCCCATCTTTACCATCATAGCGCCGAAATAATTTTTATCGGACATAGATTTCAATGCCAAAATCTCGGTTACACCTTTACGCTGCCTCATCCTAAAAAATTCGTCTGCATATTCTTTTGCTCTTTCGCTTTTAAGTGGATCGATTATTTCGAAATCTTTTTCCTCATAACCTAAATCGGCTATTGAAGCTGTTATTTTTTCATGATTGCCAAGTAAAACCGGTTTACCAATATTTTCTGTTACTATCGCGTTTGCAGCACGGATTATTTTTTCTTCCTCACCTTCGGGATATACAATTTTCTTGGGAGACTGCTGTGCTTTATGATGCATCAACTTGATTATCTGATTTGAAAATCCGAGTCGTTCGCGCAATTCCTCTTCGTAAGCATGCCAATCGCTAATTATTCTACGCGCCACTCCCGTCTCAATTGCGGCCTTAGCAACTGCCGGCGCAACTTTCCAAAGAACACGAGGATCGAATGGTTTGGGAATAATATAATCCTGCCCAAATGAAAAATCTTTTCCTCCGTAAGCGCTAATTACAACTTCGGGAACATTTTCCTTTGCAAGGTTAGCGAGCGCTTTTACTGCGGCCATTTTCATTTCTTCGTTGATAGCTTTCGCTTTTACATCGAGCGCGCCTCTAAAAATAAACGGGAATCCGAGAACATTATTTACCTGGTTCGGATAATCGCTTCTGCCGGTAGCCATAATAACATCTTCGCGCGCTGCTTTTGCGTCAGGGTATGTAATTTCCGGGTCCGGGTTCGCCATAGCAAATACTATTGGATGAGCTGCCATTCCTTTCAACATTTGCTGCGAGACAACATTCCCTTTTGAGAGACCTATAAAAACATCTGCGCCTTTCATTGCAGCTTCAAGCGAAGGATAAATGTTTTTGATTGCATATGCCATTTTATATTTATTTAAATCTGTTCGTTCTTTGTGAATAAGACCCTTCGTATCGAACATAGCAATATTTTCTCTTTTTACACCAGCAAGAAGATAAATATTGCAGCATGCAATTGCCGCAGCGCCGGCGCCCGAAACCACAATTCTAATTTCGTTCAATTTTTTACCGGCAACTTCGCATGCATTAATCAATGCGGCGCAAGAAATAATTGCAGTACCATGCTGGTCATCATGGAACACCGGGATGTTCATTGTTTTCTTAAGCTCTTCCTCTATCTCGAAACACTCCGGAGCTTTGATGTCCTCGAGATTAATTCCGCCGAAAGTCGGTTCAAGCATTTGAACGCATCTAATAATTTCTTTCGAATCGTGGCTATTGAGCTCGATATCAAATACATCAATATCGGCAAACCTTTTGAACAGAACTCCTTTACCTTCCATAACCGGTTTACCCGCGGCGGCGCCAATATCACCCAAACCGAGTACCGCAGTGCCGTTCGAAACAACTGCCACCAGGTTTCCCTTTGCGGTATATAAATAAACGTCATCTTCATTTTTTTCGATTTCGCGGCAAGGTTCTGCAACCCCGGGTGTATAAGCCAGCGATAAATCTCTCGCGGTTAAGCAAGGCTTAGTGGAGGTCACTTCAATTTTACCACGTCTTCCTTCGCTGTGGTATTTGAGTGCATCTTCTTTTCGAATACTCATTTTTTAATTTTCCCCATGATTAAAATTTTAAAAGAGTTTCTTAATTAGAAATCAATAATGTTTCTTATTTCATCTGCAAAATAGGAATATTGTTTAAAACAAAAAACCGCCGATTAAGGCGGTTTTTTAAATTTTCAAATAGAAGTGCGATTATACTTCCATAATTTCTTTTTCTTTATGTTTTATCATCTCATCTATCTTAACGATATGTTCATCAGTTACTGTTTGAATTTCAGTTTCGTGAAGTCGTCTTTCGTCTTCAGTAATCTCTTTGTTTTTTTCCTGTTTCTTCAAATGTTCGTTTGCATCGCGGCGAACATTTCGTATTGCGACTTTAGTTTCTTCGCCGAATTTTTTTACAAGTTTAACAAGTTCTTTTCTTCTCTCCTCGTTCAAGGTGGGAATAGGAACACGAATATTTGTGCCGTCGCTAATGGGATTCAATCCCAGATCAGCTTTCAGAATCGCTTTATCAATTTCCTGCACCATCGATTTTTCCCAAGGGGTAATTGACAACGCATGGGCATCAAGAACAGAAACATTTGCCACCTGGTTAAGCGGCATCATCGAACCGTAATATTCAACTTTAATTCCATCAAGTAAAGATGTTGTCGCTTTCCCGGTTCTCACAGTGGAAATCTCATGGCGAAATGCTTCGATCGATTTATCCATTTTCAATTTAGCATCTTTAACATGAGTGTTCATATTATCCTCGAAGTTAATTTGAAAAAGTTTATTCAAGAAATAAAATTGCCAACCGATGTTCCAATATTTTCACCGGTGACAACTTTGATCAAATTGTTTTCAAGATCCATATTAAAAACTATGATGGGAAGATTATTTTCGCGGCATAAGCTGATCGCGGTAAGATCCATCACGCGTAAATTATTTTTTAAAACATCCATATAAGAAATCTGATCATACATACGTGCGTCGGGATTCTTTTCCGGATCGGAATCATAAACTCCATCGACTCTTGTTCCTTTCAGAATAGCATCGGCTTCAGTTTCAACTGCGCGAAGCGAAGCTGCCGTATCGGTACTAAAATAAGGGTGACCGGTTCCAGCTCCAAAAATTACAACTCTTCCCTTTTCGAGATGGCGAATAGCTCTGCGCCGGATGTAAGGTTCAGCCATCTCCTCCATTTTTATTGCTGTCATCAATCGTGTAAAAATTCCCTGCTTTTCACACGCATTTTGTAATGCAAGAGAATTGATTACAGTTGCAAGCATTCCCATCTGGTCACCTGTTACGCGATCGATTCCCTGTTCACCGGCATTCAAGCCGCGATAAATATTACCACCGCCGATTACAATTCCGACTTCTGTTCCAAAATCGTGTACTTTTTTAATTTCTTGAGCGTAGAACTCCAATTTTGCAGGATCGATACCATGGCCTTTGCTGCCCATCAGCGATTCGCCGCTGAGCTTAAGAAGGATTCTTTTGTATTTAATTTTTTTCGTCATCATAAGCCAATATAAAAAAAAAGGCCTTATTAAAAAATAAGACCTTAAAAAAAATTATTTGTTCTCGTCACTTAAGTGGAAGCGATGGAACAATACAATTTTGGATTGAGCTCCATTCTTCTTATTAAACTCGCTAATAAGTTCACCGATCTTTTTTGTGTTGTCTTTTACAAACGCCTGTTCAACAAGACAATTTTCTTCGTAGAATTTTACAAGCCTGCCATCGGCTATTTTATCAAGAATGTTAGCAGGCTTTCCTTCTTTCTTTGCAAGTTCTTTGTAAATATCTTTTTCTTTTTCAATTATATCAGCAGGAACATTTTCTCTATAGACGTAGGACGGTTTCATTGCTGCAACCTGCATCGCTACATCTTTAAGAATTCCACCTAATTCTTCTTTACCTTCTGCAGGAACATTCTCTACTTTTATTACAACACCTAATTTAGAACCGTGATGAATATAATCAACTAACATTCCGTTCGCTGCTGATTCAATAGCGAATCTTTTTACTTCTATTTTTTCTCCGATCTTTCCGATAAGGTCGGTTAGAGTATCTTGAACTTTTTTGCCATCAACAGTTAAATCTAAAAGCGCAGCTACGTCGGCAGGTTTATTTGCTTTAATAACTTCGAGAGCAAAATTTGCGAATGCAACAAAGTCATCGCTTTTTGCAACAAAATCGGTTTCACAATTAACTTCAAGAATAATTCCCGATTCATTATTATTAAAAACAGTTGTTAAAATTATTCCTTCGTTAGCGCTTCTTTCAGCTCTTTTTGCGGCAACAGCAGCGCCCTTTTTTCTTAATATCTCAATAGCTTTTTCAAAATCGCCATCGGATTCAACCAATGCTTTTTTACAGTCCATCATTCCGGCACCGGTCTTCTCTCTCAAATCCTTGACTAATTGAGCTGTAATTTCCATGTTATTTCCTTAAAAAATTATTCGAGTCTATTATTAATTTTATTCAGTTACTTCCGGAGCTTCTTGTGCTGGAGCTTCAGCCTCACCAATTTCAGGTGCATCTTCAATTTTTTCAGCAGCTACTTCGGACTGACGTTGGCCTTTTCTTCCACCAAATTTATCCGATCTTTTATCATCCTTACTATCAAATCTTACTTTTCTTACTCTTGGTTTATTATCTTTTCTTTCTTCAATTTCATCTTCTTTTTCTTTTTTCTGTTTTTCTCTCTCGGCAGTTTCGTGGGCTTTTAGCTCTTTCGCTTTTTCCTGTCCTTCCAATACCGCATCTGCAAGAACTTTTGTGATCAATTCAACTGCTCTGTTCGCATCATCGTTAGCAGGGATTATGTAATCAACCACATCCGGATCGCAATTTGTATCAACAATAGCAAAGATCGGAATATTTAATCTGTGAGCTTCTTTTACAGCGATTGATTCTTTTTTGATATCGACGATATAAATCGCACCGGGTAGTTTACCAAGGGATTCAACACCGTCGAGAATTTTTCTTAATTTATCACGCTCCCGCGAGAGTTCAAGAATTTCTTTCTTAGTAATTTTATCAAATGTACCGTCTGTCTCCATCTTTTCTATATTTTGAAGCCTCTTTACACTCTTACGAATTGTTTGAAAGTTTGTCAACATTCCACCAAGCCATCTTTCGCTAACCCAGTTGCCGTTACATCTTTTCGCTTCGGCAGCGATAACTGTTTTAGCTTGTTTTTTTGTACCGACAAACATTACGGTTTTGCCTTGCGAAATAATCTCTCGTAATGCATCTGCAGCTACTTCAACTAACTGCTGTGTTTTTTTCAAATCGATTATATGAATCCCGTTCTTCTCCATAAAAATGTAAGGTTTCATTTTAGGATTCCAACGGCGTGTAAGGTGACCGAAGTGGGCTCCGGTTTCAATTAGGGCGGTAATTTCCAATTTTGACATTATGTATCTCCTGTTTTTCTTCTACCTTTTTCATTTTTGCCTTTAATCCCGGTTTACCGGAACACAGGAGGCAAATCCAAAGGTATGTTTGATATAAATAAGGCAGTTATTAACTGCCTGTTAATTAAGTAGCAAAATTTTATGAGAAATCTAAAAATACTATCTCTTAGAGAACTGGAATCTTTTTCTTGCTTTTGGTCTGCCGTATTTTTTACGCTCAACCATTCTCGGGTCTCTTCTTAACAGTCCGTTCAATTTTAGATTATTTCTGAATTCGGGATTGATCTCAAGAAGCGATCTTGAAATTCCTAATCTAATCGATTCAGCTTGGCCTGTTAATCCACCACCGTCAACATTTGCAAACACATCATATTTGCCGGCAGTTTCAGTAACGTTAAAAGGCTGTAATAAATCATCTCTGTGAAATTTGAGAGGAAAATATTTTTCCAACTCAAGACCGTTTACTGTAATTTTACCAGAACCGCTTCTTAAAAAGACACGTGCAGTTGCAGTTTTTCTACGACCAACATAAATTTTATCGACCATTATTTATCACCATTAAAACTAATTAATTCCGGTTTTTGTGCACTATGCGGATGATTTTCACCAGCATACACTTTTAACTTTTTGCCTATTTTTTTGCCTAATTTCGTTTTAGGAAGCATACCTTTAACTGCGTTCTCAATTACACGTTCCGGATGCTTCTGCAATAAATCAGCAAATGCTGTAACAGTAACTCCACCCGGATAACCCGAATGACGGAAGTACGATTTTAATGTTTCTCTTTTTCCGGTAACTTTAACTTTATCGGCGTTAACTATTACAACAAAATCGCCAGTATCCATGTTTGGAGTAAATAAAGCTTTGTTCTTTCCCCTGATAATTCTTGCTACTTGAGATGCTAATCTACCCAAAACCTGATCTGTGGCGTCAACCAAATACCACTTCATCCCAGCATCTTCCGGCTTGATAAACCTTGTTATTTTTTCCTGTTTCATATCAAAATCCTTCGAAAATAGAGTTACTTTATAAAAAGAGCCTGTAAATATATTTGAACAGAGTTGAAATGTCAAGAAATAGAATATAGATTCATCATGAGCCGACTAATAAAATTTATCTTGAATATAAGAATAATGCATAATTTCAATCCGTTCTTGATATTATAAAACATTTGTTGTCTTTTCACCGTAAGCAAAGAATTTCCTAAATTTGCTGCCACAAAAAACAAACATTGAGGAATCATGAAATTTTTAGTTACCGGCGGCGCCGGATTTTACGGGATAAATATGGTCAGATATCTTCTCGAAAAAGGTCATGCGGTCGTTTCTCTTGATATAGAAAATTTTAATTATGCCGATGCGAAAGACAAAGTAATAGTAATTAAAGGTGACATTAGAAACAAAGAGCATGTTGAAAAAGCAATGAGTGGTATTGACATTGTAATTCATGCGGCTGCTGCTTTGCCTTTATATACTCCCGAAGAAATCTATTCAACCGATGTTGAAGGTACAAGATTATTACTCGAAGTTGCAAAAAGAAATGACGTACAAAGATTTATTCAAATCTCCTCCACAGCTGTTTATGGAATTCCTGATCATCATCCTCTTTATGAAACCGACAAACTTGACGGTGTTGGTCCATATGGGAAAGCAAAAATCCAGGCAGAAGAAGAATGTATTAAATTTAGAGAGAAAGGAATGTGCGTCCCGATTCTTCGCCCAAAATCATTTATTGGTCCGGAAAGATTGGGTGTATTCGCGTTATTTTATGATTGGGCGAGTACCGGTCACGGCTTTCCGATGATTGGAGATGGCAGCAACCGATATCAATTACTTGACATCGAAGATTTGTGCGAGGCAACTTATTTGTGTGCAACTCTCGATAGATCTATTGTGAATGATACATTCAATATTGGCGCTAAAGAATTTACCACGATGCGAGAGGATTACCAGGCCGTATTGGATTGTGCTGGTTTCAAAAAGAAAATTGTTGGTTTGCCTGAAAAACCAATTATCTGGACATTAAAATTTCTCGAGGCTTTAAAACTATCTCCGCTTTACAAATGGGTTTATGAAACCGCCTCCAAAGACTCATTCGTTTCAATTGCGAAAGCGGAAAAAAATTTAGGATACTCTCCTAAATTTTCAAATAAAGATGCGCTTGTAAGAAATTATAAATGGTACCTCGATAATCTCGATTCATTCAAAAACCAATCGGGTGTGTCGCACCGCGTGCCGTGGAAGCAAGGAATTCTAAAAGTTGCGAAGATGTTTTTTTAATGAAAAAGATGAGAAAAAAAGAATTCAAAATACACCAAAGCCTGTGTCCCTTATGTTCGAATGACCAATTCCGGGAAATGGGCTATCCGAAAATCGCATCAAAGGTTTTACCTTTTATTCGAAATAAGTATCAGATTGTACAATGTACAAAATGCGATTTTTACTATGTACATCCTTCGATAGATTTTTCAGATGATGAGTGGAAACAAATTTATGATGATGGTTATTTCACAAAAATGACCGATTGGCACTATAAAGAAAGAATCCGAAATCTATCCAATCGACTTTCCAGACTTAATAAAGCTAAAAATTCCGACTCCCATAATTTTCTCGACCTGGGTTCCGGCGAAGGACTCGCGCTTGTTGAAGGATTTTCACGAGGATGGAATATTAATGGAATTGATATAAATGATTTGAGGAACAAATCGACTAAGAATTCGTCAACAAAATTTATTACAGGAAAATTTTTAGAAGTTGATTACCCTGACGATTTTTTTGATATGATTTATATGGATTCGGTGCTGGAACATGTTACTCAACCATTAAATTATATTTTGAAAATTAAAAAAATTCTCAAGCCCGGTGGTGTCGTGTATATCGGTGTTCCAAACGAGGACAGTTTATTCAACAAAGTTAAATTTCTTGTCAACATGTTCACGAAAAAAAAATCCATGTCTTCAAAGATGAATGCATTTTCTTCTCCATATCATATAAATGGATTCAATAAAAAGTCTATTGAGTTTTTTATTCGGGGAGCTGGATTTGAAGCAGTGGAATTTCGAAATTTCGCATGCAGGATCGAATTTTTGAAATATAAATTCCTATCAAGAGATTTTATAATATCTTTATTGCTCTGGCCAATTTATTTACTTGCGATAATCCTTAGGCAGGAAGTATATTATGAAGTAATTTTAAGAAAAAAATAGAGGTAAAAAATGACAAAAAAAGATTATTTGAAAGATGTAATTAAGCATATCGATATAAAAGAACACAATGTAATTCAGCTTGTCGATTCGATGCAGCACATGGCATTTTCCGCCCGCGACTTAAACCGGGCAGCAAATATCTTTGATAGAATGCTTCTCGATAAAGATTGTGCAGTAATCCTAACACTGGCCGGAAGTATTTTTAGTGCCGGATTAAAACGTGTCGTTTATGATTTGGTTTCGAACAACATGGTTGATGCAATTGTCTCGACCGGCGCGATAATGGTTGACCAGGATTTCTTCGAGGCTCTTGGATTCAAACATTACATCGGAACTCCTTTTGTTGATGATAATGAAATGCGCGAACTTCACATAGATAGAATCTACGATACATTTATAGACGAAGACGAATTGCGAATTTGCGATGACACTACCGAGAAAATTTTCAATGGCTTAGAACCAAGACCATATTCATCGAGAGAACTGTTATGGCATTTCGGTAAATTTCTTGATGAGAATGGTGGACCGAAGGTAGATGACAGTGTGATTTATGCCGCATACAAAAACAATGTTCCTATCTTTGTACCCGCATTCTCCGATTGTTCTGCGGGATTCGGTATCGTAATGCATCAGCACAATCATCCCGATAAACATGTTTCGTTCGATTCCGGGAAAGATTTTTATGAATTGACACAGATAAAACTACATACAAAAGAAACCGGAATATTCATGATTGGCGGCGGTGTTCCGAAAAACTTTACGCAGGATATTGTTGTTGCAGCAGATATATTGCAAGAAGACGCACCGATGCATAAATACGCAATTCAAATTACGGTAGCTGATGTGCGTGACGGCGCGTTATCAAGCTCAACACTAAAAGAAGCGAGTTCATGGGGAAAGGTTGAAACTACCTTCGAGCAGATGGTATATGCCGAAGCTACTATAGCGATGCCGCTTGTTGCCGGATATGCTTATCACAAGGGCGCATGGAAATCACGCCCGAAAAGAGAATTGCAAAAGTTGTTTTTGAAATAAAAAACTGGCATAGAAGTAAAAATCAAAACCCGGTTGATGCCGGGTTTTCTCTTTACACAGAGTATTACCAATTCAATACATAAAACTTTTAAAGAAATTTCTCAAATTCATTTTCATCGACTTTTGCCAATTCTAAAATCCCTTTTAAAGTTCCTGTTTTAATTTCTCGGTGAGCAGGTACAACTGTCCCAATTGCACCGGTATCTAATTCTTTTCGTAGAATAATATGGCTTCCCTTTTGACGAACCATTTTAAATCCAAAATGCTTGCATAAAACCTTGACGCATTCATCTCCTGAAATATTCTTAAGCACTTAATGCAACCTCAAAGGTTGTAAATAACGATTTCGGCATTTCACGAAGTGGAAATTCTTCAAGATATAATTCCGTTGCTTCCTTTAAATTCGATATAGCTTCTTCGATAGAATTTCCTTGACTGACAGTTCCAACTTCAGGACATTTAGCAACATACATTTCCTCATCTTTTGTTATCACAGCGGAGAATGTTTTTATTCGATTCTTCTCTTCCATCTTAGTCCTACAATTTTTGTTGAAAAATAATTAAATGGATACCAATTATCAACAATACTTATCTCAACCAAAACTCAATTATTGATTGAATACAATATCAAAAAAATTCGAAGATGCTATTTCTAAAAAGAGGAGCGACTGTTTGTCCTGCGCTTTTTGCGGTGAGAAATCTTATCGGCTGTAAAGATTTCACCCTCCGGTCGCAAAGACAATTGCTGTTTCTCAAAGCTCTCAGATTGATAATAACAGTCGTGAATATATTTTTGAAAAGAAAACCTGGAATAGAAGTATAAATCCCTCATTTCTTAAAAATTTATTTCGTAATTTTTCGTCAAAATATTGTGCATTAAAACAATTGAAAGGAGTTTAAAATGTTTTCCGTCCAAACTTACATCGAACGCAGAAAAAAATTAAAAGAATTGGTAAAAAGCGGATTGATATTATTTCCCGGTAATAATGAAGTTCCGATGAATTATGCAGCCAACACATATCATTTCAGGCAGGACAGCAATTTCCTATATTATTTTGGATTGGACGAAACCGGACTCGCAGCCGTTATTGATGTTGATAGCGATAATGATATTATCTTTGGAGATGACCGCCCAGTTGAAGATGTAGTCTGGATGGGACCGCTCGAACCATTAAAAGAACGCGCAAAACTTGTTGGAGTTAATGATACTTCTCCCGCTGAAAAATTAGATGCTGCCATAAAATATGCGCAGCAGCGTGGGCGCAAAATTCATTTCGTTCCTCCTTACCATGCTGATGTAACTCTTCAAATCGAAAGCTTAACTGGAATTCCGCACAGTGAAGTAAATAAGAATGCTTCGCAAGATTTGATAAAAGCAATTGTATCTCAGCGTTCAATAAAGTCGGCGGAAGAAATTTCCGAAATCGAAAAAGCTCTGGATGTAAGTTACGAGATGTATGAAATGGCAATGAGGCTGACAAAACCCGGGATGGTTGAAAGAGAAATATCCGGACTGCTTGAAGGTATTGCATTACTAAAAGGAAACGGCATTTCATTCCCGATGATATTTTCAGTGCGCGGCGAAACGCTTCATAATCATTATCACGGAAACATTATGAAAGACGGCGAACTTGCCGTACTCGATTCAGGTGTTGAAAGTTTACTTCACTATGCCAGCGATATTACGAGAACATTTCCCGTGAACGGAAAATTTACCTCGCTTCAAAAAGGTATTTACAACATCGTTTTGAAGGCGAATACCGAATCAATAAAAATGATAAAGCCGGGA
Source organism: bacterium (assembly GCA_043808235.1). GTDB lineage: Bacteria > Bacteroidota > Ignavibacteria > Ignavibacteriales > Melioribacteraceae > JAZDFC01. The sequence continues at coordinate 93,066 of JAZDFC010000110.1, forward strand.
TTGAAGTATAAAGAAGTTCATTTGAATGCAGCAAAAATTACTGCCGAAGGAATGAAAGAACTTGGCTTCATGAAAGGGAATGTTGATGATGCAGTATCAGCCGGTGCGCATGCATTGTTCTTCCCGCACGGACTCGGACACATGCTTGGACTCGATGTTCATGATATGGAAGGACTCGGAGAAAATTTTGTTGGGTACGATGACGAAACAAAACGCAGCGAACAATTTGGACTTGCCTATTTGCGATGCGCAAGAGAATTGAAACCGGGATTCGTTCTAACGGTTGAGCCGGGAATTTATTTCATTCCGCAATTAATTGATAACTGGAAAGCTGAGAATAGACATGCCGAATTTATTAACTACGATAAAGTCGAAACGATGAAAGGATTTGGTGGAATTAGAATTGAGGATGATGTACTTATAACCGAAACCGGTAGCAGGGTGCTCGGCAAACCGATTCCCAAAACTATTGAAGAAGTTGAAACAGCATGTAACAAATAATTAATGACTCTATCTATGAAAAGAATTATCATTTTTATCCTTTTCTGTGGAATTACATCTGTATTTTCGCAGACAGAGTCGAAAAATGTGCACGGTCGAATAACAACATACGATTTTGATTCGCCGCCGGTTTTTCCTTGTTTATTATCCTTTATAAACGAAAGCTCAAACGAGAAAATCGATACAACTACAAAAGAAGATGGATATTACGAAATTGCATTGCATGAAACCGGGAAATATTTATTACAAATAATCAGCGCCTCATATAACTTTATACAGGATACAATTTTAATAAACGACAAGAATAACTCACTTGAATTTAATTACAAACTTTCCGCCTCCTTTGGTTATTTAGAGAAAATCGATTTTCCCCCAAAATATCTTGATTATCAAAAAATACTTTCGGAAAGATACGGCAATAATATCATCACACTTACGCTCGACAGCCTGATTTGGAATGGTCCGTATTTGAAGTTCATTCCAACATTTAAAAATAACACTAACGAATTTATCTATTTACTACATCCTGAAGTCATTTATTCTCCGTTTGATTACATTATTACTAATTCTTCCGGTGATACATTAAATGGAAATATGCTCGATATGTATCATGATGTTAATGTTCATCCACTCCATGATATCTCTGAAGCAGATTTAATTGAGTTACATCCTTTCTCTTCATATTACTGCAATCCAATCAACGTTGAGTGGTATGATTTTTCAGGATATCCACCTGATAAATACACGATGAAAATTGTATATGAGTACACATACGGTGATGTAGTAAGAAGATATTTTAGACATAATAATCCTCCTGAAACTCCTTTGCCTGCAGAGTTAATTCGAGCAAAAGGTTTGGCACTTAGAGGCAGGTATGAATCGGTCAACTCTATTACCTTTGATAATTCGGAAATTACAAACATATACCGCGATTTTTCGACGAAACCCTCTCCGGGGTGGATTAAATAAGAGGCTGGTATGATGGATTTTTTAATTTTTATCAGCGCCAACCTCATCAATATTCTTCTTTTAATTTTATTTATTTCCCGTCCATTGAAGTTAAGAAGGATTGAGTATTACTGCGGAATCTCGATGATTATTTTAGGAATTCCAATATTATTTGCAGTTGCGATTAATTTTAATGATTCACGTGAATGGTGGACATACAGTCTGCCCTTATTTATGATTGTCTATCTCATCATCGAATTATTTTTTGATTACATTCTCAAACTTAATTTCCGCGAGACAAAGTTGTTAATTCCATATTTAATCTTCTTTTATCTCGGACTATTCGGGATGATTGGTTATACTTTTCTGGTAAAAAAATCATTCGGTTATGTAACACTGGCAACTTATTTTGCTCAATTTTTAGCTACCTGGTATTCGTATTCAAAAGTCGGGCATGGCGAAAGAAAAATTATACAGCAAGCACGGTGAACCATCTAATAAAAATATTTGTTAAAACGATACTTTTATCGTTCAACTTATTTGGACAATCAAATATTACTATTGAGTTTCTTACCGGCGTACCTTACAACGCACCGCTTCCGTTAACAATAAACCAAAATGGCGAAGAACAGATTTCACTCATAGCCCGTTACCGGTCCGAACCGTTTGTTATTCCAATTTATTGGCATTGGCGCATCGGGTACTGGAATGGAGATTCGGGCTGGGAGCTGGAATCAACTCATCATAAAATTTATCTTGATAATCCACCGCCCGAGGTTCAGGAGTTCAGCATCTCGCATGGATTCAATTTCGTAAATATAAATTACGCATGGAAGTATAATGATTTTATCCTGCGTGCCGGTGCCGGATTTGTATTGGCGCATGCAGAGAGCACAATCAGAAATAAAAAACTACCCGAAGACGGCGGAATAGGCGGCGGTTATTATCTGCGCGGACCGCTTTTAAATTTTGCAATCAACAAACACTTCGAAATTATTGAAAGGATTTTTCTATCGTTCGAATTGAAAGCAACAGCCGCTTACTCGAACGTTCCAGTTGTGGATGGCGACGCAGATGTTTATGTATTTGCACTGCAAGCTAATTTCGGAGTAGGGTTTATACCTGTTACATTCTAAAAAAGTACGATAAATTTTTATTACCCATTTGTGTTGAGGTTTCCTTCATCAAATTAGCATAATCTTCTTTTAAAAATATTTCTAAAGTTAGCTCGGTATTTATATTTGGAAATGATATTATTGTGCTGGTTGAAAATCAAATTAACTCACGGTGAATTTAGCTTTGGAGAAACAATGAAAAAATACATTATCAGTTTAGTTGTTCTTTTTACATTTATTTCTTGTACGCATGAGAAAAAGACAAATTTTGAGAATGCGTCTTTCCAGATGAAAAGTTACGGGAAGATTTATGCAAAGTACAATCAGCCTTATGATATAAAAGTTGATATGAGTTACCCTGAAGTCAATGGAGCTTCCTCACCTAAAGTTGTAAAAGAATTGAATGACGCCGTTATAAGACATATTCTCAGCTCGGTTGGAGAGGATACCGTGTTCGCAACAATGGACGAACTTTTTAATAACCTTACAAAATCTTACGACGAAATGTTAACCGATGATCCGATAAACTCGATGCCGTGGGAATTGGAACGCAAGGTTGAGGTCAACTACAACGCAAAAGGTATTTTTGGAATTAAGTATGAAGAATATGGTTCGCTGGGTGGAGTTCATCCGAACACAATTATATTGTTCAGTAATTTTGATTTAGCAACAGGCAGGCAATTATCCTATTCAGATTTGTTTGTTGATGGATTTGACGAAAAATTAAATGCAATAGCGGAGAAAATCTTTCGCGAGCAGAAAAATCTAACACCTGACCAAAAACTTGAGGAAGCCGATTTCTGGTTTGAGAATAATAAGTTCGCTTTGAATAATAATTTTTATCTCACTACCGAAGGGATTAGATTTTATTACAACACATACGAGATCACAGCTTATGTATATGGTCCAACCGACTTATTGATTCAGTTTGAAAAAATTAAAGATATTCTGAAAAGGAAAGATTTGATTGCCGCTTCCGGGTCGAAGGAAGAATAATTTCCAGATCAATTATTTTGATTTTCCGGTAAGAGTTCTTGGGTACTGACAATAATCAAAAATTAAATGTGGATAATCTTGAGATTATCACTTTCGGCATTGATGCGGTAAAGCCGGAAAATTTAATTCCACAATCTGTTAAACTTGCAAATAATACTCTCGTAATTAATGGCAAACTTTTTCCAATCAATGGTTTTCAAAAAATCTATTTAATCGGAGCCGGTAAAGCATCAGCGTTCATGGCATATGAAATTGAAAAAATCATCGGAGACAAAATAAACGACGGTATCTTAGTCACAAAATACGGGTATTCGGTTAAATGCAACCGTATCAAAATTCTCGAAGCAGGACATCCTATTCCCGATGCAAACAGCTTACTTGCCGGCGAAGAGATTTTCAATCTTGTATCAAATCTGACAAAAAATGATTTGGTAATAAATTTAATTTCCGGCGGCGGTTCTTCTTTGCTGGAAATATTACCTGCCGAAATTGATTTGAGCGATTTGATATGTATTAATGAAATTCTGACAAAATGCGGCGCTAACATTCGAGAAATAAATACAATCAGAAAACATCTGTCATTAATCAAAGGCGGAGGACTTGCAAAAGCCGCGTATCCCGCAACAATAATTAGTTTGATAATTTCGGATGTAATTGGCGACCCGATTGATTTGATTGCTTCCGGTCCCACTGCCATTGATTCGTCAACTTACGAAGATGTATGGAATATTATCACTAAATACGAAATAGAAAGACGATTGCCGAAAAATGTAACAATATATTTGAATGCTGGTTTGGAAAAGGAAATTTCCGGGATAGTTAATCCCAAACACGATTCATCCAATCACGTTGACAATTTTATTATCGCCAACAACTCGCATGCCCTTGAAGCCGCGAAAATAAAAGCTGAACAACTCGGCTATCATGCTGAGATTATTAATAAAGAAATTGCCGGAGATGTTCAAAACGTCGCTGATTATATTTCCAAATTTGTATGTCAAATTCAACAATCGAATATTCTGATTGAGAGACCCGCTTGCCTTTTGTTTGGAGGCGAACCAACAATTATAGTAAGAGGATCAGGCATCGGCGGACGTAATCAACATCTGGCATTATTGTGTCTTCAACAATTTGGAAATCCCGGTTATGATTATAACATTATTTGCTGCGGCACTGATGGAACCGATGGACCGACGGACGAAGCTGGAGGAATGGCATCGCCACAAATTTATGATAATGCAATTCATCTTGGATTGAACATTGATGAATTTCTTGAGAATAATGATTCTTACAATTTTCTTCGCCAAGTTGGCGGATTATTTAGAACGGGTCCCACAGGAACAAATGTAATGGATATTATTTCTGTGCTGGTTCAATAATATAGTTGCAAATTTCTCATTGCAGATTGAGAAATGTAAATCCAAATTGAAAAACACTAATTATTCATCACTAAAGACTTTTCAAATAACTCGAACTCTTTTCCCATCATATCTTCCAGAGTCATGTTTCCAACCACGTTATCAACGGCATCCTGAATTATTTTCCAAAGCGAACGGGTGGAACAATCAACACTATTAGTACAAATGTTGAGCGCGCCGGAATGACTGCGGCAGAATTCATCGCTGAATAATCTGCCGCCTAAAACTGCAAGAACATTTCCAAGATTAATTTCAATCGGAGAACGGGTTAATGTATAACCGCCAGTTTGTCCGCGTTCACTTTCGAGGATTCCCCCAAGACGAAGTGTTCGCAGAATTTTCGCAACGTTGTGCTGTGTTAAACCTTCAAGCATACTTATTTCTGGAATAGTTAGCGATCTGCTCAACCGGTATGCTTTACCAATGCGAATTAAACAACGCAAACCATATTCTTCCTGCGCACTAAATTTCATTTATCTTCTTCTTGTCTTATTCTTGTTCTTATTCTTAATCTTATTCTTGCTCTTATTTGCTCAACGGTATCTTCGATCCGCACATTTTTGCATGAACCAATTTTTTATACTCTTCTTCCGGAATAGAAGGGCCATTCTTTGAACAATGTTCATTAAATGCTGCCGTCAAATCAAAGGCAATTTCTTCCGGCGATCTTCCTTCAATTTCAAATCGCGGCAAACTAAATAATATCTCGCCGTTTTTTAATAATGCCATCGACGGTGACGAGGCCATCATCGTTGACAAATATTTATTCCGAAGATAATCAACAGCATCGCGGTCCATCCCGGCAAAGACGGTTGTAATTCTATCTGGAATTATTTTATTCTGCAATGCTAAAGTTACACCGGGACGCGCGCTTCCCGCTGCGCATCCACATACAGAGTTAACCATCACGAGAACAGTTTCATCGTTTTTTGGAGAAAGAACTTCATCTACTTTTTCGGGAGTAGTGAGTTCTTCAAAGCCTACAAAGACCAATTCATCTCTCATGGGTTGAACCGCATCCGGATCGTACATCGGCGGTTTCATTCTACTGCTATTTATTTCGAACATATTAATTCCTTTCTTTAATTCTGAGGAGCGAAGCGACAAAGAATCTCATACCTTCTTCGTTCCTCTATCTGTTATGTTATAGAAATCCAAGTTCAAGCTTTGCTTCTTCACTCATCATGTTTATATCCCATGGCGGATTCCATACAAGATCAACATAAACATCTTTTATATCTTTTAATGACCTAATTGCATCCTTCACTTCTCCGGGAAGACTGCCGGCAACCGGACAACCCGGGGATGTTAATGTCATCTTGATATAAACATTGGCATCATCATCTATCTTAATCCGGTAAATTAATCCAAGTTCATAAATATCCACCGGAATTTCGGGATCGAAACATGTTTTGAGTTTTTGAATAATTATTTCTTCGAGATTCTTTTTGTCTATCATTTTCCTTCTTTTCTATCTGAACATTTTTATTACTTTTTTCAATCCGGCAACGAGTTTATCAACTTCCTCGATTGTATTATAAAATGCGAACGAGGCGCGGGCGGTTGCCGATAAATTAAATCGTTTCATTAAAGGTTGTGTACAATGATGCCCGGTTCTTATCGCTATACCATCGGTATCAATAATAGTCCCAATATCGTAAGGATGAATCCCTTCCATAACAAAAGAAATTACCGAGGCTTTTTTCTGCGCTGTACCTATGATTCTCAGTCCATCCAATTGAAGCAATTGAGAAGTTGCATATTCAAGCAGTTTGCTTTCATATTCAACTAATTCTTTTCTATCGAATTGATTCAAATAATCGATAGCGGCGCCGAGTCCTATTCCGCCGGCTATGTCTGGAGTGCCCGCTTCGAATTTGTGGGGAATGTCATCGTAAGTTGTTTCTTCGAATGTTACTGTTCGGATCATATCTCCCCCGCCCTGATACGGCGGCAACTCATTCAGATACTGAGATTTACCGTAAAGAACTCCGATTCCCGTTGGACCAAAAACTTTATGTCCCGATAAAACAAGAAAGTCGCAGTTCAAATCCTGCACATCAATCGGGATGTGCGGCGCAGCCTGTGCAGCATCAATAAGCACCGGAATATTGTACGAATGAGCAATATCAATAATTTCTTTAACGGGATTAATAGTACCAAGAGCATTCGATATATAAACTATCGAGACTAATTTTGTTTTGGGATTAATCAGTTTCTTGTACTCATCGATTTCCAATTCACCTTTATCATTAATGGGGATAACGCGAAGTTGTAATTTTTTTCTGTCGCGTGATAATTGCCAGGGCACAATATTCGCATGATGTTCCATGTTGGAAATAATTATTTCATCGCCTTGCATAAAATATTTCGACCTACACAATGAAGTAGCGACAAGATTTATTCCTTCCGTAGCTCCCCTAACAAAAATTATTTCTGAGTAGCTCAATCCATTAATAAATTCTTTTACTTTGAGCCGCGCTTTTTCGAATGATTCCGTTGCGAGTTCACTTAAAAAATGAAGACCGCGATGCACATTTGCATTTTCAAAAGTGTAATAATGATTGATTGCTTCAATCACGGAATTGGGTTTTTGTGTTGTTGCGGCATTATCGAGATAGACAAGCGGATGCTCATTAACCATTCTTTTTAAAATGGGGAAGTCTTCCCTCGCCTCATCGACAATGAATTTTCTTTTTGTTGATACTTTTGTCTTTGCGTCAATAGTCTGAATTTCATCGAACATAAGATATCTCTATTATGTTTTTTATTTCCCTTCGTGTCTTGGTGCCTTTGTGGCAATTGCTTTTGCCACTAAGGCACGAAGGCACAAAGAGATTGATTTTATATCTCAACTCTGTGCAGATGTTCAAAGATCATGTGGTTCAGCGACTCTCGCAGCGGTTCGATTTTTACTGCTTCAATCACATCGTTTGCAAACGCATGTATCAACATTGATTTCGCCAGGTCATCCGGCACGCCTCGCGAACGAATATAAAAATATGCATTGTCATCAAGGTGACCAACAGTTGCGCCATGCGAACACTTAACATCATCAGCATAAATTTCAAGTTGCGGTTTAGTATCGATGTTCGCATTCTTCGAAAGCAAAACTGTTTTATTCGATTGATAAGCATTCGTTTTCTGCGCATCCTGTCTAACTAATATCTTACCGCCGAACACACCATGCGATTCGTCATCAAGAATTCCTTTATACACTTCATTGCTGAATGAATTTGGTTTGGCATGATCAATAAATGTATGTGTATCAACATGCTGCTTTTCGTTAGCAAGATATAATCCGTAAAGATGACTCTCTATATGCTCGCCATCGAGAACAGAATATATATCATTCCTTGCAAGCGCACCGCCAAACGAAAGATTATGATGACTAAAATTAGCCGAATTCTTTTGACTCACCGATGTTCTTTCAATATGGAACGCAGCGTTACTCTCATTCTGAATTTTATAAATTTCTACCACTGAATTTTCGCCACACACGACATCGGTAACCGAATCGGTAAAATATGTGTTATCCGAAACACCCATAAAATGAGCGATAACTTTTAATTGAGCATCCTTGCCAACAGAAATAAAATTCCGCGGTGTTGAAAGAATATTCTCGCTCCCGCTTCCATTCAAATACAAAATTTGAACCGGCTTTCCTACTATTTTGCCGTCCGGTACAATGGCAACAAATCCATCATAAGCATAAGCTGCGTTAAGCGTAGTAAATATATTTTCACTCTTCGAAATTTCCGCGTGATGTTTTTGTAAAATATCCGGATTATTTTCTAGAATATTATTGAGACTGTCGATAATTACACCTTGGGGTAAACCATCAATCGAAGATAAATCTTTCGAAAAAATTCCATTAACAAACACTAGCAAATGTGATTCGAAATTTTCGAATGCAATATTCTTTACTTCATCCTTAGATATTTCCGTTTTTACAGCAATTGAAGCAGGTACAAAATTATGTTTTAGAATTGGAGAGATATTTGTGTATTTCCATTCTTCAACTTTCTGCGTTGGGAAATCGAAGTCATCAATTTTTGAAAAAGCATCTTTCCTGGATTGATGAAAAAAAGTTTTCGACTCCCCGTTCAAATTTTTTTCGAACTTCTCGAAATTAGATTTATACCACTCTTTTATTTTATAATTTTCACTATTCATCATTCACCTTGTCATGCGGTTTGATTTTGAAAGTCTTCTTCAACAACCCAATCGTAACCTTTGTCTTCAAGTTCGAGTGCGAGTTCTTTTCCACCGGATTTAATTATTCTGCCTTTCGATAAAACGTGTACAAAATCCGGTACGATGTAATTCAATAATCTCTGATAGTGCGTTACAACCAATACCCCGTTTTCTTTTGAACGGAAAGTATTTACTCCCTGCGCAGCAATTTTTAATGCATCGATATCGAGCCCAGAGTCAGTTTCATCAAGCAATGCCAGCTTGGGATTCAACATCAGCAACTGCATAATTTCATTTCTCTTTTTCTCGCCGCCGCTAAATCCGGTATTCACGTAACGATTAATCAATGTGTCCTGCATGCCCATAATCTCTGCTTTCTCTTTCATCAATACAAGAAATTCTTTGGCGGATAATTCCGGCAGACCTTTGTATTTTCGAATTTCAGTCAAAGCTGTTTTCAGAAATGTTGCGTTGGTAACACCGGGAATTTCAATCGGATACTGGAATGCGAGAAAAACTCCTTCGCGTGCACGGTCTTCCGGTGACAATTCAAGTAAATTCTTTCCTTCGAATATTACTTCGCCTTCGGTTACTTTGTATGCTTCGTGTCCGGCTAAAACATTGGCAAGCGTACTTTTTCCCGATCCATTCGGACCCATAATAGCATGTACCTCGCCGGCATTAATTTCAAGATTTATTCCTCTAAGAATTTCATTTTCATCTATCGATGCATGTAAATTTTTTATTTGTAACATTTTTTTTGTTGTCCCTATTTTTCGTTGTTAGTAAAAAGTAATCAGTTATCAGCAATCAGTAATCAGTAATCAGTTTTCAGTAAAAGAAGAATTATAATGTATATTTTCATTTCCCATCTTCCATTTTCCATTTTCCATCTTCCATTTTCCATTTTCCATCTTCCATTTTCTATCCCACAGAACCTTCAAGGCTAATCGCAAGTAACTTCTGTGCTTCAACTGCAAACTCCATCGGAAGCTCTTTAAATACTTCTTTGCAGAATCCGTTCACAATCATGTTCACTGCGTCTTCCGTCTTTATGCCTCTCTGATTCAAATAAAATATCTGATCTTCACCTACTTTCGAAGTTGTTGCTTCGTGCTCAACTTGTGCAGTTTCATTTCCAACTTCGATATATGGGAAAGTGTGTGCACCGCATTTATCACTCATCAGCATTGAATCACACTGCGAAAAATTGCGCGCATTTGCCGCGTTCTTCCCAATCTTAACAAGACCTCTGTAAGAATTGCTGCTTCGCCCTGCGGAAATTCCTTTGGATACGATTGTGCTTCTCGTATTCTTTCCAAGATGAATCATCTTCGTGCCGGTATCAGCTTGCTGCATATGATTTGTAACCGCCACCGAATAAAACTCACCAACCGAATTATCTCCCTGTAAAATACAGCCGGGATATTTCCATGTTATCGCAGAGCCGGTTTCAACTTGTGTCCACGAGATTTTTGAATTTTTACCGCGGCATGCGCCTCGTTTAGTAACAAAATTATAAATTCCTCCCTTTCCTTCTTTATCGCCGGGAAACCAATTCTGTACTGTCGAGTATTTTATCTCGGCGTTGTCGAGAGCAATCAATTCAACAATGGCTGCATGAAGTTGATTTGTATCGCGCATCGGAGCGGTACATCCTTCGAGGTAACTAACGTAACTTCCTTCCTCGGCAATTATCAAGGTTCGTTCAAATTGACCTGTGTCTATCGCATTAATTCGAAAGTATGTTGAAAGCTCCATCGGGCATCGAACGCCTTTCGGAATATAAACGAATGAGCCATCGCTGAATACTGCCGAGTTAAGTGTAGCAAAAAAATTATCGGTGTACGGAACAACAGAGCCAAGATACTTTTTCACAAGTTCGGGATGCTCGCGAATCGCTTCCGATATCGACATAAATATTATTCCCTGCTCTGCCAATGTTTCTTTAAAGGTCGTGGTTACAGAAACCGAATCGAACACAGCATCAACCGCGACACCGGCAAGAAGTTTTCTCTCTTCAAGAGGAATACCAAGCTTTTCAAAAGTTTTCAACAATTCAGGATCGGCATCTTCAAGACTATTAAGTTTCGGCTGATTCTTCGGCGCTGAGAAATAGCGAATATCCTGGTAATTAATTTCGGGATATCCTACCTTCGCCCATTTCGGTTCTTTCATTTTCAACCAATGGCGGTACGATTTTATTCTCCATTCGGTCATCCACTCGGGCTCGTTCTTTTTCTTTGAAATCATGCGGACAATTTTTTCATTCAATCCTTTGGGAAAATCATCTGTTTCAATGTCGGTAACGAAACCCCACTTGTATTCGGATTGAGTTAAATCCTCAACCACTTTCATATCGTTGCCATTATCTTCGCTCATCATTTACCTTTTTTCTAAATTTTCTGATGAAAACGTAATCAATCTGGAATTTTTTGTCAAGATTGAAATTGTTTTATTTTCCTTTGAAAACGAAGAAAGCGAGAATGTAGTTCCCGGACGAGTGGTAATTTCTTTCGTGAGTTAGGATGTATTGATATTAATAATTGGTATTTTATCTTTTTAGATTACTCAACAAGTACTTTAGGGAAATTTTGGGGAAACAAATTATTATATTGGCGCGGTTTTATATTGATTGTTATTACAGGAATTAATGGAAGTACCCGAACCCAATATAAATTATTACGACAGCGATGAAATTGTCGGTGTTATAAATTTTCATCGTGATTTTTACTCGGAGATTCTGAGCAACGAACGCGATATTATCGTTTGGCTGCCGCCATCGTATTTAAACAGCCAAAAGCGATTTCCGGTGCTTTACATGAACGACGGACAGAATTTGTTTTTTCCTCATTTGTCCTACATTGGCTATGATTGGAAAGTTGACGAAACCGCGAGTCAATTAATTTCGGAAGGAAGAATTGAGGAAATAATTATTGTAGGGATCAATAATTCAATCGACCGTCTTGATGAATACAATTGGTTTACCGAGAAGGGTCAAAAATATGCGTCGTTTATTATCGATGAACTCAAACCGTTCATTGATGAAACCTATAACACACTTCCGGAGAAAGATAATACGGCAATAATGGGCTCGTCCATGGGAGGATTGAATTCATTTCAACTTGTTTGGAATTACCCGGAAGTATTCGGTAAAGCTGGGTGTATGTCAAATTCATTTTGGGTAAATAACCAGCAGATATTCATGATGGTAAAAAATAATCATCATAAAATAAAAGATGTAAAACTTTATCTTGACTGCGGTGAACTGGAAACGTCATTAATTAGTGACAACATTAAAATGTGCAAGTATTTAAAAAAGATTGGCTACAAAAAGGGAAATAATCTTCTTTGTCACTTTGAAGAAGGCGCTGTTCATTCCGAAGTGGATTGGGCTAAGCGGCTTCATATTCCTTTAACGTTTTTATTTGGAATAAACAATGAATAGCGCAAAAGAGTGGATTGAAAAATTAAATTTACTTCCCCACCCCGAAGGAGGATATTTTAAAGAGATTTACAAATCGAAAGAAACAATAGACAATTCCGCGCTGCCTCAAAGATATTCCGGCGATAGAAACTTTTACACATCAATCTATTACCTGCTCGAAGGTAAAAATTTTTCTGCATTCCACAGATTGAAATCAGATGAGATTTGGCATTTTTATAATGGTTCTCCTCTTTTGATTTACTTAATTAGTCCGAATGGAGATTTTCAGGAAATTGTACTTGGGATAAATATTGCTGACGGAGAAGTTCCGCAATTTTTAATTCCAGCTGGTTCATGGTTCGCTGCAAAAGTTAGAGATGAAAAATCATTCTCCTTGATTGGATGCAATGTTTCTCCGGGATTCGAATATGCTGATTTTGAATTGGGTTTAAGAAATGAGTTGGTGGAAAAATTTTCTGATCTCAAAGAAATTATTTTAAAACTAACGAGATAAAAAGCGCTCATGAATCGAGTAGAAATACAGCAAGGCGACATTACTAAACTAAGTGTAGATGCAATAGTTAATGCCGCTAATACAAGTTTACTTGGCGGAGGCGGAGTGGATGGAGCAATTCACCGGGCGGCGGGACCAAAATTACTGGAAGAATGCAGAACTCTACATGGATGTAAAACAGGCGAAGCGAAAATTACAAAAGGATATAACCTTTCGGCAAAATATGTTATTCATACTCCCGGTCCTGTTTGGCACGGAGGAACAAATAAAGAGGATGAATTACTAAGCAGTTGTTATTTTAATTCATTAAAACTTGCCGAAGAAAATAATATAAAAACAATTGCATTCCCATCAATCAGCAAAGGTGTTTATGGATTCCCTTTTGAACGCGCTTCAAAAATTGCTGTCGAAACAGTGATAAAATTCCTATCTCGAAACGACCTTATTGGTAAAGTAGTTTTTGTCTGCTTTTCTACTAATGATTTCAATAGATTCAGAGAAATTTATAAAAATCTGGTTGAAAACAATTAGTGTTAGACCACCACTATAATTATTTGAGTTTACTTTCGATAATTGATTGCTAAATACATTCAGTATTTTTCTAAAGCAAGGGATTTATTATGACGAGTTTTATGAATACAAAATCTTTTCTCAGGTTCTTTTTTATTTTTCTTTTTGTGCCGATAATATTTCACGCGCAAATAGAATCAAATTCGGATACACTCAAATTATCTCTCCCGGAATGTATTGACCTTGCGTTGAAAAACAGCAATTATCGCCCGGCTGCTGAGTATGCAATACAAACTGCTGAATCTCGAATTGAGCAAGCCCAATCCGGACATTATCCACAGCTTGATGCCGGATTACTTTACTCGCGGTTCGACCAGGATTTAAATTTTATAATGCCAGGGATGAACATGACAATCCCCCAAATTAATCTTGGCGCCATCACACTTGACTTACCACCAATCGCCGTTCCCGAACAAAACGTAAAATTAGCGGATAAGCAAACCATTACTGCAGATATCAGTTTGACATTGCCTTTATTTACAGGGTGGAAAATCAGTTCGTATATCCAACAAGCAGAAGCAGGACTTGAGGCTGCAAAGCACGACTTAAGACAGGCAAAAGTAAACATTACATATGAAACTACAAGACTGTACTATGCTGTGGTACTGACAAATAAATTAGTGGAAATTGCTACCGAGGCTCACGAAAGACTAAGTACGACTCTCGAAGTGACTAAATCACTTTATGAAAAAGGCTCCGGCAAAGTAACCAAAACCGATTACCTAAAAAACAAGACGATTGTTGAAGCAGTTGGTTCGTTCGTATTTTCAATTAAGGCACAAAATAAATCAGCGTTAGCTGCGCTTGTAAATGCAATGGGACTCGATTGGAATACCAAAATTGCACTAAGCAATAATGAAATTCAGTTCAATCATACAATACAATCATTGGAAGAACTTATCGGTACAGTTTACAATTCCAGTCCGCTGTGGGGTAAAGTGGAGGAAGGATTAAAAGCATACAATTCCAAAATTGATGAAGCGAAAAGCAATTATTATCCCCAAATAGGATTATTCGGAACATATAAAAGAATTTTTAATAATTACGATTATGGAATGGTTACTTTGGATAATAAAAATTTATGGGCAGTCGGAATCGGGATGCAGATTTCATTGTTTGACGGATTCCGAACCTCGGCAAAAGTTGACGAAGCAAAAGCAAATTATCTAAAACTTATAGAAGAAAAAGAATTGTTGAAAAAAGGATTGGCCCTTCAGCTCCAGGATTTGTACAACAAACTTGAAGCAGCAATCGAAAGAGAAAAATCACTTAAAGCCGCGATGGAAACTTCGACGGAAAACAGAGATTTAACTGAACGGGCATATTTTAATGATCTTATGGAAATGCAAGATCTGATTCAGGCGCAGATTACCGAATCGATTATGAAGGCGCAATATCAGTATGTATTATATGAGTATGTTGAAATCGAAGCAAAAATTCAGAATGTTTTAGGTAAAGAATTCCCAACACAAAATTAACCTGATGTAAATGCAGAGAATGCTGAATAAAAATATAATTCTTTTTGCAATTGTTGGTAATGTTTTGCTTGGATATGTAATCTCAGCGCAGAGCCATAATACGGGAGAGCCGCATATAAATTACAGTATAGGTTTTTATAAAAGCATTTTGAGCGGAATAAAAGTGGAGGATGCAAAGGCTGTAACAAAGTTATTGACAAACGAATTTATGGATGAAACCAATGTAAATGCAAGCTCGGAATCGATAATAATAAACGGGAACTATGAAGCCGAACGGCTATTAGAAAAACATCAACTTGATATAATCGTAATACCCGCAATTGATTTTTTACAATTGAAATCATCCGAACCGGTTGAGCCTGCTTTCGTAGCGCTTTCGGATTTCAAACCCGGTCACGAGTTTTTGATTTTATGTTCAAAGAAAGACAAAATAAAATCACTTTCTGATCTTAAAGGGAAAAAATTGTTATTTAATTCAAAGTATGGAATTGATACGCCGATGATGTGGCTTGAGAATAAATTGCTCGAAAATAATTTTGAAACTCCGGACAAGTTCTTTGCATCCATCACTTATGAAGAAAATCCTTCGCAAACAATACTACCGCTTTTTTTCGGGAAAGCATCGGTATGCGTTGTTACAAAAGCTGTTTATTCAACAATGGTAGAATTAAATCCTCAGCTTGGGAAAGATTTGGAAATACTTCATTCGTCACCAATATATTTATACGGTATGCTTTGCATCTGGTCCAAAATCGACGACCGGGGAATACGGGGTAAAATTGAAAAAAATATCGGGAACCTGGAATACACTGCTCATGGCAAAAATCTGTTAACATTATTTAAAATAAGCCGGTTGGTTCCCTTCGAAGAAAATTATCTTGATAGCCTTCAAGACCTTATTGCAAAAAACAAAAAATTGAAAAGTAATTACAAGAGAAAGAAATAAATATATGGCGGTCATTACTACAAAACGTGTTTTATTCATCAGCTTTATTTGCTGTTATTTCTTTATCTTTAATTTGAGCCGGAATAATGCGATACAGAATCAAATAAAACTTTTTAAGATGGGC
The DNA here is from genome assembly GCA_043808235.1 of bacterium. Lineage (GTDB taxonomy): Bacteria > Bacteroidota > Ignavibacteria > Ignavibacteriales > Melioribacteraceae > JAZDFC01. Next base: position 109,300 of record JAZDFC010000110.1, read on the forward strand.
TACAGCAAGAATATATTTCAGGATATCGATCCAAGAGATGGGAATGCCGCCATTTACACATATGCCGAAATATTCCGAAAAAAAAATAAAGAAAGAAAGAAATCTTGAAGTCAATTTCGAATCATATGTTTACAGCTCATCTGATGAAATAGCCGAGGCTTTGAAAAGAAAACAGGTTGATTTTATCGGACTCGGTATAAATGAATATTTTTCACTTAAAAATCGATTCGATCTTATGCCGTGTTTAGCTTCAACAACTGACGATGGAATATTCAACAACTACATTCTAATAGTTAGTAAAACCTCAGGGGGAAAAGAGTTAAAATCATTAAAAGGAAAAACTTTGGCTCTACCTTCAGTTAATTCGCATCCCTTGATGAAAATTTGGTTGTCAAATTTACTTCATCAAAAGGGATTGCCTGCCCAGGAAAAATTTTTCAAAAAAATTAATTCGTATGATAAAGAAGCAAATACGGTTCATTCAGTATTTTTCAAAAATAACGACTGCGCAATTGTCAGGCTTGAATCATTTAATACTCTATGTGAATTAAATCCTCAGTTGGAAAAATCACTAGAAATAATAGAAATGTCGCCAAAACTTTTACTATCCATGACTTGCTACACAAAAGGAGCCGATCAAGAATTAATTGATATCTTACTAAAAGAATCCCAAAAGCTTCATCATTCAACTGAAGGAAAACAGATCCTAAGCGTTTTTAAGATTGAGAAGGTATCGGAAATTCATGAAGATGACTTATTAACTTCAAAACAAATGTTTGATTATTATTATAAAAATATCAAGTAAGGGGAAATGCAAATAATAAATGGAAGCGGATATTTATGAGCCTTACTGAAAGAATAAAAAAAGATTTATTCGGCGAGATAAAGACACTGTCAAGCAGAATAGCCTGGAAAGCCGCTTTTCTTTCATGGCTCCTTATCGTGATAACAATTATATTATTTGTTGTATTTACTCTCCCTTATATTAAAAGTTCGGCTGTCGAAAGAATGCAAAACGAGGCGGCCGATATAACCACATCTATTATTCACGCTAATGCATCGGCTTTAATTACAGAAGAATACAGTTATGTTGTAGATCATTGTTTTAATCTCGTTAGAGAAAGCAATTCAATTCTATACGTTGTTATTGTGAGAAATAACGGATTCTCATTAATCCATTATAAAGATAAATGGGAAATAGATTCTCTCGACCATACTACCGTTCAGGAATTCATTCAGCCCGAAGGTCAAATAAAAATCAGCCCTTTACTTGGCAAGGAAGTTTTTCACAAATCCCATAATTTTATTTATTCTGGAATAGATTGGGGTTGGATTCATGTTGGTTTGTCATTGGAGAACTACAATAAAAGTAATTCGGAAACGACTTTGCGAATTACATGGCTAACGATTATACTTTCGATAATTGGATTTATATTTTCTATATTTTTCGCGCGTACATTAACCAAACCAATTACAATCTTAGATCGCGCTGCCCGTAAAATCGCCAGCGGCAATTTAGAAGTAAAAGCAGAAATTTATACCGGCGACGAACTGGAGAGCCTGGCAAATTCATTTAACACTATGGCCGAGGCTGTAAGAATTTCACATACTGAATTAGAAGCGCGTGTTTTAGATCGGACTGTTGATCTCGCCAAAGCAAATGAATCTCTCATTTCAGAAGTACAATATAGAAAAGCAGCCGAAAAGTCACTGCACGAATACAATATTAAAGTCAATACTTTCAGGAATATTTACAAAGGATTGATTGAAGCAAAGACAACAAAGGAAATATTAATCAGCACTGTGAATCAGTTGCACGGAATACTTATTAATTTCGATTTGTGTAGCATTTTTCTTTTTAGTAATGAGAATAATATGGCAAAGTATTACGAAGTAAAGTTCACAGGTAATGAGTTTGAATTTGAGATACAGAATATTCCCCTGGTAAATTTTCAATTCCATAATAATTCATCGCAGAATGAATTTCACATTGTTCATGATTTAGCTGCTGTGAAAGACAAATCAGAAATAGAAAGGCATATTCTGAGAAAAGGATTTAAATCATGTATTAACAGTTCTTTGATGTTTCGTGGCGAACTTATCGGTGAATTGAATTTATCATCCCGGAATGCCAGCTCCTTTTCAGATCACGATAAAGAGATAATGGTTGAATTACGGCATCCTCTTTCGATGGCAATTTCGCAATTAATACTACAAGAAGATTTAAAAAAACAGGCGGATGTTTTACAAAGCTCATTAAAGGAAAAAGAAATTCTATTAAAAGAAATTCACCACCGGGTAAAAAATAATCTTCAAATAATTTCCAGTTTGTTGTACCTGCAATCGAGTAAAGCAGAAAACATAAGCTTTATAAACCAGTTAACAGATAGCCAGAATAGAGTTAAAACTATGGCTCTGATTCACGAAAAACTTTACCAGTCCCGTAACTTATCGAAAATTAATTTTGCCGATTATATTAAGAATCTTTCTTCATATATTTTCACCAGCTTTAAAGAATTTTCCAATCAGTATGATATTGAATACGAATTGGAAAACATGGACCTTACTATCGACACAGCTGTTCCATTAGGGTTAATCATAAATGAGTTATTATCGAATATTGTCAAATATGCGTTTCCGGGTTACGACAAAACAGATACTGATAATAAAGTAAAAATAAGTCTTAAAAAGTCCGAACACGATAAAACATTACTTATTATTAGCGATAATGGTATTGGATTACCGGAAAACTTTGATATAGAGAAAAGTAATTCTCTTGGTCTAATGATAGTTAGTAATCTTGTGCGGCAAATAGCGGGCAAATTGTGGGTGCAGCCGAGAAATTATACTGAGTTTAAAATAGAATTTACGAATAACTGATTACTTATGTTAAAAGCTAACATTTTTATAGTAGAAGACGAATTAATCGTTTCGATGGAAATCCAACAACGATTGAACATCCTCGGATACGATATAGCCGGAACAGCCTCGTCCGGTGAAGAAGCCATTGAAAAAATTACAGCCATAAAACCCGACCTTGTATTAATGGATATTATGTTAAAAGGTAAACTTGACGGAATTCAAGTGGCGGAAATAATTCTTAACGAAGTGGATGTGCCGATTATTTTCCTTACGGCTTTCTCGGAAGAAAATACAATACAGAGAGCAAAAAGTATCCAACCTTATGGATACATTATTAAGCCCTTTGATGAGCGCGAACTTTATACAAATATCGAGATCACTCTTCATAAGCATGCCTCGAAAAAGGAGTTGAACGAAAAACAGCAATGGTTAAGTACAATTCTAAAAAGTATTGGCGATGCTGTTATTGCCACAGATAAAAACGGTATTATTAATTTTATGAATGGTGTGGCCGAAGAGTTAACGGGATATAAATCCGAAGAAACAGTGGGTAAGCCTTTACATGAAATATTTAAAATACTCGATGATTCAACGCATAAGTTAATTGAAAGTCCTGTGGCAAAAGTTATTGAATCGGGAAAAATTATCGACTTTACAAACCACAGCTTACTGGTATCTAAGGACGGCGACGAGAAACCAATCCAGAGTTCAGCTGCGCCAATTCTTGACGATTGGGGAATAATACAGGGAGTTGTTCTTGTATTTCAAGATATAAGCGAACGCAAGCATATAGAACAAAAATTAAAATTACAAAGCAGCGCTTTAAACGCTGCTTATAATGGTGTGATAATTACGACAAAAGATGGTGCAATTGTTTGGTGCAATTCGGCTATAACACGCCTAACCGGTTATGAAGCGGAAGAGTTGATCGGCTCTAATCCAAGATTATTAAAGTCCGACAAACATGATGAAATGTTTTATAAGAATATTTGGAAAACAATAAGCGCAGGCAAAGTATGGGAAGGTGAACTAGTAAATAAGAAAAAAGACGGTACGCTTTATTTTGAAGAAATGACAATCACACCTGTCAAAAATGAGATTGATGAAATAACACATTTTATAGCGATTAAACATGATATTTCCGACAGAAAAAAATTTGAGGAAGACTTAATTGAAGCAAAAGACTTTGCCGAAAGATCAAACAGATTAAAATCCGAATTCTTAACACAGCTTTCACACGAGATTCGAACTCCGGTTAACAGCATTCTTAGTTTTTCTAATTTACTCAGATCGGAACTAAAAGACAGAATTGAGGAAGATTTAAAATTCAGTTTCGATATGATAGACCGGGGAGGAAGAAGATTAATTCGTACTATCGATTTGATTCTCGATATGTCTGCTGTGCATACTGGCGCTTACGTCCCAAGTTTTGAAAAATTAAAATTATCCACCGATATAATTGAGCCCATTCTAAAAGAATTACTGATCCATATTAAAAGCAAGGGACTAAAATTAACATTTGACAATAGACTAGACAATATCCAAAGGATTTATGCTGATAAGTATTCTACTACTCAAATATTTTCTAATCTTTTAGACAATGCTATTAAATACACAGAACAGGGTGAAATAAAAGTAAGCACAATGGTTAATGCGGATGGATATATTTGTGCTGCAATTTCAGATACAGGAATTGGAATTAGCGAAGAATATATGAAAGACCTATTCGAACCATTCCGCCAGGAAGAACAGGGTTACAGCAGAAAATTTGAAGGCAATGGTCTTGGCCTCGCATTAGTAAAGAGTTATTGCCAAATTAATCATGCTCAAATTTCAGTTGAAAGCAAGAAAAATTTGGGTACAACATTTACACTTTATTTTCCAACGTCGTAAAAAAAACCGGAATCGATTCATCGTATTCCGGTTTCAATAATACTTTCTGTTTTGTGATTCTATTCTACGGTAATTTCACTTTCTAATAGAATATCCCTACTTGATGAACCAACCATCACCTTATATTTTCCTGATTCAACCTTCCATGATTTAGAATTTACATCGTAATATGCGAGATTGGATTTATGGAATTTAAACACTTCACTTTTAGTTTCTCCGGGTTTTAATTCTGTCTTTATGAATCCTTTTAATTCCTTCACCGGTTTGTCAATCTTCGAATCGATTGCACTTATATACAACTGAGCTGTTTCAGAACCGGCAATGTTACCTGAATTTGTCATTTCAAATTTTACTGTAAAGCTGTCCCCTTCCCTACTTACAATTAGATTACCATATGCAAATTTTGTATATGATAATCCAAATCCAAATGGGAATAAAGGCTCGATATTTTTCTTATCAAAATGACGGTATCCGACATAGATTCCATCATCATAGTTGGTTGTTCCACTCATAGCTTTATAAGTTGGATACGCTGAACAATCTTCCCATGATTTGGGAAAAGTGATAGGCAATTTTCCTGAAGGATTGTACTCTCCGAATAGAACTTGTGCAGCCGCTTCGCCAATATATTCGCCGGCAAACCATGTTTCAATCATTCCATTAACCTTTCCTATCCAGCTATCCATCAATACCGGGGAACCCGTCGTAAGAATAACAACTGTATTCGGATTAACTTCCGTTACAGCCTTGATCAATTCTTCCTGTCCATCCGGCAGATACAAATCCGGTCTATCGAAACCTTCGCTTTCGAAACGGAAAGTTGTGCCAACAAAAAGAAGAGCGACATCGGAATTTTTTGCAGCGCTAATTGCTTCATCCATCAAATTCACACCGGGCAATTGCCATGAAAGGATAACTGTTGCATCACCGCCGTTTTCGTAAAATTCAACTTTGATTTTGTGGATCTCGTTTGCTTCCATTTTTATTTCATACGATTTTGTGTCGAGCCCGTGATCACCCCAATTATCTATAACAAGTTCATCGTCGATGAACATTCTCGATCCGTCATCACTCGAAAGCTCAAGCGAGTACTCGCCGCCTTTAGGAGCTTGTAAATATCCTTCCCATTGAACCGAGAAATGATCTTCACCAATGCCGTCAACTGGTGAACCGCCCTGCCAGAAACATTTGATTTGGCTGTCAATTCTTTCAACCTTTGGATTTCCTTCGAACTTCTCATTCACGTAATACTTGGCCTTCAATCCATGTTGGGTACATTCTTTATCAACAAATAAATTCTCAACTGGAATCGCAGCAGTTTCACCTGAAAAACGGATCGCCTGCGAGAAATTAATTTGAACCGATGAACCTAATTTTTCTTTCAAAGCCTGTAACGGTGAAATTGAATAATCTGGCGATACCATCGAGCTTCCACCGCCGCCCGTTCTCGCTACGCCTGCATTTGGACCAATAACAGCTATCGATTTGATTTTATTTTTATCGATGGGAAGAATTCCATTATCATTCTTTAGCATAACTATTCCCTGCAACGCAACCTCGAGCGAAGCTTCGCGATTCTCTTTACTGCCGATAAGAGATTCGTCTTCGGTCGTTTCTTTTTCAAAAAGCCCGAGCTTGAAAATTACACTTAAAATCCTACGCACCATATCGTCAATTTTCGATTCCTCCAACTCACCACTTTCCAATGCAGGTAAAAGGTTGTCGATATTTAAAAATTCGCCGGTGGGCATTTCCAAATCCAAACCGTTCTTTGCAACCGGAATATCAGAATGAACCGCGCCCCAATCCGACATTACCAATCCTTTAAATCCCCACTCATTTTTCAATTTGGCAGTAAGCAAATCATAATTCTCAGCGCAGTATGGACCATTGAGTTTATTGTACGCGCACATTACTGTCAGGACATCGGCTTCCTGCACAGCAGCTTTAAATGCGGGGAAATATATTTCGTTCAATGCACGGTCGCTTACTTTCGCATCAACAAACATTCTTTCATGTTCCTGGTTGTTTACCGCAAAATGTTTAACACATGCAGCTGCGCCGGCATTCTGAACACCTTTGATATAGTCAACAGCCATTTTCGATGCGAGGAACGGATCTTCGCCGAAACTTTCAAAATTTCTTCCGCCTTGCGGAATGCGCGCAATGTTTACACACGGACCGAGAATCACGTGCCTTCCCTTTCCTAAAGTTTCCCGTCCAATACTGCTTCCGATTTTAAATGCTAAATCAGGATTCCAGGTTGCAGCCAAACCAATGCCCGCTGCAAATGCAGTTGATTCGTCCCATCTCACACCAAGAGGACCGTCGGTCATTTTAAGTTCCGGTATTCCAAGTTCTTCGAATGGTTGAGTAGCGAAACCGGTTCCGCCAAGCATTTTAATTTTTTCTTCGAGCGACATCCGGCTCAATAAATCCTCTACCCTATCTTCGATTTTTGCATTTGCATTTTTATAAACCGGATTCTGCTGTGCAATAGTAATCGAAACAAAAACAAGTACGAGTAACACTATTCTCATAACAACTCCCATTATTTTTTTAACTATGATTTGATTCCCAAATAGTAATACAAGAAAAATTTATGTGTTTTTTGATATCAAGATTCTCACGATTAATCAACTTCAAATTGGTTAAATCCCGGATTAATGGTCAATATCAAAAGTTTACCGGTATTTCTCCTTGCATACAAAGTGAAAGTTTGAGTCGAATTTATTTTAATTCTGCATGTTTTATTAACATCGATTCTTTTATCGCATATAAAAGATGCCTTGATGTCGCCAAACTGCAGATTCTGAATGCCGTGCTTGTCGATCCGGTTAATATCCCATTTGACTTCTTTTTTTAAAGCATCGGCTTTTATCCCGATTACATTTTCAATCAACAGTGCAATAGGGCCGCATCCGCTCCAGCCCACAAAATCGGATTGGGACATAGGCAGGCTTCGCATATAAAAATCCGGCGCATAATTTTCCCATATTGTCCCGGTCTTTTTAAAAACTTTATACATTCCATCGAGATATGTTTCAGATGCATGAGCTGCGAATTCCCGAAAATTGAAAGACGATTCGAATCCCTCCGAATATTTATCCAATCCTTTTATAGCCATGTAATTTGTAGGAGCCCATACACCACCAAGCCAGTAATTACCTTCCGGTTTGTATTCAGAATGATCCGCAGAAAGCGATGGGAACGGGATCGTTCGCCAGAACTCATTCGGATTTTTTAGATGAGAAAGTAATCTCTCAGCTTGAGTAATGTTTGGTAATCTTGCAACCATTGGCCAGAAACATGCAAGCGTTTTTGTTTGTATCTGCTTTCCTTTATCATCGAGATCATAATACAAACCATCCTTCTCATTCCACATCAGTTCATTTATTTTCTTTCCTATTTCAACAGCTTTATTTCTATGCAATTCACTTTTTTGTTTGTCGCCAGCTTCTTCGTTCATCTCAGCAAGAGAATAATAAAACAAATACATTTGAGTTGACATGTCAGTCCAGGCAGAACCTTTACGCGGTGAATTATCCATCCCTGAGCCAAGACCGGTATTCCAATATAAATTATGCTTTGTTTTTTCTTTCTTTCTGAATTTCTCCAGCCACTCAGCATATTTTTCGAGAGCAGGAAGAATATTCTTTATCCTCGACTGGTCGCCGCTGATGCGTGCATATTCGATTTCAGCCCAGGCAAAGATGGGCGGATTTATGGTGTGCATCCTATCAAGATAAACAAAGTCATTTCCATCCGCTTCCCAAATTTCCCGGCAGATGTAACCATTCTCATATTGCCGAGAATAGAAATTATCAAACGATTCAATCGAAGGGAAAATATGAGATGCATATCTCATGAACATCATCATAAAGGCTGTATCCCACTGAAATACCGAAGGAGAAAATCCTTCGTCAATATAGTTCGAAACAAAAGGTGAATCTTCAGGCGGTTGCTTGAAATGAGAAAAAGCAATCTCCCAGCATTTCCAATACAACTCAAGATACTCCGGATTATCTTCAATTACCGGTTCGGGAAGTTTAGCTTTGTGAATTTCGAAAAGAGGAATTTCTACTTCGACATAATTTTTCTTTGTAAAATATTTTCCTCTTTCGCCCACGTCCTCGTATTGAGCAAATAAATAGGAATAAGTCAAAATGAATAAAATGAATAATAATCTCTTCATAATGTTTCCATGATTTTATTTTTGTAAAGATAATCCCAGCGCTTCCAAATAACCTTTATTGATATTGTTGTTTTCAAGCAGACAGTTTTTCAAAAACTCATTCATTATTTGCATAGCCTTTTGCTGATCTAATCGGGCATTTCTAATTTTATCGAATCCCGTGCGGTCGCCTTCGGCGAATTTTATTATATCATCCCATCCTTCGGGTTTGGGAATCGAAACAACGCCGCGATCGGAATCAAGTTTTTTGTAGGGCCAAAAGCACCAGCCAATATTGTTCGTTTCCATCGTCTCGCGGAAAGCAGAAATCCATTCATTTGTATTTTCACCGGTTTCGCCGCACCAAATTGGAACGTTAAATTTGTCGCGAAAATCAATATGTCTTTGAATTACAGATACATCGGTAGGAGTCCAATATGTATGAAATGTGTAAACGGCTTCGTAATCAATCGACTCATTGAATATTTGAAAATTAGTGTTCCACTGTGCGCCGCCAATAAAAATCATGTGATAAGGATCGACTTCGCGGATTGCGTGGATGATTCTTTTATATAGAGGTTCGAGCAGCGGATTTAACTTTTCAACATCATGAAAATGAGCAATCGGTTCATTCAACAAATCATATCCGATTACAGTCTTTGAATTTTTATATCGCTCCGCGATTCTCTGCCAGAGATAAATAGTAAGAAGCTGCATGTCATTACTTTCAAACAAGAAGGGATAACCGCGGCTGTCGTCGATATTGTCGCCGGTTTGTCCACCGGGTGCTGCATGCAAATCAAGAATTACGAGTAATTCGTTTCGTTCACTCCAGGTCACAACGCTGTCAAGCATTTCGAATCCCGGGCCTTCCCAAACGGGCGGATACTGCTCTTTCATGAATAAGCGGAAATTAAACGGGACACGAATCGAGTTTAACCCGCATTGTTTGATAAAGCGAATATCTTTTTCCGTGATGTAATTCTTCCGGAATGTTTCCCATAATTTATCAGTCTCTTCCGGACCGACAAGTTCCCGAAACATTTCATCAATCCGCATTGCTGATGAAGTTTTTTCAAACAGGAACATGTAGCCTTCGGGATTCAACCAGTTGCCAAGATTGATTCCACGCAGTAAAACCGGTTTACCCGACGGATCAACAATTTCTTTTCCTTCTGTCCGGAAGAATTGGTTTTGCTGGGAGAAAATTTGAATTGAGGTTAGAAAAAGAATTGTGAAGATTAATTGAATGAGACTTATTCGAGTTACGAACATGGTTTCAACTCACAATTTAGTTTTGGATGTTTCCAAAATAAGAAATTCCGGTTTTGATTGCGAAATTGTATAAAGCAATCATATTATTTTAATGAAGAGCAATTTCTTAATTTCGAATAACGAACACCGAATTTTGAACATAGAAGTTTTTTCATTCGTTATTCAAAATTTAGTATTCGATATTCGGAATTCGCTTTTACAGCGTAAAGTACATCTTGTACTCAAACGGGTGCGGCATTGTACCGATGGCTTTTATTTCTTCCTGCTTTACGGATATCCACTGGTGTAATAAGTCTTCCGTGAAAACATCACCGCGCAATAAGAAATCAAAATCCCTTTCCAGCGATTCAAGCGATTCCGCCAGGTTCCGCGGGAGGAAGTGTATTGTATCCTTCATTGAGTAATCAGTTATATTTTTATCGAACGGACCGTACCCTTCTTTGCGCGGATCAATTTTATTTACCACACCATCAATACCGGCAAGCAGCATTGCAGTCAAACACAAATACGGATTTGCAGTTGCATCCGGCGGACGGTATTCGAATCGTGTTTCGTCCGGGTTGGAAATATATTTTGGTATCCTGATTGCGCTTGCCCTGTTGCCCTGCCCGTATGTTAATGCAACCGGCGCTTCGAATCCGGGAACGAGTCGTTTGTATGAGTTGGTACTCGGATTTGTGAAAGCGGATAGTGCCGGACCATGTTTCAACATACCGCCGATAAAGTATAACCCGAGTTCATTCATATTTCCGTATTCGCCTTTCTTATAAAAAGCGTTTTTACCGTTCCTGGTTAAATACAAATGGAGATGCATCCCGTTGCCAGCTTGTTGATACATGGGCTTGGGCATGAAAGTAATAAAAATATTATGCCTGCGGGCGAGATTAAACAAAACATACTTTGCAGTAACTATATTATCTGCTGTTTGCAGCAAGTTGCTAAAATATGTTTCGATTTCCTGCTGTCCCCTTTCGCCGCCTTCGTGATGATGATATTTTACATCGATGCCGAGTTTTTTGAAATATTTACATGCTTCATCACGGAAGTCATCATAAATATCAAACGGATTTGCCGCATGGTATGCGCGTTTATAAAACTCTTCTGCATGTTCAACTTTGTAATACGATGTAGAGGTTCTTGTATCATACTCAACGGCCGAGAAAATATAAAATTCAAATTCTGGTCCCCACCATGATTGATCGGCGCCGGTAAATTGTTTTAAAATTTCTGCTGCTTTCTTTGCAAGAAATCTTCCATCTTCATTAAAAGGAGAACGTGCTTCGTCGGTTAATTTTATATGCGAATAAAAACTTAGAGTTGGCGCATCCCGGAAAGGATCAAGCATTGCGGTTTCCAAATCCGGCACAAGAATCATATCGCTGTTCTCCACCTTTTTAAAACCATAGCTCGAACCGTCAAATCCGACGCCGTGTTTGATCATTTTTTCCATCACGGTTTCATTTACCGGCAGGGATATATGATGAAGTCTTCCGGCTAAATCGATACATTTTAAATCTATCATCTCAACCGAATTTTGTTTTATGAGATTTTTGATAGACTGTAAATTCATTTTAGACATGACTGCCTCAATAAAGTGAAAAAAATAGGCTGGCTAAAAAATTAGTCTGATTGAACTTGAGATTATCCTAAAAATATTTTTTACAACGGATTCAATCAAATCCTTACTAATTCTTTATAGCCAGCCCGGCTAATATTTATAAATGTAAAACTATTTTATAACTTACAATTGATAGCGCTCAATCCAGGGAAAATCGCTGTTGTATCAAGCTCTTCTTCTATCCTAATCAATTGATTGTATTTTGCTATTCTATCGGTTCTGCTTGCAGACCCGGTTTTAATTTGACCGGCATTTGTTGCAACAGCGATATCGGCAATTGTTGTGTCTTCTGTTTCGCCCGAACGATGGGAAACAACGGCGGTGTAGCTTGCGCGTTTTGCCATTTCTATTGCATCGAGTGTTTCGGTTAATGTTCCAATCTGGTTTACTTTAATCAGAATTGAGTTTGCGGTACCAAGTTCAATTCCTTTCGCTAAAAACTCGGTATTGGTAACAAATAAATCGTCGCCTACTAATTGAACTCTATCACCGACTTTATCTGTGAGCAATTTCCAGCCATCCCAATCAAATTCAGCCATACCGTCTTCAAGGGAAATGATAGGATATTGATTAATCCAACCTGCCCAATAATCAACCATCTTTTCCGGGGAGATGTATGATTTATCAGATTTGAAGAAGTAATAAGCTTTTTTATCTTTGTCCCACATTTCGCTTGCAGCAGGATCTAAAGCGATGAAAATATCTTTACCGGCTTTCAGCCCGGCTTTCTCAATCGCTTCAAGAATAACTGTGATAGCTTCTTCGTTGGATTTTAAATTTGGAGCGAATCCGCCTTCATCGCCAACCGCGGTGTTGTAACCTTTCTTTTTCAAAACGGATTTGAGCGAATGAAAAGTTTCAGCGCCGTATCTTAAAGCTTCTTTGAAACTTGGAGCGCCGGCAGGCATAACCATAAATTCCTGGAAATCAACGTTGTTGTCTGCATGTTTACCGCCATTTAAAATATTCATCATCGGCACAGGTAGCACTTTTGCATTCACACCGCCAATGTATCTATAAAGCGGGAGTCCGAGTGTTTCAGCAGCAGCCTTTGCACATGCCAGGGAAACGCCAAGAATTGCGTTAGCACCGAAATTGGATTTGGTAGGCGTACCGTCCAATTCGATCAAAAAATTATCAATGCCCACCTGGTCAGCTGCGTCAAAATCAATAAGTTCATCGGCAATTTTGTCATTTACATTTTCTACAGCCTTTGTAACACCCTTGCCAAGATAACGGCTTTCGTCGCCATCTCTTAATTCAACAGCTTCATTTTCGCCTGTTGAAGCGCCGCTTGGAACAGCAGCTCTTCCGATAATACCCGATTCCAATAAAACTTCTACTTCTACAGTTGGGTTACCGCGAGAATCCAATATCTCTCTTCCAATAATATCTACTATTGTTGTCATTCTTTTCTCCTAAGTTATGTGAATTTTTGCGTCGAATATTATTAAAAAAGACCTCCAAATTCAATTTAAACAATGGTAAAGTTTTAAAGGAAGTGTTAGTTTTCATTACTTTTAGTAAATTACATTTAAGAAGTGATGATTTTCGACTACATCGTCACTGCAAAATAGATGAAGGTAACTAAAAAACGGCAATATTTAGCCGATAATGGACTAATATAAATTTAACATAAATGTAATTTAATGGAATTTAGAAACGTTACATTAAAAACAAGTCTGGAAGAAACAGAAAAAGTTAAGATTACTTTTAAGTACGTTGACGAGTTGTATCCCGATATGATTTTAACGCCATTTAAATATGGGAAACTCGGAGATGAAATTGTTATCACATTTAAAGTAGATGAAAAACACCTTAAACCACTGCTTCGTATTCTAAATTCAAACAACTTTACAATAATGGTTCTTGATGAAGCCACAAAAACGGCCTTGCACGAACTAAATATCAGCAAAGCTCCGACTGCACCGCTTATTCCTGAAGATTGGCAGGATGCAAAAAATAAAATTAAGGATGTCGCTAATGAGGCTCTTCATAAATTAATTTCGGAAGGGAATTATAGAGAAGTAATTAAGATATCAAAAAATCTAAGAGCCGAGCGCAGTCTTGTTACCGGAGCTGCAAATAACATTACAAATACTGTTTTCAAAGCAGTGGAGATAATAAAGAATCAATACAAAAAGAAAAACCTGGAACCGCATGCATGCATTAATAGGATTATCGAAATTGCTCACGATAAAGTTCTTAAGGATTTGAGAAAAGATGATATATTAAAATATTGCGGATTTGAAGCGATTAACATGTGCGTATTGAATAAGGATACCATTCGATTATTGATTAAAATTAGCAACGATAATACATTATATCACCTGGTTAATTTAAAGGCAGCAATCAAATTCTCGGAGATTGTTTTAAACAATCCAAATTCTTACCAGGAGGAATTAAAAGATGCAATCAAAAATCTCAATGTGAAATGGCTTTATTTGACATATGATGTTTATAAATATGAATTAGATGAAAACGAAAAAGAATCTTTAGAAAAATTAGTTGACCTGGTTTATACCGAGAGATCTAAATCCCAACCCACTTCCTAATAGTTTTTTGAAAACTCCTCTGTTAATTCATATATTTTGCACGTCAATAAAAACCACTTTTGATTTTTTCGAATAAAAAACAGAGTATTTTGATTTGACTATTCGTCTTTTCGCCAAAACGCAGAACTTGAGCGAATTTGTTTTGATGACATATTGTTTTTTGAAAATTTGAAATCTGCATTCTAGATTTTTCCTTTTGAATGCCCCCGTAGCTCGGTGGATACCTGCCCGACTTCGTCAGGCAAGGCGGGGAGCAGAAGTTTCCTAAACATATGAACGAGTATTTTGTTTACATATTAAGAAGTAAAGTTTTTTCTAAAACCTATGTAGGTTTTACAGAAGACTTACAAAGAAGGTTATACGAACATAATTCCGGTAAATCAACTTTTACTCGGAAGTATAAACCCTGGGAAATAGTGTTTTTTGAAAAGTATCTCTATCTTGATGAAGCGGTTAAAAGAGAAAAATATTATAAATCAGCAGCAGGTAGAAGAAAAATAAAAAATATTATTGAACAAAATGAATGCCCCCGTAGCTCAGTGGATAGAGCAGAAGTTTCCTAAACTTTTGGTCGGAGGTTCAACTCCTCTCGGGGGTACGAGATTTATTGCAGATTTTTGATTGATGATTGTAGATTGTGTGTATGTTAGTATTTTAAAATTATCAATGTCTAAATTGCCCCCGTAGCTCATCCGGCTTCGTTTGAAAAGATAACTTCGCCGGACAGGGTGGATAAAGGGCAACTCGTATTCCTGTTTCTTGAAAATTTGAAATCCGCAATCTGAAATTTTTATTTAAATGCCCCCGTAGCTCAGTGGATAGAGCATTGGTTTCCGGAGCCATGTGCGTAGGTTCGATTCCTACCGGGGGTACGACAATAATTGCAGATTTTTGAATGATGATTGCCGATTGAATAAGGGATTGGGATTTCATTTAAATTACTTCAATAAGATTTTCTTAATGGATCCGGAATTGCATAAGGGGATAACTCTTTGAGTAATCTCATTTCGTGATAAGCATTTGTCAAATCGCCTTCTTCAAAATAAAGCGTTTTTAAATAAAGATGTACAGACGAATTAAAGCTATCTAATTTTTCTGCTTGTTGAAAATAACTTTTTGCTTTAGCTTTTCCCCCCGAATGATAAAATGTAAATCCAAGTAAAGTGAGCGCATCAGCTTTTTTGAATTCACATTTCTTTATTACTTCGTTACATTCTGCTTCAATCTTGTAAAGCATTGAACCATCTTTCGTTACAAGATATTTAAGAAACATATTACTCGCATTTACATAATTTTTGATAAAGGAAATATCGCAGTTACATGCAAAAATTGTCGAATCGGATGCTGCTAATTGTTTCGAATTTTTTAATGTAAAGATCGGAAGCATTTGATTTAATTGTTCCGAATAAATTAGCTGAGGATAGTAGCGATAATTGAATTGTTTGTTTGCGAATAAGGCTGATTCGGCAAAAGCACTCGGTTTAGCGCCTGCCGGAAAAATTATAAAGTCCGGTCTAACTCTTAAAATATAACTTGAATTCTGCCGCCTCTCTTTCCACGATTCGGTAAAGTCTTCGGGTATTCCGTTAATTATTTCGTTATGGTGTGCAATGTATTCGTCTGTTAATCCGATAAGATCTATTACCTTCGAATCGGACAAATACGAGAAAGCGCCGATGGTGGATAATGCGACAGTCATTTTTCTATTTTGAGTATTTTGTTGATCTTTCACCCAATCGGCATATATCCCCATTTTCTTTACGAGACCTTTTTCGTAAGCAAGCATTTCATTTATTCTCGGTTCCTCCTTCGCGGAAATAAAAATACTGAAGGACACAAGCATGATAAGAGCAGCAAGATTAATTAAATAAACTGTGATTTTTTTTTCAGTATATTTATTTAACAACACCACAACCGTTAAAACGACCAACAAATAAATCAATGGGAGAATGGGCAGGAAAAATCTATTTATTGGAAGCACATCTCCGCCAATAAGTACAATATAAATTATGTATGAAAAGATAAGGAGACAGAACAATGTTACTTCGAATCGGATTTCTTTTGTTTTAATTAAAAGCAGAGGGGAAACTAATAGTATTCCGAAAAGCATATATGATTCAAGGAAATTTAAAAAATAATTCAACCCTCTCGATAAATAGTATCCCGAAATTCCAACCTTGGCGTAATATGTATTGGGGAAAGGATAACCATAATAAATCAACCGAAAGGCTGTATGAATAATTATCGGGACAAGAAATAGTGTGATCTCCAAAATATTTTTTCTACTAAGTAGTCCCTTGAATTTATCTTTTAATGGAATTGATGTATGACTACAAAGATTATAAAATATTTTATGCGTAATTATCAGAGCAAAGATCAGAATCCCTTCCGGGCGAGTTAAAGCTGCAAGTACAAAAGAGATCACAAAGGGATAGTTGATTTTTTCTGCATTATATTTTTTGACGTAAAAATAAATTCCGGTCGTTATAAGGAAAACAAAAAGTGTTGTTTCCATCCCGCTTGCGCCCCAGTAACTAAAACCACCACTCATCATCAACAGGTAAACCGTTATAAGCGAGGACAGTTTAGAAAATATAAATTGACTCCTCACTATTTTATTTAATAAATTCCCGGTAAAAATAAATGTGATGATGAGTGAAAGGACTCCAAATGAAATCGATAAAATTTGAGCTGCTAAATCAATACTAATATTCGCAGAATAAAAAGGTGTTAATATTACTATCCAAAGAAAATTGGTATAACCCTCAACATATTCACAGGTATTGAATACGAGTCCGTTTCCCTCAATAAAATTTTTAATGTATCGAAATGTAGTATAAGCGTCGTCCTGAACAAAGTTCAAATCAACACATTTTACTACATATAAAACGATAATAGCCGAGAGAGCAATTAACTTTGCTACCGTTAAAAAAATATTTTTCTTTATCATGATTAAATTGAAAGCTCTGATCTCATTTTTCTAATTAAATCAAAAAATTGCGAGATAAATCACTATGTATTTTATTATATAAATCATAAATTAGCTAATCAAATTTCATTCTTATATAACAATTGGAAAAATAATGAGAAATCGTGCGATATTTGGAATTCTATTGCTTATTCTGCTACTTTCAGGATTCAAGTTACACGCACAGCTTCACAATTACGGTGTGAAATTCGGTGCACAATTCGGTTATCTTTACCCTTCAACGGAATTTTACGAGAGCGATGGATTAAAATTTTCGTTCTTAACAAAAGGATATTTACGCGTTGAAGTTAGCAACTTGGTTGGATTAGAATTTGGTTCCGGTTATGGCTCTTTATCAGGATTGGATTTTAACCGTGACTATTACAGAACTTCGCTTGTTCCGATTGATTTTAAAGCTTTAATCAGTCCTTTTTCTAACGAGAATGTTAATTTATACTTCATAGCAGGAATTGGTTTACTTAATTATAAAGTCACCAATTTTCCTTCTACTCCAACCGCTTACCCGGTTGACAGCAGCGGGTGGACAGGAAATTTAATAGGCGGTATCGGTCTCGAAATAAAATTGTCGCGGAATGTTACATTCGATATAAGCGCAGGTGCAAACTTCTCGTTCACAGATAATTTAGATTATTATCGCGATGGTGCGATGAAAGACGGATTCTATAATCTATCGATGGGACTTAATTTTTGGCTTGGATCCGATGCGAATGCCGATGACGACAGAGATGGTTTGACCAATATTGAAGAAAGTGAACTCGGTACTGATCCTGATTACCCGGATTCAGACAAAGATGGTATTACCGACGGCGACGAAATGAAAAAATATAGGACAAGTCCTTTTGATAAAGACAGCGATCAAGATGATTTAAGCGATTATTCGGAAATTAACACATATAAAACACTTCCGAATAAATCGGATTCCGATGGAGATGGAATGACTGACGGAATTGAGATAAACACCTACAAAACTGATCCCAATCTTTTTGATACCGATGGCGACGGACTGAACGACGGTGATGAAATTTACATCCACAAAACCGATCCATTAAAAGCCGATTCAGACAATGATGGACTTACTGACGGTTTGGAAATTAATACTCATTCCACCAATCCACTTAATTCGGATAGTGACGACGGCTCCGTTGACGATCAAACCGAAGTGCTAAGAGGAACCAATCCCAACGATCCCGAAGATGATATGCTGCGTATCGGTGAATCAATAGTTCTCGAAGGATTGACTTTTTCAACCGGCAGTACCGAAATAACCGAAGTATCTTATCCCATCCTAGAAAACTTATACACCGTTCTCCAGTCAACTCCAGATATAGTTATTGAAATAAGAGGATACACTGATAATATTGGCGATGAGCAGTATAATTATTCGCTTTCTCAGAAACGAGCCGATCTTGTTCGTGAATGGTTGATAATCAAAGGAATTTCGTTTGAAAGAATCACAGCTAAAGGATTCGGTCCTGAAAATCCAATTGTATCGAATGCTACATTAGAGGGACGTACAAGAAACAGAAGAATAGAAGTAGTTAGAATAAGATAAGAAAATCAATATTTAATAAATTGCTAATTTTTTGGCAAAGAGATTATTTAAATAATTTCTTTGCCTTTTTTATTTATTGGAATCGAATTTGTAGAAAATTACTTAGGCAGCTTTCCAAACATTTTCCAGATAAATCTATGCACTTTATGAAAAGCTCCAACAGGTTCAGCAAACATTAAAATGCATTCGCCTTTCACATACTTCATTCCGTTTTCATCACAATATTTTATAGAGTCTTCCGAAACCGAACCGTTCTGAAACCAAATCCTGTTTATTCCAAGCTTATATGCTTCCCGCACAACAGGCAGAGTTTTGGCATGGGGTATAGTTAAAATTACCCCATCAACCTGCTCGGGTAATTGGCTCAGATTAGCGTAACATTTTTCTCCGTTTATCTCCAGTGCGTTTGGATTGATTGGGAATACAGAATAGTCTTTTGCTTTCAATTCTCTGAATACAGCATTACCAAATTTCTGAGAATTGCGGGAAACACCTACAACGGCAAATTTTTTCTGCGAAATAAAATCATCTACGATTATTTTTGATGCCATATTATTTTCCTGTAATTATCTAAAATTCATTATACTTTATTGTAGAAATACTGTCAGCTTAATTTCTTTTGAACTCTTTCGCTTGTAAGATGTTTTAACACATTTAAAGCCTGGCAACTATTATCACCATAATCAACTTCAATCTGTCCGATTTTTTTTGCCGCTTCAATAGCGCTTTTATTCAAAACCTTATTGCGTTGACCCATCATGAATAAAGACATATTCATTGCATCCTTAACAAAATTTTCTTCCGATCTTATTTCATTTTCTATTTTTGAAATGTACTTGAGGAAATACTCATCTTTCATTTCTTTATCATCTTTTGCAATATGGTAGAGAAGCAAATACCCGCAGCGCCTTAAACCGTCTTGTTTGTCTTTAATCCATTCTTCTGCTTTTCCTTAATAAAATCCACTCGCGAAAGCAAATTACTGCAATAACTGTGTGAGAGCAACCAAAAATCATACGCCTTAACTTGTTCATCTACTTGCTGGGGAGTTACAAGTGTTGGATCATCAATAACGGTAGCTAATACTCTCGTTTCATAAATAGGAAGGTGCCAAAGTTCGAGCGCCAGCTTATGATCTTTGCCGATCTTTTTTGCCAGATTTTTAATCTGAGTAATCCCCATACCATAACTAATCATTTTATTCGATCCGGTTTTGGACCAATGTGCGATCCCGCGTTCATCTTTATTTTCTTCAAGGAGTTTTAATACTTGTTCTTTTGTCATACAGATCTATCCTTACTTGGATTAAAATTGGTTAGTGTAAATATAGATAATTTTTGTATCTATAAAATAATAGAATTTAGGAATTGATTATTTTATCAATTGACCCTGGAGTAGTTTTTTTTCTGAACGAGAACAACTTCTCAAAAGGAGAATATATTTTCGATGAATTCTACCTGCCGGTATTATTCGAGGAGTATCATCTTTTTTGTTTGGTTAAATTCTCCCGCCCGCAACTGATAAAAGTAAACTCCGCTCGGCAATTTGCTTCCATAAAATTCAATCTCGTACGTGCCGGGGGATTTGTACTCGTTTACGAGCGTTGTTATTTCTCTGCCCAGTACATCGTATACTTTCAGCGTTACATTCCGTAGAGACGGGATATATCCCGTCTCTACGGCTGGGATAGTATATTTTATTTTGGTTGTTGGATTGAACGGATTGGGGTAATTTTGGGAAAGTTGGAAATCAAAACAATTGTTCTGCATCATTTCCAATCCGGTAATAATTGAAAATATTTCTTTAAAGGTTTTCCAGTTGTTATTGGACCTAAATACATGATATGAGTTAACTCCCCATGATAAGTTTTCTCTAAAATCAAAGTTGAAAATATTCAGTTGAATTATCTCGTTGGTTATAAAACTATCAGCTGTATGAAAGATGCCTTGCCCCATTAATACCCAGCCTTCAGAGTAGTTTTTAAAATGCAGATCACTTATCCATGAACTCTCTAATCCGAAATAAATTTCCCAATTCAATCCACCATCGACAGTATATGTCAATGAAGGGCAATTCCCAACTCCACCTAAACATCTTCCATTACCGAATATAAAACCTATTTTATCAGAAATAAAACTTATTCCACTTACTGATTCAATATGAGGATTAATCATTAATTCATGTGTTTTCCATGTTTCTCCCTTATTAGTACTTTTGGCTAAATCGCAGCACCAACTTGTAACAAAAATGGTAGAGTCGTCTGCAATCGAAATGTGATCGGCAGAGAATTGGTTTGAACCAGAATATTTACCTTCCCATGTAAATCCTCCATCGGTTGTTTTGCTAATATATCTTTCCATACCATTGCCCCAACCTGTAAGAAAACCAATTTTACTATTGTAAAACTTTATATCGTTTATTCCTCCTTCGAAATTCACAATAATATCCCACGAAATTCCTCCATTAACAGTTCTGAACAGCCTATGTGTATAGGTCGTAGTAACGTATCCGGTATCTTTATTTACAAAAAATATATTATTTATATA
>JAZDFC010000111.1:0-91130 GCA_043808235.1 bacterium
CCGCTGCCAAACAAATTAGGACGACAAAAAACTCATTCACTTATATTTAACAGCTTTTTGTACATCGAATCATTTTTTAGAATACTTAAAGCGGTTTCAAATTGTTTGTCGTATTTCAAAGATTCGATGATTCTGCCACCGCGTCCTTCAGTATGCGCCGCAATTTCTTTCCTAATTTCACGAATAATGTCGTTTTTATATTTCAGCAATTCTTTATCTTTTTCATCTTGGAACACGGTTAATAGATGAGTTAAATTTTCTTTTATTCCCAAATTATAATTTTCTTTTTCAGCCTCCTCCTTCAAATCGTTCAGTAATTTTTCAGAACGAGAAGTGTACTGGAATTTATTATCCGAAAGATATTTTAAAAATGAATTGAACAGATCTTGTTCGGTAACATTTTTCCAATTAAAATTTTCATGTGTGTTGAAATAGAATGAAGCAAATTTGAAAAACATTCCCTTGGCAAGAAGCTGCTTAACCTGTCGGGATTCAGAATCATTATCAACGACCGAATCGGGAAGTATTCCACCGGCCGAATATACAATCCGGTTATTATCCGTAAAGTATTCCGAGCCGACAAATATCGTTGTATCCTCAAATACTTTATTCTCGTCCCCATAATTAATACGTTGAATACATCTTCCGCTTGGAGTATAATAACGGGAAGTGGTTATTTTTAGCGAAGTATTATAGGATAAAGGTATTACAGTTTGAACTAATCCTTTTCCAAACGAGTTTGTACCGAGCAAAATTCCTCTGTCATGGTCCTGTATCGCGCCAGCAACAATCTCCGAAGCTGAGGCTGAACCGTGATCAACCAGCACAGCTAATTTGTTTTTTCCGGTTATCGGTTCCTCGGTTGAAAAATATCTTGAAATATCGGTTGTATCTCTACCAATTACCGACACAATTAACTGCCCGGTTTTTAAAAATTTTTCACTCACATCTATTGCTGCATCAAGCAGTCCGCCGGGATTTCCGCGTAAATCAAGAATGATTGATTGGACTTCTTTTTGAGCAGATAATTCGATAAGCGCTTTTTTAATTTCCTCGCCAGCAGATCTTGAAAATCCGCTCAGCTTGATATAAACATTGTTACTACTTTCCGGTACAAAACCATAGTAAGTAATATTTTTTATTTCCACTTCTTCGCAAACAAGATTGAAGAGAATCTTCTCTTCTACCCCTTCGCGCTCAACAGTAACCGAAATTTCAGTGCCGGCATCCCGTTTAAGGTATTTGCTAAGTTCACTATAGTTATCACGCGACATCGGAACGCCGTCAATCTCAAAGATTACATCCCCTATTCTCATCCCCTGCCTTTGCGCGGAATATCCTTCAATAAGATCAATAATAGTAACTTTGTCATTTTGAATTCCGACGCTGGCGCCAATACCGTTGTATTTGCCTTTGGTGATTATATCAACATCTTTTTGTAATTCTTCATCAATAAAAACTGTGTAAGGATCGAGACTTGAAAGCATACCTTTTATTCCGGCAAGCATGAATTCTTCCGGATTTAAACGGTCAACATAATTTGAAGAAACCTCTTTGAAAATTCTTCCGTAAATATCAATACTTTTTGTGATCCTGAAATAAATGTCGGATTCAATAACCACGAATCCGTAAATTAAAAAGGCCGCAATTGCAGCCGGAATAAATGCTGCTCGATTTTTAAATTGTTTCATACTTCTTCTTTTCATGCTGTTCAATTTTGTTAATTATTTTTTTGTGAATGATCTCAATACTTTCCGATCCGTCAATTTTTACGAATCGTTTTTCTGTGTCGCATAGTTTTTGGTAACCGTTTCTGACTCTTTCATAAAAACCATTGCTCGAAATTTCAATCCTATCAAGCTCGCGCGAATTCTTTGCCGTTTTTCGTATGAACATTTCCTGAATAGAAATATCAATAAAAAATGTAAGGTCGGGTACCGCTTTTTCGATTACAAAATTATTTAAACTCCCGACAAAATCTAATGCAATTCCACGTCCATAACCCTGGTAGGCAGTTGTAGAATCGTGAAATCTATCAGATAAAATAAAATAACCTTTTTCGAGCGAAGGTAAAATTACTTCGCGAACAAGTTGAGATCGCGCTGAGGAAAATAATAGGATTTCGGTTTCTATAACCATATTCGAATTTTTTTTATCGAGAAGAATTTCTCTCACTTTTTCCGAGATATCTGTACCTCCCGGTTCGCGGATGATGATAACCTCTTTTCCTTTCTCCTTCAGATAATTACATAGTAATTCAATCTGTGTGGACTTACCGCAAAAGTCTAAACCTTCAAAACTTATAAACATATTAAAATTGCTTTATAATGTAATTCAATCTTTTTGGTTTAATATCAATAATCGTTGTAGCAGGCGGGATAACGATAACCGGTTCAATTGAACCGAGCGTGTCGGATAGAGCAAGCGAAAATTCGACGGATGCTTGTATATCGTCATCGGTTAGTCCGGCAAGAATATTTATACCCCCTTTTAGTGTCACTTTAATATTCGGCGGCGATAGCTTGAGATCATATTGAACAGGCATATTATTAATTTTTACAATCACATTTTCGAATGTACGATCGGTAATTTTTTGAACTTCGAACTCAACGTGGCAAACTGGAAATTTGAAAGATATATTCTTGATTGGCTCAAGATTCACACGCTCCGAAAAATCTTCATCAACTTTAGTGAATTTTGTAATTTCTGTGGTTAGTGAATCAATTTTATCAACGAGCGATTCGGGACCGCTTATCTCAATCGAATCCGGTATAACCGATATTCCCGAAGTGATATCGTAACCCGGAAGAAATTCAATTTCTAATTTTGGCGATATTTTTACTTTTTTAATTTTTATCCGTTCAACTGTAAATATAATTTCGGAAGGAACGTAATCAACAACTTTAAAATTTTTGGAAAGCCAATTATTTTGATCGAAAGCTTTTTTTACTGAGATTCTGTTTCGTCCTGTTTTTCGTTGCACTGATAATTTAAAATCAGGAGCCGAGCCGAAATAGATCTGAGCTAATTGCCAGCCTTTTCCCTGCAAACTAAACGATACTTCAGTTACTGATTTTGAATTGACTGTGTATCCTTCCGAAAGCCCTATAAATTTTATTGGAATTCTAACTGAGGTATAATAATCCTCTGAAAGAGACACAAATCCCCATAACAAAATTGAGAATAAAGAAATAAGTACTATCGATAACATTTTGCTTTTCATGGATTCAAATATAATAAATACCGGAGAGAAATTATGGAGATGAAATTAGGTGCAGGCTATTACTTGATCTGCTTGAAATAATCGATAAGTTCGTGCCGGTTTGCTTTAGAAATTACTCTGCCTTTAATGGGAAAATTATCGAATGATCTCGCAAGTCGCCTCAACTCATGCACATTTAAATTTTCCAATTCTTCATCGGCAGGAATTTCTTTAGGTTCTTGGGATGAATTGACGATGGGAGAAATCTCATCAACTTCGGAAATTGATGATTCAAATTCGTTTACATTCCCGGTATCAATTTTTTCTATTTCAGTTATATCCGCAGCATCGAATAGTGTATCTTCACCGGTTTTCTTTTTCTTCTCTTTTTTTTCAGCCGTCCTGGGATTAGTAATTATTATTCTATCATCCTGATAAATCAAATTTTCAATTTCATCAGAGGGATGAGGGATAACATGTGTGGATAATAACTGCCCAACTTTTTGCGCGGCTGCCGCTCCTGCATCAACAGCGGATTTTACTGCGGCTACCTCGCCAACAATTTTAACTGTTACAAGAGCTGCGGTACTTTTTTCTTTGCTAACAAGGCGAACTTGAGCTGCTTTCACCATAGCGTCAGCAGCTTCAATCGCACCGATCAGCCCTTTCGTTTCGATTAAACCGAGGGCTAACTTCATACCAAATTATACTTTGGGACGTTTGGGAAGAATTAATTCTACATCCGTATGAGGACGCGGAATTACGTGAACGGAAACCAATTCTCCAACTCGCTGAGCGGCAGCAGCGCCGGCATCTGTTGCAGCTTTAACAGCTCCAACATCTCCACGTACCATAACGGTAACATATCCGCCGCCAATTGTTTCTTTGCCAATCAATTCAACTTTTGCTGCTTTTACCATTGCATCAGCAGCTTCAATTGCACCGACCAATCCTTTGGTTTCAATCATTCCGAGTGCGTCAAGAGTCATTTATATGCTCCCAATTTTTGTATTAAATTCTATTCCAAAATAATTTATAAAGTAATGAATGTCAATTTAAAAGTAACCTTTGGGTTCAAAAACAAAACATTTCAAACTAAACTGCTCCGTTCAAATAATCCTGTAAAATAACTGCAGCAGCCTTTTTGTCAATCAAACTTTTATCCCGTCTTTTCTTTTTCGATTTGACTGTCTCAATTATCTGCTGCATGGCAATAGATGATGAATATCTTTCATCTATTAATTCGACTGGAACTGAAAATCGTTTTTTTAATTCTTCAAGAAATTTCTCCACCAATTCAGTACTGCGCGATTTTTCTCCGCTTTCTTTGAGCGGGTAACCGAGTACAATTTTGGTAACATGATATTCCACAATTATTTTACTAAGTTCCTGCCAAAAATTGTCCTTCATATCTAAGGTAACTAAGGGCGAGGCAAATAACTTTAACGGATCCGATATTGCCAGCCCGATTCTTTTTTCACCGTAGTCTATTCCAAGAATTCTATCTTCTGAATTTTCCATCATAGAATTAACTGGCTGTATCGAAACGTTCAACGGAATAAATTGACTTGTTCTTTTTTAATCGCTCGATGAGTCTATTCAAATGTTCTGTGTCTTCCACATAGAGAGTGATGGCGCCCTCGAACATTGAATCGGATGAAGACATATTTACCGATTTGATATTAGTATTTTTATAAGATGTAATACTGTTGGAGATATGATTTAAAATGCCCGGGCTATCCTCGCCGCGAATTGAAATCCCGGCAACGAAATAAGTTCCTACTGATTTAGGCCATTGAACCGGCACCAGTTTATCATCACCGAGCTTTGTCATGTTCAATAAATTCTTACAGTTCTTCCTATGAATCTTAATTCCCTCACCAATGGTTATGAAGCCAACAACTTGATCGCCCGGAATAGGATTGCAGCATTTAGCATACGAATATTGGAATCCTTTGTGAATACCTTCAACAACGATACCTGAAGTGCTCTTTCGGGCGATGTCGATAAATTTTTCAAATTTTAATTGCGATTCTTCTTCCTGCGGTTTTGCTTCAACCGGGTTTATAATTTCATCAATGTTTACATGATCCATCGCTACGGATTTATAAAATTGCTGCGGATTTTCGTACTTTAATTTTCTCAGAAGCCTATTAAAATCATCAACTGAAAAAGATAATTTGGACTTCTTTAATTTTTTATTCCAAATATCTTTCCCTTCATCAACAATTCTATCCTCTTCTTTTTTTAGATATCTTCTTACGTGGTTCTGTGCTTTGTGTGTAACAACAAATCTTAACCAGCTTTTATTTGGTTGCTGGTTTTTTGAGGTGATAATTTCGACCTGATCTCCGCTGTGTAATTTGGAATCAAGAGGTACAATTTTCCCGTTGACCTTAGCACCGATGCAGTGATTGCCGATGTTGCTATGAATCTCGAATGCAAAATCCACTGGAGTAGAACTAACCGGAAGATGTTTTAAATCTCCCTTGGGAGTGAATACATAAATTTCATCTTGATAAAGATTGAGTTCGAAACTCTGAATTACTTCTTCCGATGCTTCTGCTTTGGATACATTTTCGAAAATATCGCGTACCCAGTTTACCCAGTCCTCTATATCCTGACTTGCAGTTTGTACATTCTCTTTGTATTTCCAATGAGCCGCTACGCCACGTTCTGCAATTTCATGCATCTGTCGTGTTCTAATTTGAATCTCGACATGTTTACCGTCCGGTCCAACAACAGTATTATGAATCGATTGATAATTATTTTTCTTTGGGATCGAAATATAATCTTTGAATCGATCCGGGATTGGCGTATAAAGTGAGTTAATAATTCCGAGCACATAAAAGCATTGATTCTGATCGTTGTTTTCGAGAATTATTCTAACCGCAAGCAAATCATAGATTTGGTCAAAAGAACTGTTAAGGCGAATCATCTTTCGGTAAATGCTATACAAATGTTTTGGTCTGCCGCCAATCTCAAAAGTAAGTCCATGCTCCTTTAATTTAGCTATTATAGGTTTTATAAATTGGTTGATGTATGATTCTCTCTCTTTCCTCTTTTCATTCAATTTTCTAGCTATTTCATCGTACGCTTCTTTATTCAGATATTTGAATGCCAGGTCCTCTAATTCCCATTTAACCTTTCCTAAACCGAACCGATGTGTGAAGGGAGCATAAATTTCAAGTGTTTCTTTGGCTATTCTTCTTTGCTTATCCGGATTTACAAATTCGAGTGTACGCATGTTGTGGAGACGGTCGGCAAATTTTACCAATATCACACGCACATCCTTAACCATCGAGAGAAGAAGTTTGCGATAATTTTCAGCTTGTGTAAAATCCTGCTCTTTGAATACGCCGCCTATTTTTGTTACGCCGTCAACAATATCGCCGACTTCCTTTCCAAATTCTTTTGATATAAATTCCAAAGTAATATCAGTATCTTCAACCACATCGTGAAGTAGAGCAGCAACGACAGAAATATAATCCAGTGGAATTTCATTAGCGACGATAAGCGCCGCTTCATAGGGATGATTGAAATATGGCTCACCGGATGCCCTAAAATGATTTTTATGGGCTTCGTAACTTAACTGGAAACTCTTTCTGATATCTTCTTCGTTAACCTTTGGAAGGTTTGCCCGACAGACAGTTAAAAGTTCTTCCAGCATTCTTTGCTGTTTTGCACCCGGTAAAGACATATTAAGTTCTTTTTGTTACCCTTAATTTAACTTTAGAAAGGTAAAAATCAATAGAATATTATCTCCCCGATAGATTTGATTGCAGATTTTCCTTTAGTATTTCAACACGAACAAGCCTCTCCTGTATATTTTCCCTTACTTTGGAGGATAAATTTTTTATTTGCAAAATATCATTGCACAATCTAAGAGCAGCTTCCGGTTGATTTGTTTGTTCATATAACATAGCTATTTTATGTTTAAGGACAATCTCATTTTGATGGTTGTTCTTTTTTTCGGCGAGGTAAGAATTAAGTAAATCGGAAAAAATCTGAATTGACTTAGACTTGTCTATGTCCTGGTATGCCCGCGCAAGAGCCCATTTATAAATTCTTGCTTCAGGAAATTTTCTGAGAATGGATTCTCCAGTCCGCACGGCTTTTGAAGATTCCTTTTTATCAATATAGATCCACATTAGTGAATGAACGGCAACGTGATAATTATATGTTTCCATTTCAACTGCCCTTTCGAGTATTTTTGCGCCCTCTTCCTTTTCATTTGTCATAAACGGCAGCCAATCGAATGATTCAGTTTTTGCGCTCTTCCAATATTTATACGAACCGATTGCGATGTAAGATTCATAAAACTTCGGCTCTATCTCAAGGCATTTATTAAAATATCCCAATGAAATTACTCCATCAGCAAATGCAGTTATATATTTTTGTTGGAGCGCTTCGAAATAAGCCGAGTATCCTTTTGAAATCGCTGCAAAATAATTAAACCAAAGATTATCCGGGTCGGAATCTAAAAGGCTGTCACTTTGTTCTTCGGCTGTTTCGAGGAGCCACTCAATTCTTTCCGAATTCAGATCTTCTGCAAAATCAATCGCGCTGGTAATTAAGCACGCCGCTCTATAAATTTTTCCAAGAGGAATATGAGGATAACTTTTGTCTAAATGATTAAAAGTAGCCGATGCGCCGTCGTAGTCCTGTGATAATATTTTATGAATTCCTGCATTGAGTAATGAATCAACTGCCTTATCGGGGTAATTTTGGGTAAAGATATATCCCGGTAAAAAAAATATAAATAATAATTTAAAGCGTACCGAAAGTTCTATCACCTGCATCTCCTAAACCTGGAAGAATATATCCAACATTGTTTAAGCATCTATCGAGTGTAGCTGTGAAAATAGGAATTTCAGGATGTTCTCTTTCAATTCTTGCCACCCCTTCGGGCGCTGCGATAAGACACGCAAGGATGCAGTCTTTAGCTCCCTTTTTCTTTAATGATGTGAAAGCTGCGTCTGCGCTTCCACCGGTTGCTAACATCGGGTCGAGTACAATCACTTTAGAGTTTTCCAAATCCGACGGAGTTTTATAATAGTAATCTCGCGGCTCAAGAGTTTTTTCGTTTCGTTCAAGTCCTATATGGCCAACATCCGCAATGGGAATTATTTCGAGGAAGGATTGAACAAGACTAAGTCCGGCGCGCAATACCGGGACCAATACAATTTTTTCGTCAATCAAAAATCCTTCAGTTTCCTCAAGAGGCGTTTCAACCTGGACGGATTTTATTTTGAAGAGTTTGCTGATTTCAACTGCAAGACAATAAGCAATCCTATTCAATGAATGCCGGAACTCGAACGTAGGTGTTGTTTTGTCTCGAAGAATTGTGATGTCCCTTTTTACAAGAGGATTATCAACGATTATCAAATTTTTAAATGCGTGATTCATTTATTTTCCTTCCAAGGATTGATAAAATATTCACAAACGGTGATAACGGAGGTGTGTAGTTATAATCAACTGCCGCAAGGTTTTCCGCTTTGGATTTATTAAAAATCATCGATGAAATTAAATCTGCATATCCCGTTACTTCCCTTCCGCCCAAGAACGACGCCCCCAAAATCAATCCGCTGTTTTTATCAAAAATTATCTTCCCAAAAACTTTTTCACTCCCCGGCATTACAGTAATAATGTTTGGAGCCACAGCTGAAACTGAATTTGTTTTAAAACCATGTATAGTAGCTTCCGATAAAGTGAGTCCAACTATCGATAACGAATTCTCGAAAATTTTGACCGCGATATTTTTAACTACCGGTTGAGTATAGAGATTTGAACCGGCGGCATTCGCGCCTGCAATATGTCCGGTAGCATGCGCAATAGTGGCAACTGGAATGTAATCATTGCGATTCGTGATTCTATTCACCACTTCAATGCAATCGCCGGCAGCAAAAATATTCGGATCGGAAGTTTTTAATTTTGCATCGACTTTAATTCCTCCGGACTTTCCTGTTTCGAGTCGCGCGGAAACTGCCAGGGAATTATTTGGCTTTACTCCGGCAGCTACAAGGATAATATCGAATTCGAATTTATACCCATCGAGGACAATACTGCTAACGGTGTTTTCTGTAAAAATAAATTTCGGATTAGCTAAACCACCATAAAAATTGATTTTCTTCTTCTTCAAAATTTCCAAAATCAGATTCTGAATTTCGGGTTCGGCGGGCGGCATCGGTAAATTTTCTTTATCGATAATTGTTACTTCATATCCAAGCGAATGAAAAGATTCTGCTGTTTCCAGGCCGATAAACCCGGAGCCAATTACTAAAACTTTTTTTACGTGTTTGTTTTGAATGAAATTCTTGATCTGCAGTAAATCCGCAACGCTTTTTAAATAAAAAACATTTTCGAGATGTTCGGGTAGTGATGGCAGTTTGACAGCTTTTGATCCTGTTGCAAGTATTAATTTATCGTAATCATATTCCAGAACGGAATTATTCCGTAAATTTTTTGCATATACTTTTTTATTCCGTTTATCAATTGATTCAACACGATGCTCTGCAAAAACCTTTACCCCTTTTTTCTGTTCGAATGATGATGGAGTAAAAAATACAATATCATGGTAATCTTTTATTTGTCCTGAAAGGACATAAGGAAGCTCACATGTACCGGTTGAAATAAATTCACCGGATTCGAAAAGTAAAACATTCGAATCGGGAAGAATTCTCTTCGCTTTTGCTGCAGCAGCGGGACCCGCAGCATTTCCTCCGACTATAATAATATTTTTTGCGTGAATCATCTCGTTAATAAATTGCGAATTTCAAATTGGAGAAAATAGATTGAAAGCGGAAATTTTGTGATTTAAATTCCTCAACTTGTATTTGGAAATTCCGCATCAAAAAATTCCATCATTAATAGTAGATTTTGTTTAACAGATTCATGATGCAAATATATGTAATTTCAATTTTCTTTTTGAGCTTACTTTTCCTTGAAACTCAGGGTCATGGGTACGCCCTTAAACCCAAAATGATCACGAATAGAATGTTCCAAAAATCTCCGGTATGAATCCGGTATATGCTGCGGTTGGCTTGCGAAAAATAAAAAGATCGGGTAGTGTTCACCAACCTGTGTTATATATTTTATTTTAATTTCCTTTCCGGTAGGAGTTGCAGGTGGTGGAGTTTTTTCAATCTCTTCGAGAAGTAAATCATTCAAAACGCTTGTGGCAATTTTTTTCTTCCGCTCTTCTTGAATCTGTTTGGCAAGATCAATCACTTTAAAAATTCTTTGCTTTGTTATCGCCGAAATAAATATAACCGGGATGTAATCAAAAGCTCCCAATTTATCTTGAATGGCCTCGGTGAAATACTTAGCGGTATTAGTTTCTTTCTCGATGAGATCCCATTTGTTCACGCCGATGATAATTCCTTTTCTCCTTCGAACAGCTTCGTCAATTATTTTTTGATCCTGATTTTCCAATCCCTGCTCGGCGTCAATTAATATCACGGAAACATCGCTCTGCGAAATTGCACGATATGTCCTCACATTCGAATAGAATTCAATGTTCTCGTTGACTTTAGCTTTCTTCCGCAAACCTGCAGTGTCCACCAAAACAATTTCTTCGCCATAATATCTTACAACTGTGTCGATACTGTCTCTTGTTGTGCCGGGAACATCTGTTACAATGCTTCTATCATAACCGCAAAGTGCATTTGTAAGCGACGACTTACCAACATTGGGCCGACCAAGAATAGCAATTTTTAATCTTTCATCGCCGGGCAGCCCATCTTCCGAAAAATTAAGATGGTTCATAATATCGTCAAGTAAATCACCAAGATTGCGTCCGTTCAACGCGGAAATATCATAGAGTTTTTCCAGACCTAAACTAAAAAATTCATTTTTATTTAATCCTTGTTTGGGCGTATCGGTTTTATTAACGAGGATGTAAACGGGTTTATCTGATTTTCTCAACTTCCCCGCCATTTCATAATCGATGGGCACTATCCCTGCTTTCCCGTCGGTTACAAAAAGGATTGCATCCGCTTCTGCTAATGCAATCTCTATCTGTTCACGAATTGCAGATTCAAATAAATCTACCGAGTGCGGTACGTATCCACCGGTATCGATGAGACGGAATACTTTACCATTCCAATCAACTTCACCGTAGTTTCGATCGCGCGTAACGCCGCTAACGTCATCTACAATTGCGCTATCACTTTTGGTGAGCCGATTAAATAAAGTGGATTTACCGACATTTGGTCGTCCGACAATTACAACTAATGGAGTTTTCATAATAACCTAAAATAGATTTCAAATTTCAGAATGTCACGTAGAGACGGCTATGCCGTAAATTGCAGATTTCAAAAAATCTTCGAAATATGTGTTAATAAAATTAATTGAAACGCCAGTAAATAACTATCTGCGAGATTTTATTATAAACGGAATTTTTATCAAAATTGTTCTCTTTTAACAAAAAATAAACGCCCTTCACAATGTTTCTGGAATTGCGGGGAGGGCGGCCGCAATTTCCGTGGGGTGAAACGGCAAAGGGCGTTAAACTTTTCAGTCAAATATACAAATTTTTTGTATAATCAAAGAATCAAAAATTCAGCGAGATATTCAGTTTTGGGACGATACTTTGCACAAATCCATATCTTTGATTTTCAAGACTTACTTTTACGTCAAGACTGCGGTTAATACTGTTCGAAGTCCAGGCAGCTTCAATGGCACTTAATATATGATTGACCACTACAACGATTACAGCGGTTTTAGCATAACTGTAATAATCGTTAGCCTTTCCCCTTTCGCCGGAATAATATTTGAATTGCTCAGTGAGCTTTGGATCAGCCGGGGTATAATCGTATTCCTTTGCGGGATCATCCCCGAATTCTTCCCAGCCGACATTAAATTGTGAATATTTACCAATCATCTCAAAATACTGCTGATCGCCGTATGGAGCCAGCCTATGCGAATAATATCCGCCGATAGCCGACTCAAGCTGATTTAACACATTCCATTGCAGAACATCATTTTCATCGTACATCCCATTCTGAAAATTTACCAATTGCTCTTCGGTTAGATTATGGTTAAGCTCACTTGCGTGATATAAAGTCCAGTTCGCGTATCTCTCTGCCGACCAATTCTCTTTCGCGTAATTTTCAAAGAACACTGTTTGATCATCGCCTTTGCCGTCGTAAATAACTCCAACTGTTATTGCGGCGGCTTCCGCAGCAAGAAAGATTGCCGATTTCCAAATTTCATCATTGTAAAATTGACCGGCGCCCGGGAGAACAAAAGAATATAAACCTGCTAATAACGGCGATTTTCTTTGAGGAGTTATATTGCCCGAATCATCAGTTGGATTTGTTTGCTCGAATACGATATAAGAATCAAGTGTTAAATTACCGGACAGATTATTTTCCATTTCCTGCGCAAACATCAGACCGGATGTAACCATGAATAAGATTCCAAAATATTTTTTTTTTCATCTCCGCCTCCTAATCAATAATAAGTGAGCTGAATTCAAATAAAATTCCACCGTACAAATTCCACTCTTTACCATACACAATTTTCTCACCATTAACATCCCTTTCAAATTTATCGAATGCATAAGCAGCATTAAAAAAGATGCTTGTAGGAAACATATAAAACGAGTTCAGTTTGAACCGTATTTCAGCCCCGGCTCCTTTTTTAAAATCTTTCATTTCGGGGAATTCTCCCGTCCATGCATTTCCAAAATCCCCATAAACAGACATAAATATTTTATCTAGATAAATATGACCAAGACGAAAATCAATGTCCCGGAATAACGGGAATTGATATGTGAGATTCAGCCACAGCAATTCATTGCCGCTTACTGCGTAGAAAGGATATGCTTTCATCCCGATAAATCCGCCGAGATAATTATCGAAGAAATCGGGAACACCAGGACCGAATATTGTTGCCCCACGGAATTGAGCAGTGATTGTATGGTTCGAAAATGCAGGCATATGCTCTTCCCATTTTAATTCGAGCCGGTGAAAATTAAAATCATCATACTTGGGTTTCAGCATACCATCAACAACTTCGTACTCACCATCCGCATTAAAACGGTTGAATTCATAATTATACTGTAACTCAATCTTTCGGCCAACCGGATTGATGTCGGAATCGATATACGGTTTCATTTTACTGTGATTATATTTTACCTGGAGATTACGACCGATAAGGTATGTATCATTAGTAGTAGGGTAAAGTGTAGATGTATTGGGAATAACAAAACTCCCTAAGGTTGCCGAATAATTACTGAAGATAAACCTGAATTCAATTTTATTTCCCTCGGCAAATATTTTGTGCCTGGCGGCAAAATCCACTTCAAAAAGATTATAAGTAACATCGACTCCGGTTTTATAATCATACTTCCGTGAACCGCCTGTTGTATCAAGTCCCCAAAAAATATCCGCATTTGTTTTGCGGCTTACGCTGTATAACTCGAGCGCTAATTCCGGGAACAAACCTATGCTTTTGAACAAAGGAAGTTTATCACGATAATCGAGGATCATGAAAACATCGCGTTCAAATCTTTTATTAATTGAGGCGCCTGCAAATAAGCTGTATCTGTTCAGCATATCTGTAGAACTTATGTAAAGACCCGGTTTAATTTTATCAAGTCCGGAATTGGAAGTGTTATAATTATCGAACCTAATGAAAGGATAGAAAGTCATGCTTGTAAAAAAGCCGCTGTATTTTTTCGATTCGTAATCGGGAGTTGTATAGTCGTTAAAATTTTTCAATGCAGCTGCAGCACTGTCTGTCATATCGCCATTTGGTTTATCCTCCCCGATGGGTGGGTTATTTTTCCAAACATACGACTTGCTAACATCAACCATGTTCTGTTCTTCCGGTGTGATGCGAAAGATTTTGTAACCGGACGATGTATATCCGGCATAGACAATATTTCCATTCACATCAGCCGATGGCATAAATGCGCTTCCGGTTACGTTGGTCAATTGAACCTTTTCTTTTTTCTCTAAACTGTATGAATATAAATTGAAGATACCGGTTTCATCGCAAGCATAAATTAGGCGACCGTTTTGCATGAAAGAAGGATTTCTTTCATCGTTATCTGTCTGAATCACAAATTCGAATCCGGCTCCATCCACATTCACTTTGGCGATGTCGCGGGTTTGATGATAAGAATAATCGAAGATAATGTAGCTATCATCCGGCGAGAATTTCGGATTGTAAACTTGTTCACCGTTTTCGAAAAATGTAAGTTTTTTAAAATTCTTTCCATCTATATCTGTTGTTCCAAGATTTGTAGTACCGTCTTTTTGAAAAACAAATACTACCTTTTTACCGTCGTTCGAAACTGACGGATTATTTGCACGGAGTCCAAATGTTATTCGCGTCTCCTCATCTTCTTTGATATCGTAGATATATAAATCATGAATGTCCGTCCACTTCGGATTATCTTCGCTCAACTTCGAGTAAATTATTTTTTCTTCACCGGGAATAACTCCATAGCTTGAGCGAACACTGCCAGCTACGAGCTTATTTTCTTTTGTTTCGAGATTATATTTATAAAGACTCGTAAGACTCATATAATCCATGCCCTGGTTGGAAATGTAAAGCACATCCTTACCGTTGTTGAAATATTGGGGATAAAAATTTCCGAATCCTTCGCTGCAAATCTGTTCGCCGGTTACAAGATTTTCTTTGACAGCTTTAATTCTTTCCGAGTAATCTTTTTTCAAATACTCCGACCATTCATTGTAAAGATCATTACCGGTAATTCCCAACACATCTTCAATTGCAGCATCGATTGTAAAATTAGAAAACTTGCCGAGCATATTGGAAAGTTCACGGAGTTTATCTTCACCGTACCTTTGCGAAATATATTTTATAAGCGCAAACCCTGAATTGTAAACCGATTCATTTCCCAAACTCGTTTTACTAAAAATACCCATTTGATTCCAGGTAAGCATGTTGTCATCGAGTGCGTAACTTCGAATAATCATGTCACGGTGAGTGTCCCACCTATCATAATCAAATTCCTTGCGCATGTACTGTGCGGTACCTTCGGCAAACCATGCCGGCACATTGAAAGTAGCAACAGGGTACGACATTATAAAATTCGGATAACCGTATAAAATATCCGGCCGGCGCTTATCTTCGTAATTTAAAAACTGAAGATAGAGTGCAGGGATTCCGCGTCCCATTTTCATCGAGGCTTGTATCTGCACCATGTGTGTGAACTCGTGCGAGATAACATTGCGAAGCCAGTTGTGCGTACCGCGCAAATCAAAGTCGAGAGCAGACGACCAAATCTCAATTTTATTATC
The DNA here is from genome assembly GCA_043808235.1 of bacterium. GTDB lineage: Bacteria > Bacteroidota > Ignavibacteria > Ignavibacteriales > Melioribacteraceae > JAZDFC01. The sequence continues at coordinate 15,481 of JAZDFC010000111.1, forward strand.
AAAGAAGTAAGTCGCGCCGTTAGAATAATCGTCGATGTCTTTAATTAAGTAATGAACGGTTTCGGGTTCGTATCCATATAGAGTTGTTAATGGCTCCCAAACTTCATCGGCAATTTTGCAAACGACTCTGGCTGTTCTTTCAGCTTCCTCGTGGTAGTGAACGACAACATGTTCGCCTTTTATTGTTAACCAGTTGAATTCAGGTTCATACTCGTTGAACTGCGCATTCATTTGCTTTGCAAAAAATAATATACCTATCAGAATAAAGGAAAATTTTTTCATATTAGACTTTTTACATTAGTAGTTATTTAATTACGGCAATCTTAATGATCTTGCTCTGTGATTTGCCCGATGAACCCACAGCTTCAACATGAGCAAAGTAAACTCCGCTTTGAATATCTGCGACATTCCATTTTGTTTCGTTATCGAATCCGCCGGTGGCGTTGTCATTCATTTCTGCAACTAAATCGCCTGCAAGATCGAATATTTTAATTTTTATTTGCGAATCCTCCGAAACGAAGTAGCGGATATTTGTTTCGCCATCATAAACCGGGTTAGGCCAGTTGTACACACGGTTCTCCGGGAAGAACTCGGTGATTTGATTATTGTACATTGGAACGCGCGCAATCCCATCATTATATCTATTCGCAAATTCTGCAATCCATCCAAACAAATCTGTACTCGATTTTATTTTCCAAACAAACATTTCATTTGTTATTGTTGTAACAGCTAAGTCAACTTCTTCATTATTAGCATTAAATAAAAGCGGGAATGAGGAGATGCCTGAACCGAACGAAATCGGATAATTTTCGAAAGCCTTGCCTGAATTCCCGGAAATCATAAATATTTCGCCAACATTATTTGATACTAGCAAATCGAAATAACCATCTTTGTCATAATCAAACGAAAGGACACAATTCTCGAATGAATTTTCTTGATTATCAATGAACGGGAAATTATCTGCCTGGTTACCGGAAAGATTTAACGCAATAATTTCATTCTCATCTGTGAAAGTGATATAGTTACCTCCATCGCTTTTTAAATCGGTTAAAATGAATTTTTCAATATTGTTTTGAGACTTATAATTAATATCGCTTTTAATCTCACCATCATAAATAAAATAAAAGTTGTTACCTTCTGTAAGAATAACAGCGCCATAATTAAATGAATATTGAAAAACAGACAACTGCAAAGCTGTGGCGTTAAACGACAAAGATTTATTATTGGAATCCCAGAACTCATTTTCGGAAATAACACTTAAATACTCCCCGTTTCCGCAAATCTGTCGAACAGGTTTATTATCAAAGCAATCTTTCGTACTCAATTCAGAAATGGTCTCTGTAATATTAAATTCCAAAATTTTCCCATTTTCAGTTCCCACATAAACATAGGAGCCAACGAATGCCATATCTCCAACAATTGGCGGGCATGAAATATTATGGTCTATAGCAATAGATGTCAACTCAGTCGTATTTGTGTAAAATATATTTATATTATTATCAAACACTCCTAATACATAATCCTTTGATGTTGGATAAACATGACCTACGGCGGGTCTGAATTTCGAAAAATTCGGGACTGTTTTTTTTACGTTACCATTTACATCGGTAACTGTTAAATCGTCGTTGCTACAAAGGATAACATCGTTGGAAGGAGTTGTGCTTAAATATTCAACCGAGTTATTCAAAGGTAATTTTGATCTGGAAATTAATTTTATCTCACCTTCTCCGTAAGAAACCTCAAACGACATCCTATTATCAATCCCGGAAAAATTCTTCATCGTTATCAAACTGTTGGCGCCGGAGTTTGATTTGGTGTTCGGGTAAGATTCCGAATTAAAAATATTTTTATACAAATCAGCAGGATTGCCGGAGTACCATGTATCTTCCTTTGTTCCTTCGCCAATTTCGGTTGTACCGAAAATTGTATTGAATTGCTCTCCGATATCCTGCACACCGTCGGCTTCTTCCACATCCACGCCGCGGTTCGTTTTATCAACATTAATTTTATTAGCAGCTATGTTTGCATTTATTACATTCTCATCGATATGCCATATCACCAGCCCTGCATCTTCAAACGGATTTTCAAATTCGAAGTTCGAGTCGATGCCGGGAACAGCCCAATCAAATTCATCAACATCAATCACAACTCCATCGATATCGGAGATATCATAATAGATAAAACCTTCCTGATCTTTTGTGTATGTCTTTGTTAGAGTCTGACCGTTCAATCGATAAGTGATCTTGCAGCCATCTTTCTTTGCGTCTCGCGCTCGTTTTTCAACAAGATAATATTCTTGTGAGTTGATGGGTATTTTTAAAATAGTTGTATCACCCGCTGAAGCTGCAAGATTTGCGGTTACATTTACTTTGTGGTTACCAACTGAAAGCTCTGTCGGTGTTTCCCATCCCATATAAATTTTTTCCCAAGCTGAAGGTTCCGGCGGAAAAAGTCCACGGTAAGCATACAACGCTTGTCCATCCATCAATCCGAATCTACCAATTGCGCTTAATCCGGTTTCGGTATCGAATAAGTCGGGAAGACCGAGATAACTGCCGATACTTCCAGCAATCAATCCGTTAATAGACAGTTCGGTTAAATATACTGACCCAAAACTATCAGTCTCTCTCGAATCTGTTTCCGGGATAATCATCGTGTTTTGAATTTTAAAATTATTCCCCGTATCAAAACCCGAAAATTGCTCGCCATAAATTTTTTGAAAAGCTTTCAATGAAAAATAAATTGATGGTAAATCTCTATTATTGCCGAGACTAATTCCTTCGCGAAGTCCCCTGCCAACACCGGCATGGAAGATTGTGAACAAATCATAATCCGCTAAGTTAACCCCCGAAAAATTTTGGGATGCCTGCCATATCTCTTCGCACAAATCTCCAAGTTCATCGAAAGTAACGGAAGTTTCCGGCGGCGCATATCCTCTCATTGCCTGTGAAACTGTAATCACTTGAGGATAAACCGTGTATTCGATATTGACTTTGCCGTTTGAAACTTTATGATAGTAATTTTTTGCGAACTCAAGATGATCCGAAAAATATTGAGCATCATGCGGGAGCGGATCGATAATAGTATTTCCGTAATCTTTCGAAAAGATAGTTCCCAGTTTTCCGGTTCCGTATGTATTCGGATCCTGATCTTCCTGAAACTCGATGATAACAGCAAATATTTTTAAAGTATCTGAGCTGTTAAATAACTTCGGTTGTTCATGAGGCTGAGGATTGAACTTCCCAACAAAATTTTGGGCAGATGAACTGCCCAAAATTGAAAAGAACGTCAACAATAAGATTATATTTTTCATTCCTAATTAAATCCCCCTCGGGAATCCTTTAACAGCTTCCGGTGCAGCTCCCCATCCCATCAACAAAGTAAATCTAAGAGTATCAGATAACGGATGGTTTTCGCCGCCCTGGAAAACATCGGTTGTAATATAGCTGAAATCAAATCCGTAAATATCATAACGGATACCGGCGCCGAGTGTCATAAATTTTCTGTTGCCGTAATTAGGATCTTCGTAAAACAATCCTACTCTTAATGCGAACATAAAATCTTCGGGAACACCGTACCAGTATTCAAGGCCCATTGAAGTAACAATATCTCTAAGTTCTTCGCCAAAAGATTGATCGCCCCAGGCTGTGAAAACGGCGGTATAGAATGGATCTTTTTCTTTAGAAACTCCATCGCTCGTATCAGCATCAGGTCTGCTAACTAACAGCTTGCTAAAGTCCAAAGAATAGGTTAATGAATTGTAATCATCCTGGAATAATCTTACAGCAGTTCCCAATCTAAAATTGGTTGGGATTGGATCTGCCTGAGCTTTATCAATGTAATAAATTTCCGGGCCAAGGTTGCTCAAATTCATTCCAATGCTTAATTGATTTCCCATATCTCCGATCAACGGCAGTTCGAGCACTTCAGGGCGCCACATTGCAGCTATGTCAAAACTAACCGAAGTAGCAACACCGGATCCTTGTTCGCCTGCTGTTGGTTGATCCGAAAGCCGGCTATGGATTACTCGGAAATTAAAACCAAGTCCCCAATCGGTGGAAAGTTTGGTTGCATAACCAACTGTTAAAGCGGCATCGAAGGAACGAAACGTTCCAATAATTTCCGGACTTGCTTCACCAGTTCTGGCAAATTCACCAAAGTTCATATAAGTAATACTTGCCGTTACGCTTCCGCTTATTTCTTCAATGTATTGTCTATATGTTAAATAATCGTAGAAAAGGTCGAGATTAAATTGCGGCAGCCAGTTACTGTGCGTAATACTTAGTTCGGAACCGGACAAAAAGGCGATACCGGCCGGATTCCAAAATATTGCCGCAGAGTTATCAGCCAAACCAGCACCGGATTCACCCATACCACCTGCACGTGAATCGGGAGCGAGTTGTAGAAATGCTACGGCAGCTTCACCCTGTGCGTTAATCTTTTCATTTAATCCAACGATAAAAACCAACATGATCAAAATCATCATCAGTCTTTTCATTTTATATTCCTCCAAATAAATAATGATATATTGCTTAAATAAATTTTACCTAATTACAGCTAATTTTCCAAGGACATTTTGATTATACTGTCCGTCGATAGTTTTAATGTTTAATTTATACAAATAAGTTCCATTGGCAATTACAGAACCATCGGCATCTCTGCCATCCCAATAGATTTTTACAAATTTATCATTCACATTATTCTCCTCAATTTCTTTAATTAACCTTCCGGCGACAGTATATACTTTTATCTTGATATCTATCATCGAAGTTAAATTATGCTGGAATGTGAATACAGTAAAATCACTGAACGGATTCGGATAGTTGTAAACATCCCGCACAGTAAGTTCACCGGAGTTAACAACTGTGAAATTGTTTTCATCGATTCCGCCGTTGTTGAATACGTCCCAGGCTTTAATTTTAATATTATAGTCACCCGGTTCCATGTCAACAAACTTATATTCAATTTTTCCTGACTTCCCGCCGGCATCCATGTCGCCAATAAAATATTCCGTAAAATCGATTGGATTCTCCTCGTCATTGTTAAGGATTCCTTCTAATTTATGACCGACGCCGGTTCCTGTTGTATTCAATCCTGTTCCATCTTCCAACTTCACGAATAATGTGAAATCGGGATTGACGAGATATGAACTCTGGGTACTTATTTCATCGTAATAGATTTCTATTTCCGGACCTTTATTATCATTAACTACTGACGAATCGGAGCCGCCCACTAAAATCTGATTTGTGAATCCCAATCCATCGGTTTCATCATTAAGTATGTAGGCTAAAATCTTTCCGTTTTTATTTTCGTAAGAAATATCTTTTGGAACCGTAAAGCTGACGTTGAAAATTCCATTCTCAACGGATGCGCGTCCTCTAAAAATTAGCCCGCCCTGTACTTTCATCGAATAATTGATATCGCTGAGGTTAACTTTTCTTTCGGAATCAAAAACGCTTATGATTGCCTCGCCGTTAAATCCAGTATTAATACCTCCGTCGGAATTGCGCACTGTGCCTTTTATGTTAACATTGCTCAATGCCCTTATCTGAATATCGCCATTGAACCCGCCTCCATTGAGTGAATCGATTGAAGCTTCAACACGCGGCTGATTCAACCGGAGTACAGGTTCACAAAAGAGATGAAATTTTTCATCGTTAGTATTTGTGCGTATCTGCTTTAGATTAAAATAAGCTTTGCCAATCGGGACAGGCAAGTTTTGGCTATCGCGGTTTCCAAAAAGATTTTCATAGAAAATATTATTAAGCGCTGCGTTATCATTCGATATTACCGGACGGTCGGCAGATAATCCGCCAATCATTCCCCTATCTTCGAGTAAAAGCATCTCTTCGGTTCCGCTTTGTAAATTCGTATCGTCGTACTTACCAAAATCACAAGTGGCCGCAGTTAGAAAAAAGTAGTCTTTATTTTTAAATTGGGCAATGTTAACATTTCGATCAAATATAACCTCGTGCGCCCAAATATCGGGGTTGCCATGGCCGGTATAATTTAATGTCAACGTCCCCGCGTTAACTGCATTTATTACTGCTTCATTAACCGATGGCTTCCTTCTTCCGAGGGCTGTATTAACGGTTGGATATGCCGATAAATAAATTTTGTTCTTATCAATATAATCCGGGATATAAAAAGTGGCCAAATCTTCAGATTGGTCAGTATGCAACGACCCATCATTTCCTGTTGAGGTTAAACCATCATCGGCAATAAGTGTAATCAAATTCCGCCACAAACCCTTGTCCGATTCATTTTCATAGTATTTGATTTTATCGATAGCAATCTGTGCATCTTCAACGGTATTTATATTTAATCTTGATATCGCAACATCAACTTTTTTATCACTGCCGCTTATCCTTGCATAATAATCATCAGTAGGATAGGCGAACACCCAATTGAAAGATTCCACCGATTGGTATGTCGGGATAAAATTATTGTTATATCCTTCGGCATTCAACACATCGTAGGTACCGTCGCCAAATAATAAAACATAAAATGGTTTGGTTTGCCAGTTAGTAAAAGCAAATTTTAGAAAATTCCTGATTGCAGTCGGATCAACCAATCCGCCTGAAAATTCATTAAAAATCTCATCGATATAAACCAGCTCTGTCGAAAACTTAAAATCGGATTCGCTCGTTCTGTACGTCTTTAAAGTCTGAGCTTCGGTTCCAAAATTTTTATGGGTAATAATAATATATTCGGTACCCGGTGCAATACCATGGAGATTCGAATTCTCGATCTGTGTCCCATTTGAAGGTGTCAAAAATTTCGTTGAACAAATCCCCAAATATTTGGATGGTGAGCCTTGTGCTTCATAGGCTTGGAACTTGAACTGTCCACCGCTTAAAGACAAAGGACTTACCTTTTGCACATCAGAATAATTGGTAATGTCGAATACATATATATCACTATTATTGAAATTTGAGAAAGTATATTGAGCCAAATTGCTTACATTATTTGCGTAAACATATAAAATATCGTCGGCAGCCATTAGCGCCCGCGGATATATAATTTCAAAGTAATTAAGGTAGCCAAAATTCGATTCGCCGCAGGTGAATTCAAATCTCAATATACTTCTATTATCTGTAATTGTGCCGTTATATACTGCATTTAATTTATGCAAACGGCCTGACGAATATATGCCATTAATGCCGGTGAGGTTGGTATTGATTAAATTGGTTCCGCTCTCATCTACCTTTAACTGAAGAACGCTGCTTGAATAATTCAAAAAGGAAATTTGATATTTTATTTCTCCGCTGATTAAATGTGGAAGAGAAGTTAAATATGTTTCGGTTTGGTCGGAAGCAGAGAATTCATTCCCTACGTATATTCTGCCGCCTTCTTCTTTGTTGAATTTGTTTTCTTCAAATGAAACATATGATTTGGTTGAAGTCTGCTCAACAAAAGAGGATTCATTCAAAGAGTTTTGTGTGGACATCCGTTTACCGACAGAACCACCCGATGTGATGAAGTAATAATTCTCATTCGAGTATAAATGCATTTGCCGTTCTACCTGCTGCGTAGCTGGATTGTGTTCCCAAAAATTAATTCCTCTACCATAAAATAAAATGTAATCGCCTTCGTCAAAACGTCCGTCCTCTTCACCCGAAATAAATATTGCATTTTCTACCAAATCACTGGTAACTGCATCGGTAATGTCTTCGGAAAGAACATAACCGCCATTGTTAAAAATTTTGATTGTCCGGGGATCGACGGATGCAGCGTCAATTCCAAAACTCGATAATTTGCTGCGATCTATTTTATAAATACCTTCTTCCGTTACCGGAAATTTATACCAGGTTCCAGTCGATAAAACAGAAGCGGCATTAATTTTTCTCAGCTCATTTTTTACAGAATGGAGTCCCCAGCTTTTCGCAACATGATAATTCAGCACAACATCCGATAAGTAATCCTCGTTGATTTCGAAATAACTGCCGGAGTTTCTGCCATAGTTAATTTGAAAAACAACTTTTTTGTAAATGGTTATTTTTTGCGATGCCGGATCAAATTGAACCGGACGGATGACGATACTTTGGACCTGTAGATCGCGAACAAGACCGAATTCACCAAAACCGACCAGGTCCGTTGCAGCAAGTTCATTATAATTATCATTTATTTTATAATTCGTAGAATATCCTTTTTCATTCTTTTGCAGTTCCGGCACAGGTAATAATTTTCCGCTTATCAAATAAGAATCAGCCGACAAGATTTGAACTGTATTCCCGGTTTCGGATGGGACGCCAATATTTATCTCGCGAACGGGAATAGCTGGCCTGCCCGGCAACATCGAAGATTCATAGAATCCGTTAAACAAGAATATTTTTTTGTACAGTTGACTGTCGATTAAAATCTCTGAAGAATCAGTAAGAATAGGTTTATATTCAAAAACAATTGAAGATGCGCTTGAGGAGAGAATTTTTATATCCTGAGCGAATGATACCGATAGATATAAAAAGAGGAAAATCATAATTGAGAGTCTGCACTTCATTTAACTAACTCCACTTCTTAAACGGGTTCTAAAATCGAACCTCAGTTAGAAAATAATCCACATATATTGAAAAAACAATGCAGTAGCAAATCTCTCTATAAAACTTTCCTAAAATTTTGATTGAAATTTAGGTGTTGACCCTAATTGTGTCAAGTCATTTTAAAAGACACAGGGAATTTTATCAAAACTTTACCTATTAATCCATTATTTTTAGAAAAAAAGTGAATTTTGTCTTAATCGCTGTTACCTGATTCGATTCAGCCAAATTCATATTCTTACTATCTGATGATGCACAGCTTTCCTAATACACCCTGATTTGTTTGCCCATCATCGGAATTAATTTGTATTTTGTACAAGTAAGTACCATTCGCAATTGCTGAACCATCTGCATCTCTTCCGTCCCAGAATATTTTTACAAATTTATCACTTACATTCTGCTGTTCGATTTCCTTTATCAATCTACCGGCAACGGTATAAATTTTTATTTTAACATCAATCGCTGATGTTAGGTTGTGTTGAAATGTAAATACTGTGAAATCACTGAATGGATTGGGGTAATTATAAACATCTCTAATTGTTAATCCGGTTGAACTTACGACACAAAAATTATTTTCCGCTGTACCTCCATTATTAAAAACATCCCATGCATTGATTCTGATACTATAATCACCCGGCTCCAAATCAATAAATTCATATTCAATCATTCCGGATTTCCCGCCAGCATTCAAGTCGCCGATAAAGTAATCCGTAAAATCAATCGGATTCTCCTCATCACCATTTAGTATTCCCTCCAATTTATGCCCAATTCCCGAACCGGTGGTATTTAATCCTGTTTCATCTTCTATTTTAACGAAAAGTTTAAAGTCGGGATTTACCAGGTATGAACTTTCAATATCCGGTTCATCATAAAATATTTCTATTTCCGGTCCTTTGTTGTCGTTCACTTTAGTTGTATCAAATCCACCAATAACAATTTTATTTGTAAAACCGAATCCATCGGATTCATCATTTAGGATATAAGCCGATAATTTCCCATTCTTGTTTTCATACGAAATATCTTTCGGTACAATAAAACTTGCTTCGAACTCTCCGCCGGTGATTGACGCCCTCCCTCTAAAAATCAATCCGCCTTGTACTGTTACCGAAAAATCTATATCACTTAGATAAACTGAATTCTCCGAATCGAAGACACTAATCAAAGCCTCGCCATCGTAACTATTGTCCGCGCTTCCATCCGATTTAAGCACACTTCCTTTTATTATCACCTCGCCGAGAGCTTTTAATTGAACTTCGCTGTTAAGATTTCTTCCATTCAAAGAATCAATAGATGCAGTTAATTCCGGCTGACTCAACCTGAGAACCGGCTCGCCGAATAGATGAAACTTTTCATCGTTAATGCCGCTATATTTTTGTTTTGTATTGAATAACGCCATGCCAATAGTATGAGGCAAATCGTTAGCATCCTTGCCGTCAAACAGTTTTTGGTAGAACAAATTATTGAGTTCTGAATTGCTTGTCCCCTCCACCGCACGCGATGCAGCTATTCCTCCAATCATTCCTCCACCTTCAAGCAGCAACATTTTTTCAGCGCCGGAGGCCAAACCCGGATTGTCGTATTTTCCAAATTCACAAGTAGCAGCGGTAAGAAAAAATAGTTTATCATTTTTAAATTGATTCAGATTCACAGAACAATCAAGCGCCTCTTCATGCGCCCAGACTTTCTCGTTTCCATGGCCTGTATAATTTAGTAATAGTGTTCCGGCATTAACAGCATTTACGATGGCTTCATTCACACCGGGCTTCCTTCTTCCAAGTGTAGTTAGTACTGTTGGGTACATTGATAAATAAATTCTATTTTTATCGAAATATTTCGGGACATAATTATTTGCGAGATCTTCGACTTGCTTTGTATGCTGATTCCCATCGTCGCCCTTTGTCGTTAATCCGTCATCCGCTACCAATGTAATTAAGTTTCTCCACAATCCTCGTCCGGATTCATTTTCATAAAATTTAATTTTATCGATATAAATCTCAGCTTCTTCCTGAGAGTTAACATTCAATCGCGACAATGCTAAATCGACCTTTTTATCCGTGCCGATAATCCTTGCATAATAATCATCATATGGATATGAAAAGACGTAGTTGAATGATTCTTCTGTTTGAAATGTCGGGATAAAATTATTGCCCTTCGCTTCTGTATCTAAAACATCATAACTTCCATCGCCAAAAAGTAAAACATAAAACGGTTTAATCTGCCAGTTGTTGTAAGCGTACTTTAAAAAATTTCTAATTGCAGTCGGATCAATTATCCCACCCGAAAATTCGTTGTATATTTCGTCGATGTAAAAAACTTTTGTCGAAAATTTATTTAGTGATTCACTATTTCGATAATCTGCGAGAGTTTCGGTTTCCTCCGAAAAATTTTTGTTCGCAATAATAACATATTCCGAACCGCTTGTATTTCCATGAATATCTGAATTACTAATTTGACTTCCGGCGGGAGGAGTCAAAATTTTATTCGAACAAATTCCAAAATATTTTGATAGACTGCCTTTGGTCCTAGCTGATTGGAATTTAAACTGACCTCCGCTTAGCATAAGCGGATTAATTCTATTCACTTCAGAAAAATTAGTGACATCGAAAACAAGTATGTCGCTGTTACCGAAGTTTGAAAATGTATATTGGATAACCGAGGTTGTATCAAGCGAATAAACATACAAAATATCATCCGATGCCATCATTGCCATCGGATATACTATTTCAAAATAATCGAGATAACCGAAGTCGCCGGGACCGGGAATATATTCAATCCTCAGCATGCTTCTATTCTCTGTGAAGACTCCGTTGTATTCTGCACTTAGATTATACAATTTCCCTGTCGAATAATAACCATTCGAACCATCGATGCTTTTATTTAAAAGTGTAGTTCCGCTTTCATCTATTTTTAATTGATGATATTCGCTGGAGTAGTTCACAAATGAAAATTGATAATTCACTTCGCCGGGAATAAGATGCGGCAGAGAAGTAACATAAGTTTTAGAGGTACTGGAAGCAGAGAATTCATCTCCAACATAAATTTTTCCACTGCCGTCCTTATTAATCTTGTCTTCCTCAAACGAATGATATGAATGAGTTGAATTTTGTTCGAAGTAGGTTAATTCGTTCAGCGAATTCTTTTGTACCATCCTTTTACCGTTGGCGCCGCCGGATGTAATGAAATAATAATTTGCTTTAGAGTACCAATGCTTTCGCCTTACAGCTTGTTTTGCTGAATTATCATATTCCCAAAAATTTGTACCTCTTCCGTAAAATAGAATATAATCGCCTTCGTCAAATTTGCCGTCTTCTTCGCCAAAGATTAATACAGCATTCTCTATCAGATCATCCGCAGCCTCATCATTCACCCCTTCCGGCAGAATATATCCGCCATTGTTATATATCTTTATCGTTCGCGGATCTACAGTTGCTGCGTCGATGCCATAAGAAGATAATTTGCTTCGATCAATTTTGTAAATACCTTCTTCCGTTACGGGGAATTTGAACCATGTACCGTTCGAGAGAGCCGAGGAAGAATTTATTTTTCGCAATTCATCGCGCATAGTAACGATTCCCCAATTTTTTGCTACGCTGAAATTCAAAACAACATCCGATAAATATTCTTCGGATATCTCGGAATAATTATTTCCAGTTCTGCCATAGTTAATTCGAAAAAGAATTTTTTTATGGATTGTAATTTTTTGCGATACGGGATCAAATTGTATGGGATGCATAATAATATTTTGTACTTGTAAATTTCTTACAATTCCAAATTCACCGAACCCTATAATTTCAAATGAGGATGGATTAGTATATTCATTCTTGATTTTATAATCAGCAGAAAAACCAAACTCATCTCTTTGATATTCGGGAACCGGTGTTAATCTACCGTCAATTGAATATGAATCTGTCTCAAGAATTTGAATAGTATTTCCATACTCCGAAGGTACCCCGACGCAGACCTCTCGTATCGGAGTTTCCGGATTACCGGCGACTAAAGCGGGATCTGTAAAACCATTCAGTATCGAAAATCTTTTGTATAGTTGATTATCAATTAACACCGATGAAGAATCTGTGATGGTTGCTTTATATTCAATAACAATTGATGAGGAAGTTGACGAAATAATTTTTATGTCCTGCCCAAACGAAAATGTAACAATGAAGAAAAGAATTATTATCGTGAATCTGCTTTTCATTAATATCCTCATTACCGCCAGAAATGGAATTACAAAATCTATGTTAACTAAAAAAAAGAAATTAAATGTTAACCGTCATCGCTTGAAATTTTATAATAATCTGTTAATGAAAATTATGTAAGGTAGATCGACTGTTCAAGTCACTTTTTGATGACCATGATTCAGCGTATTAGCTACTGAAATGTGAATCGAATCGGGATTGGAAAAATTATAATCCCAAAATCTGTTTATCCTTTTTCATCGCGCCGATACAGAATTGAATATGCTCGTCGAGATTTACTCCGAGCAATTCCGCACCTTTAAGGATGTCTTCCCTGTTCACAGCGCGGGCGAATGCTTTGTCTTTCATTTTCTTTTTTACAGATGAGACTTCCACTTCATCAATCGAACGGCTGGGACGGACATAAGTAACAGCCGTAATAAATCCGGCAAGTTCATCGCAAGCGTATAAAACTTTTTGCAGTTGAGTTTCTCTCGGAATGCCTGAGTAATCAGCATGAGACATAATTGCATTTCTAAATTCATCATCGAATCCTTTCCCTTTTAATATCTCCGAACCTCTGAAAGGATGTTCTTCCATTGTTGGAAACATTTCGTAATCAAAATCATGCAGAAGCGCAACGTTACCCCAATAATTAATATCTTCGCCGAATTTCTCAGCGTAAGCTTTTACGCATGATTCAACTGCGAATGCATGTTTCAATAAACTATCGCTCCCGGTGTATTCATTTAAAATATTCAAACAGAATTCTCTATTTCTCATAAAATCAGTTTCCATAATTTTTCCTTTTCTTTAATGAAGCCCGGCTTTTAACCTTTTATTTCGAGCACTAAAAGACGGGCTTCTCAATGAAAATTATTTTTGTTTATAACCCGGACATAGTTTCGCTAAAATACATTCATCACACTTTGGACGGCGTGCAATGCAAACCAATCTTCCGTGCGTTGCCAGCCAGTGCGATGAATTGATCCAGTAACTTTCAGGCAGCAATTCTTTTAACCGGGATTCAATTTCTTCCGGATTATCCGATTCGATGAATCCAAGTAAGTTTGATAATCTTTTCACATGTGTATCCACCGCAATTGCCGGGATGCCGAATGCATTCCCCGCAACAACAGACGCAGTCTTTCTCCCAACACCTGGTAGTTTTACCAATTCATCAAAGTCAGCCGGTACTTTTCCACCATAATTTTTTATAAGCACATCGCAGCAGTTTTTAATACTCTTCGCTTTCTGTTTATAAAATCCGGTCGAGAAAATGTCTCTTTCAAGTTCATCTCCGGCGACTTTTAAATAGTCTTGTGGCTTTTTATATTTTTTAAAGAGAGTCTTTGTGACAATGTTAACTCTCTCATCTGTACACTGAGCTGAAAGTATTGTTGAGATCAGCAGTTCAAACGGATTTGAATATTCGAGCTCAGGTTTTACTTCCGGGTAAATCTCACCGAGCTTATCAAATATTTTTTTCGCGAAATCTTTTTCTTTTTTATTCGGCATTTTGATTGAACTTCCTATCTTTAATCAATAATCGTTTTACTGGTTTATCATTTAAAATGTGATCCTGAATTATTTCTTCTACATCTTCTTTCGTAACTCCACCGTACCAAATCTGTTCGGGGTATATCACAATCACAGGTCCGTGTTCGCAAGCATCGAGGCAGCCGGCTGAGTTGGTTCTCATATTAGAGTTTAATCCAAGTTCTTTCAACCTTGTTTTAAAAATATCCTTTATTTCCGAAGAACCCTTGTGCAAGCAGCAGCCACGCGGATTATCAGCCGGTCTTTCGTTTTCACAAATGAAGATATGTTTTTGGAAGCGGGACAAATCTTAATCCTTCTTTCTAATTTAATGGTCTGATATATATTTGGAATTAAGCATGTATTTGTTTGTTCAACATTTCGGGTTTGAGATACTTCGTTCCGATAAATCGGAGCTCAGTAATAAAAAAGTAGCGCGTACGGGGTTCGAACCCGTGATCTCCGCCTTGAGAGGGCGGCGTCCTAAGCCACTAGACGAACGCGCCAAATTGCTGACCGAAATTTAACCAAAATATTCATTTTAAAAACTGTTTTTTAATACTATTTGCTTCCTTACAACAATTCGAATTAAAGATTCTTTTATCCGGGATTACAAAAACATCCAATAAAAATTACACGAAGCAGTAAAACTAATTGAATTATCAGCTTTAACTTTTTTTAACAAAACGAAACGGAACAAACCAAAAACCGATGCCGTCGTAATGCACAAACAAAATAATTCCTAAGGGGGAAATAAAATGAAAAAAGTATTAGTAGTATTAGTTCTGGCGTTATCTGTTTTAACGCTGCAAGCGGGTCCGCTTTCACCCGGCGCTGTAAGTGCTGTTAAATATAATAACATCGAAAAAAATCTGTTCATGGGAATGGATTCCAATAACGATGGATTAAAATTTAGTTCCATTTACAGGCTTGGTGAAATCAAATCGTATAAAGCAGTTATTCCACTACTAAGCATTCTTAAAAACAATGAAAGCGAAAGCATGAGAATCATCTCTGCCCTTTCATTATACAAAATCGGTGATGAACGTGGTTTGTTCGCAATTAAACAGGCCTCCAAATTCGACGAGAGCGAAAGGGTTCGCCGGATGTGCACAATTTTCTATAATGAATTTCTTTCTACTCAGCAATAAATATATGTAACTGATCTTCGGGCTAAGGCCGATTCCACCTTAGCCCAATTTTTACAACCATCCATCCTGTCAAATCAACCGATTTAATTTTCTGAATCAATCGCACACAAAAGAAATTTATTTATTCAAAACTAAATTTCTATTTTTCGACGGTACATTTCACAAATCAGGATCCATCATGAAATCTTTTCTTTCCATTTCAATAATTCTACTAATGATTTGTTCAATCACTCTATCACAAAAAGCCCAAAAAGATTACCCGATTAAGCCGGTTCCATTTACAAAAGTAAAACTCACCGATAACTTTTGGGCGCCAAGATTAAAAACCGATAAGGATGTTACGATTCCAATTGCGTTTCAAAAGTCGGATGAAACAGGTAGAATTAAAAATTTTAGAATCGCAGCCGGATTGGAAGAAGGAAAGTTCTGTACACAATACCCATTTGATGATTCAGATGTTTTTAAAAATATCGAAGCAGCTTCCTATATCTTACAATTGTTTCCCGATCCTAAACTTGATTTGTACCTCGATTCTTTGATAACAATAATAGGAGCGGCACAGGAGAACGATGGTTATTTATACACAACTCGAACAATCGATCCGACGAATCCGCACGAGTGGTCAGGTATGAACCGATGGGAAAAAGATGAAGAATTAAGCCACGAGCTTTATAATGCAGGACATCTTTACGAAGCCGCTGCGGCTCATTTTATGGCAACAGGGAAAAAATCTCTTTTGAATATTGCGTTGAAAAATGCCGAACTAATTGACAAAGTTTTCGGTTGGGGAAAACTTGAGATTGTGCCTGGTCACCAGGTTATCGAAATGGGATTGGTAAAATTATATCGAATTACAGGTGAAGAAAAATATTTAAAGTTAGCCCAATTCTTTTTGGATAAACGCGGGTCAGGCAATAATGTTCAGTTCGGCGAATATGCGCAGATGCACAAACCGGTTATTGAACAGGATTCTGCCGTGGGTCATGCTGTTCGGGCTCAATACATGTACTCCGGAATGGCGGATGTTGCAGCTTTGACCGGAAATACAAAATATACCGCCGCTCTCGATAAAATTTGGGAAGATGTTGTTTTCAGGAAATTTTACATCACAGGCGGAACCGGCGCTGCAGGCGGTTACGAAGGATTTGGTCCGGCGTACGAACTTCCAAACCTTAGCGCTTATTGCGAAACATGCGCTTCAATAGCAAGTATGTTTTGGAATTACAGAATGTTTCTTTTAAAAGGCGAATCGAAATATTTTGATGTGCTCGAACGAGTTATGTACAATAGTTTTCTTTCGGGTATTTCACTTTCCGGCGACAGATTCTTTTATCCCAATCCCCTTGCCTCAACCGGCGATTACGAGAGAAGTGCCTGGTTTGGATGCGCTTGCTGCCCGGTAAATGTCTCGAGAGCATTGCCGGCAATTCCCGGTTACATTTACGCTTCGGATAAGAAAGGGATCTATATTAATTTATTTATCCAAAGTGAAACTGAGTTTGATTTTGATGAACAAATAATTGGTATTAAACAGCAAACAGAATATCCGTGGGATGGTAAAATTTTATTGACAATCAATCCGTCGAAAGAAGAAGAATTTTCAGTCATGATTAGAATTCCCGGCTGGGCAATTGATCAACCGGTTCCTGGTGATCTTTATTTCTATTCGGAAAATTTAAATCTGCCGGTCACCATTTATGTAAACGGAGAACCTCAATCCTATAACCTTGAAAACGGTTATGCTGTGATTAATAGGAAATGGCAAAAAAACGATATTCTTGAAATTGAGTTGCCAATGCCAATACGAAAAGTAATTGCTAACGAAAAAGTCGAAGCCGACAAAAACAAAGTCGCGCTTGAACGCGGTCCGATAGTCTTCTGTGCAGAGGGAGCCGATAATTCCAACGGGAAGGTATTGAATATAATTATTGACGACGAAACCGAATTATCAACTGAGTTCCGGACCAATTTATTGAATGGCGTTCAGATTATAAATGGAAATATTAAAGCAAGTAAAAAGGTTTCTGAGAATGAAATTGAGACCGAAGAACAGGAATTTCTCGCAATCCCCTACTATGCTTGGGAGAACAGGGGACCAAACGAAATGACTGTTTGGTTTGCGGAAAATGTCGTGGCATCATCTCCAACACCGTTGCCAACAATTGCATCGAAAAGTAAAATTACTTCCTCGCACCCGGCAAAACGTTTGCAGAGATTGAATGACCAATACATCCCGGCAAACTCAAACGATCAGAATACATCCTACTATCACTGCTGGCCGACTAAAGGAACCTCCGAATGGATTCAATATGATTTTGAAAAGGAGGAAGCATTTTCTGCATCGCAGGTTTATTGGTTTGATGATGAGAATACCGGCGGTGAATGTAGAATCCCACAATCGTATTCATTAAAATATTTATCGGGTGAGGAATGGATACCGGTTAAGAATATTGATGAGTACAAAATAGAAAAAGACAAATTCAACATCGTGCAATTCGAGAAAATAAAAACAACTGCACTTCGACTCGAATACACAATGCAAAAAGAATTTTCGATTGGCATTTATGAATGGGTTATAAAATAATAGCCCGGTTGTGCATATTACTTAAAAATTATATTGACAGAAATCCAATCTTAACTTATTTTATAAACGGATGTCTGGCGAAGTTTATTATAAAGAAAAAATTTGTAGTAAATAAATAAGGAATTATGAAAAATTACGTGTGTCGTGAATCCGCCGGATATTTTGAAATAATAAAAACGGAATTAACGCCGGATTATTCATCCTGTGAGATATTTTACCGAGGTATTTTGAGAAACATGGGAAGTGTTGATTTATTTCATGGAAGAGGCATCAAAAGATTTACTTATTGTGGCGACTGAAAAAATAGCAATATGCAAAATAAGGATTAAGACATGTTAAGTGGATTTGGAATTTCTGGATTTAGAAGTTTTGGTAGAGAATTTGTTCGAATAGATAATTTAAAAAAAGTTAATATCCTAATTGGTTCTAACAATTCTGGCAAATCAAACGTTTTAAGGTTTTGTAAGCACCTATCGAGTATGCTAAATAAAAAACCATATGTTGGATTTAATGAGTTAGACTATAATTTGGTGGATAGTGTTAAGGATATAAAATATAGTATTAAACTCGAGGCTGGGAATATATTATTCAATGATATTTATAACCAAATAAAAAATATGCTAGATCCAGTAGAAAATCATTTTTCAGAATGGAAGAACCATGTTTGGCTCGAGTATAATGCTAAATTTTTGGGTGAGGGAGATTCAAATGAAAGTTTAAAGTCACTTTTTGATAAAATTTATGGCTCATATAATGAACAACAAAGTAATAAAATTGCTAGTAAATTTTTAGGTTATACGGGTGGTGATCATCGTAAAAGATGCATGGATATTACAAAAAAAATTCTTGGTTTTGGTTTGCCGTCTTTTGAAGTTTATTTTGTTGAGGCATTCAGGCGTATTACATATAAATCTGAAACGGACCTTGTTAATTCAATATCCGGGAATGGTTTAATTCAAAAATTAAGAAGTATTCAATCTCCCGAATTAGCAAAGTATAGCGAGAATAAAGAAAAATTTACTATAATAAATAATTATATTAAAGAGATATTATCTGAGCCATCGGCATACTTAGAAATCCCTGCTGAAAAAGATGAAATATATGTGTCAATTAAAAATAAAATATTGCCAATAGAATCTTTGGGTACCGGAATACATGAATTGATAATTCTCGCTTCTGCTGTAACTATCATTGATAATGTTGTGTTTTGTATTGAAGAACCAGAGATACATATTCATCCTACCCTTCAGAAAAAATTCATACGTTACTTACTTGAAAAGACAAATAATCAATATCTAATCACCTCACACTCAAATTCGTTTTTTGATATAGATGGACTCAATCTTTATCACTGTTATCTAGAAAATGGTTATACTAATTGCAAATTAGTTTCTAATGACAATGAAAAACTAAACATAATTAATGAACTTGGATATAAACTTAGCGATCTCTTATTGTCAAATTATATAATATGGGTCGAAGGACCTTCTGATAGAATCTATCTTAATCATTGGCTGACAAATAAGGAGCCTCGTTTAAAAGAAGGGTTACATTATACAGTAATGTTTTATGGTGGAAGATTGTTAAACCATTTGTCATACGATGATGAGGATTTCCAAAATTTTATTCGACTTTCTAGAATAAAACATGAATCAGCTATAATAATTGATAGTGATAAAAAAAATAAACAAGCTCATTTAAATGATACAAAAAATAGAATTAAAGAGGAATTTTTAGCTAATAAACAATTTGTATGGGTCACGAAGGGTAAAGAAATTGAAAATTATATCGGTGAAGATGCCTACAATGATGCTATCTCCAAAATTCATCCGCAAAAATATTCAAAGAAAATTCCGTGTTCTCAATATGCAAATATTACAAAACTTAATTCGGGATTTGTAATAGATAAAATTGCAGTGGCAAAACATCTTTCTAAAGTTAGTCCAGACTATTCTGTTCTCGATTTGAATATCAATATCGATAGACTAATAAAATTTATCGTAAATGCTAATTGAGTTGCATATAACCTATTTAATACGTTAAACGGAACCCGTCAAAGTAACGCCGGGCAGGTGCCGGACAGGTAAGTAAAGAGTTCCGGTAAAAGGAACCAGGCAAGCCCCCGATAAAAAGTGGGCTCTGTGAGAAATATTCTTTCCTTGAGTAAAGATAGAAATCATTATTGGTCAAATACATGCATAGAATCTTTAAATATGATCAATCTTGGTCAATAGCATTATACATGCTTGTTATTCTATTTGGCATTGCTGCAATTTTAAATATGGCACATTTGCATGTACTATTTCTTACCACTCATGCAGCCGATTTATCGGGACCCGCAATGCTATATATTCAATTTAGAAAATCTTGGCAACAAGGGAATAGAAAAATTCTGACAACTTTATTTGGATGTTCACCGGAAATTACAGCAAGCGTTTTTTTCTTTGGAAGCACAGCTACCGAGATTATTCAGAAATATTACCCGCATGGTATTTTCCCCGGAAGATTTGATCCTTGGGATATTGTGTCGTATGCAGTTGGTGTTGGCATTTGTTATGGTTTAGAGAAAGCAAAAATTGGAATGGTTGAATCAGAAACTGTTAGTTATGGTTGAGTCAAACGAATTATTCCGCCACCAACCTCTCTAATCAGTCAAAAAGAACCCGTCAAAGTAACGCCGTGCAGGTGCCGGACAGGTAAGTAAAGAGCCCCCACACAAAACGCGGGACAGGTCCGGTAAAATGAACCGTACAAGCCCCGGATAAAAAAACATCGGGACAAGCTCCACAAAAATCCGCGGAGACGGGGCATGCCCCGTCTCTACAATGATCACATTTATTAAACTTTTACTTTTACAACAACTTTCTTTACTCCGGACTTTCCGTCCAATTCTATTCCCGGCATATGAAGATCTTGTGGATAGAAAATCGCGAACATTCCGACTCTCATTCTTAAAAACGAAACATCCCCTTTATATAGCGCAAAGTCTTTTTCTTCATTGTATTCTTCAATAACTTCGTTATCGATATGCGGCGTATAACCGATTCTCTCTTGCCCCGAAACTACATACTGTACATCAATATATTTCCGGTGAGCTTCCAACTTACCTTCGGCTTCTTCTTTGCTTTGATATTCGCTGACTAATGCAAATATATTATCTTCATCAATATTGTAACGACCCGGCGACAAATTTAGAAAATCTGTATCAGCCAAATACTGTAAAGCAGCAGCTATTCTTTCACCAAATCCAGGATAGCTCCGGTAATTTTTAATATTATCTAAAACCATAAATTTCTCCAGAAAATAGTTTTCAGAAAACTTTATTGTTTTCCTTAAAGAAAAATAAAACTTCGGGCTTAAATATCATACGTTCATTCAGATTTTAGTACCGCGGGAGTTGGAGATTATATTTTTCAAATAAACATTTAAAACAAAACTGAGTGACGATACTTAATCATCACTCAGTTTTTATTTTTAGAGATTATCTAAAGCAAGCAGACTTATTTATTCCCGCCCCTATTGCCTCTTCCTTTTGAACCTGTACCATCGCATATTCCGGTTCCGTTACCGCCTTTCTTACCATAACCGGTTCCGTCCTGCGGTCTTACGTGATTACCGGTTCCATCTTTCTTACCATATCCTTTCCCCTTGCCCGAGCCTTGATTTGTGGTACCGAAATTATCGCAGATGCCGTCACCGTTTGCATCCACCCAATTCACTTTTGGTGCATCTGGATTTCCGGAACCCGGAGTACCATTTCCTTTGCCCTGATTTTGAGCATTTATATTGGTTGAGAAAAATAAGAAAGCAATTACTGCTGCAATCGAGAAAAATATTGAACGTTTCATTTTATAACTCCTTTTGTTGATGAATGTTTTTTTTATTGTTTGATACATTTTCGCTCCTACTGTCCTAACTTTCGTGCCAAGATTTAAAAACGGTCTTTTCGCTTGAAATGACTTTAATTCAATTTAAATATTTCTATTAGCAAATATTTTCTCGACGACAATGTCGATACTATTCCCGTCGGGTCGAAAATTATTTTGAGTAAATATCATAGCGCGGCAAGCCGCAATGGATTATGGAACCCGTCAAACTAATACCGGACAGGTGCCGGGCAGGAATGGAAGATGGGAAATGGAATATGTTATCATCGCAATAATCCTTGTTTTTTTACCAGAGTTCCGTAGGAACGAGATATTTATAGAATAATAGAAACGGAATAAAGACCCAAGCTCCGTTAGGAGCGATATATTCTTGTCAGAAATGAAATAGTGCGACAAGCCGCAATGGATTATAGGTTTGATTACGTATCTGAATCTAAAATTCTGTTTCTGTGGATTGGAATGATGTGCAAATAAAAGAAATCCTGCCGCTTTAAAAGCCAGCAGGATTTTCCCCGGATAAGCAAATCAATTATTTTATTCCGTAGTTACATTCTGCCGAGTACAGTAAAGAATCAGATTCCTTTCAAAAGCAGCCAGATGATTTGTGGAACCACGCAAAAGATTTGTGTACACATTCATCAAATCTCGTTTCTGTGTCAGCGCGATTTGAGTTTGCAAATCATCAATATCGGTTTGTTCGATAAGCACTCCAACTTCAAGCGCATCAGTCATTGTTTGCGAACCATCAGCAAGCAAGGTATTATATAAATCCTGCAATTCGGAATTCGTAAACACACCAATGCTGTTATCTCCTACCGGGTCAGCAACTCCGTACTTATCTAATAAGTTTTTTATCGCATCCATATGGGTCTGTTCGCTCAGTGCAATACTATTGAATACCTTCAGATTCCATAATAGATACATTTCTTTATATATATCACGTGCGAGTTTTTCTTCTTCGCGCATGAAAATTAATCCTGCTGTTTCTTCAGGTGTCAATGGGACAAGCGAACTATCTGAACCGCCAGATCCACCTGAGCCTCCTGATCCACCAGAACCGCCTGAACCTCCTGATCCGCCAGGACCTTTTTCAAGTACGGATGTACCGGTAGTTTCGTTGTCTCCCGGTGAATCAACCGGCTGGCTGCATCCGGTTATTAAATAAGAGAATGCAGCAATAAAAATAATTAAAACAGCTACAGCTAAGTTTTTTTTGTTGAACATTACAACCTCCAATTAATTGTTTTCTCCTCTATCTCTCATTTTCGTGCCAGACAATTATTCAAAGAATTTTCAAACAAAATGATTTTAATTTCGCCTGAATGGTCGGTGTGTTCGACTGAGATGTTGAAGAATGGAGATACTAATTCCACTTCAATAGGATTTTCTCTATTTTTCCAGTAAAATTCTTTGGCATGATTTTCCAATATAAATTCATGATAAAAAACTAAGGTACTTGAGGCAGTTATGAAAAATATTATTCTTCTCGCGTTTATGATTTTATTTGTTGCTGGATATTCGGCATCAATTGCACAAACTGAATCCGATACAACAAAGGGAAAGAACAATAAGTTTGTGGATGAGGACGGCGACGGCTATAATGATAACGCACCCGACCACGACGGTGACGGAATACCAAACGGACTTGACCAGGATTATAAAGCATTAAAGGCAAGACACGGGAAAGGTTTTGTTGATTTAAACGGCGACGGAATTAATGATAATTCCCAACAGGGACAAGCAGCGGGAAAGGGCGAGCAAAATCAATACGGTAAAAGTAAAGGAGAAAAAGGACAGGGAACCGGAGTAAAGAGCGGCGCCGGAGCAGGATTTGGACAAGGCAGCGGTACCGGCGGTGATCAGGGTGGTAAAGGTAATAAACGAAAAGGAAGGAAATAATTTGTTAATCAATAGCTTTTTTAAACGAAATTACTTTTGTGAATCAGATAGTCGCAATACTATCTTCTTCGATAAATCTTATTTTTTTCGTTCATTACTTGTAAGTTTTTTTATCTTTATATATAGCAATGTCACCGGTCAGATAAGTTTTGGACTATCTACAACTCAAGAATATAACAGCAATCCGTTCAGGTATAGAATCCCCGAAGAATCATTTATTTCGAATTATGAATTCTCACTCGAAAATGAATCGGAAAGTTTCTCCGCCGGGTACTATGGCGACTATTATAATTTCGCTCAACTACCGGATTGGAATTTTTACTGGCATCAAATAGCAATCTGGAAAGACTTCGAAAGTTCCACTATCACAGCGTATTACGAACAGAGATTTAACGGAGAAAATACAAGCTACTTCGATTATTATAATTTGACAGCATATTACGCAAACAGATTTTTAATCGGTGATTTTAACATCGGAGTTACACCAAATTTCAGCCTAACTAAGTATCCAAACATTCCGCTGCTGGATAATTGGAAAGGCACATTAAATTTATTTGTAAACCGCAGTTTTGAATCAGGGACGACATTTATTCTCGGCGGACTACTCAATTACAAAAAATATTTGAGCACCTCTACAACTGAAATTGTTAATTATTACGACGAACAAAATGTTTTAATTACAGATACATTAACGGGCGAAAACATCTCATCATTGTTTCATATAACTTCTTATTTAAGAATTGCTCAATCACTAACTGCGTCAACCGGGCTTGCGGTGCAATATACAAACAGATCGCTAATAAATAATGACGCAGAAAAATATAAAAGCCTCAACCTAACTTACGGCGATGAATCCGAAATTTTTGATGACCCGGTAAACTATGAATCCAACGGCTTTTTGGTTGAACTTACTCAAGTATTGTTCGATGACATGGTGGTGAAAGCCGGTTATTATTTCAGCGGGAAAACCTACCCTTCTCAGGGGATTTACGATAAAGAGAACAATTACGATTTATCGAAGGACAGAACCGACACACAGCACATTTTCAATTTATCCTTGAGTAAAGAATTCGAGGTTGAGTTTTTAAATAACGCCCCGCTTTCCGTCGGGATGAACTACCAGATGATAAACAATAGTTCGAACAGTTACTGGTTCAAATACAATAACAATTCTTTCAATTTAAGTTTGGGATTTGCATTCTAAATATAATCGAAGGTGGATGTTCGATTCCCTTGTCTAGCACAACTGATTCTTCGCTGAACCTCAACTTCTTTCAAAAATTACTAATCGCTTCGTCGAGGGGAAAGTTGAATCCATCTTCCGAACCAAGACTCATATATGTAGATAATTTTATTTATTTTTATAAAAAAGGATTTTAGTGGCTCTCATTAAAAATATTTTGATTCAACCTCGAAGCTTAATTCTGATTTTTATTGTCACGGCGGTAATTGTTATATCTTCCGTAGTGATTGAATTAAGTCAGAGCAAAAACGAAATGGTTGAGTTGATGGAGAAACAGAGCCACACACTTCTCGAAACCGTACTTGCATCTTCTAAAAATGCATTACTCTCTTATGATCGAATTGAAACCCAACTTAAAGAACGGTTGCTTATTGTGGCAGTCTCCGTGCGTGAACTTTATAATAGCGGAAGTTGCACAGTTAATAGGCTAAAAGATATTGCCAATCGCAATCGTGTTTCGCGGATAAATATTTTCAGGAACGATGGGGAGAAAGTGCTTTCAAGCATTGTTGAAATCCACACGGGACTTGAGGAGAAGAGCAATCCGCTTGATTTTCTTCGGCCGATTTTCGAAGAGAACCTGGATACGTTATTTATTGGAATAAAGCCCGCAAGACACGAGGAAGGATACCGTTTTGCTGTCGCTGTCAAGGCAAAGAATGGAAATGCCGTAGTAGTAAATGTTGATGCGGATGAGTTGATTAGATTCAGAAAAGAAGTCGGCTTCGGGGTTCTGTTAAAAAAAGTTACCGAGAACAAACAAATCGAATATGCAGTTCTACAGAATGAAGATGGAATTTTAGCCGCTTCTGGCTTGCTCGATAATCTTGAACCGATTGATAATTCAAGATTTTTGTCGGATGCGCTGAATAAAAATCAATACAGATGGCGAATCATTGATACGGATAGTATGAATGTCTTTGAGGCTGTTCACCCGTTTATTTACGAGGGAGAAGCACTTGGAATCTTCAGACTTGGTTTATCACTCGAACCTTTGAAGAATATTAATGATCGATTGACACGAAGAATTATTTATCTCGGGATTCTATTCCTGGTCTTCGGATTCATCACTCTCACTTTGATTTTTGTAAGACAAAACTTCGATGTTCTTTCACGAAAAATAAAAGTCGTTGAAAATTACTCCCGGCGAATTATTGAAAATACCGGCGATGGAATTATTGTCCTCGATTCAGCGAATAAAATTAAATCCATGAATGATTCCGCCAAACAACTGCTTGGCATCGAGAACGAGGATGCAACCGGTTCGGATTTTCTTTCATTGTTGAGCGGAGAAAACCGCGACACAATACTTAATCTGGAAAAAGAACTTGAAGAATTTGTGTGCACGATAAACGGTAAGCGGAAAATATTTTTACTTTCAAAAAGCAATTTTGTTGATGAGAAGAATGAAACAAATTTAATCATCATCATCCGCGATTTAACAGAAATAAAAATTCTTGGAGAACAAATTCACCGCAGTGAAAAGTTAAAAGCAATGGGAGAATTAGCTTCGTCCGTAGCGCACGAAATCCGGAATCCGCTTAATTCAATCGGGACAATAACACAGCAGCTTGGCAAAGATTTCACACCGCGGGAAAATCATGAGGATTTTAAAAATCTTACCGGATTAGTTTATAAAGAAGTCCGCAGAATTAACACGATTATAGAAGATTTCCTTAAATTCTCAAAACCTCAGCCTATAAAGCCGGAAAAGTTTTTGCTTTGCGATTTATTCAATCAAATAAGTAAACAATATCAGCAGGTTGTGGCGGCTCGTGCAATTCAATTAAAAATCAATTGTAACTATCCGGGCGAAGTTATTTGGGATTTCAGTCAAATGAAGCAAGTCTTTATCAACCTGATTGAAAACGCATTGAATACAGTTGATGATAATGGGAGTATAAATATTGTAATTCTTGAAAAATTTCCTCAAATCGAAATTGCATTAGATGATAATGGAAAAGGAATCGCGCCTGAAAATTTGAAGAAGATTTTCGATTTGTACTTCACTACGAAAGTAAGCGGCAGCGGGATTGGATTGAGTATTGTGCAGAAAATTATCAACGAACATAATGGAAGTATCTCGGTGGAAAGTATTGTGAACAGGGGGACAAAATTTTTAATCCATTTGCCAGTAGATATTTCGAATGGTAACAAAAATAATTGATTTGAGTAGCATAGCTCCATTAGGAGCGAAACATAAATATTTGGGATGACTAAATTATGAACAATTTTTCAATTCTAATAATTGACGACGAAGACTCGCAAGTCCAATCGCTAAAAACATTTTTAGGCAAACGGAATTATACTATCTACACAGCCAATTCCGGCGAAGAAGGTTACCAGCTTGTATCCGAAAATTTGATTGATATAGTTCTTTCAGATTTTAAGATGCCCGGTTGGGATGGATTAACTGTTCTAACAAAAATAAAAGAACTTAATCCTGAGATAGATGTGGTCGTTATGACAGCATATGGCACGATTGAAGACGCGGTAAGATTGATGAAAGCAGGCGCATTCGATTATTTGATAAAGCCGATTGACCTTGACGAACTCGAGAACATTCTGGAAAAAATTAAAGAACGTAAGCACTTAATTCAAGAAAACAAATTATTAAAAGAACAGTTGCAGGAACGATTCCGTTTTGATGGAATTATATCTCAAAGCGTAAAAATGCAGGATGTACTCAGCACTGCTGGCAGAGTTGCCAGTTCAAAAACAACTGTTTTAATTCGAGGAGAAAGCGGGACAGGGAAAGAATTAATTGCTAAGGCGATTCATTATACAAGTCCCCGAAAGGATAAACCATTCATCACCGTCAACATCGCTTCCCTTTCAGAAAATTTATTAGAGAGCGAATTATTCGGTCACGAAAAAGGTTCATTCACAGGAGCAATCACCCAGCGTGTAGGAAGATTTGAGGAAGCAAACAACGGGACAATTTTCATTGACGAGGTAGGCGAAATTCCCCTTTCCGTGCAGGTAAAACTTCTTCGCGTAATTCAATTCGGAGAGTTTCAAAGAATCGGTGGCAACGAATTAAATAAAACCGATGTGAGAATAATTGCCGCAACACACCGCAATCTCGAAGAGATGCTAAAAGATGGAAGTTTTAGGGAGGATTTATATTACAGATTGAATGTTGTTACTATCCAGTTGCCCCCGCTAAGTGAGAGAAAGGAAGATATATCATTGTTATCCGATTATTTCATAAAAAAATATGCTGCAGAAACCGGTAAGAACATCACAGGCATTTCCCGCGAGGCTTTCGATAAATTAATAAAGTACAACTTTCCCGGTAATGTACGCGAACTTGAAAATATTATCGAACGCGCGGTTGTGTTAACTCGAAATGAAATTATTTCTGCCGAGGATTTGCCGGTTTTGAAACAAATTGATGAGTACGAAAATAAATTTGATCCGCAAAATCTCACTCAAGGTTACGAAGATAAAATGAAAGCTTACGAGCATGCAATGATACATGAAGCTTTAAAACGAAGCGGCGGAAATAAAAGTGCGGCAGCACGGTTACTCGGAATTACCGAACGCCATCTCCGTTCCCGGCTTGAAAGAATTACGATTTAATATATTTTAGAGAGATATGTACATATCTCTCACAATAACTTGTTTCAGAAAAGAGATAGCTTTATATTTGATATGAGCATATGCTCATTATAATATTTATGCCGAGAAATAAAAAACATAGAAGCGTTAGATGCAATCCAACTGCATATTACTATAAGCCGCAATCTGTTCCACTATCAGCTTTGGAAGAGGTTTTACTCGAAATTGATGAGTTAGAATCACTTAGGTTAGCAGATTACCTTGCTCATTCGCATGAGCAAGCAGCGGCGAAGATGAAGATATCGAGAGCGACATTCGGGCGGATTGTGGAAACTGCCAGAAATAAAGTGGTTGACGCTATTTTGCACGGGAAAGCAATAAAGATAGGAAGAGAACTCCCTGCTAATTTAAAAACCAAACAGGTAGCTACATGTAATTCCTGCGGTTCGCAAAAAAAGAAAAATTTAATAAATAAAACCGATACTTGCATTGAATGCAAGATAACAAACGAGGAGAATTAAAATGAAAATTGCAGTACCAACGACACAGAACAATCAAGTAGATGTGCATTTTGGGCATTGCGAATTTTTTACCGTTTTTACAATTGAGGAAGGCGAAATTAAAAAAACACAAGTTGCCGAATCACCGCAAGGTTGTGGATGCAAATCCAATATTGCATCAGTACTTCAAGAAATGGGTGTTGAGATAATGCTCGCAGGCAACATGGGCGGCGGTGCAGTAAACGTGCTGAATAATCACAGTATTTCGGTCGTAAGAGGATGCGAAGGTGATGCAAGGATGCTGGTGGCAGAATTTATTAAAGGCGAATTAGCAGATTCCGGTTTATCATGCAAACAACATGAACGCCATTCGCATCATCACGATGATAATCATCAATGCGGGCATGATAATTTGTAAAAATTACTTTTTCCGGCCAATTAGTAAGTGATATAAATAAAGTATTTATTAGAAGACATTTTGAACCGATTTCCTAAACGCTGCATCAAATAGTCACAATAATTACACGGAATATGCGGACAATAGAGAATAGATCTGTCAATTCTACTGGAAATGCCACATGGTTAATAAAAATTTCTTTACACGTTTTCAGAATTTTTAAAACAAGGAATTGGATATTCATTTCAAATAATAATTATTACACCTGGTCTGTATATTTTGGTTTCTTTAACTTTGGTAGGATAAAAGATTTAAAAACTGCTGAAAGAAAAATAATTGTATCTACTTTTTAACTAAATACTATTTATAAAAAACTACTCTACCCGTAATGAAAAAAATACTCACATCACTCATTCTCATAGGCTTAGTTATTATCGGCGCCATAGCAATTCTTGCACCTAAGGAAACCGAGCAAACTAATCTAACTCTGCTAAAGGAAAAATATTCTAAAAAAACGACACCTTCGGTAGACCACACAAAATTTGCCGTTCTTAATCAGAATTTTAGTTCACCTCAACAAGTAACAGAGGCTTGCATCTCGTGTCATACGGGGCGGGCTCACGAGGTAATGCAATCCAATCACTGGAATTGGGAAGAAGTTACATATATCAAAGGTAGAGGCATTGTTTACCTTGGTAAGAAAAACGCAATAAATAATTTCTGTATTGGAACCGAGGGAAATGAAATAAGCTGCGCAAAATGCCATATCGGTTATGGTATGAGCTCATCCAAAACATTTGATTTCAACGACCAAAGTAATGTGGACTGCCTTGTCTGCCACGATAATACCGAGACTTATGCAAAGGCACAGGAAAAAGGTGGAGCGCCCGACCCGACTTTAGATTTTGCTGAAATTGCCCAGCATGTCGGGAAACCGAAACGCTCAAATTGCGGCGTATGCCATTTCTTTGGCGGAGGCGGCAACAACGTAAAACACGGCGATTTGGAACAGGCCATGTTTGAACCTGCAAAATCCGTTGATGCACACATGGGTATTGATGGTATGAATCTCCAATGCGTTGATTGCCACAAAACCGAGAAACATAATATTAGCGGACAATTATATTCCCTCGCTGCAAACAATAGAAATCGAGCAACGTGCGAAGAGTGCCATACGGAAACGCCTCATGAGGATGACATACTTAACAAACACACATTAAAAGTTGCGTGTCAAACATGTCATATACCTGAATATGCAAAAGTGAATGCGACTAAAACCCATTGGAATTGGGCTACCGCCGGGAAATTGAAAGACGGCGAGCCATACGAAATAGACGATGCCGATGGGAATCACACTTACCTTTCAATAAAAGGAAATTTTACGTGGGGTAAAAATTTGAAACCCGAATATATTTGGTTTAACGGTACGGCTGACCATTATCTTTTGGGAGACAAAGTCGCTGATACAACCAAACCATTAATCTTGAATACACTAAATGGTTCGTACAAAGATATTGATTCGAAAATAGTCCCGGTAAAAGTACATAGAGCAGAACAACCTTTCGACCCAATAAATCAAATTTTGATACAGCCTAAATTATTTGCTGACAATAAAGGTGAAGGCGCTTTTTGGAAAGACTTCAATTGGCAGAAGGCATCAGAGGTTGGTATGAAAGAAGTCAATCTTCCGTTCAGCGGAAAGATTTCTTTTATCAATACGGAAATGTACTGGCCTATCAATCATATGGTTTCTTCAAAAGAGAATACCGTGGCGTGTACAGAATGCCATACCAGAGAAAACAGCCGGCTTGCCGGGTTGAATGATTTTTATTTGCCGGGAAGAGATTTTAGTCCGGTAATCGATACAGCAGGCAAAGGAGTATTGGTTCTTTCACTGCTCGTCGTTTTATTCCACGGCGGTTTTAGAATTTATTCTTCACGAAAATTGAA
Source organism: bacterium (assembly GCA_043808235.1). Lineage (GTDB taxonomy): Bacteria > Bacteroidota > Ignavibacteria > Ignavibacteriales > Melioribacteraceae > JAZDFC01. Next base: position 46,907 of record JAZDFC010000111.1, read on the forward strand.
AAAGAGAGGATAACAATGAAACAGAAGGTTTATATTTATAGATCGTTCGAACGATTCTGGCATTGGGTGCAGGCAATTTTAATTTTCTTTTTAGCCGCCACCGGATTTGAAATTCACGGCTCAATAAGTTTCTTCGGATATCAAAATGCCGTTAAATACCACAACATTGCAGCGTACTCATTTATAATCTTAATTGTGTTTGCAATTTTTTGGCACTTCTCAACCGGTGAATGGAAACAGTATCTGCCGACTTCAAAGAATTTAAAAGCACAAATTAATTTTTACTTGATTGGAATTTTTAAGAATGCACCGCATCCCACAAGGAAAAGCGTGTTGAGCAAATTGAATCCGCTTCAAAAACTAACCTACCTCGGATTAAAAATAATGGTAATCCCGACTATGGTAATTTCGGGATTGTTGTATATGTTTTACCGGTATCCGCAAAAAGGTACAATTGAAGGATTGGATATCGAATCGATTGATGTCATCGCACTCTTCCATACTGCCGGTGCGTTTATTTTAATGGCTTTTGTAATAGTACATCTTTATTTAATTACAACAGGCGCTACGATTACTTCAAATCTAAATGCGATGATAACCGGTTATGAAGAATTAGAAAAAGAACATCACGATGCTGGAGTCGCCGAAGAATCAATTACAATGAATAAGAACAATGAAATTGAGGTAGCACATGAATGAAACTAAATACATGAATCCGTATTTAGCCGGAGTTTTACTGGGCTTGGTTTTACTCGCAACTATTTATATAACCGGAAGAGGTTTAGGCGCGAGCGGCGCGGTTAAAAGCGCGGTTGTTGCATCGGTGGAAACCGTAGCCCCGGCTCATACCTCAAATACAAATTTCTATAAAGAATACGGCAAAGAACATCCGGGCAATCCATTAAAAAATTGGCTTGTATTTGAATTGATTGGTGTTGTAATCGGAGCATTTATTTCCGGGTTAATTTCCAACCGGCTTAATTTTAAACTCGAACATTCTCCAAAATCTACAGTTAAAATAAGAATAGTAGGCGCGCTATTTGGGGGCGCTTTATTCGGATTTGGCGCGCAGCTTGGCAGAGGATGCACCAGTGGTTCGGCGTTGAGTGGTATGGCTGTGCTTTCAACCGGCGGATTAATAACTATGATAGCTATCTTTGGCGGAGCATATGCATTCGCATACTTTTTTAGAAAATTTTGGATATAGATAGGAGAGAATTTTTATGGCACCTTTAGTACCCGAAGTGATTGGAAATGAACTTAATTATATAGTAGCTATTTTTATCGGAATAGCCTTTGGATTTGTTCTTGAGCAGGCAGGGTTTTCCACATCGAAAAAACTTGTTGGATTATTTTATGGATACGATTTTACAGTTCTGCGAGTTTTCTTTACGGCTGGCGTTGTTGCTATGATTGGCGTAATCGCTCTTAATCATTTTGGCTTATTGGATATTAGCCTTGTTTATGTTAATCCAACTTTTCTTTGGTCGGCAATCATCGGCGGTTTGATAATGGGACTTGGATTTGTTGTCGGAGGATTTTGCCCCGGCACAAGTGTTTGCGCAGCGGCTATCGGTAAAATAGATGCGATGATTTTTATTGCTGGATCTTTTCTCGGGGTTTTTATTTTTGCCGAGGGGTACCCGCTTTTCGAAGGACTATATAAAGCAAGCAACTGGGGAAATCCCAGAATTTTTGAAACACTCGGAATGTCGCAATCTTTATTTGCTTTTCTTCTTACAGCAGTTGCAGTGGGAGCTTTTTGGTTTATTACTTTGGTAGAAAATAAAGTAAATAAAAAACCGAATCCCGAGTTCAGTTCAAAACCGCTTTATTACAGCTTAACTGCAATAGCCGCTATCCTGGCTCTTTCCGCTTTCGCACTCCCTGATAGAAAAGAAGCAATGTTGAATAAGGTCGCCGATTTGGAATTTGTCAATTCCTACCCTGTCAATACAATGGATGTGGATGAATTGGCATTCCGGTTAATTGATGATGACCCGAGTTTACAAATAGTTGATCTTCGTTCGCAGAAAGAATTTGATTCATTGAGTTTGCCCAAATCAACCCGGCTTAATATTGAAAATTTTTTTGAGAAAGATGCCTTCAAATTTTTGACAATTAAGCGTAAGAAGAATCTGTTTTTGGCAACCGATGAGATTACTGCGAAAAAAGCTGCGGTACTTGCTTCCGAATTGGGCTTCAAAGAAATTTATATATTAAGCGGTGGATTCGACAAATTTCAAGCAGATATTTTAAATTTCCAAATGCCTAATAGCACAGGAAATCAGCATGATGCAGATACATACAGATTTCGAACGAAAGCAAGCCAGGAATTACCGTTACTCATCAAAGAGAATAAATTAAAACAAGGTTCGGGTGAGAAGAAAAAATCTAAGCGTGTTGTTGGCGGCTGTTAAGTTAGGAATGAAGGAGAACATAATCCAAAATAAAAATCATTGGTACGACGGCTGGTTCTACGATAAGCTGATTGCCCCGAATCAGGATAAATCTTTCTCGATTTTAAAAAGTTTTGTCGAAGAAAACTCAACACTGCTTGATGTGGGATGCGGCACCGGAAGATTGGCATTTCAGATTGCGGATAAATGCAAAAAAGTTATAGCAATAGATCTATCATCAAAAAACATTGAAGTGGCGAAAAGAAATCTTGCTGCGAATCCCGCATCCAACATTGAGTTCCTGCATGCAGACATCGATTCCCTACTAACGAAAAATGAAATGAAATTTAATTACTCCGTTCTGTCATATGTTATTCATGAAGTGGATGAAGAAGATAGAGAAGGTATTTTAACTTCGTTAATAAAAATTTCCGATAAAATTATTTTAATCGACTATCTTGTCCCCCGCCCCAAAACTATCTGGAATTTTATAAATGAAATTGTCGAATTCCTTGCGGGTAAAAATCATTACATGAATTTCAAATCTTATGTAAGAAACAACGGGATTGCAGGCCTCGCAGAACAGACCGGCCTAAGAATAACAAAACAAATAAAGAACTGCCCCGGCACAACTCATTTTGTAGTATTAACAAAATAATCTTTCAAAATAAATCCAAAATATTTCATAACTATATTTTAGATTTGCGTGTGAGATGCAGAAATGTTTTTTATTACTCTTTAATAAAGGAGAGAAAAATGCAGGAACATTTTAACAAGGAAACCGACAGCCTCAAATCGAATCTTATTAGAATGGCTTCGATGGTTGATGAACAAGTTGAGCGCGCAATAACTGCGCTTGAAACAGGTAATGTAGAAATGTGTAAAGGTATAAAAGCGAGGGATCTTGAAATTGATGCGTATGATAATCTGATTCAAACACAATGTGAAAATGTACTTGCATTATTCCAGCCTGTAGCCACCGATCTTCGATTCGTAATGTCTGTGATAATGATTAACAATCAACTTGAAAGATGCGGCGACATTGCGGTGAACATCGCACAGCGTGTTAAAAAAACACATGTACATCACGATGTGATTGTTGAGTCCCAGCTTATAGACATGGCAAAACAAGCTAGAGTTATGGTGAAGGATGCAATCGATTCATTTGTAAACCTTGATACCGAAAAAGCAAACAAAGTGCTTACAGACGACAGCATTGTTGATAAACTGAATAAAACCACTTTCAAATTTTTCATTGCCAAAATGCAAAGCGATCCGAGTTTAATCGAATCTTGTGCGCACCTTATTGTCATGGCGCGTCACATTGAACGGTTGGCAGACCATGCAACAAATATCGCGGAAGATGTAATCTTTCACGTTGACGCAAAAATTATTGCACATAAGAAAAAACTTGATAGGCATGTTGAGGCAGGCGAATAGATTCATAGGCTTAGGTAAAGGCGAAGGTAAGAAAAAGCGAGTATTTTTATAATTAATTACTGTTGAGCGTAGTTCAATTTTCTGTCAACGCCTCCGCCATATCCTTTCTTTTTAAAATTATCCATACTTTCCAGAAATGTAATCTTCGGTAAGTTTCTGAGCCGGCTTCGTAAAGATATTAGTTGTCTCGTTAAACTCAATCATCTCTCCCAAAAGCATGTATCCGGTGTAGTCCGAAATTCTTGCCGCTTGCTGCATGTTATGCGTTACTATAATAATCGTATACTCTTTTTTCAATTCAAGCATAAGATTTTCTACTTTCAATGTAGCAATCGGGTCGAGAGCCGAACATGGTTCGTCCATTAAAATTACTTCCGGTTCAACCGCTAAAAGCCTGGCGATACACAATCTCTGCTGTTGGTCGAGCGGCAGCTCGAGAGCCGGATGCCTGAGTTTATCTTTTACTTGATCCCATAACCATGCGCCCTTCAAGCTCTGCTCAGCAATTTCATCAAGGCGTGATTTATTTTTAATCCCGGCTACTTTTAATCCGTACACAACATTTTCATATATCGTTAGAGGAAAAGGATTTGGCCTCTGGAAAACCATACCTACTTTCTTTCTTAATTCCGCAACATCAGTGGATGGCGCGTAAATGTCGAGGTCGTCCAATAAAATTTTTCCCGTAACTTTACATCCTCGTATCAAATCATTCATTCGATTCAAGCAGCGAAGCAGTGTTGATTTGCCACAGCCGGAAGGACCAATCAATGCGGTAATTATATTTTTTTGAATTGGGATGTTCACAGATTTCAATGCCTGGAATTGACCGTAAAACAAATCCACACCTGTGATGTTCATCTTAAGAGGATTAACCAAATTTACTTCACTCATCATCCAAACCTGCCGGTAATATAATCATCTGTTTCTTTTTTGATGGGCGATGTAAAAATCTGATTTGTGTCCCCGATTTCAACCATTTCACCCATAAGGAAAAATGCCGTTCGATCTGATACTCTTGCCGCTTGTTTGGTATTATTTGTAACAAGAATTATTGTATAGTCGCTCTTTAAAATTGTAAGCGCGTCCTCTATCTTTGCGGTGGATATTGGATCCAATCCCGAGCAAGGCTCATCAAGTAAAATTACTTCAGGTTCCATTGCAAGCACACGTGCAAGACAAAGCCGCTGCTGCTGCCCCCCGGAAAGTCTCATTCCGGATGTATTCAACCGGTCCTTTACTTCTTCCCAAAGAAACGCATCGGTTAAACTTTTTTCAACTAATTCGTCGAGGTGATTTTTATTTCTTTCGCCGGAAATACGCGGACCATAAACAACATTTTCATAAATGCTTAGTGGAAGAGGAACGGGCAGTGCGAATACAACTCCAACCTTTTTTCTCAGCGTAACAACATCATATCCGGGTTGATAAATATCTTCATCATCCATTAAAATTTTACCTTCAATGCGGAACCCGGTTTCAAGTTCGTTCATCCGGTTTAGCGACCGAAGAAATGTTGTTTTGCCGGAGCCTGCCGGACCGATAATCCCTAATATTATGTTGGCCGGAATTTCAAAATTAATTTTTTTCAGAATCTGCTCTTTCTGGTGAAAGATGCTAAAATCATTTATCAAAAATTTCACTTTTAACATTAGCTCCACCATCAGCTTCTTTTGGAAATAAATCTGTGCATTAAAAAGTAAGCCGATAAATTTATTATCAACACAGCTATAATCATTATGGCTGCAGTACCGTAAGCGTTCTCGGTGGAAATTCCTTCGCGGGCTAAAATATAAAAGTGAACAGCCATCGTTCGCGCAGAATCAAACAACGATGTAGGAATGCGCAGCGAAGAACCAGCTGTAAAAATAACTGCCGCTGTCTCCCCTATCGATCTGCCGATACTCAACATTATTCCGGTTACTATTCCCGGAAGTGCGTTCGGCAAAATTACCTTTTTAACTGTCTGCCATCGTGTTGCACCAAGAGAAAAACTTACTTCTCTAAAAGATTTAGGCACGGCTTTAATCGCTTCTTCGGAAGTTCTGATAATAGTTGGAAGTACCATTACAGCGAGGGTTAATCCGCCGGATAAAATCGACCAACCCATCTCGAGAGTGATAACAAAAAATATGTAACCGAATAATCCGAATATAATTGAGGGAATACCGGCAAGGCAATCCGTACCAAATCGGATTACGCGCGTCATCTTTGTTTCTTTGGTGTACTCCGAAAGATAAACCGATGTAAAAATTCCAAGAGGAGTAGCAATCAACAATGCAAGAAGCGGGAGTGATACTGTTCCAATAATTGTTGGAAGAATTCCGCCCGAACGGCCCATGTCTTCGGGATTCGAAAACAAAAAATCTAAACTTACAACACGCAGTCCCTTCTCCAAAATAAATACAACTATAAATATCAAAATCAGCACGGTTAGTGTAGTAGCCCCGCCTAAAATCGTAACCGCAATCCGCTGGGTATATTTCGGAAGTATTCTCATTTTTTAATCGCTCTTTTTCTTATAGCCATACTTGCGAATGAATTTAAAATGATGATAACAATAAACAAAATAACTCCCGTAGCAAATAGTGCTTCTCTATGCATTCCGGTGGCGTAACTCATTTCTAGTGCAATATTGGCCGTTAGAGTACGAACCGAATCCAACGGAGAATGCGGAATATTAACAGCATTACCGGCAACCATTATCACTGCCATAGTTTCGCCAATTGCCCGCCCCAATCCTAAAATGATGCTCGCAATAATTCCGGATTTAGAGGCTTTAATTGTAACCATGTGAATTGTTTGCCACGTGGTTGCACCAAGTGCGAGCGAACCCTCCCTGTAAGTATTTGGTACTGCTAAAATGGAATCGATTGAGATACTGATTACGGTTGGCAAAATCATTATACCGAGAATAATAGAACCGGCAAGAAGTGAAAGTCCGGGCCCGCCGAAATTTTCTCTTATTAATGGGGCAAGAACCATTACGCCAATAAATCCATAAACAACTGATGGGATAGCGGCCAGAAGTTCAATGGTTGGTTTAACAACTTTCATAACCGATTTAGGCGCATATTCACTTAAGAAAAACGCGCCCGCTACACCAAGCGGCGCACCTACAACCATAGCTCCCAATGTAACCCAAAGCGATGCCGTTATCATCGGGAATATTCCAAATTTACCGGTTTGAGGATTCCATTCCGATGAAAATAAAAATTCTTTCAATCCATACTTAAAAATAAAAGGCAAGCCTTCGTTTAAAATAAACAAGGCAATCAACAGCAGTGCGGATATCGCAGAGAAAGCTGTTATTAATAGGATGCGCTTTACGCCATTTTCGCCAATTAGCTTCACAGTCTACTTATCTCAATAACTTATTTTGCCGGAAGAAGACCGAGAGATTGAATTGTCTTCTGCCCTTCTTCCGAAAGGATATAATCTATAAATTTTTGAATTTCGACATCAGCTTTTCCTTTTACTAAAAGGAAAATCGGGCGGACTAATTTATAACTCCCCGCAACGATTGCTTCGGTTGTACAATCCTGGTCGTCAACTTTTAAAGCTTTTATTTTTTCATTCACAAGACCATGGGAGAGATACCCAATTGCGTTTACATCATTAGCAACTGTTTCCCGGATTGTTCCGTTTGAATCCTGTATTAAAGCATCTTTCTTTAATGTAACGCTTCCAACAATCTGTTCAAACGACGATCTTGTACCGGAACCGGCTTCGCGAGAAACAACTGTAATTGTAGCATCTGTGCCGGCAACTTCTTTCCAATTAATAATCTTTCCGTTTAATATATCACGCACCTGATCGGTTGTTAAATTTGTTATTGGATTACCCGGATTAACAACTACCGCTATTCCATCCTGGGCAACAATTGTCGGGGTTAATCCTTTTGCTTCTTCGGGCAGTTGAACGAGGTCAGCCATTCCAATTTGTGCAGCGCCTGAATTTGCCGATTGGATTCCCACTGCCGAACCACCACCCTGGACGGTAATGTTTGCTTCGGGATATTTATCCATATACTGCTCTGCAAGTTTTTCAGCAAAGGGTTGAAATGCCGTAGAGCCGGCTAATGTAATTGAAGTCTTTGATTTACCACATCCTGAAACCATTACAACTAATAGAGCAAATGCTAAAAGTAGTCTCATTAACTTCGACAATTGATACCTCCGCATGTTAATTTATTGTTAATTATCCATTAAGATTTTGTTAATTTTTGAACGTATTGAATTCCGGAGCAAAATTATTTTTACTTTAGTAGTTTTAAAAAAGACAAAAGTATCTAAAACAATTGGGTTCAAAGATAAGGAAAATTTTTAATCGCCGGAAAACTTCCTAAAGAAATAATTGTATTTTCTCTTGAGAATAATCTTAATCTAGCTGACCGCATATATCTATATACTTAAAATCGCCACTAATTGCACTAATTTGCACTAATTTGATTTTTAGTGATTAATGGGAATTCGTTAAATTTGCGGAATAATAAATGGATTTTCCTATTATTTTAGCACAGTTAAAAGTTATTTACTCCTTCATTTTGCTAAGAGGCAGCCATGAAAATATTTCAGCTAATTTTTAAATCCGCTTTAATATTTACTTTTGTATTCACTTTATCGATTGCATTCGGTCAGGAAAACGATAAATGGTTCACCGCCAAACTTGTCGCCGAGAAAGTCTGGTGCATTGATGACCACGGCAGCGATAATATGTATCTTGTTGAAGGGACCGAAAGAGCCTTATTGATTGATGTCGGAACGGGCGTCGCGGATTTGAAGTCCTTTGTTGAGTCTCTCACAAAACTTCCTGTCATAGTTGTTAATACACACGGGCATCCCGACCATGCCGGGAATAATTTCCAGTTCGAGAATGTTTACGCACATCCCGATGATTTTCAACTAATTGCTCAATTCACTTCCAAAGATTTTCGCAACCAAATGGTACAGCAAGCAATTAATAATTCACCGGATCTTGAATCTTTGTTAATTAAAGATGCCGACAGCTTCGATACTTCAAAATTAATTCCGATTAAAGAAGGTTTTGTATTTGACATCGGCGAAAGAAAATTTGAAGTGATTGAGACTCCCGGACACACTCCCGGCAGTATCTGTTTAATAGATTCGGCAAATAAATTAATATTTACCGGTGATAATAATAATACATTGGTTTGGCTTTTCCTGGACGGGTGTTTACCGCTCGAATTATATATGAATACACTTCAAAAAGAGCAAAAACGATCGAGTGAATTCGATACAATTTTCCCGGGACACGGTGAACCAATCGAAGCTTCTTTTATCAATGATCAAATAATCTGTATTCAGCAAATTCTAAGCGGTGAATGCGAAGGGACATTATACAAAAGCTTTGCCGGCGACGCAAAACAATGCAGTTATAATAGAGCAACAGTGGCATATAATCCGGAAAATTTATTTCGAAAACAATAGCTTCGATTAGAAATTCTCGTAATAAATCAGTTTTTGGATTTTGCCTTTAGATCGAAATTGAATTAAAATTTTTTTGTCAGCATAATTCTTTGTGTCCCCGAGTCTTTGTGGCGTTTATTAAAATTGCCACGAGGGCACAAAGTCACCAAAAAATCAATAGAATCCCGGTTTTGTTGAGTTCATGGAAAAAGTACCGGAAACCAATTTCTTCAAAGTAGTGAGTTATTTCAATTACATGGATAAATTAATTCATTATCCATTCTATTGGGGATTGGGAAATTCATGAATTAAAAAAATAATTTAAAATCAATTCAAGAATGTTCAACAATATTCCGATAATTATTGAGAAGGATTCCATTTTTATCTATATAATGTATTAAGCTGATTCGTTAGTTTTTATATATCAAACTAGCTCATGTGTAAGTTTGCATAGGATGAAGATAAAACCGACATCGCTGATAAAAATATTTGTATATTTTACATCATAACATTTTCGATTGTTAGTATTTTCCGATCAGGAAATAAAAAAAATGAAAATGCGTCTCTTCATATTTTTCACTATTTGCTGTATAACCGGACTTAATTCGGCCCAGGGAATTAAGTTTGCCCATCTTTCCGTAAAAGAAGGTCTCTCTCAGAATTCAGTAACAAGCATTTGTCAGGATAGCGCCGGCTTCCTTTGGTTCGGCACCTATACCGGATTAAATCGATACGACGGTTATTCGTTTAAAATTTTTCAAAATGATAAACAAAATAAAGGCAGTATCAGCGATGATTTTATAAGGACACTTTGCGTAGATAAATCTGGTGAGCTTTGGATTGGCACAATGGGCGGTGGTATTAACAGGTATGATCGCGATAAAGATGAGTTCGTAGTCTACCAGCATAAAACAGGCATTGAGGGTAGTTTAAGTAGCAATATGATCAATTCTATTATTGTAGATAGGAACGGAAGTTTATGGATTGGAACTCAGGAAGGAGGCATAAGCAAAATTGAATATCCTCGGACAAAAAAAACCTTTGAAAATAAGTTCGCACACTTTCCGAAAGAAATAAAATTTACTCACTACTCAGCCTTTTCACTCGGTTTAATGAATGATAAGTGGAACACCATCTACGCACTTTATGAAGATCAGAATGGATTCATCTGGATTGGGACACGATTCGGCTTGAGCAGATATGATCCATTCAATAATAAATTCAAACATTATTTTAATGAACCCGGTAATCCATACAGCCTTAGCAACAATAATGTAGCCGCAGTATCCGAAGATAAATTTGGTAATATTTGGATTGGTACCTGGGGCGGTGGTTTGAACAAGTATATTATTCAAAAAGATCGATTTATTCATTACAATTCCGGGGCTGGGACAAGTGGGCTTTTGAATAATTCAATAAAGTATTTATTCAAAGACCGTGAAAATGAATTATGGATTGGAACATGGGGCGGCGGATTATATAAACTCATCATTCCCTCTGCTGAAGCTGGAGTTGATGATAAAAATGAACAATTCATTTCATTTCAAAATAATCCGCTCGATTCATGGAGTCTTAGTGATAATTATATTTACTCACTATTTGAAGATAACTCCGATGTGTTTTGGATTGGAACCGACCGGGGAGGATTGAACAGATTTTACAAACGCGAAAGCAAGATATTACATTACCGCAAGATTCCCGGCAATTCAGAGGGATTAAACCAGAACAATTTATATCAGATCCATAAAGATAAGCTTGGAATATTATGGATTGGAACCCGCGACGGCGGAATAAATATCTTCGATTCGAAGACAAATAAATTCAGTTACTACTTGAATGACCCGGCAAATCCGAACAGTCTAATTTATAACAAGGTAAGAATTATTCATGAAGATAGAGAAGACAGATTATGGATTGGGACAGAGCGCGGGCTTAATGAATTCGATTTCAAGACTAAGAAATTTATCAGGTACGATCAACTTGGCAATAGCGGAACAAATATCTTTTCCATTGGTGATGACAGCTATAACAATATTTGGATTGGCACTTATGAAGATGGTCTCATCAAGTTGGATAAACGGGACTTGAGCATTACTCGTTACCGTCACAATCCCAATGATGCCAACTCCATCAGTGATAATTATGTATTCATTATCAATGAGGATAGGCAGGGTACACTTTGGATCGGGACAAATAACGGCGGTTTAAACAGGTACAATAGGGATAAAAATAATTTCACTTCTTTTAAGAATAATCCTAACGATAAAAAATCAATTAGCGATAACAAAATTCTCTCGTTCTTCCAGGGCGCTTCCGGACAGATTTGGATTGGAACCGCAAGAGGTCTTAATAAAATGATATTCGATCCGGCTGATAAACAAAAACTTTCATTTGAAAACTTTACAATAAATAACGGATTGCCGTCAAATACGATTCATGGAATATTGGAGGACGATCACGGAAACTTATGGATAAGCACAACAAATGGTATTTCAAAGTTTAATCCCCGAACAAAAGTTTTTACTAACTACAATGTTAACGACGGACTGCAGGAAAAACAGTTCAGTGCGGGTTCGTGTACAAAAGATAATGTTACAGGCGAAATGTATTTTGGAGGCATAAACGGATTTAATATTTTCCATCCGGATAGTATTAAGAATAATCAGATGCTTCCGAAAATTGTAATCACCGATTTCAGAATTTTTAATAAAACCGTCCCCATCGGCTTGTTCGAAAATTCAAAAGTTATTCTTGAAAAATCCATCACGGAGACAACCGGGCTTACGCTCGACTATAATGAAGATGTTTTCTCGTTAGAATTTGCAGCATTACATTTCAGTTCACCGGCTGACAATGAGTATGCCTATATTATGGAAGGCTTCGAAAAGAAGTGGAATATTGTTAGCGCGGAACAGAGAACAGCTACATACACAAATCTCGACCCGGGAGAATATTTTTTCCGTGTAAAAGCATCCAACAACGATGGGATTTGGAATGAAAAGGGAGTTGCGTTAAAAATTATAATCACTCCCCCGTTTTGGCAGACATGGTGGTTCCGTCTTTTCGTTGGATTAGCAATTGTCGGTTTATTTGTAGCCTTTCATAAAATACGAACTAACAGAATTCGCGAAATAAACCGTGAGTTGGAATACCGTGTGATGAAACGAACAGAGCAATTAGAAGAGACAAATAAAGAATGGGAGGCATTCAATTATTCTGTTTCACATGATTTGCGAGCGCCACTGCGAAGTATGAATGGATTCAGTTCGATATTGAAAGAAGATTATTCCGATTTACTTGACGAACAAGGCAAAGATTATCTCGAACGGATTTGTGCAGCCGGGAACCATATGGGCCGTTTAATAGATGATTTGCTGAAACTTTCACGCCTAACTCGAAGCGAAATGGTGCTTGAAGATGTGAATTTGAGTACAATTGCTGAATCAATCATCGCCGGATTAAGACAAAGAAATCCGCAACGCAAAAATAGTGTATCGATTGAACAATCTTTAATGGTAAACGGAGACTCAGCGCTTCTAACAATCATGCTTCAAAACCTATTTGAGAATGCCTGGAAGTTTACTTCAAAAAAGGAAGAGACAGTAATTAAATTTGGGAAAACTGCGATTAACGATGAGAGTGTATTTTTTATTAAGGATAACGGAGTCGGTATCAATATGGAATACTCGAACAAATTATTCAAAGCTTTTGAACGTCAGCAAACGGAGTTTGAAGGCACGGGTATTGGTTTAGCAACAGTAAAAAGAGTTATAAGCCGGCATGGTGGAAAAATTTGGGTAGAAGGGAAGTTGAATGAAGGTGCAACATTTTATTTTAAACTTCCCATAAACTTGATGAATACCTCGCTTCGGGTAACGAAGCATTAAATACGTTTGAGAATAAACTGATTGAATAGTCGGGAATCAATTATTATTTTTAATTACAACTTTGGATATTCAAAATGGAAGAAAATGTAATTTTACTTGTGGAAGACAATCGGGATGATGAGGAATTAACAGTCCGAACCTTGAAAAAAAATAATCTAATAAACAAAATTGCTGTTGCTCGTGATGGCGTTGAAGCCCTGGATTATCTTTTCTGCAGCGGGAAATTTACTGAGAGAGATTCCAAAGAATTACCCGTTGTCGTTTTACTCGATTTAAAACTGCCAAAGTTAAATGGGATTGACGTATTGAAAGAAATACGCGCTAATGAGAAGACAAAATTACTCCCGGTTGTTATACTCACCTCTTCCGACGAAGAACGCGATATGATGCAGAGTTACGCTTTAGGCGCCAATAGTTATATCCGCAAGCCGGTGGATTTCCGTGAATTTCAGAACGCGGTTCAAGAGCTTGTTCTTTACTGGTTAGTGTTGAACAGAACACCGCGACAATTTTAACTCCGGGCTCACTATATTTTCCTGTGATAAATATTTATCATTGAGTTAATGAAATCACCCTAATGTATTAATCTTTCTCTTTTCTATTTGATTATCTATCCAATTGTATCACTCAGATGATTTGGCTAAATTGCCTACGTGATTTGATACTAATAAATCAGGATATGAGCTTATGAAGACCAAATTGTTGAATCTATGTCTTTTTACAATCTTAGCCACTGCCCTTTTGTCCGCGCAAATTAATCGAAGTGAATCATTAACAGAACCAGGCAAAGATCAGATTGATGAAATTTCCGCTTCCGAAGATACTGTTGCAGCGTTAATTTCTATTTTGAATGAATTAGCTGCTGACTGGGATGATGAATTATTCAAACATCATTGCAATTCTATCATCAACGTTATCCAAACAGAAGAGAGCATCTCCGAATACGAATTAGATTTTATCAACCTATTATACACCTCATTCAGTGATCCGGCTGTCGAATGGAGTGCGAGCGCTCTTACCTCTTATTTCGAAAGGAAACGCCCGCTGATAATTTCATGGACTTCACCTACTGACGGGATTGTCTCAGTTGCCTGGTTGCTGCTTCCCGAAAATTGGGATCCAAATCAAACATATCCGCTTTATGTCCGCTTACATGGTTTGTGGGATCCATACTCAAACAAGATTGAATATATGACAATGAATTTGAGACCTCAAGTTACAATGAACACAACGTTTGAAGATGGATATTCAATATTCCCGTGGGGACGCGGAAATACATGGTATCAAGGTATCGGCGAGACTGATGTTTTTGAAGGCATAAGTGCGTTAGAAAATCTTGTTCACATAGATCCGCTAAAAAAATATCTAACAGGATTTTCAATGGGTGGTTATGGTACGTGGTATATCGGGCAGAGATCACCGGAGGTTTGGGCTGCGCTTGGTGTTTATGCTGGAGCTTTATGGTACGGAGGTTCAGCAGTTCTTTCACCGGCTGCTGCGGAAAAACTGAAGGATGTACCAGTGTATTTCGTGTGTGGCGATTATGACATATTGTTGAGCAACAATCAGACAGCATATCAATATCTTGTTGATGCCGGCAATCCCAATCTCTTTTTTACAACTTTCCCTGGGGGACACGAATCTCTGCTTGTGAACTGGCAAAATATGTATAATTGTATTAGAAACTTTTCAAATGAAGATCCAACTTCTGTTGAGACTATTGAATTAGTTTCGGAATTTTCATTATATCAGAATTACCCAAATCCGTTTAATCCAATTACAAAAATAAAATATTCAATCCCCACGAATCCCCCTTCGTCCCCCTTTATTAAAGGGGGAAGCGGCGAAGCCGAAGAGGCTTCAGTAATATTAAAAGTTTATGACATACTTGGCAATGAAGTAGCAACTCTTGTGAACGAACGAAAGAGTCCCGGAATTTATGAAGTTGAATTCGATGGTTCGAACTTAGCTTCAGGAATATATTTTTGCAAAATGACTGCAACCGGGCGAAACCTATTTCAGAAAACTCAGAAGTTAATTCTTTTAAAATAATGCAATGTCTGTTATCAATATAAAAAGTATGAATCTCATCCTTGGATTTTTATGATTTTCACAAGGGACATTAATTCATACTTTTTTATTAGCAGTGTATTTAATTATGGTTGCTTTTTCTATTGTAATTAATCCACCACAGTTTGCCTCTTCAAAAATGTTTTCTACAATCGGTAGAAAGTTTTCAATCTTTCCCTCTTCATCTACAATCTCAATGATTAAAGGCATGTCTTCGGAAAGTCGCAGAATCTTTGAAGTATGGATTCGACTCGTTCCTCCGTAACCCATAATTCCCTTAAATACAGTTGCTCCTGCAAGTCCAAACTTGCGGGCTTCAGTAACAATTTTTTCGTAAACCGGTGAATGATGTGATAAATCAGATTCACCAACAAATATTCTTAATAGTTTTGCTTCGCCCGAAATGTGCATATAACTTCTCCTTTATCTATTAGATAAAATGTAAGCTAAGTACGTACCCGCTAAACACAAGAAAACACTTAGAAAAATATTTAGCGACGCAAATAAAAATTCCGAATTCTTCATGAGATTAACTGTTTCCAAAGAGAAAGTAGAAAAGGTTGTAAATCCGCCGCAAAAACCTATTGTAAGAAATAATCGCATATTCTGACTTATTAATTCTTTATCGTATAGTCCAAATATTACAAAGCCAAGTATGAAGCTGCCGAGAAAATTAATAGTTAATGTTCCGTAAGGAAAATTTGTCGGAAGGAATTTATAAACAAAATCCGAGAGCCAATAACGAAGTGCGCCGCCTATTGCCGCACCGGCAGATACGATTAGATATTTTATCATAACACTGATTTCTCCAATTATTTCTATTACAAATATAAGTAGGAGTTATCAGCTGTTCAGCGGTTAATGGCGAACTCCATCACCCATTCAAAAATAGAGAATATTCTTTTTTACTGCAATTATAGTTTCATTTGAATGAAGGAGCGCTTTGATAAAATAATTTCCATTATAACTCTTTACCGGGCTGTTAATGCTTACCCCGTCTTTACGAATGTGTTGCATTACTCCGGGATTTACAGCGTGTGTGAAAATGTCGATTGTAGAGCGAGATTCATATCACTTCTTAAGAATTTGCAATATTCTTGAAGTTTTCATGAGCGAAATAAATTTCGCTCTACAATTTTCACACAGCATCTTTATCGAACGGAATAAAAATATTTCATTTGAAGACTTCTTCGGTTATTTTTGAAACGAATTAAAACAAGAATCATCGGGAGGATATTTTGAAAGTACTATTTATCGGCGGTACCGGAATTATTAGCTCGGCTTGTTCGCAACTCGCGTTGAACAGCGGCATTGATCTTTATTTACTGAATCGAGGTAAATCGTTTCGAGAATTGCCGAAAGGAGCAAAAGTACTGATTGGCGATATCCGGGATAAAAATTCTGTTAAAGAAGTTTTGAATGATCACCGGTTTGATGTTGTAGTTAATTGGATTGCTTTCGATACAAACCATATCAAAACCGATTTGGAAATATTCAGCGGTATAACAAAACAATATATTTTTATCAGTTCGGCATCGGCATATCACACTCCTCCGCTCAGTTTGCCTGTAACAGAATCAACAGCGCTTTTTAATCCTTACTGGGAATACTCCCGCAATAAAATTGCAAGCGAAGATATGCTTACTCACGCGCATCGCACCTCAGGTTTTCCGGCTACGATTGTGCGTCCTTCCCATACTTACGATAAAACTTGTCTGCCGATGCACGGCGGCTACACTATTGTTAATAGGATGCGGCAGGGTAAAAAAGTAGTTGTACACGGCGACGGCACTTCACTCTGGGTACTTACCCATAATCGTGATTTTGCAAAAGCATTTATCGGATTGCTCGGCAATATTCATTCAATAGGCGAAACATATCACATTACATCGGATGAAGTTCTCACATGGAATCAAATCTTTGAAACTGTTGCCGACGCTGCCGGAACAAAAGCAGACATTGTTCACATTCCTTCCGATGTGATTGCGCAATACGATAAAGACTGGGGCGATAGTCTATTGGGTGATAAAACCCACAGTATGATTTTCGATAATACAAAAATAAAAAGAGCCGTACCGGGATTTACTGCAACAATTCCTTTCTCCAGTGGAACGAAAGAAATTATTCAATGGTACGATGCAAATCCGGCTCATCAAAAAATTAACTCCGGACTGGATGCAATGATAGATAAAATGATTACTAACTTCAAAAAACTGTGGTAGGATATTACTTATACATTGATAAAAGATTTATGATGGCTGATTTAAGATTGACGATAGAAGATTGTTGATTTTTGATTTTCAAAGAAAATTCCTAAATCCAAAATCGATAATCAATATTCGTAAATCGAAAAGACTTGATTTAGGATTGACGATATAATCATAGGAAATTATTTTCGATATTTTACTTTCTATATAGGAGTCTGTTTTATGAGAATGAAACATCTAATTTCACTCTCCGTTTTTATATTTCTATTTTCTTCATCAATTAAATCCGCAATCACTCCCGCAGATTCAATTAGTCCGGTAACACCAAATGCATCACCCGAGGCTGTGGAATTGTTAAATTATATCCACAGTATTTCCGGCAACCATACACTTGCGGGACAACACTGCCAGCCTGTTTACGGTTCACTCCGGCTTTCGGTAATTCACAGATATATGCACGCTTACCCGGCTTTGTACGGACAGGATTTCGGATTCGATGTGCCAGGCTATATCGATGGAATAAATTTCCGTCAGCGGAATATTGATGAGATCATTTTAAAACACCGCGATGGCTTCATCATTACGTTAATGTGGCATGCAGTCCCACCTACCAAGGATGAACCCGTTTCTTTCTGGGAAGATATTCAAGGAGAAGTCAGCGATGAAGAATGGGATTCGCTTATCACTCCGGGAACAAAAATTAATGAACGATGGAAATCGCAAGTTGATGTGATTGCGTGGTTTCTTAAACAACTGCGTGAAGCGCATGTGCCTGTTCTCTGGCGGCCGTATCATGAAATGAATGGAGGATGGTTTTGGTGGGGTAAGAAAGACGGCGAAGACGGATACAAAAAGTTATGGCGCATGCTGTTTGACCGGTTAGTAAACTTCCACAAATTGAATAACCTGATTTGGGTTTACAACACAAATGAAGTCAAATTTTGGGTTGATTCGCATGTTGAATATTATCCCGGCGATGATGTTGTTGACATCCTTGCAACAGATGTTTATACAGAGGGATTCAGTGAATCGAACTATGAGGAATTATTGGAATTAGCGGGAAATAAACCGATCGCGCTCGGCGAAGTTGGCAGAATTCCTTCAATGGATATTTTGGAGGATCAGCCCCGCTGGGTTTGGTTTATGCAATGGGGCGATCCTGAAAGCGGTATGCGGGACCCGGAAACAATGAGCAACGCTTACAAAAGTGATCAAGTAATTACGCTGGAAGAATTGCCATGGGTGAAGATTGAAAATCCTAAAATTCATTCCCCGATTATTAAATAAAACAATTTATCATCTGTGATATTTTACACAAATGGAGATTCTAAAATGAAAAACTGTTTACAATTATTTGTCGTACTGCTTAGCATGATTATGCTTACAGTATTAACCTCTGCCCAAGAGAAAAGTAAACGATGGTATGAAGAGGGAAGGTGGGAATGGCCAAAACCGGATCCCAATGTAAAAACTCTTCCTCTTATTTCGGTAAAAGGAAATAAATTTGTCAACGCCTCCGGCGATACGATTCTATTCAAAGGGATTGCTATTTCAGATCCCGATAAACTCGAAGGGCAGGGACATTGGAGCAAACTTCATTTTGAAAAAGTGAAAGAAATGGGAGCTACTCTTGTCCGCATTCCGATTCATCCGATTGCATGGCGCGAGAGAACTCCCGATGTATATTTGAAATTACTCGACCAGGCGGTTACATGGTGTTCGGAACTTGGAATGTATGTAATTCTCGATTGGCATTCGATAGGCAATCTTGTAATGGAATTATTCCAGAATCCGATGTACAACACCTCGCAAACGGAAACATTTGAATTTTGGCGGACAATTGCCGCTCATTTTCGCGGGCATAATACGGTTGCGTTCTACGAAATATTTAATGAGCCGACTAACTTCAACGGTATGCTGGGAACCATGGCATGGAGTGAATGGCAGGAAATGAATGAGAAAATAATCAACCTTATCCGTGCATATGATAAAGAAAAAATTCCGATTGTATCCGGGTTTGATTGGGCTTATGATTTGGGTCCGCTGCACTCAGCACCGATAAATGCCGATGGAATTGCTTATGCAACTCATCCGTATTCAAACAAAAGATCGGAGCCGTGGGAACCGAAGTGGGAAGAGAATTTTGGATTTGCAGCCAACCGTTTTCCCGTAATCGCCACCGAGTTCGGATTTAATTTAAA
The DNA here is from genome assembly GCA_043808235.1 of bacterium. Lineage (GTDB taxonomy): Bacteria > Bacteroidota > Ignavibacteria > Ignavibacteriales > Melioribacteraceae > JAZDFC01. Next base: position 66,540 of record JAZDFC010000111.1, read on the forward strand.
GGACGACGAAGTAATTGATGATAATCATTACGCCAACCGGATAACAAGATTTCTTGAAAGAAAAGGAATTAGCTGGGTATGCTGGGTATTTGAACCGGACTGGCATCCGCAAATGTTGAAATCATGGAATTACGATTTGACGGGGTGCGGTGAGTTTTTCAAAATGGCGCTGCACCGGGAGATTGCCAAATAAGTTTTATTAATGAAAGACATAAAATTAGCTTCACTATACTTTGTTACGGCCTATCAATGGATTAGTGAGATGTATACTATGAAGAAATTGTTTCTCGGTATTTTTTTTCTGAACTCAACAAAACCGGGATCCTATTATATTTCTTGGTGACTTTGTGCCCTCGTGGCAATTTTAATAAACGCCACAAAGGCTCGAAGACACTAAGAATTGTACCGATAAAATAATTATTAAGTCAACTTCGACTTTATGGCAAGATCCAAAAACTAATTTATTGTAAGTATACCCCGCGTGTCCGATGAATGGGAACGAGGCGGAACAAAATGCCGGCAGAACTAATTTGTTTTTATTGGGGATTGAATTATTTTTGAGATATTACAAATGGTAATACCGGAGAATCAAATGGCAACAACAGCTAAAATTGCTATTTCAATTGATAAAAAGATTTTGAATAGAATTGATAGATTAGTCGAAAAAAAAATGTTTACTAATCGAAGTAAAGCTATTCAAACTGCAATCGAGGAAAAAATATCTAAACTTGATAAATCCCGATTGGCAATTGAAAGCGCTAAACTAAATAAAACAGAAGAGCAGCAATTAGCGGAAGAAATTTCACAAACGGATTTGACAGAATGGCCCGAATATTAAGAGGTGATATAGTCTGGGCAAATTTGGATCCTGCTATTGGAAATGAACAAGCTGGCAAAAGACCAGTCTTGATATTAAGCCATACTGTTTTTAATGAGAATTCCGGAACAGTTATAGCCGTAGCCTTAACAAGCAAAGAACAAAAGGCTGGATTTCCGCTCACACTGGAAATTAACTCCAAAAACCTTCCGAAGAAATCCTGGATAAAAATTAGCCAAATAAGAACACTATCAATAAACAGAGTAGGTGAAAAAATAACTCATCTCAAGGAAGAAGAATTAATTCATGTGATTGAAGGACTTAATGAAATAATTGGCGGCTAACTTCTATACGGCTAAATAATGCCGGACACATCCGACAAAAAAAAGCCGGACAGGTCCGGCAATCGGCTTTGGCTACTAATGTTTTCTCAAATTGGATATCGCTACCAAACATATTTTGAAAGATAACTGGTGAAGTAACTCGAACATTTTACAGCAACACAGTTCTTGGTTTGTATCAAATTCGAAAACTTCACAGTTTTATTGTTAGTAAATCTTTTCTTGGTTTTCGAAAATTTTAAGATATATTTTTACGAACCGTCATATGGAGTTAAAACCAATGTTGGAAGAGGAAAAAATACTTGCCGAATTAGAATCACTTCGAGAGAAGAATAAAGACTTAGAAAAAGAAATCGAAAAATTAAGGACATCGGAAAAAGAATTGAAGCATGAAAAACTTTTAATGAATGCCCTTATGGACAACATTCCGGAAAGTATTTATTTTAAGGACAGGCAGTGTCGTTTAATAAAGATTAACAGCAAAATGTTTCAAGATCTGAAATTGGATGATATGAGCCAGGTAATTGGAAAAACCGATGTGGAATTATTTGGCGAAGAATTTGGAAGACAAACATTAGCCGAAGATTTAAAGCTAATTGAAACTGCAAAACCAATTGTTGGATTAATGGAAAGTAGAAATTTGGAAGACGGTGGAATCAATTGGACTCTGACCGATAAAGTGCCCATACGCGATGAGAATGGTCAGGTTGTTGGACTTGTTGGAATTACCCGCGAGATAAATGAATTTATTAAATTGCAAGAAGAGCGGGAACATGAAAGGAGTCTCTTGAGAACCTTAATAGATAACATCCCTGATTATATCTACATGAAAAACATTGAAGGTAAATTTATTATTGCCAACAACGCCGTGGTGGATCAATTCGGTTTTGAGTCGCAGAATGAGTTAATTGGAAAATCTGATTTTGATTTTTTCCCGGCTGAACTTGTGGAAAAATATTTTGCCGATGAACAATGGATTCTTAAATCGGGAAAAGGGATATATAATTTCGAAGGTCCCACGATTGACAATAGCAAAGAAAATATAAATAGATGGATTACAACCACCAAAGTACCGTTTCGTGATGTTCATGGTAATATGATGGGATTCCTCGGGATTAGTCGGGATATAACCGAACGCAAAGAAATAGAAGAAAAACTATATAAAGCGCTTGAAGAACTGAAAGAACTGAATAAAACAAAAGATAAATTTTTCTCTATTATAGCGCATGATATGAGAAGTCCGTTTGTTGGATTGATTGGATATTCGGAAATATTATCAAACGAATTCAGCACATTATCCGAGGAAGAAAAAATATCCTTTATCAAGAGTATCGATGAACTTAGCCACAATGCTTACAACCTTTTAGAAAATTTGCTGGAATGGTCCAGAATTCAAACCGGTAGAATCATTTGCAAGCCGATTAATTTTAATCTCAGCGCAGAATTAATTCCCACAATTACACTGTTAACTCAAACGGCTGAGAACAAAGATATTACACTCGATAGTTTTATTGACAATGATATTTTCGTAAGAGCAGATATAAATATGCTGCCTACAATTGTAAGAAATCTTGTATCGAATGCAATTAAATTTACACGCCCGGGAGGGAATATTACAATTACCTCGCGCATCATTGATGATGTTGTTGAATTATCAATTAGCGATACAGGAGTTGGAATAAAGGCAGAGGCTCTTAAAAATCTTTTCAAGTTAGATAAAAGCATTAGCACAAAAGGGACTGCAAATGAGGAAGGATCAGGATTAGGATTGTGCCTATGCAAAGAAATGGTTCAGATGAATGGCGGAAATATTTGGGTCGAAAGCGAACCGGGTGTAGGCTCAACATTTTTATTCACCGTCCCAATTCAAAACTCTATAAATTCATAGCGGCATTGTTTAGGGCGTGAGATATATAAAATAAATACTGTTTGTTCTTTAGAATATTTTACATAAAATGTTTATGTGTAAGTTAAAAATATTATCTCACGCCCTGAAGTTTTCGGGGTTGGTTAAAAAAGGAGAGATTTATAATTTCTTGCACCGTGAAGCATTCTATGAATCAGAATTGTTCTTTTTTCTATTGTATAAAAAATAATGTAGTTCTCAATTATCAAATATCTGTATCCAAGTAGTTTGAGATCAGAGTCGCTTGGAGATTTACCTAATAAAGGATTATCAGCAAGTAATTCTAAGTTTTTTTCAATTTTGTTAGCTAGATTCAAGGCGGCTTTGTTATTGTCGGCGGCAATGAAGGAGATTATTTCAGTAAAATCTTCCTCGGCAATACTTAAAAGTCGAACGCTAAAATTATTTTTGCTCATTTATCATTGTCCGGATTCTTGTCATCACTTGTTTAAGACTGTTTCCGGTATCACCGGCTGATTTTTGTTTTTGGGCAATTGATAATTTTGAAAGCAAATCAAGTTTTAGTTGCATCTTGGAATAATGATTCATTGACATGACAACTAGATCACCTTCGCCGTTTTTAGTGATATAGATTGGTTCATTAGAATCGTTTGCGAGTTTTGAAATCTCATTTGATTTGTTTCTTAAATCTGATATGGGTTTTATTATTGGCATAGTTCTTACTCTTTAATTTAGCTATGTCAATATTATGATATAATTATGATAAATGCAAGGACGCAATTTAACGCGGATCAAGCTGACCGCGACACTGTTATATTTGCTGTAAAATGTATTGATAACTAATGTTGAGGTTCCTATATTGGGCTTGTAAATAAGAGTCAATAAAGGAACTATTCGAGGTTAGAATGCAACAAGCTAAAATAAGTTTTGATGAGAACCACATAATCTTTTTAAATAAGTATCAAGAACTTGGCTTTAAAGATAAAAGTTCATTAGTACGTTCTGCTATTGAGGAATTTATTAAATCAGTAGAAAAACATAAATTGGCAAAATCGGCTAAACTTTATGCTGAGATTTATAAAGAAGATTCTGAATTAAGGGATTTAACAAACTTAGCAATTGAAGATTGGCCTAAATGAAATCGATTAAAAGAGGGATGGTCATTGATATAGATTTAAATCCAGTAAAAGGATCTGAAGCCGGGAAGATAAGACCCTGTATTGTTGTTACTAATGATGTTTACAATCAAATTATTCCAGTAATTCAAGTTGTTCCAATAACATCTTGGAATGATAAAAAAGCCGAAATACATACTAACGTTTTCTTAGAACCATCAAAAGAAAATGGACTTACAAAGAAATCCATCGCAGACTGCCTCCAGACAAGACCAATTGTATACCAGTATAGATTAGTTAAAATTCGTGGTCAACTTTCAGATAACAAGCTTACTGAAATAGATAGAGCATTGAAATTAGTTTTTGATTTAATGTAAGCGAAAGCAAATATAACGTGTGTCTTTGGCGGAACGCTTCAGCTGGTCGTAACACCCGGCTTAAAGACCACGGCAAACAAACGCGGGACAAGTGCCGGGCAGTCCCGTCAAAAAGATCCGTCAAACAAACGCCGGACAGGTTGCAGGGCAGGTCTGCAGTTTAGCTTGGTATTGTTTTTTGAAAGTGAGCAGTAACTAAATAACATAAACAGTAAATCGTAACATTGGTAGCGTAAACCTTTTGGCAGCGGTTTAGTTGCCACACCGTTATATGCACAATAGTAATTATGAGTAAAAAATTTGAAATAGAAGTTAAGATAATGGAAAAATACTTCCGTCATCTAAATAGTCAAGATATAATACTAAGTGAGATAAAGTCTTATAAAGTATTACACGGCGGTGGTTTTAGATATCAAAACGATGAAAAAGGGGCTTATAGTCCCATCAGAGAAATTATGACTGATATTGTTTATAAGTATGACGAAATAACAAACTTTGATTTGGAATCTTTTTGCAGCAAACTATATGAAATGATAAAAAAACGAATTGAACAACTGCATAAGTTGATGTATGAAGAAATCACAACTGCAACGGATTTAACTGGGAATAAAGTTGATGCGCGTGGATCAAAGTGTAATCCAGAATTTCTTTTAGAAATGCTTGAGAAGATGGAAATTAGATTTGACGAAAATGGTGAACCGATTATGCCTCAATTACACGTTTTCCCTGAGACATACAAACAAATAAAGGATTTTAATTACACGCCAGAACAAGAAAAAAGACATAATGATATAATCGAAAACAAAAAAAAATGGTGGTATGCTAAAAAACGTTATAGAAAATTATCTTACATCCATTAGAGAAATAGAGTTCTTCGGTCCGTTTAAGAGCTTATTAGAAGGTTTGGGATATTATGATATACATTTACTTCATAGTCCCACCGAATTTGGGAAAGATTTTATCGCTAAAAAGAAAACTTCAGACCAAACCATTCAATATTGTTTTCAAATAAAGGTTGGAGATATAAATCTAAATAAATTTACGAGTGAAATTAAACCACAACTTTTAGAGATTATCACTAATCCCTTATCACATCCAAATTTTGACAAAGCAATTCCCTTAGAAATTATTTTTGTTACAACTGGAAATTTAAAACCACCAGCAACAATATCATTCCAAGAATTTAATAATTATTTAAATGTAACCTTAAAAGCTAAATCAATTGTTACTTGGGAAAAAGATCAAATTATATCAGATTTTTATAAAATAGGAATTGAGCCCTTCTTTGAATTACATAGTTCGCCAGAATTTGTAGGTAGATTTTTTAATTTATTTGCACAAATTAAAAATGGTGAACAATTAACTTCCTTTGATATAACTACATATACTAATAATTGGTTGACTCTTGATCTAAGTGTTAAAGAAAATAATTTGCAAGTTTGGTTTGAAGGTTATTTCTTTTCTAAACTATTATTTGAAAATAAGAATTTCTATGAATCAGTATTATTTATAATCGCTCTTTGTCGTGTATTAATCAAAAACAATTCATTCGATGATAACTCTGAAATATTACTTCAATCCATTGAGGAAAATATTAATTACTTTTGTATTGATTTTTCAAAATCAATTAAAACTAATAGAGAAACAACTTTATTCGGAAATGGTTTCTTTTCCATATTCACATACCCAATAACCTGTTTAAAATCTTTAGAACTCCTTTCACTATACTGGCTTCTAGTTGGAGACATAGAGCAAGAAAAAACTGATCTATTCAACTCATTGCTGGTTGAAAAAGGCTCCTATCGTAGTATTAGTGACAATTATGCAATCTCCATATTTTTCATAACTCAAGTTTTATTGAAACAAAACCGAATAGAAGAACTTAAGACATATTTAAATAATTGTGTAGTTTGGATTTGCGACAGATATGAACAAAATGGGATTTCACCTATTGGTTATAAACCCAGTGATGAATATGAACAAATAATGTCTGAGCATCTGACTGGATTAGATTATCATCAAAGAAAAACAAGTTTTATTGCCGCATTAATTCTAGACATATGTGTTAATTTGAATGATCCTGAGTTTTATAGTGGTATTGCTAATGATTTGAGGGCTGTTGAAATAATACCCGAATATTATCATATAGATAGTATTGAAACACTATTTGATTACGATAAGGTAATTACTCAAACAGATTATAATTTTAAATTAGAATTACAAGAAGATTATACTGATTATATAAAATATAGGAATGAAAATTTCGATATATCTTTATCGGATAAAAAATTATATCTGTTATCAATATTGTTGCGAGATAGATATTTTCCACAAGTTTTTGTAAAAAAGGTATAGCAGTGCATATAACGTACTAAGGATTCATGCCAAAGCCTGCCGAGGAATAATCGAGTGTTGGACTAAGCCCCGCCTAACAAAATAGCGGGTAAGCGGAAAGCGACTCGAGGTAACAAACTATAATTTGAATAGAATATTATGTGGAGAGATTAGCTTTTAATTGATGAACGTGATGGGACGATATATGACGATAAAAAATGAAAAGTATTTTTTTATATTAGCAATAAGGATAGCCGAATAAAGAAGTTACTAATTAAATATATTTCACCCAAACTACTGAATGCGGAAGCTGGCATCACTGAAGAGTACGGTGTTCTCTACGTCTTCATGATCTGTGCGGGGGACATTAGGCAACTGACATTCCTACCACAACTATGGCATAATAAAATATTCGTTTACAATAAATTAGGAGTTAATCTTGAAAGCAATACTACTCCCGGTGTCAATTGCTTTGATATTATTAGAAACATTCAATAATAGCTTTGCACAAACTTGGACAGCACAACTAAGCGGAACGACAAACGACTTGTACGGAGTTTCTTTTACAGATGAAAATAACGGAACTGCTGTCGGAATAAGCGGAACTATTCTAAGAACAACGAATGGCGGCACAAACTGGACCATACAAACAAGCGGGACAACAAATGATTTATTAGGCGTCTCTTTTACCGATGCAAATAATGGTACTGTTGTTGGTGCTGGTGGAATAATCTTAAGAACCGTTAACAGCGGGACAAACTGGGCGGTACAAACCAGCGGAACAACAAACACGTTATACGGGGTCTTTTTTACAGATATAAATAACGGAACGGCTGTCGGTGATAATGGAACAATCCTAAAAACCACTAACGGAGGTTCTAATTGGAATTCGCAATCAAGCGGGACTACAGTTCGTTTACGGAATGTCTATTTTAGTGATGAAAACAATGGTACCATCGTGGGTTATACTGGAAAAATACTAAGAAGCACAAATGGCGGAGTAAACTGGACAAATCAAACAAGTGGAACCGTGGCTAATTTATGGGGCGTATCCTTTGCCTCTATAAATAACGGAATGGCTGTTGGTGCCAATGGAGTAATTTTAAAAACAATAAACGGGGGCACAAACTGGACCACCCAAACTAGCGGAACATCAAGTAATTTATGGGGAGTTTCCTTTGTAGATATTAATAACGGAACAGTAGTTGGTTTTAATGGGACAATCCTAAGAACAACAAACGGGGGCACAAACTGGATTGCCCAAACAAGCGGAACTTCAAATTTCTTGTTGAGTGTCTCTTTTATTGATACAGATATAGGAATCACTGTTGGCGGTGTTGGAACAATCCTAAGAACTAATGATGGTTCTTTACCTGTCGAACTTCGCTCATTCTACGCAGTTATCAATCAAGGGTATGTGGAATTAAATTGGAATACAGTAACGGAAGTGAATAATTACGGATTTGAAGTTGAGAGAACATCATCTCAGAATTTTAAATGGGAAAAGATTTGTTTTGTACAAGGGTATGGAAATAGCAATTCACCAAAGGATTACTCTTTTACAGATAAACCAAATGGCGGTTGTAAATTTAAGTACAGACTGAAACAAATTGACATAAATGGACAATATGAATATTCAACCGAAGTAGAAGTTTTATTAAAAGTTCCGGCTGATTTTTCTGTTAAGCAGAATTTTCCGAATCCATTCAATCCAACTACCAAAATTGAGTTTTCTATTCCTTCGGATAACAATGTGGAAATAAAGATATTCAATCTTCTTGGAATGGAAGTAGCAACATTATTAAATGAGCATAAACAAACGGGAACGCACAGTATAGAATTTTCCACCATAGGCGGAGCAAGCGAACTTTCGAGCGGAATTTATTTCTATAAAGTAGTAAGCGGTAATTATTCTAAAATTAAGAAAATGATCTTGTTAAGGTAAGAGAGCCATATAACTCACCAATTAAGGCGGACGCCGTTTTTCAGTGCGGCATTGTTTTAATTTTACGTTTGATTGCAAAAACTAATTTCTCTTTGAAGTGGTTAGTTCTAAAAAATATTCTTAATAAATTAAAAGTAGTTGCTGCTATCCGGCATCCTTTTTATGGGGCGTCGCTTATCGGCAACATCGTGATACGTCTATTAAATGATGAGATTAAGAAATATGAAAATAAAATTATTTCTTTTATTCATTTCAATATTATTAGTTCAAAGATATTCGATTTCTCAAGTTATTACTTCAGATAAAAAAATGAAAGTTCAGAAACTTTCTGATAGAGTCTATGTATTTGAAGAAACGGAACGTTATCGTGTAAATTTAGTTGCACTAACCGGTCCGGCCGGGATTATCCTCTTGGATACAGGTTTTAAGCTATATGCAAACGACCTTATCGATACTCTTAAATCTCTAAATTCCGGAGAAGTAGAATTTATTATTAATTCTCATATCGATAGAGATCATGTTGAAGCAAACTATATTTTTGGGACTGATGTCACTATAATTGGACATAAAAATTGTGATGATTTTTTTAATAGTAGTGGGGCTAAATCGGTTACTTTTGAAAAACAATATTCTTTTAATTTTAACGATGTAGAGATACAATGTACAGCATATCCAGGCGGTCATACTTTATGCGATATTGTTGTTTATGTTCCAAAACTGGATATAGCATATTTAGGAGATATTTATTTTTCTGAATCATTTCCTCGTATTGATATTGAATCAGGATCAAAAGCACAGGTTCTTCTTAAATATTTGAAAGAAATTTATTCCATATTACCTAAAGAAACAAGATTAATCCCAGGACATGGTCGAGTTATGACAATGGATGAATTTAAATTATATATAAATATGGTTGAAACGACAATGCAAATTATTAAAGACGAAATAGATAAAGGAAAAAGCCTTAAAGAAATACAAGACGCAGACGTACTTAAAAACTGGAATGAATGGGGCACGTATATTCAAATGATAAATAAAAATAGTTGGATCAATAATGTTTTTTTTAGTTATTCTGAACAGTAATATTTTAGTTATGTTTATAAAATTATTATAATGGTTTTTTTAGATTAGACTACTTTTCTACGATTCATAAATAAATAGGTGTGTTAATGAAAAATATCTTAAAAAGTTACTTTACCTCAGAATCTATTATTTGCTTATTCATCGGTAGTATGTTTTTGTTATTTTCCGGAGGGAAATTGAATATTGCAATTGCCTCATGGTTAGCTCCGGTTTTCTTAATTCGATTCTCTCGTTCAACAAAGCCCCTATTCGGATTTCTTGTAATATTGATAGTAAACTCGATAATAACTTCTATTATTTGGAAGCAATTAATTCCTATTGAAGGACCTCCCTACTATGTAATAAATGTTGTCGGAAGTATATTTACCGCATTAGCATATTTGATTGATAGAATTTTTATTAAAAAGAATAGTGGATTCATATCAACACTAATCTTTCCGATGATATCGGTTGTTTTTGGATTTCTGCATATTTCAACCAGTCTTTATGGTGCTAATGGTTCCCTGGCGATTACACAGGATAATTTAGCCTTACTGCAGATTCTTTCAATCACCGGCATGTGGGGAATAATATTTCTTGTTACATGGTTCGGTCCGTTTATTAATTGGCTTTGGGAAAGGAAATTTAAGTTCGAGGAAATTTATAAAGGCGCTGTTATCTATCTTGCATTGATGTTAACTGTCTTTCTTTTCGGGATTGTTCGTTTAACTTTTTTTAAACCTGATTCCCAAACCATAAGGATTGCTTCTATTTCTTCTAAAATAGCAGATCCGGATATTCCTCAAAAAAATGAAAGCTGGGAATTATTTAGAAATGCATCATATGAAAAACAATTAAAGACATTGGATTTAAGTGAAAAAGCAGTTTGTGCCGGCGCCAAAATTGTCACCTGGCGGGAAGGAGAAATCTATTTATTAAAGGATGATGAATTAAATTTCGTAAAGAGCGGATGCAAATTAGCCGATTCGTTAAATATCTATCTGGGCATGTCAATAGCTTCGTTTACAAAAGATTTTCCAAATAAATTAGCAGAAAACAAAATTGTCTGGATTGATACAACCGGAGATATTTTATTTGAATATTTAAAAGCGCTTCCAACCCCAACTGAAAAATGTATTGCCGGGGATGGAAAAGTTAAAACACTGAATTATCCGCAAAGTAAAATTGCGTCAACAATTTGTTTTGATTTGGATTTCCCTTCGTTCATAAGAAAATTTGGTGATAGCGGTTTAGATATAATGCTGAGTCCGGCAAATGATTGGTACGCGATTTCAAGAACACATCCTCCGCAGGTTTCATTCCGCGCAATCGAAAACGGATTTTCCTTAGTACGCCCGAACTCAAATTATGGTCTTGCTGCAGCATACGATTATCAAGGTAGAATCATATCATCTTTGAATTATTCAAAGACAAAAAATGAAATTATGATTTCAGATGTTCCCGAAGTGGGAGTAAAAACAATTTATAATATTATCGGGGATCTTTTTGCCTGGCTTTGTTCTTTTAGTATTGTTATTCTGTTCACTAAAATATTTATAATTGATAAACGCAAAAAAAAAAAATATAAACGCATAAATGTTAATCCGCCAGGAAACGGCGGACAGATGCGGCTTCCTCGGTTCGACTATGCCGTCACAGGTAAGTAAAGAGTCCCGGAGTAATCCGCCACCGCAGAAAAATATTCTTTCCTTGAGGGAAAGATTGAAATCGTTAGATGCTATTTGAATATAAATATAAGGCACGCGTAATATGAAACCTCCGGAAAATCCTGAAAAAATCCTTGAGCTATTTAAGCAAGGACCCGATATTCTTGAAAAAGCTTTAGTCGGTTTAAGCGACATTGAGTTAGATTACACTCCAACGAACGGAAGTTGGTCTATACGACAGATTGTTCATCATTTAGTAGATGGAGATGATTTATGGAAATTTACATCAAGATTGCATTGGGTAATGAACAAGCTGAATTCACTCTTCAGTGGTACGCGGCACTTCCGCAGACAGAGTGGGCGAAACGATGGAGTTATGATAAACGCTCGATGGATGAATCATTAAATCTGTTCAAAGCAATCAGAGGTCATATTCTACAATTGCTGGAATATGTGCCTGATGGATGGACCAGGTCTGCCCAATTTCGGGATTCAAACGGAGAAATAGAAGTAGTCCCGGTGGGTTTAGTAATTCAAATGCAAGCGGATCATGTTGTTCACCATGTTAAAAGAATCTTTGAAATTCGTAAAGAGATTTCCGGCGCATAACATCTTGAAAATAAAGTAAGCATCACTCCTTTTTTATATGGAAAACGAAACTAAACTCCGCCAACACATCCTTTGCTCATCCAAATTATGCCGCCGTCCTTTCTATACTCATCGAGAATTTTTAGCAATGAATAAAAATTACATGTAAAAAATATTTGATATAATGTATAATATTTTTATCTTTGTGTCGTAAATTTATTACAACAAGTAAATATTAACAGACACATTGAGGAAAATATGTACGGCACTAAAGAAAAGCAAATCATTGTTTCTTTAATCACCTCCACTCTTATTCTGGGATTCTATTCCATATATGTTTACAATAATTATATAGCAGAAAATCCGGAGATTATAAATGACTTCAAATTCTGGGGGACGGCATTTTTGATTTTAATCCCGGTGTCAATTGCAGCGCAAATCATCATTCACATAATATTTGCCATCACCAATAAAATTGTAACAAATGAGGACATCCCAACTAAGTCTGATGAACGCGATAAGTTAATTGAATTGAAAGCCACCAGGATTTCACACTGGATATTTATTGTCGGCTTTTTACTTTCGATGGGCTCGCAAGCTATCGGGATGCAGCCATACGTTATGATTGTTACATTAGTTGCCTCAGGTTTTGTATCATCGTGGGCAGAGGGAATAACACAAATCTATTTGTATTCGAAAGGATTTTAAAATGGGTAAATGCCATATTAATAATAATATCCGGAAATTACGCTTCAATCACGATGAGATGACCCAGCAGCAATTAGCCGACAAAACGGGAGTAACGCGACAAACAATAGTTGCAATTGAAAACGGGAAATACTCCCCTACCCTTGAATTGGCTTTTCGAATTGCCCGTGAGTTCAATGTGCCGCTTGATGATGTATTCTCATTTATCCCCGAAGATGATTCTAATTAACAATTTAAAAATTTGCATGAGTTTAAATTTATGAAAGCAATTATATGCACTAAATACGGACAGCCTGATGTTCTTCAGATAAAAGAAGTGGAAAAACCTTTTCCAAAAGAAAATGAAGTATTGATAAAAGTTGTTGCTACAACAGTACACATAGGGGATACCAAGATTAGGCGTTTTGCGCCCGGTTTGGGACCGGTGAAAGATTTCTTTTTCAAGCCCTTGATGCGAATTATAGTAGGATTCAAGGGACCAAGAAAAAAAATACTTGGAATGGAACTCTCCGGAGAAATTGAAGCAGTAGGCAAAGATGTTTCACTTTTTAAAATAGGCGATCCTGTTTTTGCATCCACTGAATTTAGATTTGGCGCTTATGCTCAGTATTGCTGTATGCCTGAAGATGGGGCTCTTGCTATTAAGCCAATCAATATGTCTTACGAGGAAGCCGCACCGGTTTCTAACGGCGGAATAACTGCATTGATCCATCTTAGAAAAGCACATATTCAGAAGGGTCAAAAGGTATTAATCTATGGCGCGTCCGGTAGTGTTGGTACTTATGCAATACAGATTGCTAAATACTTTGGTGCAGAAGTTACGGCTGTATGCAGTTCCTCAAACCTGGAATTGGTGAAATCGATCGGTGCCGATAAAGTTATTGACTACTCGAAAGAAGATTTTACAGAGAAGGGTGAGACTTACGATGTTATTTATGATGCTGTCGGAAAAATTGCATCTTCAAAACGTAATAAATCTTTGACGAAGTCAGGAAAATATCTAAACGTTTTTGCTTTGTCAGGCAACATTAAATTAAAGGTTGATGACCTGATCTTTCTCAAAGAACTCTGCGAGGCAGGGAAACTAAGATCAGTTATAGACAAACGCTACCCAATGGCGCAAATAGTAGAAGCTCATAGGTATGTTGACAAAGGACATAAAAAAGGGAATGTGGTAATAACCATATCGCGGTAAACCGCAATGGCAAATGTTTGATGGAAGATGGGAAATGGGTAAAAACAACCTAAAATATTTTGACAGAAAAGATAAAAAGATTGTTTGCAATACTATAGAACATAATACCAATTAAAAAATTTGAGGAACACTTGTGAATACTATTCAAAATGACACAAAAAAAGTTTTTAAAAAATGCGGTACGTGCTCTCACACATTTTTCTTTTTATTAAACCGGGAATTCGGATATCCAAAAGAAAATGAAGAACTCGCATCGGACCCATTAGCGGGTGGATTATCAAATCAAGGATATCAATGCGGGATGCTCTGGGGAGCCTCATTAGCGGTAGGAGCGGAATCATTTCGTCGACACGATAACCGCAGTAAAGCTATTGCAACTGCTATAACGGCAACTCAACAAATACTGAAATCATTTGTTCAAAAAACAAATACAGCCAACTGCCGGGAGATTACGGGTTGTAATTTGACGAGCATATTTGGTATGATGAAACTCGGAATCAAAATTATTGTGAAGGGTATGGAAAATAGTCAGTGTTTTAATCTTGCGGCAGATTGGACATCGGGAGCAATTCAATCTGCAAAAACCGGATTGTCTCAACAACAAACTGATTTGTCTCAAACAGTAATGAGCTGCGCTTGCGAAGTCGCAAAAAAAATGGGAGCAAACGAAGAAGAGATGGTCATGGTTGCCGGATTTGCCGGAGGATACGGTTTAAGCGGCAATGCGTGCGGCGCACTTGCTGCTGCAATATGGATGAATACTTTGAACTGGTGTAAACAAAATCCGGGGAAGACTCCACCGTATTTTAAAAATCCTCATACGAAAAAAACAATGGAAGCATTTTGTAATGAGACCAATTCCAATTTTCTTTGTAATAAAATAACCGGACAAACATTTAAAACAATAGACGATCATTCTGAATTTATAAAAAACGGCGGGTGCGATAAATTGATTAATGTACTCGCACAATCATAGACTTCTCAGTCATTCATCGGATTGCTCCTGTTTCTGAATTCTTATTTTCATCCGCAGAGTGTTCCTGACTTGTGACAATTAGTATGACATCGGGATTGGATTATAAAATATTTTGGAATTAAGTTTCCTGAAACTTTTCTTGTAGATGTTTTTTTATTTCATCAAAAGGAAATACATGGTATGACCGCGAAGCGGTCGAATGTTTGTAAAAATGTTAAGCACCAAAGAAATTACCGATGCTGTAGGCATCGAAGCATGCTCAATATGTTGATATCACAAATCACATTTCTATTATATTTGCGGTCAATCAATTATTGGAGAAAATATATGTCGGGTACATTTCACCAAATCTATATTCAAGTAGTCTTCGGAACGAAAGGAAGAGAATACAGTCTTCCTTCCGGTAAGAAAGTTAATCTTCACAAATACATAACCGGAATTGTTCAAAATAAAAATTGCAAAATGATCTGCATTAACTCAGTTCCGGATCACCTCCATTTTTTTATGGGACTTCATCCGGCGATTTGTATTTCGGATTTAGTGAAGGATATTAAACTTGCGACAAGCGAATTAATCAAAAACGAGAAGTGGATTCCCGGCAAATTCTACTGGCAGGGTGGATTCGGAGCTTTCTCTTATTCAAGGGCGGATATTAAACGAGTTTGTGAATACATCGAAGCTCAACAGGAACATCACAAAAGGACTACTTTTAGAGAAGAGTATGAAGCGTTATTAAAAGAATTCGAAGTTGAATTTAATCCAAAATATTTGTTGGATTGGGAATAGGCATTTCACTTCAACCGTTTAGCGGTTGTTTCTGCATTTTCTTTAGTCGTGTTTCAGATGTTCAACTGCTTCGCAGTTGCTATAATTTGCATGCAATATCTGCTCATATTTACATCTGTTTTATAAAAATTATTTACCAATTATTTTGAGAATAACTACGAAGTATGTGAATGCTTGTGACAATAGAAGGTCCTTTTGTTATGTGTACTTTAAAAAAAAGGTAATTGTGCCCTTAGTATGACAGAGCAAAATAAATCTACTGATTATTATCTGTTTTCCAATGTTTGCCTTCTCTTTTTTCACCTTATCACAAGTCAGGGGGTGCGATAAATTGATTAATGTACTCGCACAATCATAGACTTCTCAGTCATTAATCGGATTGCTCTTGTTTCTGAATTATTATTTTCATCCGCAATGAATTATTGTCTTTATTACTCTCGACATATTTATTGTCCGGGTCAATTTCTATTTCCAGCAAATATTCGCCGCTCTTCAAATTTTGCGGAAGCTGCAAGAACTGTCCTTCGTAAAGCATTCCGTAAGTATCGTAACCTCCGACGCTAATTCCTTGTTTTCCTGTGCTGCATTCGAAATAATCACCCAATCCAAAATTCGGCATATCTTCACCGTAACGCTGCCCATATATATTGCATACATTATCGGATGAACTGCAGATTCCCGAATTGAATAAACAGTAACTGACTTTTTGTCCTCTCGCCAATACTATTTTTTCATTCTCGTTAGTTGTATCAACCAATCTAAACTCAACCCAGTCATCTACATGAAAATGATCATGCCCGGGTTTTTCATCATAGTACATTGTCCCGGATTTAACATCCTTCCAAGTAAATTCACTTCCATTTTTTATATAAATGCGCTGATAAATTTGCTGACGGCTGTTATTCCCATCCGCACATTTTATTGAACCATTCACCGTTTCCTCGCCGCAGTACCATTCATTCGAACCAATTATTTCCATTGGACCGTAACCGATATTAGCAATTGACGCTGCCAATTTTAATTGACCGGGATACAGACTGTCATCCCACGCATATTCCATTATTTGATTTTCGGTAAATGATGGAAGAAGCACAAGGTCAGGTAATAATTCGCATGATGTCGTACCATCCATACAATCACACAAACCTGCATTTTCAAAAGAACACTTCTTTTTAATTTTTAATCTCGCTGGATTGCTGCCGAAGAATAATGAGAATGATTCCAACTTGCCGTCAAATCCTTTTTTCAAATCTTCGATTATTAATTTCCAGTAACCGTTAGGATTTTGTCCGTTATTAAGATACTCCATTCTTCCATCGGGAATGAAGTTTCCTGTAAAAGGCGCCTCGCCGCGGTGAATATACTCAGCCGCTTCCATATCGAAACAAGTATTTGAGTAATTCATTCCATTATCTTTTCCGTTGCGGTTTGTAAGCCAGATACTGCTGCCGTCCGGTGCCTCGAGTGTAATTTTTAAATCCGAAACCCTGTTATGAAGAATATTAATACACGCCTGCTCGAGACCAAATGCGGAATCGATTCTTTCAGGCAAATTATAAACTTCGCATAAAAATTCCTGGCGGTAATACCCGCCGTTATAATCTTCAACATACCCGCCCGTCCCGGTAAAGGTCTGGGCGGATATATTAAAAGAAACGACTATGGTTAAGGCGCTTAAAATTATTTTATTCATTTCAATTACAGTATTGCTCTCTTAATTTCTTTGCTAAAATTTTCAATTTTAATTCCATTCGGATTTCCTTCCTTAGATTTAATTAGCGGGATATCAGAGTTGCAGTAAATATAAGTACATTCCCTGCAATCTTTATCCTTAAAGGTAAACTTAAGACAGATATTCGCGGTAAGCTCGCAACAGTCAATATCCGATGTTTTGGGGAAAGCAATATTTACCGTGAGATTACTGCTATTCAATGTAATTAGTGAACCCGGTTTATATATGAGTTCCCTTGGATTCGAATATACAGATGTGTTGAACGGAGTGGAGTTGACCGGCTTGGTAAAACCATTTCCATTTAATGATGCACCGAGTAAACTGCCCCAGGTTCTGGGCATGTTCTTGCAGGGAATACATTCCGGATCTTTGCTGTTCAATTCGAAATGCTCAACATCAATTCTTATTTCGCTCATTGGTTCACTGCTGCTCACCACAAAGCTTTGCATGTAAACGCCCCATAACGGATTAGCCGAAGAATTGTAGGAAGCGTCTTTGGGCTCTATTTTAATTTCTGTTTTGTCCGGGCAACATGACGGCGGATCGCTGATAATATTTATATTAAATTCACATGGAGGACAATTAATTTCGCCGCATATAGGAGTCAAACTTATTATATAACTTCCCGAAGAAAGGTTATTAAACTGGCTTAGATTAATTGGAAGACTTGTTCCGCTGCTCACTACTGCATTCGTCTGCGAATTGATTAATTGCCAGCTCAAACTACTTGCGCAATTACCGATGCAATTATAGTTTGCGTTCAAAATTCCTGAAACACTATTTTGATTAAAAGTATAACTATCGCCGCAGCCGAATTTAAGCGGACGTGAGTGTGGATTAAAACTGATGTTAATCGGGAATTCTCCCAATGAACCGCACTCGCAACCTCCACAGCTAAAAGTGGTATCGCATACTTCCACATCACCCAATAGCCTTTTATCCTGCTGGACTAAATCATTATCAAAATCAATATTAACTCCGTTTTGATAACCGGAATTAATCGAATGAGGGAAACCAATCATTCCGTAACAAGCAATTGATGAAAGGAAAATGGCATCCGACGTTGCCCAAATTGTTGAATCACAACTAAGCACTCTGTTTTCACCAATTAAAAATTTTGAAAATGAAATTCCGCCTGCTGCATTTGCGTAAGTGCTTATTGATCCGATTTTATAATTTGGATTAATATTTGTCCACACCGTGCCGATCAATTCATATTCATATACCTTGCTTAAATGAGCGCCTGTTGTTGAAGACCAACTTGATGTTGTCCGTTCAGCCATTATTATTCTTTTGAAATCGTGGTTAAAAGCCAAATCGGTAATCGGATCGGCGTTGGAAGCGAACCCGCTTATCTCCAGAGTTTCCGAACCTATAAAACTTGAACCGCTGATTCCAATAGAATGAATTGCTGTTGTGGCAGAGTTAAATTCATTCAAGCTAAAAAACAACCTTGGGTTACCGCCGACATTTCTAATTGCAATCCCGTGTGGTTTTCTTGTATCGGCAGTTCCGCCCGGATCGAATGACGGATAGTTAGCCGAAGGGTTAGTTACATTTATTGCATATATTTTTCCATCGGCTAAATTTGCTGCGTATAGATAACCGTTGAAATATTTTACATTACCGAGGCTGACCGCATTCTGTCCGCCCGAATGTAAATCCTTAAATGCAGTAACAGCTCCGGTAATTCCGTCAACCTTCCAAATCTGTCCTGTTGAGATACCGGATACCTGTGCGCCATAAAATCCTGTAGCCGCAACATAAATATTTCGATTATTATCTATTGTTACGCCAAAAATATTTCCCATTTTCGACCGGATCCAGTTTGGATCTTTGTAAGAATATGTGTTATAAAATGCCGGGGTCATTGTCCATGCGGCTCCGATGGGGGCTGCCGATGTATTATTTGTTTTGAATATTTCCAAAACAAAATTTGTACCGGGGGTACTATTATTCGTCCAAACATTTCCACTCATTGTTACAACTGCATCTCCTGCATTCAACAGCTGCGCATTCAGATTATAGCTGCTTAATAAACAGCTAAAAAAACCAATCACAATCAATAATTTTTTCATTTCGTTTTCTTTCGTTGTTTATTAAATATTTATTTAGGGTCGTCGGTGTGATGATCAATAATCA
This sequence comes from bacterium, assembly GCA_043808235.1. Lineage (GTDB taxonomy): Bacteria > Bacteroidota > Ignavibacteria > Ignavibacteriales > Melioribacteraceae > JAZDFC01. Next base: position 86,192 of record JAZDFC010000111.1, read on the forward strand.
CATCGGTTTTGGGTTGCCGGACATATTTGTAACATTTGACAACACTGCAGCTTCTGCATTCCTTATCGGTGAACGTATATCTTATACAGAATTCTACATTAAAAGGACAACAGCTTAATGTACTTGCAGGTGGTAGACTTATTTTCAAAACAAGAGGAGCGCTATTAACCATCACTGCATTCCCCCACCAACCGATTGTATGATGACTGTTGCCTCCGCAACATGGCAGCGACGGGAAAACCCCGTTTACCATTGGAGAGAACGGACTTGTGAATTTACCACTCACGAAATTACCCCATTGGCTGTCGTCCTGATTACATACCCAGCATTGCTCGTTTTTATTCTGCGGCATGTAAGAAAATCCAATCAACTCTGCCTTAAACTGTGTTATGTTTATTCCGATAGAAATATTAGCGTTTAATGTAAGAATGTTGTTCGCATCGGTAATTGTATTTGGACCATTGAATCTAATCATATCCTCTTCGCAAAAACTACATGGGCATTCGGGGAAGTTATTAATTGTCAGAATTTCATTCCTGCTGTTTTTATTTGTGCCCGCCTTTAACGCGTCATCCACTAATCCGTAAAAAATAATATTTGTACTTGCGGCAGCTGTGGTAAAATCAAAATCGAATGTAACGCCGGTACCCGGAGCTAACGAAGCAATAAATGTGTTGGGTGGAGGAATAATATTCGAAATTGTACCATTGCTGGATTCCAATATGTTTGCCATTGTTAAAGCTCCGTTGTAAGAACCGCTTTTTGTACGGATATTGTTATGCAAATTATAACCCGCACCCGCCGGCACCGGAAGTGCATTGCCGGGAAACGGAAGCATATCATTAATCAAAATGTTGTTGGTACTGGAACTTAAATTTTTATACGTGGCTTTGATATGATATTTTTTTGAATTTCCATTTTGACCTAAACAATAAATGGTATCGAGTTTAAAGTCGGCATTAGCGCCGCCCATTAACTGATTAGTACCTATTATGGAAAAAGAAAAAATTTCACTTTCATTTCCATTTTCTGCGGAGATGAACCATGCATACTTCTTTCCTTTATCCAGACTTCTATCGCTTAAAGAATACTGATACATTGTCGATTTGATTCCCTTTTTCTCAACTAACGCTCTGTTCCGTTTAATAGCTTCTTCGGGACTTTGATTTCCAATTATTTCAACTATTTTAATTGCATATTGTGCACCGGGAGGAACCGGCATCGGAGGCAGCCAGGTAAAATTTGGCAAAGTGCCTTCGGTTAATTCTTCTCCATTGGCAGGAGATATTAATTGCGGAGGTCCGCTTATCTCAATTTTCTGTTCAATGCAATCAGTACCGATTTCTTCGCCTGATTTATCTTTTACATAAACACAAATAGTATAATCTCCCGAAGGAGCGTTGCCCGTGCGTGTGAATGCTTCGCGCCACTTGCCGGATTTAAAATTTACTTTCCCCGATTTTACATCCTCATAACTTATCCGTTTTGTTCCCGGCGGAAGGCTTAACTCTTGTGAAGTTCCATCCACTATTATTCCTTCACCAGCCGATTCAAGCGTGCCCGATAAAACTACCTGGATTGTATTCCTCGTGGAATTGTTAAGAGTGAGGTTCCAAATATCCGTTGCACGCAACTGGTTTGGAGGCGGCTGCTGCAATTTTACTGTTACCTGCGCCTCTGTGTTTATTAAGCCTGCTGTCAAAAAGAAACATATTAGTAATAAAAAAGAAGCTAATCGTTTCATAAGTTCTTCCTTTCCTTGATAAATTAATTTTTACCGCGCATTACCACGCAGCCCGTAATGTAGTTCTTAAAACAGTATCCGAATATTCAGTAACATAATTCCATTCATTGTAAGTGGAATTTTCAACTCTTACGTCAAGACTAAACCAATCCAAAAGTGAAACCGATGCATTCGCATAAACGCCGTATTTATTATTCTTGTCTTTTTCAACGGCAGTTCTAAATCCGATAGTACCCTGCACAACCTCGAACACCGGGAATGACGAGCTTATATCGAACGTTGTAATCCGGCTGAAAACTCCGACCGGTTTTAAATGTATTATTCCGAAGCTGCCCGCAAATGAAAGTCCGGATATAAATGCTGCTGTCTGGGTTAACATATAATTATCCGTACTAAAGTCAGCGGTTCCTGCAAATGTTTTTGTCTGCTGAAGTGAAAATGAAAAATTGGTTGAGCTTTGAAAATTCATAACGGGATAGCTGTACGAAGTCATCACGGAATACATTGCGGTTTTGTTATCAACTATGTTGGATTGTTCGGTTGTATTGTTCTTTTGGAAATAAGGGGAATACAAAAAAGTTATAATCGGCAGTTTCGGAAATCTTAATCCAAGATTAATATTAAATGCAGTTGTTGTAGTTGTATATGATTTCCAATCAATAAGATTATCACGCTGACTTTTGAATGAAGCGCTTAATGATATTCTTTTGTTGATAAGTTTTTGATCGATCTTTCCTTCGTATCCAAGATAATCTGATCTTAAGGTTGGTGCGCCGAGCGATGCGAAGCCCGGTCCAATCATTTTCATTCCGAATGAGACTTTTGTGTTTGTCTCGTCATTTGAATAAGAAGTTTTTGCAGAATACATAAAATCAAACGAGCTGCTGATTTTGGGATGTACCATATTTTTTATAAATCCCGGAATAGCCTTGTTCTCCAAATCTGCAGCCCTAGTATCGCGAGTTAACACAGAGCCGACTATCTCTCCTTCGAATGTCAAATGATTATCTAAAAACGCAAGCTTTCCTTCTACTCCAAACAAATAATTCGCTTGCGGATTCAACGTTAAATTTGTTGGTTCAACAACGATTGAATTTTCATCGTCCTTTGCATATAATCCCGTAAGGTGAAAGTGGCTTCCCTCTTTTGTACCCACACCAAATCGTCCTGCATATAAATTTCTTCTGTAAGTGGAATTCGTAATTCCTTTCTGATTTCCAGTGCCCGCGAAAGCGAGGTAAAAGAAAGCGGGATTAATCTCAATGTTTACCCCGTTTACCGGAACGCCGTTAAGTGTATGCGGCGTATAGGCGGGATAAGTAACACCAAAACCTATTGTTTGAATGGACATCAAGATTTTTTCTGTTCCCGAAATCATGTTATACTTATCTAATGTAGCTTCTAAATTTTCCGGGTCTTTCATGTTCTCGATTTCGGTTTGTATTTCATTTGCCTCAGCGGTTCTTTTTTGAATTTCCTCAAGTACTGCAAGGTTGGTTTTTAACGAATCTATTTCTTTGCTATTCTCAGGATTTTCTGCAAGTTCTTCCAACCTTGTTTTTAATGCGGATATATTTTCCAAATTTTCTGTTAAATCAACGAATTGTTTTGCTTCGGATTCAGCGAGTTCATCGGCTTTAGCCTCCACTCTCTCCATCAGATTATCGCGGAATGATTCAATATCAAAATTCAGCGCGAAGCTGTTCATATTCTGCTTTAAGTCATCTTGTTGTGAAGTAAGAAGAATGTCGGAAGAAAAAGGTAATCCGTAAATTGAAAGCGCTGGAGATAATTCAAGATTTGTATATCGTTCCGGCTGTTCGGAATTAAATCCTTGCCTACGGGCAACCTGATTTTCAAGTTTGGCAGTACCTGAAAATGTTAAAACACTTTTAGTGTCTCCATCGGCAGCGGGTTGATTAAAATAATTAATATTTCCAGAATTCATTAATCCTGAAAGACCAACAGGTAAACCGGAACCCGGTTTAAGTTCTACCCGTGTTTGAGAATCTTCAAATTTTCCGAAAGTAAAATTTCTTACTTCACTTGTGGAAATCAGAACGCCATTAAAGTATGCGCTAACTTGCCATGCATATTTCTTCCCGGGCGAAAACTCGCGCGCGGCTGATGGAAATTGAAATATCGTTGAGTAAATATTTCCCTGCTTATAAAATGCCGGATTGGATTGAAGAGCGTCATAGGATGATTGCAGCCCCAGCATCTCTGTTATCGTGATTGAATATGTTACAGCCTGAGATGGCTCCACCGGTGAAGGAGGAAGCCAGTTAAATACAATAAATGAACCGTTTACAATTTCGAAAATTTCATCAGTTCCGCTATCAGCAGACGGCAAACCGGAAATTGACTTTCCGCTCTCAATAAATGCATTATCGCCCGGTCCGAGTAATTCAATCTGCGTGAGGTTCATTACCTCCTGTTGAATGCATTGACTACCCAAAACCAAACCGTCATCTGCGTTTATCACAGAGACGCAAATTTCATACTCACCCGATGGTACACCGCCGATGTTTTTAACAACTTCATCATACTTTCCATTCGCCGAATGCACACTAATAGGCATGATATCCACGGGTGAAATAAAACGTGTGCCCTGAGTTAAAATGAACGTGGCTGTTGTCGCTTCTGCAATCAAACCTGAAGTTGATTCGGTAGCCGTTCCTTGCAGATAAACACGGTAGTCGGTACCGGTGGAATTTATTAAAGTTACCTTCCACATATTTTCCAATTTAAATTGAAAAGGCGGAGGCTGTTGAAGCTGCACAATAACTTGAGCAGAACAAATTCCGGTAGAAAATATAAACGTTACGAGCAGAAATAGTTTTCGCATGATATACCATCTTTTGATTGATAGGTCTTTATTTTATCGCAGGAATAAAATAGTCCGAATAAGAGGGACATATGGCTGATATTTTTTATTCTACGCCAATTGGTCAGATATATTGTTTAAAATTTGGAAGAGGAAATCAGTTGTAAATTCAGCATCATAGATTACTTCTTTCATGGAGCTGACCTTTCAGAATTGCTCTATTTATAATTCAAAATAAAAAAATTTTTATTTTGTACAATTTGAAGACTACTACGACTTGACAGTAGTTATAACCAATAGTAATTGATAAAAGTTCATTTGTCCGATTAAGCAAGTATGAGAGAACATCTTGTGAGTTAATTCGGCTG
>JAZDFC010000112.1:0-4637 GCA_043808235.1 bacterium
TTAGTCACATCATTACTATTTCAATCAAACAATGAAAAAAATAATACCATTCATCATTCTTTTAATCGTATTATCCGTTACATTGCCTCCGGTAGTGCGATATGTTTATTATGCATTCCACCCGATTGTTGTGCCAGCTCCAACACCTCCCTCTAAGACAATACGAGTGCCGGTTGATATTTTTGAAGGAGAGAAACACGGATACGCCATTGCTACTTCTCTCGAAAACAAGTCTTTGGGAACTGGGTATGTTTTTACGGAACATCCTGAGTTATCAGGAGCGGGACCTAATGATGCATGGACAGTATCTGAAATTAGAGATATCCCCCCCCTTCAAAAGTAACAAAAAAATCTGACTTATTCGGCGCTGTTGCCATTGCTCGCATTTCCTTTTCTCATGACAATCATTATCTTGCCTTCCGCACGAGAACTGTTTTGGGAGCCGGCACGGACGCTTTCACTCTTATCGTATTTGATCTTCAAAGCGGAGAAACTATCCATATCAACGCCCCTTCCGAACTTATGTCATACAAAGATGCAAAATTTCCTTATATAGAATCATACGAATGGGAAGGCGAAAAGTTGAATATGGTTATGTACACTGTGAAAATGGTATATATCCCGAAGCCGGAAACTATCGAATATTATCGCATCGAACCCAAACAACTTTGGCAATACGATCTCTCCACAAAGGTATACACGTTTCTGAAAAATATCGATGAGTAAATGTTTCCAATCTCCAATCAAGTCCGATGGTACCGGCATCTACAAACAAGGCCGAATTCTTCCTGTTAAATTTCAGTTGACGGATACAAATAATATGATTGTAACCTCCGCAATCGTAACACTGATGATCGCCAAAATCCAAGATAATAGCGTTGGAAACGATGAGATTCCTCTTTCAACAAGTAATGCGGATTCAGGAAATGCATTCAGAATCGCAGACGACCATTATATATATAATCTTTCAACGAAGCGGTCTTCGGTTCCGTGACATTTGATGCGAAACAGATTAATCCCGCTGTAATAAAACTCGCAAACGCCACTGTAAAATTAAAAGGCAATGGCCAGCCGATGGCAAATTACTTGGATGTTAACAGCGATGGTTTTATTGATATCGTTGTCCAATTATCAACTGAGGCGCTACAATTAACTCCAAACGATGTTAAGGCAAGCCTAGAAGGTCAATTAATAAATGGAGCTATAATCAAAGGATCAGATTCTATTCGCATCGTGCCTTAATTATTTAAAAAGGCATAATAACATTGATGAAATTACCTAATATTTCAAGTAAAAAAATATTTATTATTCTGATGTGTTTTTTGGGTGTAATTCTTATTTTCTCAAGCTGGTTCATTAACGAATACAAACAAATAGCAAGCCAATCGGAGATCTCTTTGGAGCAAGTCAAGGAAATAAGCAGGAGAATGCAGAATTTCATGGAGGAGAATGCCAAATCACAATCAAAAACGTATCGCAACGAAGAATGGAGATTTGAGTTTCAGTATCCGAAAAGGTGGACTATTGTTAGAGAAGATAAATCTGTAAATTATTATAGCAGACTTCTTTTAGAAATAAGTGCTCCAGTAATTTTTATGGATGAAAAAAGATTCGATTCGGCTTTCTTGGTAAATATTGTTTTACCAGAATTTATTCACGGGTTTGATGGATTAGAAAAAAATGCTTCTGAAATAACAATTAATAATATTAAAGGTATCAAATATGAATATGTATTTAACAATTTTCCAGAAACCGCAGTTATCTTGCCATTTGGAGAATTACGAATGATTTTAGGTACGGGTAGTGGGAGTAAGCAATATTTAGATGAATTTAATCAGATCCTTACTTCGTTCAAATTTTTAAAGTAGGCTTCAGATTCCATCTACATAGTCTATTAAAATTATTCTAAAAATATTACAACGTCTATGAAACTTTCCGACATCATCAACAAAAAAATACTTGCCGTTATAATATTCACATTCGTCATAATTTTTGTTTTCTCAATCTGGTTAATTAATGAATACAAACAAATAGCAAATCAAGCAGAAATTTCTTTGGAACAAATAAAAGAAATAGGCAAAAGAGCGCAAAATTTGGTGAATAATAACCAATCCCAGCTGAGAACATATCGCAACGAGGAGTATGGTTTTGAGTTTATGTATCCGAAGGATTTAGTTATTCGAGAAAATGCTTTTATAAGTTATTATAGTAAATTTAATCTTAAAATTTTAACTAAAGTTGGGGAACAATTTGATCCGACTTTCCTGGTAAATATAGTTTTACCGGAATTTGCCGATCGTAGTTTTGCGGGGCTAGAGAAAATTACAACAAAAGTGAATATCGATGGAATTTCCGGTATTCAATATCAATATAAATTTAATAATCGTCAAGAAACGGTAATTATTTTGCCACTTAAACAATATCGGCTAATTTTAGGTGTGTATTATGAAGAATATAAAGATGTTTTTAATCAAATTCTCGCTTCATTCAAATTTTTGAAGCAATAACGGTTTGTTTTTACAATGAAGCTAGTCTTTCGTAGCTTATCCATTGCGTAAATAAGTGTTTTTATCATAGAATATGAAACATGATGATTGATTTAATGGATAAGATTTTAAGCTTGACCAAAAGGCGCGGGTTTGTTTTTCCGGGTTCGGAGATATACGGCGGTTTGCAGAATTCATGGGATTACGGCCCGCTCGGAGTTGAATTGAAGAATAATATCAAGAACGAATGGTGGAAGCGGTTTGTGCATCAGCGGACGGATATGGTTGGCATTGATGCGGCGCTTATTATGAATCCGAAAGTTTGGGAGGCGAGCGGACACTTGAAGAATTTTTCCGATCCATTGGTGGAATGTCCTGAATGTAAAGCTCGCTTTCGAGCCGATCAATTGCCTTATGCTTTGGATAAAAAAGGAGATTGGCTTTGTACAAGTTGTCGTAAGGGGATATTATCGGATCCTCGCCAATTTAATTTGATGCTTAAAACTTTTCTTGGTCCTTCGGAGGAACAAGCGAACGTGGCATATTTTCGTCCCGAGACCGCGCAGGCCATATTTGCGGACTTCAAAAATGTTCTTGATACGACAAGAAAAAAGATTCCATTCGGCATCGCGCAAGTCGGCAAGGCTTTCAGGAACGAGATAACGCCGGGTAATTTTCTTTTCAGGACGCGCGAGTTCGAGCAGATGGAAATAGAGTATTTCATTAAAGAGAAAGGCTGGGAAAAACATTTTGAGCATTGGTTGGAGGAAATGAAAAAATGGTTCGCGTATTGCGGCATTCCAAGTATTAATTTGCATTACGAGGATATTCCGGACGGGGACAGGGCCTTTTATTCGAAGAGAACCATTGATGTCGAATATGATTTTCCTTTCGGAAAGAAAGAATTGATGGGGCTTGCTTACAGGGGCGATTATGATTTGGGGAAGCATACCGAATCAAGCAAGGCTGATTTGTCTTATACTGACTTGGAAACAGGGGAGAAGTTCATCCCTCACGTGATAGAACCGTCTTTGGGGGTTGATAGGTTGGTGCTTGCCGTGCTTTGTGCGGTTTATGCCGAAGAGGAGGCGAGGACGGCGGAAAAAGGAGAGACCGACAAGAGGGTTGTTTTGAAATTTCCATATTGGATGGCGCCTGTGAAGATTGCGGTGTTGCCGCTTTCCAAAAAGCCGGAACTTTCGGATGTGGCGAAAGAGCTTTACCAGGACTTAACCAAAAATTTTGTTTGCGAGTATGACGAGACCCAAAGTATCGGCAAGAGATACCGCCGCCAGGACGAAATCGGCACGCCGTATTGCGTTACCGTCGACTTTGATTCGTTGGAAGACAAGGCGGTGACGGTTCGGGACAGGGACACGATGAAACAGGACAGGGTGAAAATCGGCGAACTTTGCGATTATCTGAAAAATAAATTAAGCTAAGTTCAACAAATTTAAGATTAACGAATAAATAAAATTAAAATAGACATGCACTTTAAAAAAACCACATTAAAAAACGGATTACGGGTAATCACAATGCCGATGAAAGGAACTCAAACATCAACGGTGCTTGTGATGGTTGGAACCGGCAGCAAATATGAAAATAGGGAGATAAGCGGAATTTCCCATTTTTTGGAGCACTTGTTTTTCAAGGGGACGAAGAAGCGTCCGACCAGTTTGATGATTACAGAAGATCTTGAAAAGATAGGAGCCGATTATAACGCTTTCACTTCCAAAGAGGTTACGGGATTTTACGTAAGGGCGGCTTCTTTTCAATTGGATAAATCAATGGAAATAGTTTTCGATATGCTTAAAAATTCGGTTTTTCCAGAAGATGAAATAGAGAAAGAGCGCAAAGTAATTTTGGAGGAAATAAAAATGATCAAAGACGATCCGCCGAGATATGCCGCCGATCTTTTTGAGATATTGCTTTATGGAGATACGCCTGCGGGTTGGGACTTGATAGGAACTCCGGAGAGCGTTTCCAAGATAACCCGCGAGCAAATCATTTCTTATTTGAGCACCCAATATTCGGCGAAAAACATAATAGTGACCGTTGCCGGCGCGATAGACAATAAAACCGTTTTGGAGAAAATCAAGAAACATTTCGGGAAATTCAAAGGCGGGGAATTCATGAAGAAAGAGCCGGTGA
>JAZDFC010000113.1:0-38701 GCA_043808235.1 bacterium
TTTCGAACGCCTTGTCTTTATTCCCAATAAAGAAATATGCTCGTGAAAGCCGGAAATATATTTCAGCATCGGAGGGAAATAATCGTTTTGCATTCTCAAGAAATTCAATAGCGCCGCTCAAATTATTCGTCTCCGAAAAAATGATTCCAATACTTTTATACGTAAATCCATCCGGGTACCGTTTCAAATTTCTGAATAAAAATCTTTGAGCAAGTTCATATTGTTTAGCCTGAATCAATTTTCCAACAGCCAATCGATAATTATATTGCTCGAAAGGTTTATCCTCAATCAAAGCGTTCATCTCATTAAAGTAAGCATTGTAATCCGCTTTTCCGAAAAAATATTCCGCTAATTGAAAGTGAGCATTTTCCCAACTAATTTCCCGCTGCACAACTTTTATTGCAAGTGAATCAGCATAATTTGTTTGGACTTCAATTTGCAGAATCATCAATGGATTGGATTCATTTTTGAACGGAAAAGTATTTAGTAAAATATCGATTGTATATTTGGAGTAACTCGAATCCATTCGAGTAAATGGAAAAGCCTGTCTTAAAAGCACATCCGCAAATTTAATTTTATTCGAATCGGGATAATCCTCAACCGGAAGCAATTTTTCTTCGATGATTTTTTGAACAAGTAAATCCCCTATCATTTTATAGCCTTCGATATTCGGATGGAGATGATCGACCATCAAATTATATCCGGCGATATGATTTTCACTGACCTCATCGAATACAGAATCTATCGCAGCAATAGTATATCCAAATTCGCGACTAAGTTTTTTTATGATTTCGTTCGTTTCTGAAGGCGCCCGGAATCTCAACACATCATAATCTCTGGCTTGGATGAACATTTTTTTTGCTTCATCAATCTTACCGCTATTTAAATAATTCGTTGCTTGTTCAAAATATTCCATCGCTGCTTTATTTCCATTTCCCTTACTGAGAGGAGACTGCATGAGGTTGGATGCAAGAGTACTCAGCAACACCGGTACTTTATTCTCACTGCATGTTAATAAAATATCCCGCATATTCGATTCAAATTGATCCAATCCCTTTGTGTACTCATCCGTTCCGTAACCAATATTACTTTCCTTTATCATCGAACCCATTAATGTCTTGCCCGTATCCGTCATTTTATTTTTGGATGAGAACCAACCCGCGATCCCATTTATCATATCCGAAAGAAGTTGAACGGTTTTATATTCTTTTAATTGCAGAATGAAGTTTACAAGAAATGGCGAACTTCCCATAGACTGAGTTGATCCGATACCCATAGCGCCATAATACTCATTATGCCCGGTATAGATTAAAATCAAATCCGGTTTCTGTTCGAAAACATCATCAATAATATCTCTAATAGTATATGTATTGATTGCGGAAACACCGAGATTGATAACTTCAACCTGGTTATCGGGGAAAAGCAATTCCAATTTTCGTTGAGCGAAACGGGAGAATGATGCATTGACCGGATAAGGAAAACCAGCTGCGCTGCTTTCTCCAAGTACGAAAATTCGAATTCCATTTTCCGGTTTTACTTTTTTAAATCCATCCGGAATTACAGAAGGAACCGGGACATCATCGCTGAAATATTTTTGTGGTAACTGGGGATTAAAAAATAAATAGTCTTCAAATTGATCGGATATTTTTACGAAGGTAGTGTAATCTGTTCCATAGTTGAATAGCCGGAGAAGTAATTCGAGGATTACAAAAAATAGGATTGGAATTAACGCGGTTATAATGTAAAACCATAACCTTGATTTTTTATTCTCTTCGTTTTTTTTCAAATTCTCTTCGTAATTATTTCACCCTCAAAAATATAATTTTGTGCATCAAAGAACTCCAAAATTATTTGAGAAGAACCATTTTTTTCGTTGAAGTAAAATTCCCTGCTTGAATTCTATAAAAATAAATTCCGCTCGGCATGTTCGAAGCATCAAAAGTAATTTCATGCAGACCCGGTTCTTGTTCTTCATTAACCAATGTCGCAACTTCTCTTCCGAGAATGTCATATACTATCAGTGTCACTAAATCCCCCTCGGCTTCGCCGCTTCCCCCTTTAATAAAGGGGGACAAAGGGGGATTCGAAGGGATTGAATATTTTATTGTGGTTGTTGGATTGAAAGGATTTGGATAATTGTCCATTAACTCAAATTTTACAGGTATCGCTCCCCTGCCTTTTTCATCCTCAACAGATGTAATCATTCCGCCCAAATTAAAATATGGTTCGTATGCGGTTACAAGAGAATTGTAAGCTGGTTTGTTTGTAAGTCTATCCATCGAAACCAATCCCATACTTTGAAATCCATTCTGGTGCTGATGCGAGTACCAATCGTAAACACACCACCACGTTGTAGCCATAACATAACCGTTGGGATTGTAATTCCCGCTTGCGTAGATAGGCGCAAAAAATTTGAATGCTTTAAAGGTGTTATCGAAAACTTCAACCTGGGCTTCGGTACTCGAACCGTTCTCGGACGACCAATAACCAAATTCAGTATCGATGATTGGTTTGTTTGGGAAAGCAATGTGCGCATCCATTAAAAATTTCAATGTGCCCGCGTAGAAATATGCAGGATTCATACTTTGTAGAGGATCACCATGAAATATTCCAAAATATAATGTCCAGCCCGCAACATCCAATGGCGCCTGGGTGATATCTGTATGCCCGGGATTATCGCCTGCGGATGATTGACTAATCAATCTTCCATCAGGATATTTTTGAGTGATGTCGTCTTTAATCCACTGATTAAAAATTATGCGGTTTGTTTCTTCCTTGCATTCGTTTGAAGTACTCCACAATAATATTGAAGGACGGTTAAAATCTTTTAAAACCATCTCGCGGAACATTTGTTCGTGAATATGCCGCTGTTCATTTTGAATTAACCACGGTTCTTCGGTATCAAACCACCATACCGGAATTTCTTCCATTATTGGAAGTCCTATTCTATCCGCTATTAAGTAAGTATAAGGATGATTGGGATAATGCCCGGTGCGAAGGAAGTTGCAATTCGAAGATTTTATAAAGTTAAGATCGGAATAAATAATTTCTTTCGGAATACTTCTGCCGTAAACCGGATGATCTTCGTGTCGCGCTATGCCTGTAAAAAACACAACCCGGTCGTTAAGAAAAACCTTATCTCCAACAGTCTTTATTGTTCTAACTCCGAACTGCGTATAAAATTCATCGATCACTTGTTGATTTTGGATTAACGATATTTTCAAAACATATAAATTGGGATTAGAAGGCGTCCACAATTTTGGATTCGGGATATTCATAATATTGTTCCAAATTCCAACATGCGTATTCAATTGGAATCCAGATTCTGTTTGGCTAATCACCGGAACACTCGAACTTATCAAATCAGCAGCAAATTCAGATTGCTTATTGGATTCGTTTACATCGGCTTCAAATACTTCTGCGAGAATATCTATGGCAGAAGGGATATCGAGATTATTATTGATAATAGTTCGAACAGATATTTCACCGTCAATATTTTGCGGAACGACATCATTCCTCGAAACATTTATATTATCTGTCGCCTCAAGATAAATATCATGAATTATTCCTGCATAATTAAACCAGTCGCATTGATAGAACGGCACGATGTCTTTTCTTTTTCCCCATGGAATATTATCAACACGTACTGCAAGCACATTTTCACCGTTCGGGATAATTACGTTCGAAACATTGAAGGCAAACGGAGTATAACCGCCTTCATGATAACCGAGATATTCACCATTCAACCAAACATCCGCAATGTAATTAACAGAATAAAAAATCAATTTCATGAATTTGTCATTGAAGGAATTGTCAACATCGAATTTGTATCGATACCAAACTCCGTCTTGATAATATTCGGGGACAGTCGGATACTCATACATCGCATTTTCAACTCCTGGTATAACTTTATCTTCCCATGCGCTGTCATCATATTCCGGAAGATGTCTTCCATCAGCTTCAGTGATTAATTGCGCGTATCCAGCATCATCTCTTTTTAACAATGATAAATCGTGATCAGCGGTAAACCTTTGTTTCTTCCATGTACCGGCAAGATTTATCATTTCCCTCTTTTGTTTTTCAAAAGAAGGAACAATCATCCCGTTTTGGAAAGGGATATATTCCCCAAGGTCCTCTTCAATTGATAGAGTTGCCTCGAGCGTCCCGACTTGAGCGGTTTGATTAAAATTAGTGAAAATAATTACTGTAAAAAGATACATGAGCGATATATATTTTTTCATCGAACTTTCCGGTTAGTTTTATTTATAGCAGATCAATTTGAAATAGAGTCAAATTAAATACCATCTACTAAATAGAGAAATCTCACAAAAAGTTCAATAAAACCATGGAAGAAAACCAGCTAATTATCATGATTATAATCAGCTGTTATTAAAATAAGAACGATACCCCTCCGCTTGTTATTTAAGTACAGAGGATCACTTTAACAAAATCATTTTTTTTGACGATGTTAAATCACCCGCTTGAATTTTATACAAGTATATTCCGCTTGGCAAGTTCGAAGCATCAAAAGTAATTTCATGCAAGCCTGGTGCTTGTTCTTCATCAAATAGTACCGCAACTTCTCTTCCGAGCGTATCAAATATTTTTAACGTGACGTGTTGTAAAGACGCCATATATGGCGTCTCTACGTCGGGAATTGAATATTTTATTGTTGTGGTTGGATTAAAGGGATTCGGGTAGTTCTGGCTCAGTTCAAATTGCAGAAGTATATTTTCTTCTTCCTCAACTCCAACGGTGCCGGGCATAAACTCGATGTAATTAAAATTAAATCCGCCGAAAAAGAAACGCGCGGTTATTGTATGCTGACCTTCTTCAATATAAACATCTTTCACCGTTACAGTTCTCCACGTTTGCCAGCCGCCGGTCACGGCAACATCAATAAAATCGGTTAGATTGGCATCATCAAGCATGAATAGAATTTTACCGCCTGAGTTAGCAGCAGCTGCACGGATATTCAAATCATAATTACCCGTTGCGGAAACATTGACTGTGTATTTCAAATACTCTGCGGAATTTATCCACCCAACATTGTAACCATTGGTATATGAATCAGAACACGCCTCGATATCCACACCTTCATTTCGATATTTGTATCCGCTGTTCCAGCCTGAATTACCGTCTGAGTTACCATTGTCGGTGTCAAAGTAAGCGCTGTTTAGTCTTCCTAAATTAAAATCGACAGCGTAAATTCTTCCAGGGATGCTGTGATCTTTAAAGGGTATTGTGCTTTCGTCAATTTGCTGCCTGAACATGGCATCAATAAAATCGGGCTGATATCTGCACTCTTCGAATTTTAGTTTATCTGCCTGAGCCATTAATGCTGCGTAAGTAAAACTCTCAGTCGGTTTGGAGCCGGAACCATTCCAATAATTTAAAAGCTGCTGATATTGCGGCAACAGAGGCACAGATAAAGGACCTGTTATATTATCAATCTTTTTATGCGGCCAAATTGCCCAGCCGATATTGTTATCTTCAAAGAGTTTAATACAATCGTAAATCCATGAATCGGAATTTTCTCCGAACTCACCGCACCAAATCGGCAGTCCGGTAGTTGTTCTTAAATTTAGATAACCCTGTATTGCGGATTGTGTGTTTGGATTCCAATATTTATGAAAACTGTAAACCATATTCGCGTCCCATGCCGGGGTTAGTCCGCTGAAATCGGTGGCGTACCAATTGCCTTCCACAAATATGATATGGTTATTATCGTGCGCTCTAATTGCATTTGTGATACGAATATATAAATCCCGGAGCGGAGGATTATTAGTTCCCAAATTCCAGGCAGGTTCGTTTATAACATCGTAACCTCCAATCCATTGTTCATCTTTATATCTTTTAGCAAGCTCTGTCCATAAATCAACTGTCTTCTGCTTATTCGCTTCGCTCTCCCAAAGAGATGGTTTAGTCGGGTCGTAATCACTGATACCGCCGTTATTCTGTCCGCCCGGCGCTGCATGTAGATCAAGTATCAAATAAATTTGGTTTGCTTCGCACCAATCAAGAAGATCATCAATTTGTTTGAATCCTTCTTCGAGATATACCCCGGTTTGATCAAGCGGAGTTAATTTATTGTAATGCATCGGCAACCGGATAGAATTAAATCCCCACGAGGCAAGATTATCGATATCAATTTTGCGAACATAATTTTCATGATATGCAGCATAAAACTCGGCGGTTTTTGCTTCACCCATCAGTTCAACAATTTCCTTACGAATTTCATGTTCCGAATCCATAGGTGTTTTGAGCATGTAGCCTTCCTGCACAAGCCATCCGCCTAATCCGATTCCTCGCAAAAGTATTTCGCTGCCGCTTCCATTCACAATTTTATTTCCGCTTACATGCAGGAATCCCTGTGAGTATAGATCGGTCATTATAATCAGTAGAAGTAATAGAGAACTAACAATTTTTTTCATCGATTTTTCCGTTATTTAATAAACTCTAATATTCAGCAAATTCAACGCCAAATATTTGTTTGATTTTTTAATCCAGGATGAACGAAATAAACTTAATTCATTTCTTTTGTACCGAATAAACTTATCTTATTTATAACGGATTGTTATCAAAATAAGAATTGGATTTTTTATAGATCGCTAATCAAGTTTTAGCCAATCCTTTGCCTTAGCATTAATCTCAGTCTGAGCCTTTACCTATTTTAATCCCAATTCCTTGCACATTCTATGGTAATTGGGCGGAGCCAGACCGAGCTTTGTCGCAGCTTCAACATCCGAGTCGGAATTATCCCTCACGAATTTAAAATACTTTTGCCGGAATCTTTTTTCAATGTATTTGAGAGGTTCAATATTTTGTGTGTCGCTAAAGTCGATCATCGCTTTATTGTCGCCGCCTATCTTAATATTCCCCATTGTAAGTGAATTCTGAATATCTTTCACAGTTAGTACTTCCACAGAATGAAATACGAGTCGCTGCGTAAAATTTTTCAGCTCGCGAACATTTCCAGGCCAATCGTACTTTTTAATTATATCAAGCACACCGTTTTCAATTCCGGGCACAGGCCTGCTCATTTCCAACGAGAAATATTTTAAAAAGTAATCGAAGAGAACAAGGATATCATCCTGTCTATCTTTTAATGGAAGTATATTTATTGGAATGACATTCAATCGATAATACAAATCTTCGCGGAAACGCTTTTCTTCTACCTCTCTAATCAGATCTTTGTTTGTTGCTGCAATTACGCGTACGTTTACTTTTAAACTCTGCTTCCTTCCGATTTTTTCAATCTCGCCGTCTTGAATTACTCTCAACAATTTAACCTGAGCTTTTAACGGCAATTCGGAAATCTCATCGAGAAAAATTGTACCGTGATGGGCTAATTCGAATAATCCGGCTTTCGAAGTATTGGCGCCGGTGAATGCACCTTTTTCGTAACCGAACAATTCGCTCTCGATCAATTCTTGTGGAATGCCTCCGCAGTTAATAGGGATGAACCGTTCAAATTTCCTTTTACTTCGATAATGAATATTATACGCGACGATTTCTTTACCGGTACCGGATGCGCCGTAAATTAATGTATTGATATCGCTTTCGGCAAGTTTGTCAATTGTACGTTTTAAGTTTTCCATGTGAGGTGAAACGGAAACAATTCTTTTCTGATCAAGGATTTCTTCGATGTTGCGTATAAGCTTTTCGTTTGATTTATGACTCTGCATTTCCAATTTCTTTTTATCGAACGCATTGAAAATGCTCATCAGAAAATCTGTGGGCTGATATATGTAATCTTCAATATCGCCGGGGTACTTGGTACAATACCAGAAAGCGCCTGCCTGCATTAAATTCTTAGCGAAATTAAAATCGGTCATGTTAATCGTCAACTTTGTAATTACTATAATTTGCAGACTCGCATCAATATCTTTTATTTTATGAATTAACTCCTCGCCCCGTAAACCGCCGGCAATCTGGTAATCCATAATTATCACGTCGTATCGGCTTCTGTCTTCATTTATTTTTCGGATCGCATCTTCTCCGTTCGAAACGATATCGCTAATTTCTATTTGTTGTTCAAAAAATCTTATCGTGTTTTTTACTCTTCTAACATCAAATTCTTCATCCTCAATCAGAAGTAAGCTAATTTTATTTTCTGCGTGCATCAAAAACCTTTTTTAATTTGGAATTGTAATTATGAACGAGCAGCCTTTCTCCGGATTGTTAAACGCGTTGAGACTCCAACCGCATCGTTTGGTTGCAATTTCGTATGCAATATAACAGCCATAGCCACTGTCCGAATTTACATTAATTTTTGTAGAAACATTCTCGCTGAAGATTTTCTTCAATCCCGTGGAATCAATTTCAAGTAAGTCGCTTCTGATTCCAACGCCGTTATCCGAGATAATTATTTGCGATTGCTTTTTCGAATCGTCGTATTCGGTTTTAATAATGATTTTTATTTTTTCCACTCTACCGTGATCAATGCTATTTTGGATGAGCGGCTCAAGAATTTCCCAAACAACAAACTCGTTGATATTTACCCTGGGCAATTTCTCATCTAATTCAGTATTGAATTCAAAAATTTCCGTTGAAGACGAGATACGCAAGAAAATATATTTCACAATAAATTGAAGAACTTCATTCAAATCGGTTTCGAAAATTGGATTTCGAATTGTCTGAAGCGGCGGATCGTACCACTTCATATCGTAAATTACTCTCGAAATAAAATTGGAATATTTCGTAACCTTGTATCTGATTTCATCAATATTGGATGCTGTTATATTACGCAAGTCTTCTTTAATAAAACCCATCACCTTTTCTGCCTTGTGATGTGTATGATAAATTCTTTTTGTAAACAAAGATTCTTTCTCGTGGATAATCTGTTCCTTCAATCGCTTTTCATTCTCATCGTAGAGTAACTTTTGAGCTTCGTTTCTTTCCTTAACCGTGAAAGATGAAATATAGTACATCGCTAATAAGCCAAGTAAAATTAATGATGAATAAATTATTGCTGCCTCATCGTAAGATGCGAGAATTTCACCGGTGATATTGGCAAGATCCGGTGTCTTCTGCATATAAAGCACACCAAGGTATTCACCTCGCGGAACGAATGGCACAAAAATGTGGAAAGTTTGTATCCCTTCGAGAATGCTGTGTATCTGCTCTTCGGATGAGATTTTATTTTGCAAACTGTCATAAAGCTGAATGGCTCTTTTGTGCTTATCCGGAATTTCACCAAGATTTTGAAAATTATGAGTAAGATAATCGAATAGCAGCGCACCGTCGTCAATGGGAAAATTTTTATTATCCTTCTCGACTATCAAACACAGATCTTCAACGTTCTGCTGTAAAAGCTGCTGACTAAAAATGATATTGAATGACTGAATAATTTTCTCTTTTTCACCTTGCGTTTTTATTTCATTGAGATTAATATTTTCTAAAAGAAGTTCGAGTGATGTTGAGGTAATATTAGCCACGTTCTCGGCTGAAAACTGCTGATACCATCGCTGTGTCTCATCCAAAAAAGAACGCAGCGATGATTTCTGAATGAAGGAAAGTACAAACTGAAAAATAAGCAGGACAAGAAATAGCACCGTCAAATGCCTGAATTCGAAACGGTACTTTTGTAATCCTTCGAGTATTCTTCCTATGGACATGGCTCTATTTGATTATTACTTTGTTGGAATTAATTAAGTCGGTAGATTTCTGCAAAGCCGCGTCGATACTTATTTCACCGGACATAGCTTTGTTAACATAGTACGAAACTATATCGGAGATTCGTGTGTAGTCTTCCAGTAATGGGCGGGTTATTCCATGTTTAAGCAGCCCCCTCATATATTCAAGTTCGGGATGCTTTTCAAGAAAACCATCTGTATAGAGATTATTTTTTATCGGGAGACAACTATCGAACTCGTACAAAATTTTCTGCGCTTCATCGCTTATAAAAAATTCTATGAATTTCTTGACTTCATTTTTATGCTTCGAAAATTTGGATACCATTAAATTCCAACCACCAAAAACGAATGCCGGATCAGTCCCCTCGAAATGCGGCAGGGCGCCGATTTTTAAATTTTTTCGCATGATTGAATCGCGGACAGAAATGTTAAAATCAGTGTTATATCCCGGCCAGCCTCTCAGAAAAACAGATTTGCCGGTTTTAAAATAGTCTCTTGCGGGATGTTCGGTGAATTCAAGAGCTTCAAATGGAGTGTAACGCTGATTATTCACAAGATCATATAGCAGTTGAAGCGCTTTCCGCGCGGGAGGCCTGGTAAAATCAATTTTGTCTCCCTTAAAAAAGTCTTTATCTTGATTTAAAATCAACTCGAAGTAACTGCAGATTAATCCCTCATAATCAGCTCCGGGAAAAACATAGTATGATTCAGCCGAATTCCCGATTCTCTTGCCCAGTTCAAAGAACTCTTCATAGGTTATTGAATTCCTTATTTTCTTAATTAGCTCATCGTAATCGGGCAGTTTCTTCAACAGGTCATCACGATAATATAAAACGCCGATATCGATATACATAGGAATCGCCATCAGCTTATTCTTATACATACAGTAATCAATTGCCTCCGGTAAAAATTCCTTTAATTGCTGGGGAGAAAGAAATTTGTTTAGTGAATCGCACCATTTAGCAAATCTATGCACCCAAATAATATCAACCGAGAAAACATCAATTCTTTCGCTCTTGCTTCGCAGCGATCTTGTTAACAATTCTTTTCTTTCATTTGTGCTGAATTTGGTGAACGGAAGATCAATCGGAATTACTTTTATGCTGCCTTCATACTTTTTGTTGAATTTATCGATAATCAGCCTATGTGCAATTGAGATATCATCTGCAAAATAAATTTCCGTTACCTTTTTTACAACTGTTTCGGTTTGATTTAGAAAATTAAAAAAGTATGTGAGAAGTACGATTATGCCGATGAATATACTTACCAGCACGAGGGAATTCTTTGCAAATATATTATTTATTCTTTCGCGAAAGCTCATTCATTAAAATTATTTTTTATTACTGCGTTAAAATAACTAATTTTTACCCTGTTGGCACATGATAATATTTCCCAACCACAGTGCCGGTAAAATTTTTCTGAGTATATTTGCAGAAATTTTTTCGGACAATAATGAAAATATTTCTATTTACATTCTTTCTCGCATTATCACAGATATTCGCCCAGGAATCAAAAATTCTTATCGAAGCCGGTAACAACAGTATCCCG
Organism: bacterium; assembly: GCA_043808235.1. Lineage (GTDB taxonomy): Bacteria > Bacteroidota > Ignavibacteria > Ignavibacteriales > Melioribacteraceae > JAZDFC01. Next base: position 11,187 of record JAZDFC010000113.1, read on the forward strand.
GTTGAAGAATTTAAAAGGAGATTCGAACTCTCACCTCAAATTCAAGCCGGGAAAGACCGTGACAGCGTAAAGAAAGAATTTTTATACACTTTGATAGCGGAAAAACTTTGGGCAAACCAGGCAAGAAATTTACTTTACGATACAACCGATTATGTTAAGTACTCAGTAAAGACGATTGAGAAAATGCTTGTAAGGGATGAATTATATAAAAAGAAATCGTGGACAAAATAAATATCTCTCCTGCAGAAATGAATAACGAGCTTTTCAAGGCAGGATTAAAAATATATGCGGAATACATTAGAACAGATGACAGCGCTTCCATCAGAAAATTTTTTAGTAAGATCAAAACGATTGGTTACGATTCACTTAAAAAATCTCATGAAATCGATCAGCTTTTCACTAAGCTGGAAATTACTTTCGGTCTTTTGATGCAGGATATCGAGGATTCATTGTATTCAAAAAAGAAGGGCGAATACACATCTCCAATGTTAACCGACAATGGATGGATGATATTTTACGTCGATTCTATTATTGGAATTCCATTTGCCTCGAATAAAGAAATGAACAAACATTTCAATAATGCAAAAGATGTAATTAAAAACCGGGTTGAAGATAGAATAGCAGGTGAATACTACTCTAAATTTTTCAAAGGAATAACGGTTGATGCCGATATAAATTTGTTTAACGAGCTATCTTTTAAAATTGAGCAGCGGGTAATTCATCTAAAGAATTTACAAACTGAGAAAAAGGGAAATATTACTCTCGGATATGTTGATTTTCTCGACATCATTAATTCCTTTCCGAAGGATAAACTCGATTCAGCCTTTATCAAATTTGCTGTCGAGCCGGCTAATTTAAAAGACTTCCTCTATGAAGCTGCGTTCGAAGGATTAAATGTCTCGTTAATCAATCCGAACGGCGCCAGGGCAGCATTAAATTCCAGGATCAGAACTTTCATTGAACAGGAATTACTTGCCCGCGAAGCTTATAAAAAAGGCTACCAGGATTCCCCCGAAAATAAATTGTATCTGAAGATGTGGGAAGATAATTACCTGGCAAAGGCTTATCAACGGCAGTTTATCAAATCTTCAATCCCGACAGACGAAGAAGCGCTGAATTATTTCTATGAGAAGAAAGACAAATTCAGTTCCCCGATGAAGATAAGATTATTGGAAATATTTTCCAAGGATATAGAAGTTATTTCGTTTGCATTAACCGAATTAAGTACCGGAAAGGATTTTAAAGGGCTTACAAAAAAATATGACCGAAATGAAAAAGCCGGGATATTGCAGGACACTCTTGTAAGTTATCTTAAATATGGTAAGGTAGGAGAAGAAGCAATTGGATTGGAACCGGGACAAATCTTTGGACCGATTGAAAACGAAGGCGGCTATTCGATAATTAAACTTCTCGCAAAAGAACAATCGGCGGATATTGTGCTTGATTCTTTTGAAAAAGAAAAGGACAATATTAAGGACATATTATTTCAGCAGAACTATAAAAATACACTTGACAAAATGACTGTCCAATTTGCGGAAAGCCAGGGAATAACTGTTGACACTAAAGCATTGCAGTCTATAAAATTAACCGAAATACCGATGCTCGTTTATCGTTACTTTGGGTTCGGCGGTAAAATGCTTGCAGTGCCCTACAGCAGTCAATTTTTTGAATGGTATAAAAAGTGGCAGAATAAGCCGCCGAATTTACCGTAGAAAGAAACCCAACTTTTAACAACAAAACAAATACAGAAAAGTTTGGCTTCTAATAATAAATCAAGAATAAACCTTGTCAATTAATATCAATATCCAGCCACTCCTCTAATTTATCTATTATAATTTTCCTTTGGTCCTCAGGGAAACTGTTTATTCTTGTAGTATGATTCCCTCCTTCCAAAACCATTTTGATTGAATTAGTGTTGCCGGTTAATTCAACAGCGCATGCCGACCACGGATCGTTTTCCCCATAAATGAAAATAAATTTGTCACCTTCATTCTGAATCCAATTGTTAATATCTAGCATGGCGGAAGGATCGAAAGACCCGATAAAATCTTCCGGGTAAAAACATTTGTTCGAGCCGTCGATATACTCAATCAATCCGTTAAACTCCGTAATATCGTAATCGTAATAACCTAACTGCGTGAATGCCTGGTAGAAAAACGGTTCGAAAGCCTTGATGCCTGCGTCGGAAAAATAATCGAGTGTGCCGAAGAGCGACAATTGATCATAAATGTCTTTTAGAGAAGCTGTTGAATCCGGTATCCTGTCGCAATCACCATCTCCCCACTGCCAGTATGCAAAAGAATATTCAAGCACGCCGTATTCAAATGCTTCTGAAAAACCAATAGAATATGTATAGCCTTTGACTTCTGCATCCGCATAAAATATCTTAATCAATTCATCTCTATTTTTAAGAGCAAGCGCCTGGAAGTCATGCACCTTTTTCCTGCATTCCCGGGTTGAAACATTGTCAATAAATGTGTGTACCCTATCATCGGCAGGCGCAAATGCAAGCGGCCCCACATAGGGGACCGATGCATCAACATCGTCGGGATAAAACCTTCTGTGATACATTGTGGTTTGTCCGCCTTTACTGATGCCGGTATTCACCCATTTCCCATTAAAATATTCTTTAAATAATTGCACAATCGCATGATGATCGGCAGCAGCTTGTTTGATGGTGAGATATTTCCAATCGAAGATCGATGAATCCGGTGTCGATTCAGCAAAATATCTGTGCTCAACAATTATTTGATTTGCATCGAGGATTTTACTTAACTCATAAGTCCAATTAAACGCTTCATAACCTTCAGTTACGAAAATTACAGGGCGGTTTTTATCATGCAGTGATACAAATACTTGCTGTTTGAATTTAGGACTTTCCGGATTTTCATGATCGAGCGGTTGCTCAATCATTACCTCATATGATTCACTGAACATCGAATCGGGAGAACTCACTTTTTTAATTTCGATTCCCGGTTTTGTTTTTAACCAATTGAAAAATTCCGAATTGGTTTCCGACGTTTGAGCTATTGTTAGTGAAAAGGTAAAAGCAAAAAGAAGAATGGTTTTAATAAATTTTAATTGCATAAAATCTCTCAGAAATATTTTTATTTTTGGTTGAAAACTTATTATTTTTATTTGTGAAGAAGGAATAGAAAATGCTTGATATACAAAATAAAATAAATAACACGAATCCGGAGACATTGGAAGGATTTAATGAACAAGATTTGCGTAGGCTTGCAAAAGAAGTTGGCGGTATTTGGAACCATGATCAAAAGTATTGAAAATAGAGTTCAAAGAAGCAAATAAAATTGGTCTTGAAGCAAGGATTGTGAGATAAAAAAGTTTCTGATAACAGAAACATTAATTAACTGACGCTTGGCGTCCAATTATATATCTTATGTGTTTGAATTATGAGTGAACCGAAATTAATAGTAATTAAAAACCTTTTTGCACATTCTCGAAATCAATGTGCTTTCCCAAATTGCATTACCCCAATGGTAAACGCTCAAGGTGTTGTGCTTGGTGAAATATGCCACATTAAAGCAAAGAATCAAAATGGTCCTCGTTTTGATGCTCAACAAACAGAAGCAATGAGAAACTCATATGAAAATTTAATTCTCTTGTGCTCTTCACATCATAAAGTCATTGATGATCAGCCACATATATACAGTGTCGATATGTTGAACGAAATGAAGACTATCCATGAAGCAAAAGCACAACTGACTGAAAATCCCGAAGATGATATTTTTGCTCAGATGTTATTAAATAAATATAAAATAAATATTTCCAACAATACTGGAACTATAATTATGAATAGTCCCGGAGCGATAAAAGCAGATAATTTAACCTTTAAAACAGAGAAGAAATACATTAAACTATTACCTCCAGAGAATACTATAGCATCCGATCTTAAATATCGAGGTTATATAAAACATTTGATTGACAGATATCTAAAATTTGCAATGTCGGATAAAACTCGGAAATACAAATTTATTCCTGGATCAATTTATAGCTCAATAAAAAAAGAGTTTGGCGTAAAGTGGGATTTCGTTCCAATAGATAATTTCGATAGATTGGTTGAATTTCTGCATGCAAAGATTAATCGAACAACATTAGGTTCGATTAACAAAGGTAAGGGTCAACCTAGCTATAGCACATTTAAGGAATTTTGTGAGAATAAGTTAAGAACAAACACATAACCCATTTTTCAAGGCCGACAGCTTTAAACTTAGCGGCATTTGTGTAGTAAAGCAGTTGTGTTGTAAAAGTTAGTTGCTCTTTGAATGCAGTGAACAAAATAAATTTATAAATAATTAGTGGCGTTCGTTTTTCAAAGCGGCATTGCAGTGTTGGGCGGCGGCTTAAAAATGCGGTTAGCTACTTTAAAAAAATTATGAATTACTTATTTTAACATTATATGCCATTTGTAAAAAAGCCAGGGAATAAAAAAATAAAAATGCCAAATAAGAATAAACACTTACACAAAGCAAATAGATCTAAGAAAGATGAATTTTATACACAATTATCAGATATAGAAAAGGAACTAAGACATTATAAGGATTACTTCAGTAAAAAGATTGTTTTATGTAATTGTGATGACCCCAGAGTAAGTAATTTCTTCCATTACTTCTCCTACAATTTTGAACAGTTGGGCCTCAAAAAATTAATTGCTACCTGTTACAAAAACCAAAATTCTGATTTATTCAGCGAGAACAAATCAGAAAAAGCAATTTATCTGGAATACACTGGTGATAAAAACAAAAATAATATTCCTGATACTGAAGAAATCGGAATTAAGCACTTAAAAGGTGATGGCGATTTTCGCAGCAAGGAATGTATTGAACTCCTGAAGCAAGCAGACATTGTAGTTACGAATCCGCCTTTCTCTTTATTCAGAGAGTATGTTGCTCAGCTCATTGAATACAATAAGAAATTCATCATTATAGGTCATCAGAATGCTATAACCTATAAAGAAATTTTCAAGCTGATAAAGGACAATAAAATGTGGTTAGGATATGGCTTTAACCGCAACTGTGCCCACTTTATAAACATGAATTATAAAGATTACGCATCGGATGCTGACCATAAAGAAGGATTGATAAGAGTGTCGGGAGTTCAATGGTTCACAAATTTGGATATTAACAAACGCCATGAAGAATTAATATTATGTAAGAAATATCATTCCAACGATTATCCTAAATACGACAATTACAAAGCAATTGAAGTTAGTAAGACGGCTGACATACCAATGAATTATAAAGGGGCCATGGGTGTGCCGATTACTTTTCTTAATAAATATAATCCTGAGCAATTTGAAATATTGGGGAATTTAGGGTCGTATGCTCCAGATGGATATTCTTTGAGTTCAGCAATCTTTATAAATGGAAATAAAATATTTAAGCGGATTTTAATTAAAAACAAGAAAATATAACTATGAAAATAGAACTCAAAGAAATTACCGTCAGTGAATTAGCAAGCGGTTACAAGGACAATGCTGAAGAGGGCATTGTTGGTTACGGTGGAAAACTTGATATTCGACCTCCTTATCAACGGGAATTTATTTACAAGGATAAACAGCGAGACGCTGTAATCAATACTATCACAAAGAAATTTCCACTTAACACAATGTACTGGTCAGTTAGAAAAGATGGAAATTTTGAAATTATTGATGGACAACAACGAACAGTATCTATTTGTCAATATGTAAATGGTGATTATTCAATAGATGGACTTGCGTTTCATAACCTTCCAAAAGATAAGCAAGAGCAAATTTTAAACTATAGTTTAATGATTTATTTTTGTTCGGGAACAGAAAGTGAAAGATTGGATTGGTTTAGGATAATAAATATTGCCGGAGAAAAACTTACCGATCAAGAATTACGTAATGCAGTTTATTCTGGTTCTTGGGTATCTGATGCAAAAAGATATTTTAGCAAAACCGGTTGTGTAGCTTATCAAATGGGAAGTGACTATCTCAGCGGTTCAGCTATTCGTCAAGAATATTTGGAAGCAACTATTGACTGGGTTTCCAAAGGTCAAATTGAAGATTATATGTCCAAACATCAGCACGATAAAGACGCAAAAGTTTTGTGGGAATATTTTCAAGCTGTAATTAATTGGGTTAAATCTGTCTTCACCAACTATCGTAAAGAAATGAAAGGAGTTCCATTTGGAATTCTATACAATGAGTTTAAGGATAAAAAAGTTGATGTAAAAAAATTGGAAAAGGAAATTGCCAGGTTAATGGAAGACGAAGATGTGACTAACAAAAAGGGTATTTACTCTTATGTCCTGACGAGAAAAGAAAAGTTTCTGAACATTCGTGCCTTTACAGACAAACAAAAAAGAGAAGCATACGAAAGACAAAAAGGTGTTTGCCCCGCCTGCAAAAAGAAATGGAAAATAGAAGAAATGGAAGCTGACCATATTACACCTTGGCGCGAGGGAGGTAAAACTATTACTGCCAATTGTCAATTGCTTTGTAAAGATGATAATAGAAGAAAATCGGGAAAATAATTACAAAATTTAAAAAACGTAGCTAACGTACTAAGGATTGATGCCGAGCCCGTCTGCGCAAAAATACTGCTTCGCCGGATAAACTCCGCACCGGGGTATAATCGAGTGTTGGGCTAAGCCCCGCCTAAAAATCCGCCATTGCGTAGGCGGACAAATCCCGTCAAGAAAACGCCGGACAAGCGCAAGCGACTTGACGCAATCACTTGTAAATTTTACGCAATTGTATCAAGGAAATGGAAATCTGAGAATAAGAGAATTGATGGATAAGCGAATCAAGAAGTAACTAATTAAATTTACTTCGCTCGAACTGCCGAATGTGGAAGCGAGTATCACTGAAGAGCCCTGTGCAGGAAAACTGTCCCGTGTTCTTTGAGTTATTGCAGAGAAAGAGAAATTTTTAATGCTTTATCTATTTCGTTCATTTTAGATTTACTAAGTGAGCCGAATTTGGTGATAAGTCTTTTATCTTTATCGAGTGTTCTAATTTGTCCGCAATCAACATAGCTCTCCTCGTTTAATCCACCTTCACCCATTCCAAGAAATATCATTATTGGTAGAGGGTTGGTTATTTCTTTTACGCTTGAGATCGGTGCAATAATTGTGACCGGGCTAAATTTATTACCAATATCATTTTGAATTATAACAACCTGTCTTGCTTTTCCTATTTCTTTACCGATAATTGGATCTAGATTGACAAGATAGACATCCCCTCGGAGTAATGGAAATATAATTCCAGTTTTATTCCTTGTCGGCATATTTCCATTCCTCTTGAGTTTTTAGATAATATTCGTAGTTAGATTTGTAACCAGCTTCAAGTTCAGTTTCAATTTTTTCTTTCTCAACTTGGTCGATGAAATTTTGCAAAGCCTTTCTAACTATTTCGCTTACTGGCAGTTTAGTTTGTTTTGAAATTCTGCTGACCTTGCTAGATAATTCAGAATTAACAAAAAAACTCAATCGTTCTTTTTTATCTCGTTCTTGAATTGATGGCATTTTGACTCCGATTCCTAAAAATGTGTCCAAAATATGCACAACTATTAGCATAATAACAAGCGTATATTTATGTGCCAGTATATGAGCGAAAACCGTTATAACATACTAAAGACTAATGCCGGGCCCGTCTGCGCAAAAATACTGCTTCGCCGGATAAAGTCCGCCGGGACATAATCGAGTGTTGGAGTAAGCCCCGCCTAACATCCTTTGAGTTATACTGTGAAGAAATTGGTTTTCGATATTTTTTTCCTGAACTCAACAAAACCGAGCTCCGCTTAGATTTCTTGGTGACTTTGTGCCCTCGTGGCAATTTTAATCAACGCCACTAAGGCTCAAAGACACAAAGAATTATACCGCAAAATAATTTGTAGGACAACTTCGACTTTAAGATAATATTCGAATACTGATTTAGGATGATATTATATAATAATTTGGTTTAATTAATTATGCTATTTCAGATTACAACAAATCTGCCTCCGCCAACACATTCCGCAATATTTCTACTTCGTTGTCATTCAGCTTTTGAAGCGGCGCTCTTGGTTCACCGCCAAAATATCCAAGCATATCCAAGGCTTTTTTTAATCCTGCGACACCGAATTGAGCCGTCACTGCCCTATTCACTTTGATAATCTTTTGTTGAATGGACAATGCTTCTTCATGATTGTCCTCTTCAAACAATTTCAAAATATTAATGCAATAATGCGGCGCTATGTTCGCCACCGCTACAATTCCTCCCACTGCGCCTACACAAAATCCGGGATACAATACCGATGCCGTTCCGACCAAGACAGAAAAATCTTTTGAGTTTCTGAAAACTAATTCCGAAGTGTCCGCAATATTTTCGGAACTGTTTTTTATTCCGGCTATATTCGGATGCTGCGACAGAACCGACACTGTCTCAGCCGAGATATTTATTTCGGTGAACTTGGGAACGTTGTATATTATCAACGGTACTGCAATTGAATCCGCAACACGAGTGAAATAATCAATCAGTGCTTGATGATTCATTTTCCCTTTATAGAAAGAGGGTGTAAGTACAAGCGCAAAATCCGCCCCTGCATCAGCAGCCTTGTTTGAAAGAAAAATTGTTTCCTTGATCGAGTCGCTGCCGGTTCCCGCAATCAATAATTTATTTGCGGCAGAGCATGACTTTACTGCTTTGATAAGATCAATCTTTTCTTCGCGAGTTAGAAATGCACTCTCGCCATTCGAACCGAACACAACATAACCCGCAAGTTCAGTCTGGTTCCATTTGGAAATATTCTCTTCCAGTTTATCAAATGCAATTTCATCATCGATAAACGGAGTCGGGATCGGCGGAATAATTCCTTTCAACTTTTTCATTCTGCACCATTATCTAATAATGACTAATTCCTTTTGAGGTTTCGATAGCCATTCGCAGCCATCGGTAGTAATTAATACCATTTCTTCAATTGTGGCAACGCCTTTACCTGCAACGGTTAATCTCGGTTCAATCGTAAATACCATTCCTTCTTCAAGTTTTTTAAATGGTTTGTCGGCATACTTCTCCCATGCCGGACCGAGCAGAGCTGTTCCATCATGGGAGAACCTTCCAACTTGATGACCAAGCGCATGAGGAAATTCGGCGTATCCTGCCGAAGTAATAAATTCTCTCGCAACCGAATCTATCTCAATCCCCTTCACTCCGGGTTTCATCGCATTTTTAGATGCTTCGATTGAATTCACAATTGTATTGAATCCTTTCATTACATCTTCGGGCGGCTCCGATTCGCCATCGGCAAGAATATAAAATGTCCTTTGCAAATCGGAACAATACCCGTTTACCTTCACACCAAAATCCATATTCAGCACATGCCCTTTTTGTACTACTCTATCAGTTGGATTGTAATGCGCTTCTGCCTCGATTGGGCCAGTAAAAACTGATGGACAAACCGATTCTTCCCACGCCGGCTCGAGTCCCCTTCTCTTCAGTTCTTTAGTCATATATCCTGCAATTTCTTTTTCGGTTTGACCCGGACGAATAAATTTGGCGGCAATATCGTAAATCTCAAGAGTATGTCTAATCGCTTCTTTCATGTAGTCAATTTCAGTTTTCGATTTTCGTTCCCTTAATGCTGATACGATTTTTTCTGAAGATATTATCCGGTTCTCCATCTTCATTTCTTTCAACATATTTTGAAGAGTTAAAAACATGCCGTGAGTTATTCCGTCACAAATTTCGCTGCCTTCAGAATAATTTACAGCAATTTCCATTGGATTCATTTTCCAGAGAATATCCGAAAGAGGTTTTTTGAAACTCGTAACGAAATCTTCCACCACGTCATAAACACCAAGTTCTTTAACAGTTGCAGCGTCATATTTCCCTACAACCGCATACGTCTTTCCCGTTTTAGAAATTATAAATGCGGAATGCCATGTTACGGCAGAATTCGTTAAAAATATTAATGAAGGATCGCCATTTATCTGACTTTCACGCACGAAGGTAATCCAGCAATCAATATTGAATTCCTTTAAAATATTTTTTGCCTGTTCAATCTTTTCTTTTACTATCATATTTCCTCTTTTTTATTCGAAACTTAGTTATTAACTCACATTACACAAAAAGAAAAATGAAAATGTAAATCGAAGCGAAGCTTCGATATTTTTGATTTTATTTCGATGAGACAGATTTGACAATTATGGCTAATTCTGTTTTCGAAGCTTTGCTTCGAATTACAAAAAGGAAATAAAATCTTCTATTGATTTAGATACACACTAACTATCTTTGCAGCTAAAAATTTGAAATACTATGAACATAAAATCCTCACTGCAAGAAATTAAATTCGGCTTTCAGCCTTCCTTTTGGGTCGCCAATTTTATGGAACTCTTTGAACGGCTCGCATATTACGGGCAGGCTACAATCCTCAGCATTTATTTGCGGGACTACTTGAAATTCAGCGAAGTAGAAACGGGACAGCTGTCATCAATATTCGGAGGATTAATTTATTTACTTCCAATTTTTGCCGGCGCGCTTGCAGATAGATATGGATTTAGGAAAGCATTTTCTTTCGCGTTCGGTATTCTTGCCATCGGTTATTTCTTAATTGGATCTGTCGGAATGGATACTTTTGCAGGCATCTATCCCGGAAGTAATCTGTTTCCAATTTTAGCCATCATCTTAATACTGACTGCTATTGGCGGCTCTTTTATAAAACCAAGTGTACTGGGAACAATTGCGCTCACTTCCTCTCCCAGAACTAAATCATTCGGTTACGCTATTTATTACTGGCTCGTGAATACCGGCGCAGCAATCGGACCGATACTTGCGTTCTTTGTGCGCGATAGTTTTGGAATTTCGTTTGTCTATATCGTATCCTCGGTTAGTTGCGCGTTGATGTTTTTAACAACGATCTTTTTCTTCAAAGAACCGGCGAACATTTTAGATAAAAAACAGGAAAGTTTTAAAGTCATTTTCAAAAATATTGTTTTCGTTCTTAGCAACGTTAAATTCATGTTTTTCCTATTGCTGTACGGTCTTTACTGGGTATTATTCTGGCAGACGTACATCGTAGTACCATTTTATGTTTCCGATTTTATTTCCCCAAATGCGCCGATAGAAATTATCCTCTCACTCGGCGGTTGGACGATAATGCTCACTCAACTTCCGTTAAACAGACTTACAAAAAACATTCCTACACACAAAGCAATTTTAACGGGATTTTCACTCGCTGCTTTGGCGTGGCTTGTAATGTATTTCTTATTACCCGCAACGCAGGGACAAACAATAAATATTTTATTTTGGAAGGATGTACCGCTTGGTATCCCGATTATTATGCTCGGAATATTTATTTTCTCGATTGGCGAACAAACGCAAGCGCCACGGTATTATGAATATATTGCCGATCTCGCACCCGAAGGTCAAACAGCACTCTTCCAGGGTTATGCCTTTTTGCCTATTGCATTCGCTTGGGGATTCGGAGGAACTTTTGGAGGTTGGATTTACGAAGTCTTTGTGAATGTTATGCATAAACCGGAATTGATTTTCTTGACAATCTTTTTTATCGGATTGCTTGCAACAATTCTGATGTGGGTTTATAATAAGTTTGTGATAAAGAAATAACAACTCTCGTAGCTCAAACTACGAATACTTTTGTACTGAATTCTTCTGCGACGGACAAGTAACAAAAACAGTTTTATCGATTCGAATATATCTCTTGCTTGACCGTTTGTATCATTTCTTTCACTTTGATGTTACTTAAAGGCATCTCTAAAAACTCAACAATAATCTGTGGAAATCTGTTTAATCTGTGTTTATCCGTGTTCTATTTTAAAATAAATGGTTTTTAGAGATGCCCTTAACAGTCTTACTAAAACAACAACATATATCCAATTTAAGATACAAACTCTGGCGTGATTAAAATTCAGATTGTTCCGTTCGTTTGATTATCTCGTTTTGTAAGTCTTCTCCAAGATTTACAAAATAATCGCTGTATCCGGCGACTCTTACAATAAGCGTTCTATAATTTTCCGGTTCTTCCTGTGCTTTGCGCAATGTTGCCGCATCAACAACATTGAATTGAATATGATGTCCGTCCATTTTAAAGTATGAGCGGATTAAATGTAATACGCTATTGATGCCTGCATCGTCGGATAAAAGTTGTGGCGTAAATTTCTGGTTTAGTAATGTCCCGCCAGTTCTCAAATGGTCAATCTTCGCGGCGGATTTGATTACAGCAGTCGGACCGTTTTTATCCATTCCCTGCACTGGTGAAATTCCTTCGGATAATGGTTTTCCGCATAGCCGTCCGTCGGGAGTCGAGCCGACAACGCTTCCAAAATAAACATGGCATGTAGTCGGAAGTAAATCAATCCTAAAATGACCACCTTTCGTATTTGGTCTTCCGTCAATCGCGTTAAAATACATCTCGAAAACTTGTCGCATGATATCGTCCGCATAATCATCATCATTGCCGTATTTGGGAGTACCATCAACCAATGTTTTACGAAATTCCTCTACTCCCTCAAAATTATTCTTAATTGCCTGGAGCATATACTCCATACTAATAGTCTTTTTATCAAATACATGATATTTAATCGAAGCAAGTGAATCGGTAATTGAGCCAATTCCTACCCCCTGAATGTACGAGGTATTATATCTTGCCCCTCCATTATTATAGTCCAATCCTTTTATAATGCAGTCGTCAACCAGAATGGAAAGGAATGGTGACGGCAGATAGTTCGCCCACAATCTTTCAATAAGTAAATTTCCTTTAATTTTAATATCGATGAAATATTTAAGCTGTTTCTCGTAAGCCAATATAAAATCATCAAATGTGCTTAATAGTTCAGGTTTTCCTGTTTCCAGTCCGATCATTTTTCCTGTTCTTGGATCGAGTCCGTTATTGAGCGTTATCTCCAAAATCTTCACTAAATTGAAGTACCCAGTGAGAATATAACTTTCTTTACCAAAAGCCCCTGTCTCCACACAACCACTTGCTCCACCGTTACGTGCATCAATAATGGATTTACCTTGACGAAGCATTTCCTGGATCAATGCATCGGTATTAAAAATTGAAGGCTGGCCAAATCCTGTTTTAATAATCTTTAAAGCTCGCTTAAGTAATTTATCGGGATTTTTCTTGCTAACCTGCACCATCGAACTAGGCTGAAGTAACCGCATTTCCTCAATTACATCCAAAATTAGATATGTTAAATCATTTGTGGAATCTTCCCCTTTCTCATTAACACCACCTAAATTTATTAAGCAGAAATCCGTGTAAGTATTGCTTTCCTGGGCAGTTACGCCAACCTTTGGAGGAGCTGGTTGATTATGAAATTTTATCCAAAATGACTCAAGAAGTTCTCTCGCTTTTTCTTCTGTTAATAGCCCGCTTTCGATATCTCTTTTATAATACGGGTATAAATGCTGGTCCAGTCGTCCAGGATTGAATGAATCCCATGTATTTAATTCCGTAATCACTCCAAGGTGAACAAACCAGTAATATTGCAATGCCTCCCAAAAAGTTCTTGGAGCATTAGAAGGTACAAGGCTGCAAATACCGACCATTGTTTCGAGTTCAGCTTTTCGTTCTTTATCCTTTTCAATTGCCGTACATTCGGATAAAAAAGTGCTGTAACGCTTTGAAAACGAAATTAATGCTTCGGCTGCTATTTTCATTGCTTTAAGTTCTTCACGCTTTGAGAACGCCAGTGGATCATTATAAATATCCAGGGATTCAATACTTAGTTTGATATCCCCGATAAAGTCGTTCATTCCCTTTTTATATATTTTATCGTCGAGTACGGTATGACCCGGTGCTCGTTGCTCCATAAATTCGGTGAATATTCCTGCAGAATATGCATCCTTCCATTCATCGTCCATCTCCTTAAATATTCGATCACGCAATGATCTTCCTGACCAGAATGGAATTATTTTATCTTTCTGCAAATCATTGGTTTCTTCGTTGACCGAGAAAGAAATTTTCTCCCGTGTATTAAGTATTGCAAAATCCTTTAAAGTATGTGTGCAAATTTCAGGATATGTCGGCGTTGCGTGAGGAGCCGGACCCCTCTCGCCAACTATTAATTCCCCCTCATTTATACACAGTTTTTTATTATCAAGAATATATTTGAATGCAAGGGCACGGGCAATCGGTATCGATGCTTTTTCCGGGATTCCGCTTTTATAAAATTCCGTCAAGAGGGAAGCTCTTTCCAACGAGATGGAAGGTTGGCTTTTTAATGTTTGTTCACGAAGTTTATTTATTCTTTCGTTCATGTCATCCTCTAAAATTTACTGTTAACCCAGCATTGTTAAATATACTTATAATTTCATCAAGTTTTTCTTTTGATTGTGTACTAAGATTATTAGTTTTTTTCTTTAAATTCAATCTCGAATACTTGGAATCGGCAAACTCATTATAAGGGAGCAAATCTATTCTTTTAATGTTTGGTTGTAAGTTAATTATATCGATTAACCGTTTAAGGTTGCTATTAGTATCAGTATAGTCCGGAATCAAAGGTATCCGAATAATTATTTTCTCACCCAATCGGGTTAGCTTTTTAAGATTATCAAATATAAGGGAATTCGACACACCTGTAAAGGCAATATGTTCAACATCATTCGCGATTTTAAGATCGAATAAAAAAATGTCAACGAATTCGTAAATTTTTACGAAAAATTCAAAGGGAGCATAGCCCGAAGTATCAATTGCGGTATGAATACCTTCACTCTTACATCGTATTAGTATCTCAAGCAGAAAATCCATTTGGGCGAGAGGTTCACCCCCAGAAAATGTTACTCCGCCTCCTGACTCCTCGAAGAATATCAAATCTTTCTTAATCTCGTGAAGTAATTCATCAGCATTTAATTCAAAAATCTTTAAGTCATTTGATAATATGCGGTTATCAGCAGTTTCCTCAGAGATTAAATTTTCATAAATGGCCTCTGGATTATGACACCACCAGCAGCGCAAAGGACATTCCTTAAAGAAAACGGTTGTCCGTATTCCCGGTCCGTCATGAATAGCGAATCGTTTAATATCGAAAATCTTCCCTATCAACAATACTTCCGTAATTATTAATTCTTACTTAACTATGCAGTTATCATTCGACGATTAATTCGTCGGAAAAAATCCATGAGGCTTCTACTTCAGCTGGATGGCCTTGAGGACATGTTCCTCTGTTTTTAGCGTGAATCTTTATACTCTTGCAATCGATACTCTCAAATTTAATGCTAAAATCTTTTATAAGTGCTCCCTTTGTGTTTACGTCAATATCATTCTCAACTTTCCCTACTAATTGATATTCCAGCCCATCTTCTGATACAAAATACTCTACAAACTCAGGTAGGAATATCCATGAATCGTAATTCTGGAAAAATCCGGCGCTTAAAGATTCAACTTCCGTCGATTCATCAAAAGCTATTGTGCATGATAAATCATTATATGCATATCCCTGCCAGAAACCGTCATTAAATCTATCGGAGCCTCTTAATCCGTCAATAAGGTTATTAGCTCCCTTTGCAGGGTATTCCGGGTTGTACTGGATTTCACAGTTTACTTTTCCACCAAGCCCTGAATGTGCAATAAAATCAACAGTTGAATATTTCTCTTTTAATTTCCCATCAACAAAAATACCTGCCTTTACTTTGGTTGTACCTGTTAAAATTATTGGCTCCTTATATACCGGAGAACCAACTTCAGGCAATGATCCGTCGAGAGTGTAATGAATTTCTGGATTTACTTGTTCAGTATCCAACTCCACTTTCATACTTTTTGATTCGTTTTCAAAGGTTGTTTTTACATTTACTTTATATGATCCTGTTGAATAATTAATTCCCCGCGCAGATAATTTTTTAAAATGTTCTTCAAGACGTGTCCTGAAATCAATCCAATCCCGGCTATCCTTTCTACTCCAATTAACTTCTGAAAGAGCGATCATTCGAGGAAGAACCATATATTCTGCATGGGAACCTGTTGGAATAAATTCGCTCCATAAATTTGCTTGAGCGCCAAGAATATGTTTGGCTTGTTGTTCTGTTAATTCAGAAGGCGTTGGTTCAAATAAATAAACTTTTTTTAGGGATGTGAATCCTCCGATAGCTTTGGGTTGGAATTCCGGATCGGCTTGATAATAATCGAAATAACAGTGAGAAACCGGAGTCATAATTACATCATACCCTTGTGTAGCAGCATCAATTCCACCCTGCATTCCCCGCCACGACATAACGGTTGCATCGGGAGGCAGACCACCTTCAAGAATTTCATCCCAGCCAATAATTTTTTTTCCTTTCGATTTCACAAATTTTTCAATTCTTTTTATGAAATAGCTTTGGAGTTCCTTTTCATCTTTTAGTCCTTCATCCTTAATCCGTTTTTGACACTTGGGACAGGCTTCCCACCTTGTTTTATCAGCTTCATCGCCACCGATATGTATATATTCCGACGGAAACAATTCCAATACTTCAGTTAATACATTTTCGAGAAATGTGAATGTGGATTCGTTACCCGCACACAAAATATCAACATTCGGCCAATAGCTTCCTGGTAATACATTAAACGGTCCACCGGTACATGATAGCTCCGGGTACGCCGCAAGCACTTCAACAGAATGAGCCGGCATTTCTATTTCCGGAATTATAGTTATGCATCTATCCTTTGCATACTGAATAATTTCTCTTACTTCCTCTTTGGAATAATAACCGCCGTAAGTAGCTTTCTCGCCTTCTTTAATAAGCGACCATTCAGTCCATGGCTGATGTTCTCTATCAACGCGCCATGCGCTAATTTCTTGCAACAAAGGATATTTTTCAATTTCAATTCTCCAACCGTTATCGTCGGTTAGATGCCAGTGAAATCTGTTGAACTTATAACTTGCCAGTATATCAATATATTTTTTTACGAATTCTGCCGGGAAAAAATGCCGCGATACATCGAGGTGCATTCCGCGGTATTGATAGCGTGGATAATCAGTGATTTCAACACATGGTATTTTCCATTCAACCTTCTTTTCCGGTAGAAATAAGTAAACTTCGGGCGGTAGTAACTGAATTAACGTCTGCGCTGCATACAAGAAACCTGGTGCAGCGTTTGCCGTAATAACTATTTTCCCGGGTTCAACTAAAAGCGTATATCCTTCTTCACCAAGTTGAGAATCATTTGTGTTTTTAAACAGAATAAAATTCTCCGTATCGAAATCATCTGTTTCCCTTATGTTAACCGTAAAACCGGTGGATGTAACAATTCTTTCGATCAAAAAATCTTCTGCAGGCTTAGCAGCAGCTTCTTTGCTCATGTTTATCGAAGCCATCTGATCTTTTATCTCAAAAAAGCCTTGATGCTCGATTACAGATACCGGTTTCGGAATTATATTTGTTCTGGATTGAGCGCTTATACCAACTATTGATATGACCAGAAATAGAAATAAGAAAATATTTCGGATTTTCATTTGATCCCCAAGGAAAAGTTTTTATCTCCTTAAATGTAGTAAATAAAGAAGATAGTTATTAACTTCCTAAAGCCAATTATCAAAAAGTAATATAAAAAACGGAAGTCAATATGACTATTATAAAATCATTTTTCGATAGCAAAATAAGATTGACAATTTCCGCAATCGGAATTTTAATTTTCGCATTCATTTGCACCTCATGCGATGATACGGAAGGTTTCAATATATTTTCTGATGCGGATGAATTGCAGTTAGGATATGATTTATCGGCAGAAATAGAATCCGATCAAGCGGAGTATCCAATTTATAACGGCAATCCTGCAGTAAAAAGTTACATTCGAACCAGGATTTTCGATCACATTTTGTCATCATCCAAAATTCTTAAAAACGATGTGTTCGATTATCATATTGAAATTATTGACAGAGATGATGTACTGAATGCCTTTGCCTTGCCAGGCGGGCCGATATATGTTTATACCGGATTATTAAAATATCTCGATTCGGAAGCCGCTCTCGCCGGAATTCTTGCGCATGAAATTGGACACATCGAGGAGAGACATGCTACTGAGAGATTGACAAAGTACTATGGTGTATCGTTGTTATTAAGTGTTGTACTCGGCGAGAATCCATCTGAACTTGCCGAGATTGCTGCGAATTTATTCGTCGGACTTGCATTCCTTGCAAACAGCAGGTCGGATGAGGATGAAGCCGATGCACACTCATTCGAATACTTGCAGGATACAAGGTATTATCCGGGCGGGACAAAGTTTTTCTTTGAGCAATTGCGTGACGACGGATTAGTCAGTTCCGAAAGTTCAAGCATCGAAATATTTTTATCGACTCACCCCGATCCGATCGAGAGAATTCAGAATTTTGACGATATGCTTGAGCTAAATGGAATTGACGTGAAAACATATAAGAGCAATAGCCAGGATTTTTACAAAGATGAGTATGTAACAAATATTAAAAACAAGTTATAATTTTTCGATAGGATTGGTTAGTGATTCACACCAAGAATAAATCGTATTTATAATCCGATTACTTGAACAACCAATCCACATAAAAATACGAGTGCACCTGCAAAAGCATGTGAATATTTATCATATTTGTCAAAAGACAACAATCTGATTCCCTTCAAGGTTAAAACCACAACTGTAAGCATAGTACAAATTGTTGTTACGGCAAAAGCGGCAGTCACTATTATTAATCCGCTAATTCCAATATTGGCAGCCGGATACATTAGTATCGGGATAAGAGCTTCGCAAGGACCAAAAATAAATATCGTGAATAAAATCCATGGGGTTAGATGAGCTGACTTTTCTTGATGAACATGGCTATGTTCTGTGTAGTGTGAATGATTATGTTGATGAGTAGTCCCATCGGGATGCGTGTGAAAATGCGTATGCTTATTATTCTTTATGAAATAGCGTATGCCCCAAATAAAATAAATAAATCCAAAACTTATTAATGCCCATCCGGCGATATCTCCTCTTGCGGATTCAATATCTTCAAGGATATTAAGCGCTATACCAAACGCAACGCCAATCATTCCGATGACAATTGAACTTAATACATGTCCCGCGCCTGCAACAATTGTAATAAAAACGGTTTTTGACATCGACCACTTTCCAGCTTTCGACATGGCGATAAACGGCAGGTAATGGTCAGGACCAAAAATAGTATGAAGAAATCCAATTGTAATTGCTGTTAGAAGAAGAATCGAAAGCTCGTTTGACATTTATTTACCTTTATATTTACTTAATTTGTGCTGTAATAGAATTCAACATATCCTTGGCAGTTGTTCGCCGGAAATCATATCAACAATTCTCGTAGTGCCAATAATTGTTTTCAGTAAAACTCTCGAAGAATTCCCATTCGTAACTTCACCAATAATCTGCGCATCTTTTCCTAATGGATGATTTCTGATAACATCAAAAACTTTCTCTGATTCTTCCTCCGGTAAAAATATTAATAACTTACCCTCATTTGCAATATACAGCGGATCGAAGCCGAGAAGTTCGCAGGCGCCTTTTACCTCTTCACTTACCGGAATTTTACTCTCATCGATGATAATTTCTTTGTTTGCACTTTCGGCGATTTCATTCAGAGCGCTCGCAATACCGCCGCGAGTTGGGTCCCTCATAACGTGAATATTTTTTGTTACTTTAAATATTTCGTCAAGCAATCCATTTAAAGGAGCGACGTCGCTAATTATAGTCGTTTCAAAATCCAAAGATTCGCGGGAAGCCATTATTGCAATACCATGCTCGGCGATTTTCCCGCTTAAGATTATTTTATCGCCTACTTCAATTTTCTTTGGCGATATTGAAACACCGTCATAAATCTCTCCGATACTGGAAGTATTAATATAAATTTGATCGCCCTTTCCCCTTTCGACAACTTTCGTATCGCCGGTTACAATTTGTACTCCGGCAATCTGTGCAGCTTCACTCATTGAAGAAATTATCTTTTTAAAATCCTCAACGGTAAAACCTTCCTCAAGAATAAATCCAACTGAGATAAACAGAGGTTTGGCACCTGCACACACAAGGTCATTCACTGTTCCGCAAATAGACAACTTACCAATATCTCCGCCCGGGAAAAAGATAGGCTTTACTACGTATGAATCGGTGGTAAAAGCTATTTTCTTCCCATCAATTTCGAGTACTGCGCTATCATGCATTTCATCGAGGAATTTGTTTGAGAATTGCGGCTGAATAATTTTCTTAATGAGATTATGCGATAGAGTTCCACCTCCACCGTGAGCGAGTAGGATTTTTTCATAATCATTCAGTGGAACTGGGCAGTTCATTCCCGTTATTAATTCTTCGTTATTCATCACTCTATCATAAATAAATTTTTAATCACTGTACTCAAATCTCAATTCTTATATCTGAAATAAGCCGCACATGCACCTTCGGATGAAACCATCGGCGCGCCAAGCGGATGTTCCGGAGTGCATCCAATTCCGAACGAACTGCATTCAAAGGGTTTCGCAATTCCTTGCAAAACTTTACCTGCAATACATTCAGAAGCTTCTTCGGAATTAATGCTATGTAAGTCGAATAAATTTTCAGCATCAAATTCCGAATATTGATTTCTCAGTTTCAATCCACCATTCGGAATCATTCCTATCCCGCGCCATTTTCTATCGGTTACTTCGAACACTTCCATCATTCTTTCTTTAGCGCTTTCATTCCCTTTCGCGGTTACAGCCCGGCTGTATTTGTTTTCAACTTCATAACTTCCGTTTTCTAATTGACTAATTACTGATGATATTCCTAAAAGAATATCAAGCGGTTCGAACCCGGTAATTGCAATTGGGATTTTATGTTTGTTAGAAATTCTCTCATATTCAGCATACCCCATCACGGTGCAAACATGACCCGCTGCAAGAATTCCATCAATTTTATTTGATGGAGATGAAAGCAATAATTCAATTGCGGGAGGTACTAAAACATGGGAACATAGTATCGAGTAATTTCTCAATCCTTTTTGTTTCGCCATAATCACAGACATCGCATTTGCAGGCGCTGTTGTTTCAAATCCCACCGCAAAGAATACAATTCTTTTATCCGGATTTTGCTCAGCAATTTTCACGGCTTCGAGAGGCGAGTAAATTATTCGAATATCTGCGCCACTGGCTTTAGCATTTAATAAATCCATCTTCGAACCCGGCACACGAAGCATATCACCAAACGAGGTTAGTATCACATCTTTTTGTCCGGCTATTTCAATTGCCCTGTCAATCATTTCCAGCGGTGTAACACAAACCGGGCAGCCGGGGCCGTGAATTAAATTTATTTTATCCGGTAACAATGATTCGAGATTATATTTCATGATAGAATGTGTTTGTCCGCCGCAGATTTCCATTATATTCCAATTCTGTTTTGTAATATCAAAAATCTTTTTTGAGATTGTTTCTATTTTTGCTGCGTCACGGTATTCGTCGATGTATTTCATTTTTGTTTTAAATCCTAAACCGCGTTACCATGAATGGTAACGCTATCCGAAAAAAGCATCCTAAAGGATGCTGGCTTATTGATTAAATTCATCAAATATTTTTAACGTTTCCTCAGCTTCTTTTTCATCCACTTTGTTTAATGCAAAGCCCACATGCACCAGCACGTATTCTCCCACTTTCGGATTTTCTATCCACGCAAGGCACACTTCTTTTACAATTCCGCCAAAACTTACTTTTGCCATTTTGAATCCGTCGCGTTCGCCTTCAATAGCTATTATTTTTCCGGGAATTGCAAGACACATATCAAACCTCTTGGTAAAGATGCTTCTTTTTGAAAACTTCCATGTCGAATGGAATATGTTTTAAATTACATGCGGCAATTTGTCCAAGCGATATTCCGCCGTCGTTGGGTGGAACACGCTGATGTGTATAAACCTTGAAACCGGAAGTGATTAAAAATTCCAGTGTACGTTTAACAAGAAAAATATTTTGAAAACATCCTCCGCTTAACAAAACGTTTTCTTCATCGCTAATCAAGCACATCTTTTGAATCATTCGAGCAAGTGTATTATGAAATTTTGCAGATATATTTCCTTTATTCTCACATTGCTCAATATCGCCAATAATGCCTTCTATCATCGGCTGCCAATCGCAGATAAATATTTTGTCCTCATAAATCTCAAAATCATATTCGGAATGATTACACTCATCTGCTGTAAATTCTAATTTCATTGCAGACTGACCTTCATAATCTGATATATCTGAAATTCCAATCAACGATGAAACGGCATCAAACAGTCTTCCGGCGCTTGAGGTTCGTAAAGAATTTATATTTGCCTCAAGCATCCTCATCATAACTGCAATCTCGTTATCAGTAAATTTATTTGTTAAGAAGTTTTTTTTATCTGTCAGAAATTTATTTTCATATAGCTCATACAAAAGTCCAACTAAAGATCGCTTCCCTTCTTTGATAGCTTGTTCTCCGCCCGGCAGCGAAAATTTCCGCAGCTGTCCAATATGAGAATATGTCGAATCATTTAGAATAAAAAATTCACTTCCCCAAATACTTCCATCCAATCCATATCCGGTTCCATCCCACGCAATTCCGATAGCTTTGCCTTCAACTTGATTTTCAGCTTTACATGCCGCCACATGTGAGAGATGATGCTGAACGGACATTTTTTGTATATTCAATTCATTTGCATATTTCGTCGAGAGGTAGTCGGGATGGGAATCATGAATGATAATCTCAGGACTCTTTTCATAAATTGAAGCAAGATCATTCATAGAATTTTTAAACGTATCAAATGCAGACGATGTTGATAGATCACCGATATGTTGACTTATAAAAACATTTTCATCAATCCCGATGGCTACGGTGTTTTTTAAGTGCGCACCGACGGCAAGTTTTATTTTTGAATCCGGGCATGACTTAACTTGCACAGGGAATGGCGCATAGCCACGCGCTCGTCTCAGAACCATTTCCTTTCCGTTAACTATCCTCACAATGGAATCATCAACATGACGAACAATCGAACGATTGTAAACAAGAAAATAATCGGCAATCATTCCCAATTTATTTAAAGCCTCTTCCTCGGTAATACACATCGGCTCTTCTGCAATATTGCCGCTTGTAGCAACAATGGGAGTGTCCAATCCAATCATTATTAAATGATGCAGCGGTGTGTAGGGCAGCATCAAACCAAGGTACGGATTGTCCGGGGCAATTAAATCACAAATCAATTTTTTGTCAATCCCAGTTTTCTTTTTGAGAAGAACAATCGGAGATTCCGGAGAACGGAGCAATCTTTCTTCGAGCATCGAAACGTCACAATAATCATTTAAATGCTGAGAAGGAACCATTACTGCGAAGGGTTTTTCTTCACGGTGTTTTTTGAATCTCAGTCTTCGCACAGCCTCATCATCACCTGCATTAACAATCAACTGATAACCGCCAAGTCCTTTCAACGCAATTATTTTTCCGTCCTTAATAAACTCAATCGTTTTAAATACCGCATCTTCTCTTCCAAATAATTTTTCTCCGCTTGAATTCCATAGCTCAACATGAGGACCGCAGTCCGGGCAGGCTATAGGCTGTGCATGAAATCGTCGGTCGGATGGATTTGAATATTCATTAAAGCATTTTTCGCACATAACAAATTTTTTCATCGACGTGTTTTGCCTATCGTATGGCAGCGATTCAATTATCGAAAAGCGCGGACCACAATTCGTACAGTTGATGAAAGGATAGAGATAGCGGCGATCGGACGGATTAAGCATTTCACGAAGGCAATCATCGCACAAGGCAATATCAGGTAATATAATCGTTGTCTTTTGCTCTGCCTGACTGCTGCTTTTAATTTCGAAACAGACATAACCGATGCAATCAAGGTAAGAAAATTCAATTCCGGTAATTTTGGCTAACGGCGGTTTTTCTTTTGGAATTCTTAAAACGAATTCATCCAAAATATCTTTTCGTCCTTCTGCTTCGATTATTACTCCGACGGAAGAATTATTAACATAACCGGACAATCGAAGTTCGTTCGCAAGCCTATAAATGAAAGGCCGGAAACCCACACCCTGCACAGCGCCCCGGATGGTTATGCGTAATCTCGAATTCATATTATCTAACTTTTGCCTTCAAACAACCGCACCATTCGTCAATTCCCTCGCCGGTTTTGCACGAAGTATCGAATATCTTGAGCCGCGGATTAATTTTTAACGCATTCGATTTCAATTCATTCAGCCTGCAATCGGTGTAAGGAATTAAATCTGTTTTATTGATAATAAGATAATTCGATTTCAAAAACATTGCAGGATATTTGAGAGGTTTATCATCTCCTTCGGTAACACTTATTATAACAACCTTTTCATTCTCGCCAAGATCGTATCCCGCGGGACAAACAAGATTACCAACGTTCTCAATTATCAGCAAGTCAGTTTTGTTCTCTTTAATTTTTTCAAAAGCATCGCGTACAAGATTTGCTTCGAGATGACAGCCTCCGTTTGTAACAATCTGTACAACCGGAACATTAAATTTACTTATCCGCTGAGCGTCGAGATCTGTCTGAACATCTCCTTCAATCACTGCAATTTCTATTTCATTGCCAATGGATTGAATTGCTTTTTCTATTAAACTCGTTTTACCGGAACCCGGTGAACTGAGCATGTTGATCACAAATATTCTTTTGCTTCGAAACAACTCTCTATTTAGAGCTGCAACCATGTCATTCTTCTCGAGTACTTTTCTTTCAATTGTAATTACACTCATTGCAACTCCGGTTTTTCATTTAGTTCAATTTCCATGATATGCATTTCAGTACCGGATATGACTTCAATTGAAGTGCTTCCGCATACCGGGCAGACGAATTCAATTTCGTGCAATATGCTTTCGCTCATGCACTCGCCACAGTTAATTGTAATTGGTTCTTCTTCAATAAGAAGTTTTGCCTCGTGCAAAGGTGTTCCTTTTGAAACCGCATCAAAACAAAATAACAGCGAATCAACGAGGATACTACTCAACTTCCCGATTTTTAATTTAACAGATTTGACTTCGCTATTATTTTCCGGCAAATATTGTTGAGCAATGTTTATTATTTCCTGCGCGACAGACAATTCATGCATGGTAACTCAGTTTATAATGCTGCAAGTTAGAAAGTTGTAAAGTAATAACAAAGTTGTTCTCATATCTTTATACTCAAATCTCATATCTATCATAAATCATAAGAAGATATTTTTTCCGGCGGTAGAGGAATTTTTACAATGAAAATACTTCCCTTTTCAGGTTTACTTCTGATAATAATTTGTCCGCCGCTTTTTTCAACAATCTCTTTCACCATATTTAAGCCAAGCCCGGTGCCAATCTGTTCCATTCGCTTCGCTTCTTTAGTGCGATAAAATTCTTGAAATATTTTTGGCAAGTCTTCTTCGCTGATTCCGATTCCGGTATCTTTTACACTAAACCCAAAATCGGAATTGGTAATAAATTGTTCGATTGTAATTTTTCCTCCATGCGGAGTGTATCGAATTGCATTACTAACAAGATTGCCAATTACTTTTTCCATTCCCGGTTTATCAATTTCAATTTCGAACGGCACAGGCAGTATGCGTAACTCTATCTGGAGAGATTTTGTTTTTGCCGGTGAATTATAAAGACTTACCTGGCTGGTAATCAACTCGCCAAAATTAACTTTCTCTTTCACTACTTCTTTAATCTCGAGATTGTATTTGCTTATTGTTATCATTTCTTTAACCATCTCAAGAACTTGATCCGTTCTTTTTTCAGCGCGTTCAAGCATATCGATTGCATTAACGTCAAGCTCTTTTCCATATAAGTCACGAACAACATTTATTGTACTGTGGATCGCGGTAATCGGGGACTTCAACTCGTGTGCAGCAAAGCGGAATATTTTACTTCGGTCCTCCATAACTTTTTCAAGCTGTTCGTTTTTTTGATCGATGATTACTTTCAATGTCCGGAACCGCACAAGAAAATTGGTAATAATGTAAATTGCTGCGATACTTGTAAAACAAAATGCAATTAACGAAATAATAATTTTCATGAATGATATAGGTTCATGTTCAAGTTTAAACCTGGGTATTACTCCGAAATGTTCAGCAAACGTCCAAAACGTTAGAAGCAACGCAGCAAATCCCGCATTAAAATATGGAAGTTTAACGCCCGGGAATAAAATCCCGGAGAGTACAATATGAACCAGGTAAAGAAAATAAAACGGATTATTGATCCCGCCTCCGAAATGGAGTAAAAATGAGATAATAACAAAATCGATCAGAATTTGGAGTTCTGCGAATACGAGTTCCTGATATTCATAAATAATTGGGGCATGATGAATGATAAAAAAATAGATAAGGTTGAGCAATAAAAGAATGGAGGCAATAATTATTAATTGCGGATAACCGAGTTTAAAACAAAACATAAATTGCGAAAGCGGAACCGATATGTAAATTCCAATCACTGCAAACCAACGGAGATTTATGAACCAGGCAATTCTCACTTTCAACGATTCGACCGTTTGGAAAGGAAATATTTTCTTTGGAACCGCCTGAATTTTCATAATAGTCAAATCACCCTTAATTTTTAAAGAACTTATCCACCGATATTAGAAGATATTTCCATCAAAGAAATCATTGATTTTGTCACCGACTGCAAGCGAAACTTCCTTCCCGTATTCGGTAGATAAAGGTTGAATTCCAATGTAATGGAATTTAATTTCTCCATGAGCCGACAAATATTCTTCGATAATTTTAATTGAGTATGTATGTGTGCTAAAACCGAGTGAATCTATTTTTTCAGATTCCATTAAACGTATTTCGCCGGGAGAGCCGCCATAATCGGCAGCATCAATAAATACAACAACCGCCGGATTGAGAATGAGAATTTTTTCCAAATAGTTTTCGGGATTCGTGCCGGCTTCAATAAAACCGGATTCTTCAAAGAAAGAAATTGCTTTTAGCATATTTAAGAATATAATTCCACTTGAATCATCGCTGCGATATTTATTTCCCAATCCAACAAATACTATCCGGGATGACTCAACTCCCTCGAATATTTTTTTAAACGAATCAAAATTCATCCGCAACAACAATTTTGTATCTAATTTTTGGATGCACTTCTTTTATTTGATCTTCGCGCCGGATCCTATCCTTCGGTTTCGAAGGCTCTAATTTGAAGAACTGTTTTTGTGTTAATAATAATAAGTTAGGATGTGCATATGCTTTCGCGCCAAGTCTTTCTTTAACAAACATTAAATGGTCTCTGCATGCTACGAACTGCCCGCTTACTTCACAAAGTGTAATTTCCTTTTCCACCGACTCGAAGTTTTCAGGCGCTGATAGATTCATAATTGCAGTTGAATGTTCATTAGATAACTTAATTCCCTTTTCCGTGATACAATGTTCTTCGCACTGTCCGCAGAACATGCATTTTGTATAATTCACAGTTAATTTTCTAACTCTGTTTATCAAATCATCATTGATTGAGATTGCGTTGGTGGGACAAACCTGGGCGCAGGTTCCGCAGCCTACACAGTATTCGGAATTATATTTCGGTTTCCCCTTAAATTCAACAGCGGCGGAATAACTTCCCTTAGGAAATTTTGTTGTATATGGC
>JAZDFC010000114.1:0-25489 GCA_043808235.1 bacterium
CCGTTGAATCGTTTTGATCGTATTGATGGAGGACTGTCTTTCCTTAATGTATCATCCGAAAATTTAGATGACTTAGAGGTGCCAAGTCAAAATGCGACTTTCATTGTGCCGTCAATAAGTTATGTTCATGATAACACGATGTGGGGTTATTTTTCACCTATTCAAGGTACAAGATATAAATTTGATCTTTTTGCTAATCCCGGATTCACGAATAGCAAACAAAGTTTCTTCACTTTTATGATGGATTATAGAAAATATTTCCGGTTCTGGTATGACAATTCTTTCGTATTTAGACTATCAGGAGGATATTCCGGCGGCGGTAATCCCCAAAGATTTTTTATGGGTGGAACAGAAAATTGGATTAATAGGTCATTCGCAACAGGCGATATTCCATTTAGTAATCCAACTGACTTTGCTTTCTTCACACCGGCATTACCAATGCGTGGATATAACTATGCCGAGCAAATTGGTAGTAAATATACATTGCTAAATCTTGAATTAAGAATGCCGTTGATCCGTTATCTACTAACCGGACCATTACCGCTTCTCTTTCAAAATGTATTAGGAACGGTATTCCTTGATGCAGGGACTGCATGGGATGACAACAAGAAATTAAAATTGTTCGGAGAGAATAGCAGCGGTAATATAGTAACCGATGATTTACTGCTTGCTACTGGTGTTGGATGGAGAATTTATTTTATATTTTTATGGCGCTTCGACGTTGCATGGTCGTATGATATGCAAAAGTTTTCAAAACCAAAATATTACATTTCTTTAGGGGTAGATTTTTAGAATCTACCCAATCTATTCCGATTTACTTTTTGGTTCGGAAGTTTTTCCTTTCGAATTGACTTTATAATCGGTATGATAAAATCCTGATCCTTTAAAAATCGGCCCGGATCCGGCGCCGATTAGTCTTTTTACAACTCCGCTGCATTTTGGACATTCTTTTATCGGATCCTCGGTTATTCTTTGAAATAATTCAAATTCGTGATCGCAATTCAAACATTTATAATCGTAAGTCGGCATTTTCATTCCCTAATCTTTTTTTTAACCGGCAAAAATATTTACAGAAACAATTAAAACAAATATCTATTTTATAACATACTAAAAATAAACTTATGCACATAAGAGAATAATTCTGATCTATGGATTCAAAAAAAATAAAAATTGCGCTTTTAGCTCTTGCATTACTGGCAGGTTGTTTAAACTACGAACAGATTACAACTATCAAAACCGATGGCTCCGGTGATATGTACATCCATTACTGGATGCACTGGCGAAACGATAGGGATACAACAACGATTAACCAGCTTGGTTTATTTAATCAAGACTCTATTCGGAGTGAATTCTCATCGCTGTATAATACAATGGATAACATTGAAGTTTACAATGACTTCAGTGATAGTACAATTCATGCAAAAATAGAAATTACATTCAATTCTTTCGATTCGTTGAATTATACTAAAGCATTCAAGGGAGCGAACTTTTCTATCAAAAATGGCCCGAACAATACGAGGATTTTTTCTCAATTTATCAAACCATTTGCAACAGGTTTCGGTTTCGAGAGCAATGCTCTCAATATAACTCATGTTTATTATTTACCCGGTGAAATAACCTTCCACAATGCTAATTCATTAACCAGGAATAAGTTAACATGGGAATATACGCTTGCGGAAATCGGTACTGGCAAAACAATTACAGCAACTTATCGTCCGTATAAACTAAAGGAAACGCCCAAATGGATTTATTACTCGGCATTGACAATATTAGTTGTTGTTATTGTGTATTTGTTTAGAAAAAGGAAGAAATAACCATTTCATATTTAGTAATGTATTAAGCAGGTTGACATACCTATATCAAATATTTATATTTGCGTTTCTTTTTGAAGTAATTCTTTCAATAATAGTAATTTATGGATAATAGCGATATAATGATTTTTTCCGGAAGTTCGAATCCCGAACTTGCGAAAAAAGTCTCAGAATACTTAAACATTCCACTTGGTGGTATCGATTCCAAAAAATTTAGCGATGGAGGAATTTGGGTTAAATTCAAGGAAAACATTCGCGGTCACGATGTTTATATTATTCAATCCACTCATCCCCCTGCTGAGAATATTATTGAGTTATTAATTATGCTGGATGCTGCAAAGCGAGCTTCGGCAAAAAGAATAACTGCGGTTATACCATATTTTGGATATGCCCGGCAGGACAGAAAAGATCAGCCAAGAGTAGCAATAACCTCAAAATTGATTGCGAATTTAATTACTGTTGCAGGCGCAGATAGAGTGATTACAATGGATTTGCATGCTGCTCAAATTCAAGGATTTTTTGATATTCCGTTTGATCACCTTTATGCTTCCAAAATATTTACTGATCTATTTCGCAGCGATTCCAAGAACCTGGTTGTTGCCTCGCCGGATATTGGCGGCACTAAAATGGCACGCTCCTACGCCACAAGGCTTCATGCCGGACTTATTGTGATTGACAAAAGGAGACCAAGTCATAATTTAGCTGAAGTCATGAATATTATTGGAGATGTAGAAGGGAAAGATGTTCTTATTGTAGATGATATGATTGATACCGGGGGAACATTAGTCGCCGCAGCCGTTGCATTAAAAGAAAAAGGCGCTTGCGAAATTTATTCGGCAATTACACATCCGCTGCTTTCCGGTACGGCAATCGAAAAAATAGAGAATTCCCCTATTAAAAAATTATACGTTTCGGATAGCATTCCTCTTTATTCATATTCCGGGACAAAGATTGAAGTAAAAACCGCATCGGAATTATTAGCCGAAGCAATTATAAGAACACACAGAAACGAATCAATTAGTTCGTTGTTCGAAGTAGACAAAGGATAAAAAATTAGATAATTATTTTGGAGAAGTAATAAAATGGCAGAGATTAGTTTAATTGCAAAAAGACGTGAGAAATCGACAAAAGGCGCTTTAAATCAACTTAGAAAATCCAGTAATATACCGGGCGTTTATTATAGTTTGGCAAAAGAACCTGTAGCAATTTATACTCACGAACATTCATTGAGACCACTCGTTTACACTGCGGAAACTCACCTTGTTAATTTGTTAATTGAGAATGAAGAACCTATTCAGTGTATTTTGAAAGACATACAATTTGATCCTATTACCGATAGAATAATTCATTTTGACGTACTCGGTATTTCAGCTGATCATGAACTTACAGTTGAAGCTCCTGTTTTGTTAAAAGGTTCTGCAATTGGAGTAAAACACGGCGGTATGGTTGAATTGCATCTTCATAAGCTATCGATTTCATGCTTACCAATCAATTTACCCGAACACATTGAAATAGATATTAGTCATCTTGAACTCAACCAATCCATTAATGTTGAGCATTTGAAACTGGATAATATAAAAATTTTACACGCTCCCGAAGTTCAAATAGTTTCGGTTAATATTCCAAGAGCGCCTCAAACCGAAGAAACAGCACTTACCGGTGAAGAAAAAGCTGAGCCTGAAGTAATCGGTAAGAAGAAAGCTGAAGAAGAAGATTGATAGGAATTGATAAAAGCAGTATTGGGGATAGGTAACCCGGGATTTAAATACGAGGAAACCCGCCACAATATTGGCTTTATGATTCTTGATTGCTTCAGCAAAAAGCGCAATCTTACCTTCCAGGCTTCAAAATATAACTACTTTTACACGAATGGAGAATTAAACAATTCTCCATTTTTTTTATTGAAGCCTACCACATATGTTAATCTCAGCGGATTAGCAGCTAAGGATTTTTGCAATGAATATAACGTCTCACCTGAAAATTTGCTCGTAATTTGCGATGACACGTATTTAAATCCCGGTGTCATCAGAATCAGAAGATCGGGTGGAGATGGGGGCCACAACGGGCTTGCATCAATTATTTACCATCTCGAATCAAATAAATTTCCGCGTATTAGATTTGGAATAGGGCAAAATCCCGAAAGCATTGATTTAAAGGATCATGTACTTTCTAAATTTTCGCCGGATGAACTTATTGATCTTAAACCTAATATCGAATTAACGGCTGAATTAATTGAAAAATTTATCATCGGCGGCGCCAAAGAGATTTTAGATCACTTTAGTAAAGTTAAAAATACCTCTCGAAATGGCGAGGGACCGGAAACAGAATCCGATCAAACAGATTGATCATCAATTTAAAATTTATTTTTTTAATTCACTAAAAATCCTTTTCCCTTTTTGAAGAAAAATAAATCTGATCAAAATCATCTTTTTTAAAGAAAATTCACCGTATAAAAAACCAAAAGCATAATTCATCGAACTGTTTATTGCACAGTGAGGCAAATAATATTATATTTGTGCCCTATTTTTAACCCTGCTTCCCCTATTTTGGGGGAGGCCTAAAGTCCATAGGGAGGTATGATGAAAAGAAACAACTATGAAAGCGTTGTTATTGTTAACGCTGCTTTGGAGGATACTCAGATTGAGGAAACTCTAAGACGAATTGAAGAAACAATAAAACATAACGGCGGAGAGATAACTGATGCCGACAAATGGGGGCGGAAACGATTAGCATATCCAATCCAAAAATCCAAAAGCGGTTATTATTGTGTATATCGATTTGTTGCACCAACCGATCTAATTCATAAATTAGAAAGAGCTTACAGGCTTGATGAAACGGTAATTAGATATATGACAATAGTTCTCGATAAAGAAGCTCTCGAAAGTATTGCTAAAGAGAAAGAAGCCGCCGCTAAAATTGCTGCTGATGTTACTCCAGAAGTGACGGACTCAGATACTAATAAAAATGATAGTCAAGAAAAAATAACTAATTAGACCAGTTGGGAGGTTAGTAATGGCTGACTTAAAAATGCCTGAATTAAATAGTGTGATTGTAGCAGGTAATTTAACAAAAGATCCTGTATTTCGTTTTACATCCAACAATACTCCGGTAGTTAATTTTCATGTTGCTGCTAATAGAAGATATAAAGACAGCAGTAATCAATGGCAGGAAGATGTATGTTATGTAGGTGTTGTTGCATGGAATAAATTAGCCGATAGTTGCCGCGATCGATTACAAAAAGGAAGCGCGGTTTTAATAGATGGAGAATTACAAAGCAGAACATTTAAAACCGAAGATGGTAAAAATCGTACAATTGTCGAGATAAAAGCAAAAAGAATTCAGTTCTTGAATAAATTTAATAAAAATCAAGGCTCGGATCATGAAGATTCTGTTGTTACCGAAGAAGATGCAGACATCGAAGATTCAAGTTACGAGGATAATTCATTCGATAAATTTTTAACAGATGAAGAATCCAGCCTGATTAAAAACAACAAATAAGATGTATTGAGGTCATTAATATGAAAACTAAAAAGGTTAAACGAATAATTTCAGAGTATATTGATTATAAAGATATCAAAAGACTTCAGAAATTTATTACCGATCAGGGAAAAATTATACCACGTAGAATTACCGGATTGAGTTCCAAGCAGCATAGAGAATTAGTTAAAGCAATTAAACGAGCCAGACAGATTGCTATTATGCCTTATATGTCAGAAGCAGTAAAATAAAAAAGAGGTAATAATGAAGGTCATTTTAAGAAAAAATTTCGATCAATTAGGAAAGATTGGCGACGTCGTTGATGTTAAAGACGGTTATGCCTTTAATTTTTTATTACCCCGACAAATTGCATATGCTGCAACCGGAGGTAATTTACGGGCGCTTGACGAAGAGAAGAAACAACTTAGCAAAAAAGAAGCTAAAGAATTGGATCAGTCTCAGAAACTTGCTACCGAATTGGAAAAAATATCTATAACCATCCCGGTTAAAGTAGGCGAAGAAGACAAAATTTTCGGAACCGTAACTACACAAATGATAGCAGATTCATTAACCGAGAAAGGTTTCGATATTGATAAGCGAAAAATTGAAATAAACGAACCCATAAAATCGCTTGGTATTTACAGTGTGAATGTCAAACTTCACCACAGTGTTACCGCGGTTATTAAAACATGGGTTGTAAGGGAGTAGTAATAATCCCGAAATTATGTTTCGAGCCCCGTTTATTTTGCGGGGCTTTTTTATTTTCCGACTTATTTATACCCACTTCCCCATGCGTCTTTCATTGACTTTTAAGGGGGTGGAATCTATATTTGAATTCTTAATTTTTACGTAAATCATTATCATTAACTAATTTACATGAATGTCGAATGAAAGAGCTTAGGTTCAGATTATTTCTGATTGTTGCCTTTATGGCACTCAGTTTATATTTACTTTATCCAACTTTTCAAGATGCATATTTTTCTTCGGAGATTAAAAACACTCTCGCAGAGAAAAAGAAAACCATTCAAAAACAGACACCTCAAATTTCTGCTGCCGACCTTGATAAAAAACTTCAATATATCGAAGATAGTATCAGGGTAAGCGATGAAGATATTCTGAAAGCACGCGAAAAAAGGATGAAATTAGGATTAGACCTGCAAGGCGGGATGTACCTTGTAATGGAAGTTAATACAACAAAGTTATTGGAACAGTTGGCAAAGGATCCTGATGATGCTTTTAAAGCTGCATTAGATGATGCGGTAAAAGAATCAACTGTATCTGATAAAAGTATGGTTCAGCTTTTGTCTGAAAAATTAATAGAAAAAGGAATTCGTTTAAGTCGCTATTTCGGATCGATTAGGGAAGAAGATGCTGAGATAATTGACCGGCTCAATAAACAGGAAGAAGACGCCGTTACCCGCGCTACCGAAATTATCAGTAATAGAGTTAACCAGTACGGTGTTTCCGAACCTACTATTCAGAAACAAGGATCGAGAAGAATCGTAGTAGAACTTCCGGGTATTGCAAAGGAAGAAGAAGCAAAAAGACTCTTGCAAGGCACTGCTTTGCTTGAGTTCAAAATGGTTAAAGATGCTGAATTTGCTTTCCCAATAATGAATAAAATTGATGAGGTTTTGGCTGCTCAATTTCCACAGGATTCTACTGCTAAAACAGATTCTTTAATTAATAAAGATGAAAAATTAAGTGACGAAGAGTTCGCAAAGAAACATCCTTTCTTCGCATTAGCACGACTTATTGATTCACAGGGAAGAGTTGCGGATGCATTTGTTGAAGAGGGTAACAAAGCGAGATTGAAAAATATTTTCGAAAGAGAAGAAATTAAAAAGATTATTCCTGATAACGTTGAATTTTTATTTGATAACAAAGGCGAAGATTCGGAGGACGGGAAAAAGTATTTCCGTATGTACATGGTTAATAAAGCGGCAGAATTAACCGGAGGAGTAATTGTTGATGCCCGCGCTAATATCGATCCTCAAAGCGCAGAACCGGTAGTCTCGATGGAAATGGATTCTGAAGGTGCGCGCGAATGGGCAAGAATTACAGGAGCAAATATCAACAAAAGATGTGCTATCGTGCTGGATAACTCCATTTATTCTGCACCAAATATTATTAATAAAATTCCAAATGGAAGTTCTCAGATAACCGGTATGCCAAATTTGGACGAAGCAAAGTTATTGGAAATTGTACTTAAAGCCGGCGCACTTCCCGCTCCTGTTGATATTATTGAAGAAAGGACAGTCGGTCCATCACTTGGTGAAGACTCAATAAACCAGGGTATGAATTCTGCAATCTTTGGATTTGTTATTATTGCAATTTTTATGATTATATATTATAGAACTTCAGGCTCAATTGCAGACTTTTCACTGGTTTTTACAATTCTTTTTATTATGGGATTATTAGCCGCTTTCCAGGCAACATTAACTTTACCAGGTATTGCCGGTATCGTGCTAACAATTGGTATGGCGGTTGACGCAAACGTGATTATTTTTGAAAGAATTCGTGAGGAAATGACCACCGGAAAAACTTTAAAGGGATGTATCGAAGGCGGATTTTCAAATTCTTATTCTGCAATATTAGACTCGAATATAACTACATTTTTTACTGCTCTTATTCTTTATCAATTTGGCAGTGGTCCAATTCAAGGTTTTGCGCTTACATTAATGATAGGATTGGCTTCGAGTTTATTTAGTCAGTTGGTAATAACAAGAGTGATTATGGATTTCATGGTTTCAAAAGGTTTTAAAATAAATATCGGTTAAAAAAGTTTTTAAAGGAGTTTTTAAATAATGCGATTTCTTCAAAACGTAAATTATGATTTTATTAGTAAACGGAAGATGGCTTATATTATCTCAGGGTCGCTTCTTCTAATTTCTTTTCTGAGTTTTATTATTCGCGGTTTCCATTTCGGTATTGATTTTAGCGGCGGTTCCGAAGTCACTTTAGGTTTCTCGAAGCCAGTTGAAATTAACGAAATCAGAAATCATTTAGGCAATGTTGGACTCGGGAATGTTGAAGTAAAATCTTTCGGCGAAAACGGAGTTTTAATCAGAGCTGAAATTCAGTCAATTCCCGATAATATTTTACCGCGATATATTTCTGCAATTCAAAGCGCTATAGATGGATTATTCCCCGGCCTACCGCGAAGGATTGTTGATTCCTCTAAAACGGAAATTGTTTTTGAGCTGCCAAATCCCGATACTACCAATGCTGTAGTTGATGCGCTATTCCGCCAGGGATATAGAGCCGGTTTGGCTTCCCAGGAAGTTAATAATACACGTATGGTTGTTAGAGTTGGTGTTGCGGATATGATAGAAGAAATCTTACGTGAAAAGGTAGCGAATAATAAATTCACAATTCTTAGGGAAGAACAAGTTGGCCCAAAAGTAGGCAGCGAACTTCAACGCGATGCGGTTATTGCCACATTCCTTTCACTGGTTGTAATTCTTATATACCTCGGATTCAGATTTAAGTTTGCTTTTGCGCTCGGTGCAGTTGTTGCTTTATTTCATGATGTCATTATTACTTTGGGTCTTTTCTCTCTATTATATGGATTAATTCCTGCTCTTAATCTTGATATCACAATAAGCATTGTTGCTGCGATTCTTACTTTAGTTGGATATTCAGTAAACGATACGGTTATTGTTTTTGATAGAATTAGAGAATTTATAAAAATTCACAAGACGGCCGCTTTAGCCGATAACATGAACAAAGCCATTAGTAGAACTCTTAGCCGTACTGTAATTACTGCTTTAACAACTCTTTTTACGGTTTCGGTTTTATTAATTTTCGGTGGTGAAGTTTTAAGAGGATTCGCTTTTGCCCTTGCGTTCGGTATTCTTATTGGCACATATTCCTCTATATTTGTCGCTACTCCGTTTGTGTTTGAATATTCCCAGCGATCAAAAAAGTCTGTACAATTCTAATTTTTAATTTATCAATAAATCCCGGTTCTGCCGGGATTTATTTTTATCCAGAATATACAAAGCCACATTTCAGCAAACTTACCTATTATTTCACCGGTATTTTTTGGCTATTCACCGATTAATTTAAAAATAATTTTAAACTCTGTTATATCTTGAATATTTTTACGGACAATGACGTCGAAATATTTGTTGGCTTCATATCATCTGAAGTCAAAAATCCATTAGTAGTGTTAAATGAAAAATTTTAAGGAAGATCGATGAGAAATAATTTGAAATTTGTTTTAGTAATTCTATTCTTCGTCTCAATCACTTTATCAGCGCAGGAGCAACCCGAACCAAAGATCCTTACATTGCAGGATGCTATCAATATTGCCCTTGATGAGAATTGGGATGTAAAATTAGCGGAGAAAGATATTCAAAAAGCGGAAGAACAGATCAGTGAAGCGTACGCTAACGTTTTCCCGCGTATCGATTTAAGCACCAGTTATATTCGCTATATTAAAATGCCGGTTATGTTTATTCCGCCTCATACTCCAATGTTTAACGAAAGCGACAAAACAATTACGTTTTCATTAGGCTCCGATAATGCCTATGATGCAACAATTTCTTTAAACCAGGTAATATATAGCCAAAAAGTAAACACTGCCATTGAAATTGCGAATGAATATTCCGAACTATCAAAAACAGCAAGTAGAGGAACCCGGAACGACATCGTTCTTTCTGTGAAAAAGGCTTTCTATCAAGTGCTTCTAATGCAGAAGTTAGTATTAGTAAGCAAAGAAGGAAATGCTGTAGCAAAAGCAAATTACGATAACGTTGCGGCTTTATTCAAACAGGGAGTTGCATCGGAGTATGATTTTCTGCGAGCTGAAGTTCAACTTGCTAACACGCAGCCGATGCTCATTCAAATGGAAAATAACCTTGAGCTTTCAAAAAATTATTTGAAGAGTCTTCTCTCGCTGGATATTAGTAAACCGATTGAAATCAAAGGTGATTTTGTGTTTGAAGAAATTCCAAGTGAGACAGTGGAATCAGCAAATCTTGCAGGAACAACAAACCATCCGCTTGTACTGCAGCTTGCAATACAATCATCATTACTTGAAAAAAATATTGAGATTCAGCGAGCCGATTATTTCCCGACTTTAGCTTTCTTCGGACAGTACTCATTTCAAACACAGGATAATACATTCAAATTCAAAGACTACCTATGGGCGAAAACATTTATGGTCGGACTCAACCTTTCTTATACATTGTTTGATGGTTTTAGCCGCAGCGCCAGAATTGAGCAAGCAACAATAGATCGGGATAAAGTTGATCTTACGAAACGTAAAGTTGAAGAAGGAATAAAAATTCTAACCATCCAGTCAAAGATGAAAATGGATGAAGCAAAGAAAAGAATTGATGCACAGGATAAAAGTCTCGAACAGGCAGAAAAAGCTTTAAAGATATCGCAGTCGAGATATAAAAATGGTGTGGGGACACAGCTTGAATTGATCGATACACAAGCGGCTATGACGATAGCACAAACAAATCACGCCCAGGCTATTTACGATTATTTATGTGCAAAAGCCGATTGGGAAAATGCAGTAAGCCTTGAACAATAGTTAAATAGAAAATTTGAAAAATAAATGAAGATGGTAAACAAAATGAAAAGAACTACAAAATATTTATCGGGATTATTTATAGTAATCGCTGTATTGTTTTCCAGCTGCGGAAAACCAAGCGAAGGGAATAAAGAGAAAAAAATTGTTAATGTTTCCGATACAGTCGCGGTTGAAGTAGCGCAAGCAGAATTGAAAGACATTAGCATAACAAAAACTTTCAGCGGAACGCTTGAAGGCGAGGATCAGGCAAATGTTGTTGCAAAGATTCCGGAACGGATTGTTGTAATTAAAGTGAAAGTTGGCGATCATGTTTCTGCCGGACAGACCATAGTTGAACTTGATAAATCCGGCGCCTCGTCCCAATTCTTCCAGGCTCAAGCAGGTTTTCAAAATACAAGTAAAGATCTTGAACGGATGAAGGCTCTTTTAAAAGAAGGAGCTATTTCACAGCAGATGCTTGATGGTATTCAAACCCAGTACGATGTGGCAAAAGCGAACTTCGAAGCTGCAAAAAGTGCCGTCGATTTAACAACTCCAATCAGCGGAATTGTAACTGCGGTAAATTCGAATGTCGGCGATCTCGCAACACCCGGCATGCCTATCATTACCGTTGCAAATATTAGAAAGATGAAAGTTATTTTTAACGCGGGCGAAGTTGATATCCCCTATTTTACCGTCGGACAAAAAGCCGGAATTTATTCCGAGTTGAAACCGTCACTCATCATAAACGGAAGAATTTCCCGGATCTCAAAATCGGCGGATATTGCTTCGCGAACTTTCGAGATTCAATCCACCTTCGCAAATACCAGCGATACATGGTTCAAACCCGGTATGTTTTGCAAAGTAAACGTTGGACTCAAATCAAACAAAAGTTCGCTTGTAATTCCGCACACTTCAATTGTAAATCAAGGTGATTCAAAAACAGTATTTGTCGTGGTTGACGGACAAGTTCAAGCAAGGAATGTGGAAGTCGGAATTACTGATGGTAATGTTACCGAAATTCTAAGCGGAGTAAAAGATGGAGAATCGGTAGTAACTGTTGGAATGAATGATTTGAAAAATGGATCAAAAGTATATGTTGCGAATAAATAAACAATGAGCTTCATAGAATTACATAGTGAGATTTTTTTGATAAAAACTATTCATAAAAATTACAACGACTAAAAAAGGTATTTAAAATGAAATTAGCTGATATATCGATAAAGCGGCCTGTGTTCGCAACAATGATGATTATGGCGCTGATTGTTCTCGGTTTGTTTTCGTATTTAAAATTGAATGTGGACTTGTATCCGAACGTTGACATTCCATATGTGATTGTTACTACGGTTTTACCCGGTGCAGGTCCGGAACAAATTGAGACCGATGTGACTAAAAAAATTGAAGAGGCTGTTAACCCGGTTGAAGGCGTGGACTTCATTCAATCTACATCGCAGGAAAATGTTTCGATAGTAATAATCGCGTTCAAATTAGAAATTGACGGTAAGTCTGCCGCACAGGATGTAAGAGAAAAAGTTTCTGCGATTCGCGCCAATTTACCTACGGACATTGAAGACCCTGTAATTCAAAGATTTGATTTTGCAAGTCTTCCGATAATGTCAATGACGGTTTCAGGTAATCGAACAGATAAAGAGATTACAACTTACACGAAGAACGTAATTAAAAAGCGTTTCGAAAATATTCCCGGTGTGGGCGCTTGTAACTTAGTGGGCGGCGCTGAGAGAGAAATCCTTGTTGAAGTAGATGCGGCAAAATTGAAATCCTACAATCTTTCGATACAAGAAATTATTATGAGTGTCGGCGCATCAAACGTTGAAATACCGGGCGGTAATTTGATAAAAGGAAATCGGCAGCTGCTTTTGAGAACTCTCGGCAAATATAAATCCGTTGATGATTTTAACCGCGTTATTGTAGCTACGCCAAACGGAAAAAGCGTTTATTTATCCGATGTGGCAAAAGTTGTTGACGGAGTAAAAGAACAAACCAGTTTAACGAGATTAAACGGCAAAGCTGCCGTTGGGCTTGATATTATAAAACAATCCGGAAGCAACACGGTTAAAGTTGCGGAGGAAGTTAAAAAGCAAATTGAAAAACTCGATAAGGAATTACCGGCAGATATTAAAATTTTCCTCGCCCGCGATAACTCGCTTTATATCGAAGACACTATCAACGATGTATTGTTCGATATCGTTTACGGCGGTTTGCTTGCAATCATCGTAATTTATCTTTTCCTTGCAAACTTTCGTTCTACGATTATCAGCGGATTGGCGCTCCCCGCTTCCATAATTGCCAGTTTCATTATTATGTACGCTCTCAATTTCACTCTCAACATGATGTCGCTGCTTGCGCTTTCGCTCGCGGTTGGTTTGCTGATTGACGACGCCATCGTAGTTATCGAAAATATTTACAGGCACATGCAGCAGGGCGAGACTCCGATGGAAGCTGCAAAATCAGCTTCCCAGGAAATTGGACTTGCTGTAATGGCAACTACATTTACTATCGTGGCAGTATTTGTGCCGGTTGCCTTCATGCCGGGAATTGTCGGTAGATTTTTCTATCAATTTGGAATAACTATCTCGGTTGCGGTGCTTGTTTCCTTATTCGTAGCTTTCACTTTAACACCGATGCTTTCTTCCCGATGGCTGACTAAAGAGGATGAAGAATTAACTAATGAAGGAAATATTTTAAGAAGATCCCTCTATTATTTCAACCATTTCTTCGAAATTCTAAGCGACAAATATAAAACCGGACTTAATTGGTCGCTGCGCCACAGAAAAACAGTTGTGTTCGGTTCGATAGCAATTTTTATTGGCAGTATGATGATTATGGGCGCTCTCGGCGGAGAATTTTTCCCACAGACAGATAGAGGGGAATTTACACTCACCGTGAAAGCAGCGCCGGGAAGTTCACTCCGTCAAACAGAAAATGTATGCAAAAAAATTGAAGAAGTATTACAAAATAGACCCGAAGTTACGACCGTTCTCACTACAATTGGTTCCGGGAATACAACAGTAACAGATGCATCGATTTTAGTTAAGATGTTAAAAAAAGATGCCCGCGTTAAAGGTGTTCAACAAATAATTTCTGAAATAAGAAAGGAACTGAAACTTTTACCCGGCGCCAAATTCAGTTTCATGCTCGAAGGCGGACCGGGAGGCAGCGAGAAACCGCTTACATACAGCATACGCGGCGAAAATATAGATACATTAAAATCCATCGCAGATAAAGTACAAAGTATTTTTAGAAATACCGCCGGTCCGGTTGACATCGACAACAGCCTGGAATTATCCAAACCGGAAGTTAGAATTCACATCGATAGAGAAAAAGCCTCCGATCTCGGTATCAATCCTTTTCTCTTAGCTTCATCAATTAGATCGATGGTTGACGGATACGTTTCAACACAATACCAGGAAGGCGACGAACAATATGATGTACGTGTAAAACTTCGTGAACAGGACAGAGTTGATATCAATGCGATTTCCAACCTTACCATAAAAAGCAATAAACAGGATATGAACGGAAAAAATTATTTAATCCCGCTGTACGATTTTGCAAGTATTGATGAAGGAGCCGGCCCATCTAAAATAAATCGTTACAAAAGACAAAAGGAAATTCGCGTTGATGCAAACCTCTCCGGCAGATTGCTTACCGATGTAATGGCGGAAATTCAAGTTGACGTCAATAACCTAAAGATTCCAAGTGGCTACACAGTCGAAGTAGTTGGCGAAGGAGAAGAACAAGCGGAAGCGTTTTTAAATATTCTTTTATCATTAATGCTCGCGGTTGTATTTGTGTATATAGTGCTTGCTGCTCAATTCGAAAGTTTCGTTCACCCGTTTTCAATCATGCTTGCGCTCCCGATGTCGATTATTGGCGCAGCAATTTTCCTTTTAATTTTTGGAAGCTCAATTTCCGTTGTATCCATGATAGGAATTATTATGTTGATGGGATTGGTGACGAAGAACGGAATTCTTCTGGTGGACTTTACAAACGTATTGAGAGAAAGAGGGATGTCGAGATTCGATGCATTGTTGAAAGCCGGTCCAACAAGACTCCGCCCTATTTTAATGACGACATTTGCTATGATCTTCGGAATGGTTCCCGTTGCGTTCGGTTTGGGTGAAGGTTCGGAATTCCGCTCCCCGATGGGTCAAGCGGTTATCGGCGGTTTGTTAACCTCTACCCTATTAACGCTTTTTATTGTGCCGGTTGTGTACTCACTGATTGATGATCTTGGTAAGAAAAAGATTTTTGGATTCGTTTTTAAAATATTCCCGTTCCGTAAAAAGAAGTAAATTTCGGAAGAAACTGTTTTCCAAAATAGATCCGGAGGTTTTATGAAAGTTGTATTTTTAATTTATCACGATATACTTGAAGATCGTGTTGAAAAACTTATGGACGAGCTTAGAATCGATTATTATACCAAGTGGGAGGAAGTTAAAGGGAAAGGTCACAACACCGATGCACATCTCGGTACGCGTACTTTTCCCGGAGAAAATTATGTGCGCATGATTGCCTTTGACGACGAGGATTCTCTTTCAAAAGTTATTGAAGGAGTGAAAGAATTGAACAAAATTTCAATGCGACCTGATGATAGAATAAGATTGTTTCAGCTTCCGCTTGAATTGGTAGTGTAATAAGTAATTTGTGCAAAGTAGTGAGTAAATAATTATTTTCTTATCCGGAACTCAACAGTTATTCATGGAAATTATTATATGCAGGAATAAATAATGCCAAAGACACTCAAAGTGGTTTCCCTTTCGGTCTTATTATTAAGTATGTTTTCATGCAAAAAGGATCCGAATTTTGCAGAGAATATTATTGAATTAACGCAAAATGCGATTTTTCACTACAATTGTCGCCCTCCAGATAGTTGGTTTAATATTGATTGTCAAATTGAAAATTTTTTTGAAGATGACAGTTGCGTACATTTATCCGTGTATAGAAATAATGACTATTATTCAATTAGAAGAGAGCATATATGCAATTCATGCCCAAGTTATCGAAGAGAGGAACAAAGAGGAGATATAATAATTTCATATAAAAATGATCATGGCAATAATGCTAATATCTGGATTAGAAAATTTGGATCCATTCAAAAAGCATGTTACTACGAAATAGATTATGCAATATGTGATGTTATAGGTGATGAATTATGGTTTTCAACTATCGATATTACTGAATATGAAAAATTGGACTCTAGAGACAAATTAAAGTTGATTTTAAGTGGTATGGAATATCATAAAATAAAACTAAATAAGATTATTCTTGATTTTAATAAAGAATATTTGAATAAGGATTTTTTTAATAGCATAACCTATCTTGATAAGACCGATGTTCATAAACAAATGAATAATGGTGATTAGTATTTATCCAATATTTTAATAGATCATAATTATTTTTGATGATCTTTTCTATGCCGTAATAATTCAATCACTCCCGGAAGTACCGATATGATGATTATAGCGACGATTATGAACGAAAAATTATTTTTTACAAAAGGAAGATTACCGAAGAAATACCCGCCGTATAAAAAAATGGCGCACCATGCAGCGCCGCCGATAATATTATAACTAATAAATTTTGAATAAGTCATTGAACCTACGCCGGCAACAAAAGGAGCAAACGTTCTTACGATTGGAACGAATCGTGCAAGGATGATTGTCTTACCGCCGTATTTTTCAAAAAACTTATGAGTGCGGTCTAAGTATTCCTGTTTTAGAAACCGCGGATACTTTTTAAATAACTTCATTCCAAAATAATGCCCAACCCAGTAATTAACAGTGTCGCCAAGAATTGCAGCAGCTGCAAGCATTAAAAAAAGCAAATGAATGTTGAAAACGCCGACAACTGCAAATGTACCCGCAGCAAAAAGAAGTGAATCGCCAGGGAGAAAAGGTGTAAAGACAAACCCTGTTTCGGCAAAGATTACAGC
Source organism: bacterium (assembly GCA_043808235.1). Classification (GTDB taxonomy): domain Bacteria; phylum Bacteroidota; class Ignavibacteria; order Ignavibacteriales; family Melioribacteraceae; genus JAZDFC01. The sequence continues at coordinate 16,769 of JAZDFC010000114.1, forward strand.
AAATAGAATTACATAAGTGAATGTATGATATTGATTAATAAGTTCAGCGAGATGTTTGTCTAAGTGAAGAAATAGATCAACAAGATATGTAATGAATTCCATAAAAGTATTTTCCGTATAAGTAAAATAAATGGTGCGAAATTTCTGCAATTCCACTTTCTTTTACAATTAAAACATGGTTTTATTACCGAACAAAAAGATTAATTGAATGCTGATTTTTTATGATAATTATGATGCATGAGGATCATAAAAATCATAAAAATCCGCGTTCTATATCTTTAGAATTCCTTATTAACACTAAGACTATTTTCATGGCGGATGTCAAATCAACAAAAATATTCAGCAAATTTTTCTTAATAATGATCAAAGGGTTTTGATAACAACGCAAGTAAGATCGTCATTTATCAGGTGCCCGTTTCTAAAGCTATTTATTTCGACAATTAATTTGGCGAGGATTTCTTTTGCCTGAAGTTGAAAATTTTGTGATAAGCTTTCTTCAATTCTTTTCGAGTCGAACACTTCGTGCTTATCATTCATCGCCTCGTTTACCCCATCGGAATAAAAGAAATAAATACTCTTTTCTTTCAACGGCAATTCTATTTCTTCCAGCACCGAATCAAAAAGATTTCCATTCTCGAGTCCAAGTCCTATGCCGGATGGCTGATAATTTTTAATCTCGCCGTTATTAAGCATAACAAGCGGTGTGTGTCCGGCGCGGCAGAATTTGATAGAATTATTTTTGACATCAAATAAGGCGAGTGAAATAGTAATAAACCAGTTCCGTTCAAAACTTTGATAAACATGTTTGTTGATATCTTTTAAAATGGCCACGGGTGATTTCTCCCCCGTGCAATATAGTCTCATTATCGTTTGCAGCTTTGACATGTATAGGGATGCTGATAAACCTTTTCCCGAAACATCGCCAATAATAACATAGAATTTATTTTCATCGATACTAATCACATCAAAATAATCGCCGCCGATGTGCATAGCTGGAATCATTATTCCTGCAATATCAATTCCTGCTAAAGCCGGAAATGACTTTGGCAATAAATTCTCCTGAATTTTCCTTGCATTTTCGAGTTCACTCTCCATCTTCAATTTTGCCGCTTCGGATTCGTATAATCTGGCATTCTCTATAGAAAGAGCGGTTTGATTTGCAGCTGCGACAAGCAATTCCAAATCCTTCCCCGCAAACTGAGCCCCGGAATGTTTCAGTCCGAATAGTAAGAATCCTGTCACTTTAGTTTTAATGACAAGAGGAATTATCGTATAAATTCCATCATCAATCAATGCTTTATAATCTTCAGGAAATATTTGTTCGAACTCGTTCATTTCAAAGACCGGCAGCAATTGCTTTTCAAACTTGTCATTTAATAACAGATATAAATATGCCTCATCAATTCTATCGAAAGAATAGACGCTTTCCAGGTCCTTGTGCCGTTTTAATTCGTATGCACCGTTATTAAAGTTTTTTATGATGATTCCAAATCGTTTTAAATTCAGCGCCTCAATAAATGTATTATTCGTAGAATCTAATATATTTTCTAAACCAAAGACGGATCTGATATCGCTACTGAATCTCAACAGAACCTTTTGATAAGCAAATTGTTCAGGGTAAAAACGCCTCGTCAGTATTTCCTGGAATTTATCTTTTGTCGATTGGAAAAGTATTGCAAATCCAATAAACATAACTCCGGCAAGAACTCCCTGGTAATCGCTGCCGATAAACGAACTAAGATTCTGGCCAAGGAAATAAATAATTAAAAAGTAAAATGCTGCAATCGAAATAGTAGCAATACCGTAAGTTATTGCATTCTTTAAAACATCCGTAACATCCATCAACGAATATTTGAAAATAGAATAAGCAAAAGAAATAGGAACAAGCACAATCAAAATAATGGGCGTGAAATATTCGGGATCGTTAAAAATATTCTCAGCAATAAAATTCGCTATAGTGGTAGTATAAATGATCGATGCAATCCCGACTGCGTATGCAATTACGATTACACTTAAATGCTTTCTATCGGTTTTAGAATTCAATTCGGCGTATGATACCAATAGAATAATAAAACATGCTAACAATATGAATATCAACCAAATAAAAAGAATATACGTCTTCGCTTGATCGAAATTGGGCGGATGCGGAAGTAAATCTATTATAATGCTTATCAAATACAATGCAATGGTAAATGGAATAAAGTAAAGAATTCTTTTTGTAAACTTTTTCTTTAGTATCTTCTTTTCCTTGGGAAACAGAAGGAAAAAATGTAGAATTAAAAAGGATAGAAATACGAGTCCGATTGTACTGATTAGATTAACTACTGTCACCAGCCAGGGAATATAAGCAACAGGATTGTGTCCAAAATTCGGATTCAACAGAATATATGTACTACTCAAAATCGAGAAGAATCCTATTGCATAAAATATTTTCTGCGAACGGCCATCAGGTTTAGCAGTTAATACAATTATCCCCACCAGCATCCATATAATAGAAAATGATGTGAATGCGAGAGGTCCAAACTGGATAAGTTTCTTTACCTCTACTTTAGTCTCAATGATTTTTCCTTCGTGCTCAATCTTGTAAAGTGCGCTATCCCCGGCCTTTACAAAATTCAAATGAAATTGCGCTCGTGTGGTGTTTTCGATTTCGTGATTATTAATTGCTAACAGTATGTCGCCGTTTCGTATCCCGGCATTATAGGTAACGCCATTTTTCTTCACACTACTAAATACAATTGCAAGTTGATTTTTATCTTTGGCATAAGTTGGGAGCCAAAGGCATTCATCGTTTTTTTGAGGGAGTATCTCGAGGAGAAAATATATATTAATTATTCCTATTAACAACGCAAGCGATGTTAAGATCAAGAAAAAAGTTTTCCTACTTTTTGATAAAAACAGTGTCACGCTTTTAAACATATTTATCGTACCTTTATTACCAGACAAGTGATATCATCGGACTGTTCGGCTCCTTGAGTGAAAATCTTTACATCATCTAAAATATTATTCAGAGTTTCCTTCGAACTGAGAGGAGCTATTTTTATTGCAAGTTCTTCAAGTTTTTCATCGCTGTATTCTTCATTTCGAATATTCATGGCTTCCGAAATACCGTCTGTGAAAATAACAATTTTGTCATCCTTCATCAGTTGAATGGTTTCGGATTCATACGGAATCACGGTAGTCATTACGCCGAGAATCATTCCGCCTTTTCGCAGCTTAATAATTTCGCCATTACGGATTAGCAATGGAGGATTATGGCCCATATTCACATAGGTCAATTCGAGAGTCGAATCATTTAATATTCCCCAGAAAAAAGTAATAAAGCTTCCCATAGTTGTATTCTCTGAGACCAAATCGTTTATCAGATTTGACGCTTGTTGAAGCCCGATGTTCTGTTTACAAATGGATTTCAGAAAAGCCTGTAAATTAGCCATTAATAATGCCGCCTGAACTCCTTTTCCGGAAACATCGCCAACGGCGAAAAGCAGCTTATCGATATCAAGTTTTACAAGATCATAATAATCGCCGCCCACCTGCCGGGCAGATTTTGTGAAAGCGGAAATATCAAAATTGCTCATTGGCGGCACTGTGTTCGGTAGTAAATTCTGTTGAATATTTCGTGCAATCTCGAGGTCTTTTTCAAGCCGCTGCTTTTCGATAGTTTCCTGGAATAGCCTGCCATTTTCTATTGAAATAATGGCAATACCTCCAAGCGACGAAACATATTCAATATCCGATTGCGAATATGACTGCTGAGTTATTCTTTTACCAAGAAGTATTAGTCCTTTCGTTTCGCCTTTAATCTTCATCGGGACAATAAGTTCAATTCCAATATCAACCAATTCCTTAAACTTTTTAACGAGTTCTTCTTTGACCGTCGTCCCGGTTATCTTCATCGGATCGCAATTAGCGATTGCGCTTTTCAATTTGTCTTCCTGAATCCTGCTATCAAGAATTTTAATGCTTCCGGCTTCGCATGTTATTACTGCAAACTTGGAAACCATTAATTGACCGATGATTGAGAAGACAAGTAATTTAGCTATCCTTTCGGTATCGAGTATTCCGCTGAATTCTTTGCTGAGATCGAAAAGAGAGCTGAGCTGATTTACTTTTGCGTCGAGGTCACGATTAACCGATTTCATTTTCTCAATAAAAAAAGTATTCTCGATTGCAGTGGCTGCAATATTTACCAGGGTGCTGAGAAAATCAATATCCTCTGATTGATATTGTGATTTTGTAAGTCGCTCGCCAAGAAAAATTAATCCCCGTATTCCCTGCGAAGATGTAATTTCCTGGCAAATGGGGAGTTTTAATTCAGTCTGGAAAATTTTTAATTCCCTACTGTCCCGGTAATTTTCCAGGTTGATATGGGGAAATTTTTGAATGTTTTTTTCAGTAATACCTTTGTATGCAGCCATTTTAAAATTATTATCGTTATCAATAATTGCCACACAACCTCTTGCCGTATGAAATTTTCCAAAGCAAGTAAGAAGCAGATTATTAAGAATAAAATCTAAATCGAGACTTGAATTAATGAGATTGCTGAAATCAACTAATGCTGAAAGATTGCGAAGGGCGGAATTTTTATCCGGTAATTGCATCTTTATTAAATAAGATATTTAACCAAAGTTACCTGGTTGCGGTTATCAGAAAGGTTTGCGTATTTAACTTCATCCATTAATTTTTTCATTAAAAATATTCCTAAACCGCCTACTTTTCTCTGTTTGTAATATTCCTGAATGTCAGGTACTGGAATTATATTCGGGTCAAAATTTAATCCATAATCGGTAATACTGATAGCAAGCTTGGAACCATCAAAAATTACAATAATTATTATATCTCCATCGGGTGCGTATTTATATGCGTGTTTAATAACGTTGGTGCAGGCTTCGTCAACGGCAAGAACTATTTTTCCGACGATTTCTTTATCCATTCCAACTTCGTCGCCTGCCGCTTTTATAAAATCCCTCACAATCGAGAGATTCTCGGTAGAGCTTTTAATTAATAATTCTTTGCGAAAAGTTTTAATTCTTTTCAAGATTCACTTGGCCCTATAAATTTTTCAACGGCATCCTTTTCATTCTTGAAAAATTCGTACAGAAGCGGGAATCCAAGAAGATCGAAAATATTATAAACATTCTCGCACATGTTTGAGAATTTTATATCACCGGAATTCTCGCGCATGGTCTCAACGTAAGCCATAAACACACCGAGTCCGGCGCTGCTGATATAATTCAGATCGTTGAAGTTTACTACAACCTGATATTTGTTGTCCTTTATAAGCGAGTCGAAAGCGCTTTCCAAATCGGGCGCTGTGTGTGCGTCAAGATACCCTTTCACATCAATAACACTAATATCTCCAACTCCGCGGACAGATACATTAAAATCTGCCATTAAACTTCTCCAGATGAATTGTTATTAAAATTCCATTTAAATAGGATTAACGTTATGTCATCGTGCTGCGATTTATTTTGCGAAAATACAGAAACTTGTTTCAAAATTTCATTAGAAATTTCCCCCACTTCCTTATCTGATTTCTGCAAAATAATCTCTTTCATTCTCGAATAACCAAACTCTCCCAAATCAATATTCTGCGATTCCGGAATTCCGTCGGTATATACACATAAAACGTCACCAAAATTTAACTTAATTTCTAATTCTTTCAAATTGTTCGAGAAAATATCGCCGTAGTCTAAACCGAGTCCGATTCCTTCGGGGGATAAGCTGTGAATTTCGCCTTTGTGTAAATGGAAAACCGGAGGATGACCTGCGCGGGCAATTTGTACTACTCCACTCTTCGTATCAATTATTCCATAAATAGCCGTCACAAATGATTTCTTTTCGAGACTGCCTTTTAAAATTTCGTTTGCTTGTATCAATAGTTGTCTTGGGCTCGAAATCAGTTTCGACAATGTTTCGAAAATTCCTTTAACTTCCGCCATTATAAATGCTGCAGATATTCCTTTGCCCGCAACATCGGCTATAACAAAACCGAGTTTATCTTTTGCAATTTCGAAAAAGTCGTAATAATCTCCGCCTACTTCGAATGCGGGTATAAACGTCGGGCAGATTGAAAGTTTATCCAGCTCCGGAGTTTTGGAAGGTAGAATTTTTCTTTGGATTTCGCGAGCAACATCGAGTTCTTTTTCGAGTCGTTCTTTTTCAATTGATTCTTCAATTAACTTTGCATTTTCCATAGCAACTGCGGCATAATCAGCATATGCCTCGATAGTTTTTCTGTCATCCAAATCATAATTAAATACCGAGTTGCGGGATGTAAAAAGATATCCCTTCATATTTCCGTGTACTTTTAACGGTGCGGCTGCGAGAGATTTAATATTTGCCTGATTTTTACTATCACTACCCCATTGCGATACATCTTCAAAAGTTTCAAGCTTATCGCTTAATTTCTTTTCATTGATTAACAATTTGGTTACTTCATCCGCCTGAAGATAACCGATATTGTTCACTGAATTAATGGAATAACCATCGCGGTTAATTATCACGAGCCATGAGGAATCAGAATTACAAACCTTTTTCGTGATAGTTGTGATTGTGTCTCCCAATTCTTTGAAATCAAAAACCTGGGTAACCAATTTGCTTAAATCCTGCAACGAGGAAATCTCTTCGGTACGTCTGTCGAAAGCTTCTGCTGTTGGAAGGTGAAATAACGCAGTAAAAAAAGTAACGCTGAAAAATATGAGACCGTAAATCATACACAAATTCATAAACATTTGCAGACCCGGAGAGAACGCAGTAATAATCAACATTATAGAGTTATTTCCCGAACTGAAAATGAGGTTAAAAACAAATAACACCACAAGTATGATGGACGTAACCATTAACAGAATTTTTTGTTTTTTAGTAAGATATGCAATCCACGCGAGCCGTAGTGAATTAATGGCTAATAATAAAATCGATACAACGAAAAATGTATTTTGAACGTAATCATATTCGGGATCAATTCTAATTAGTGTTGTTGAGAAAAATGCGAGTGAAAAGAATATGGCCATTGTATTGAAATAAGCTTTGGGATCCTTCTTTTGCCTAAAGAAAAATAATTCCCGCAGTGCCGAAAAAATGTATGTGAGAATACCAATAAAAATGAATGCGAGTAATAATGAAAAAATCGCGCTTATGAATCCTTCAGGAAGTTCGGCTTTTTCGATATCACTGCCGAACGATGTTGATATAGCTATGATGAAAAAAATCAGCGCTGTTAAAATTCCAACATTTAAAATTATCGAAAGAGGGGTGTAAATTCTCTGCTTAAGAAAAACACCAAGATAAAGCACCCAAAAAAATATGCTTAGATATACTACAACATCCGAAACAATTATGATTAGCGCGGAATTGGAAACCGGGAAAACTAATTTTAATAAAAACAATACGGCCGAAAATGAAACGGCATATTCTAACTTTCGGGAGCCCGAAAGATTATTTAGGAAGTTTCTTATCACTGTTTTTTTCCGTTTCCTCTTTTAATTTTTGCACTTCTTTTTTGAAGTTTTCAATATCTATTTTAAATGAAGAATCATTTATATTAATCTGGAATGATTTCATGAGTGAATCTACTTTGATCCCGAAATTTTCCCATTTTTCAATATTGCTTGCTTTCAAACCGAGTTCAATGCTATTTGTAATTAGTTCATCGAGATTATCGAGATTAAATTCAAAGTTGAAGTCCCCCGGTTCTTCGTCAGGGATATTTACACTACCTGTACTCCTTGTACTCGATCTTGTTTTATGACCCGGATGAACGCTTGAAATCCTTTCAATCCTTTTATTAAGACTATCAATTTGCTTGTTATATTTGTCCAGTACTACCTGTTGTTTTACCTTTTTACCAATCTTTGGAATAAAAATCTTAACGTACCGGGAGGAATCATTGTCATTCACCATTACCGAAAATTCAGGGACAGGCACAACATCGACTGGATATGGAGCTTCAGGAATATTTATATTGAAGGAAAATTTAAATTCTTCCAAGGCTTTTGCTCCATGCTTTACAGCGGCTTCATAGCTTACTATCGATTTTTCAAGCGCCGCTTCATCAATATTGCAGGCAACCTGAAAGACGGTATCCGGAGCAATAAAAATGAAATCATTGGTTTTCTCATCCTTCACATCATTCAATGCCGCCTGAAGTTCCAAATCGTCTCCGGCTTCGAGAAATATGGGTGCAAATTCTTCGCTTTTTTCTTTATTTGCTTTCTGAGCAAAATTTACAATATCAAGAAGAATAAGTTTTCTTAAATCCGCAAGGTTGGCATTTACGGCAATTGTGTTGTTATCATTATATAAAATATTTTGATATATCTCATCTTTATGGGAATTAAGAATCGAATCAAGCTGATCGCGTTCATCCGAAGATAAATCAAGATATTTTATCAGTCTATTGTAATTATCAGTATCTTCACGCCAAACTGATGGTTTCAATTGAAGAATCTCTCCTTCAGGGGAATCGTTTTCGATATGAAGAACCTGCTTTTTGTCTTTATCTATTGGAAGGTTTCTATACAAAGCAAAATTCAGCACATCCTCATTTGTTAAGTTCGTCTTGGAAATTAATGGTTTCAGATTATCCGTATATAGACTAAGAAGAGCGCCTCTACCCTCTTCAACCAGGTTATTGATGTTACCTTTGTTTGATTTGAAGATTATTAGCAACGCAATTGTTAGAATTATAAGACCAATGCCCGGAATCCATTTTCTTAAATT
>JAZDFC010000115.1:0-97737 GCA_043808235.1 bacterium
AATCCCCAATAATTCATTTGCAGTTCCAATTTTTTTTGGAGATTTGAATTTAAATTTCCACTTCGTGTTTTTTCTTCCTTTAAGAATTGGAAAAATCCCTTGGCGGTAATAAAATAATCATCAAACTTTGCTCTAAAAATATTTGCGCCAAACCGGAATCCTCTGCCTTCCTTAAATTCTATCTGCTCCACATCGTCGTTAACTATATCCAAAAGAGTAGAATTTAAATATTGATTTAATCCATCTGCATTAAATTGTTGATAGGAATAACCGCCATAGAAGCCGCTAAGTCCAAGACAACCGAAACCGCAAGTTTGGGCTAACATATTTCCAGTCATTATATTCAATACAACAAATAAACATACTATTTTGCATCGGCTAAGCAGCATATTGTCTCACCGGTATTTTCAATTTTAAAATAAGTAAAATTATTGAGAATCTGTACTGCTTATTTGCTTTTTATATAGGTGGATAAATTTTGTACTATACATTTTATTTATGAATAGTAGTACCCGTTGTTCTGCTGGTTCAATCTTTTCACCGAATTGCAGTTTTGCATTAATAATTATTTCACCAATTGGATTTTTCCCATCGCATAATTTCCAGATGAATGAACCAATTTCATCAAGATCGATTTTATGCGGTTTATTCAATTGGCTTCGAAAAAATATTCTATCAAATAAACTGTGATTTGTTTTTCGAAAATGAACAACGATTAATCCGCTTGCAATCTCTTCAAATTCACAAGCATGAACAGGGTATAAATTCGTAAAATCATCCGTCACTAATTCTTACCTCTCGGCTGTTCGAGTCCATGTGCATTCGGTCCCGATTCTGATTTTCTTAATAAGAAGGCAAAAGTCAAACCGCAAAAACCGAGTATGGAGAATATCCACATACCGGGAATATATCCGTCTGGATTAGTTGCGCTCGCAGCAGATGAATCATTTGCGAAACCGATAATTAAATTGAATGCAAAGAGTCCGATGTTTTGAATCATCGTCATCAAGCCGTAACCCGTACCAAGTTTATTCGGTTCAACAATCAATGCAACCGAAGGCCACATCACAGCGGGTATTAATGAAAAAGCAATACCCATCATCGCCATCGGGATAATCAAGTAAACCGGGATTGAGGCATTGATATCAAAAAAGCTAAAGGTAATATTTATAAAATCCGATTCAGCCATTACATCCGGACGCCCAACTTTGTATGCCATCATCAAATACACAGGAATGATCAACATCGATCCGAACATCATTAACAAGGAGCGTTTGCCAATTTTATCGGAGAGTAATCCGAAGAGCGGAGTAAAAATCATTGCAGCTAAAGTTAAAATGCTGGAAAGGTTACCGCCGACTTCACGGGTTGTACCATGCGCTTCCTGGAAATATTTAATAGCGAATGTTTGGAACGGAAACATTGCTGAATAAAATGTAACGCAAAGAGCTGTTATATACCAAAATGATTTTCCGAACTTGAATAATTCTTTTAGTACAACTTTATCTTGTTCGCCGTCTTTCGGCATTTCATATTTTTTAACTGCGTAAATATCCAAAACATAATATATGATGATGCAGAAAATTCCAAACACACCCGCAGCGACCGTTATCCACAAAGGCGACTGCCAATATTCGTACAAGCTTTTTCCCCATGTGGGTGAATTCAATGCAAGGAAAGAACCAAGACGTGCAACAGTTAAGTTTAATCCGAATGCAAATGACAGTTCTTTTCCTTTGAACCAGCGAGCAACAATTGTTGTGATTGCTACGATCATTGATTCTGCGCCGAGGCCGAATAATAATCTTCCGGCAGCCATGACCGCGATTTTATCCGTTAGCGCTGTAACTACAGCCCCGGACGCAACAAGCAATGTAAATATTAGGACAGATTTTCTTGTACCGATTCGGTCAATAATAATTCCGCCGATAAGAACCATGATAATATTCGGGAAGCTGTAAATTGCCTGCAGCAATCCAATATTGGAATCGGAGAATCCAAGCTGCACCTTAAGCAAATCTGCTAATGGACTTATGCTGTCGTAAATATAATAATTGCCGAACATTGCAAGGCTGATGAATAATAGAACAATCCAACGCAGTAATGTCGAAGGTTCGGATTTTTTAATTGCGGTATTATCGTTCATTTGCTTCCTCAAAAAAAATTTAATTATAATTTTCGAAAAAATATATCATTCATCATTAGAACAACCCACGACTTCAGTCGTGGGGAGATACAATGAAAAGGAGCAAACCGTTTCAACGGTTTACAAACTCAATCCCATATTTCTTAACAAATAACTCGACTTCTTCCTGATAAGTAATTTTTCGATGATGTTCTTTCTGATTCCGGATATATTTTTCAACATCCCTTAATTTTGATTCACTTACTGAAAAAGCTCCATAACCCGTTTGCCAAGCAAATTTAATTTGCGAATAATTCTGTTGATTCCACCAGTGAGAAGAGCCGCCTTTAATATTTTTGAAAATATCTCTCACGCAAAAATTAGGAGAAAGCAGAAATAAAATATGTACATGGTCTTCTGTTCCATTAATAATGCGAACCTTACTTTCGAAACTCATCTCAATGCTGTTTTGTATTTCGGCATGTAAATTTTTTTCATATTCAGGCAAAATAAGTTTAGCTCTGTCTTTAGTACCAAAAATCCCATGTATCCATATTTTTGTTAATGAGTGAGACATAATATTTCTCCTCAATTAAATGAACTATTCACTTTTATAAACCGTTAAAACGGTTAATGAACTACCCCTTTTATTCAAATACCCACGATTAAAATCGTGGGTTGCTTTATAACAAAAAAAAATCCCAAGACAAATCATGATTCTTTTTCAAAACTAATCAAATTACCATTTGAGAGCTGCGTTAAAAATTTAGTGAGCCGTTCTTCAACCGGTTGGATTTTCTCACCGAATTTTGAAGTGAGTGAATCCCCTATCTCCGAAATGTTTTTTTGTCCATCAATTTGCTTCCACACCTCCGAACCAAACTCATCAAGTTTCACTTTTATTTCTTTGGACTTCATGATCGGAACTAAATATTTGACGAGAAATTTATTTTCAAATTTCGGAACGAGAACGGTAACTTTTCCTTCTTCGGTGATAATAAATTCTCGTAAACGATGTGGAATAATTTCAAGATAGTTTTTTGGCTGTTTGGATTTTTTATTAAACATCATCACTCTGATATGAATAAACGATAGACGGAAGCTGAACACTTCCGTCTATCCAATTAGGAAAATTAAATTACATTGATGCAACCGGTGGAGCCGGTTCATCCGGTTTACCGGCATTTTTAGCCGGGACAAAAATCATAATCAAAGAAATGATTATTAAAATAACCACGCCAATTTCAATTGGCGCCGGATCGAAGATTTGCAGCAATTCAATTTTGGCTATTTTAAATGGAGCAAATGCCAAACCGGTAAGAGCTTCGCCGGCTATAAATCCGGCTGCGAGTAAAATTCCAACATTTTCAACTCTGGCTCTTTGAGCTTCGTTGAAATTTCTTCTCTTGCAAACAATGTCAACCATTCCTTTTACCAAACCACCTACAAATATGGCGAATGTTGTTTCCAGCGGTAAATACATACCAACCGAAACAAGCATCGGACTTTTAACCTGCATAAGGATGAAAGCCAATCCCATCAACATTCCAACGATAATTAATGGCCATGACATTTGTCCGCCGACTATACCGCTTGACAGCATAGCCATTAGTCCTGCTTGTGGTGCAGATAACTTCGGACTACCGAAACCGCCGTCGTATCCTTCTTTAATTCCTTGAGCAATGTCGGCTTCATTCAAGAATACAAGAACTAAAAACATTACCAAACCGGCAACTACAACACCAACCAAATCACCGATCTGCATTTTCCAGGGAGTACCGCCAAGGATATGCCCGGCTTTCAAATCCTGCAGCATTTCACCGGCAACAGCAGCTGCAACGCAAACAATTGCCGCAACGCCAAGCACCGCTGCAACACCACCGGATTGAGCATTGACACCCATTGCAACCATTATTAAAGCAGTTACAACTAATGCAGTTAAAGTTAAACCGCTTATTGGATTATTACTTGAACCCATAATTCCAACAAGATAACCTGAAATAGCGGCAAAGAAAAATGCAAGAATTATTAGTACAGTTGCTGCAACGATGGCAGGTAAAAATGTTGTACCGAATATAAATTTTGTAACTAAGAAGGTAACAATAGCAGCGCCTACAATACCGATCATAATCCATGAAAATTTCAAATCCTTTTCAGTTCTAACACTTTCAATGTGACTTCCCGAAGCGGCTTTTTTAACATCGCTAATTGATCTGCCGATACCTGCCGACAAACTTTTTCTCATTCTGAATAAAGTATAACCGGCGCCCATTAACATACCGCCGATAGCGATTGGTTTAACGATGTATCTCCAGATTGCATACATCTGGAATATCGGATCGCTCACTTTGGTTGTGGCTGTATCAATAGTTAATGATTGATCCATACCCATCAGATAATTTGCCCAGCTTGATATAAAATCCGGGGTGAACGACGGCGATAGGAAATACATAATTATTGGTGTCAACAAACCCCATGCAAGCAGTCCGCCGCTAAAGTTTAGTGCGCCAAGTTTCGGACCGATGATGTATCCGACTCCCATATACGCCGGACTAATTCCAGGAGAACTTACCATGATTCCACCTTGACCAGCAATGGTTGTACCGGTGATTGTCTGTTTGGCGAAGGTAATAAATTTTTCCCATGTCTCGGCAAATAATTTGAATTCAGCAAGCATTTTAATGATTGCGCCGCCAATCATTGCGCCGAATAAAAACTTAGAACCTGTTCCCGATGAACGGCCGGCTTTGTGGATTTCAGCAGCGGCGATGGATTCAGGAAATGGTAAATCCGTATCTTCCACCATTACCCGTCTTAGTAATGCGACGAACATTATTCCAAGAACACCGCCGGAAATTAAAATTATTGTAGCGGTTAAATAATTCGAGAACGTATAAAATTCTTTCCACAAACCGGAAATATAAAACGCGGGTAATGTAAAGATTGCACCTGCGGCTACGGATTCGCCGATTGAACCGACGGTTCGTGCAAAGTTCTCTTCGAGAACAGAACCTTTGAACAATCTTAATATCGCCATACCGATAACAGCCGCGGGATAGGTGGCTGCGATGGTCATTCCGGCTTTTAAACCAAGATAAGCATTGGCTGCACCGAGCACAACGCACATAACTAAACCGATTATCAACGCCCGGATTGTAAATTCGGACATCGTTGATTCAGGAGAGACGTAAGGAATAAATTTCTTCGGTTCGGACATATCTTTCTCCTACATTTTTAGATTATATAAATTTCTTAATTGTATTTAGAATGAAAATATTCTGAGCAGGCATCGAAAACGATAAGGACATAAATAATATTTTAAGTGGTTCAGTAATACTTAATTTCCGCTAAAAATTCGAACAAATATAGGAATGTTTGATTAAGCGTACAAGGATTTTATTTGGAAGAGAGTAATCAAATCAGTGTGGGAGGTACCGAATAATTGCCCATATAATTTTATAAATTTTTGTAACTGATATTTTGGAAACTGATACTAATTTATTATGTTTTTGTAGAAAATTAAAATATTGTCGGGAGGATTAATGCATATTCGATTTATCCTTAGTTTCATTTTAATATTTTTGTACGGAATTACCACTCACGCACAGCAACAAGTTGCAAAACCTGAGGAACATAATTTTCGATTGGCTCCGTATTTCAATCTGCCCCAGGAAAGTTTAATGCTGACGGATGATACTGCATCGACTATTCTTGTAAATCCCGCGCGTGCTGTAATATTCAAAGAGAATTTTTTCTACTTAACTTATTTCGGAATTAGCGGGAATAATTTATCCCCGTCCACAATATCCGTTAATACATTGTTCAATGCAGCGGGATCAAAATGGCTGTTCTCATTATTTACTAATAGAACTAATTCCGAAACAATTCAGGAAACACATGAGCCATTTTATAGCCCGGAGAAATATTCGCAGAGGGTGTTACAAGAGAATATAAAAGTAAAACTTTCGAATATTTGCAATAACCCTACCAATCATTCTTCTATCGGAGTGATTTTTTCTTATAACCAATCAAAAAATAATTCTACTCGTGCTACGAGCAGAAATTATCTTGAGGACGTTGATTATTCAATATCGGAAGACGAAAACGAGCTTGGGACCTATTTATGCGGTATTGAATATACTTATTTCAATTCCCATATTGATTTGATAATGGATGTCCATTATCAAAAGGCTAATAACAATTACAGATACAGTTATCAATATTTTAAGAGCATAATTGACACGAATAACTTTGAACAAATCACCCAAGTGCGCAATACCAATACTATTGACTTTAATCCATCAACACTTGGATTTGGGGCTTCAGCATTCATAAGATCCAATTTACTTTTTGATGATGAGTATTTTTCATTGACTTTATCTTCTTATTATTCCGAGAAAAATAGAAACGCTAAGTTCAACATGTACTCGCTTTATAATAGTGAAATTGATTCAACGCATATTGAAACTTCATTGGCAAAAGATTTTGATGAAAAAGAGGTTACAAAGGGAATAAAATTCAACGCGGGCTATAACTTTTCCTACAGATTATCGTATATTACATTGTATGGCGGGATGTTAGCATCGATGATCCATGATAAATTTACAATTCCCGAAATCAACAGTTATACTACCACATATCGAAAGATCGATTATTCACTCCTTACGTGCATGATTTCAATACCGATAATGCTCGAGTATATGCCAGCAGATTTCTGTCAGATTTACGGCGGTTTAACTTATAACTATTCGTACGAACAGTATAAATGGGATATCAATTCGAGAGTAGTTGAAAGTACTAATTTGACTGATATGGATGAATCAAGAAAGATCGAAAATATAATTTCGGAAACAAATTTCTGCGCCGGACTAAATCTTACACATCCCGAAGGGATAAGACTTTGCTGTTTCGCCAACAGTAATTTTTCGGATTTTTCCGGCTGGACTATTTCAATCGGATATTTATTTTAATCACTTTTAGAACATGCCCAATGGTGAATGAAATGAGAAAACTAATTTTTGTATTTATTGTATTTACGGTCTTTCATTGCGAGACCGCGGCACAATTCCTTTCGGAACCAATTATTAATGAAGTAAGAATGGCTAAATACGATTTACTTCCGGAGTCTTTTCTACTTTCAATTCCGGATTCAATTAACAATTCGATAATGCACCCCGCTTTACTTAATAATGTCAAAACAAGTTATTCCTACTTAACATACTTTGGAAATGAAATGCCGTATAATATTTATCAATCCAAATATGGGAATTGGGAAACTATTTCATCGTGTTCATTTTTCCCTGCATTCGGGCATAAATGGTCTTTGTTTATTGAGCATGGAACACAGAGAACAAGTTCAACTAGTGATTTAGACAGGTACGATGGTCTGCGTGATATTGAAGAATCATATCAAAATCACGCGTTCAATCTAAAAATATCCAACATAGGCGGCTTAACTGGTGAAAAATCCGCGATTGGAATATTCTTCAATTTTGAGAGTAATACTTACGAGCGAATAAGTAATTTGACATCGGAAATAACTTCTTATCCCCTCATTCTTCAGCAAAGAAGTGAGTTTTCATTAAAGAACAATTACAAAAAATTCCAAACCGGGCTGGAGTATTCTACTTTTTCCGGTCGAAATATTTTCACATGCCAATTGGCTGTACAGAAATGTTTACCTGAAATTGAAGTTCGTTATTCAAATCGAACCAGCGATACCAATACCTCTGACTTATATTCATCGATTATGCAGAAAAATATTTTGTTGGACTATGAGCCGCTGACATTTTCGTTAAAAAGTAAATTTGTGTATAAAGCCGATATCCTTTTTAGTGATGATTATTTCTTTGTAAATGGTTTTGCTCATTATTCAAATGCTGATGCATCGATGGAATATGTTGATTTCTCCTATGCACGGGAGAACGGCGGAATTATTATAGATAAACGTGACTATAAAATTGATACAGCTTCAAAGGAGAAAAAATGGGGATTGTCTGCAACTTTGGGATATTCCTTCAATATTAAAAAATCCGATATCAGTTTGATTTCAGGAATAATGGCTAATATTTCAAAAACATTTCTCTCTTACTATTTATTTAAGCGTTTTTATTCGGATGATTTTTACTATTTAACATATAAAGACTTTCGACGCACTTCATACGATATCATTCTGCCGCTATTAATAAATTACTCCCCGGCTGAAAATATTTCATTTTATGGCGGCACTATTTGTAGATATAATTGGATTCGTAATGATCAGTATGATACTTCGTATAGTTTTAATAATAATCAACTAAGTACCATTTTGGCAACTAATTTGGTGAGAACCGATCAAACATCGATGATATTCAAATTCGGATTGGATTTTACTTTAGCCGCAAAGGTAAGATCGTCAATAATATTTACCGATGATTTTTCGGATTACAAATCATGGAATATCTCCATCGGTTATCATTTTTAACATTTATTCTCAATAGCAAAAAAAAGACAGCCAATATTTCCTTTGATCCATTGTGAATAAATGTTTTTCCCGGATAAGCTATTCCTTTCCCATAATCTTAAGTTTATCAAAAGATTTCCGTATCTTTGCCGAAATTTTTTTTTGAATAACCGGATTAGAAAATGAAAATCGCAATACTTGGCTGCGGCAATATGGGCTTAACTTACGCCCGTTCATTCATTCAATACCACAAAGTGAAAAATGATAATTTGCTTCTTGTGGCAAAAGATAAAGAACACGAAAAGGAACTTCTCGAATTGAATTATGGGAAAGTGATTTTAGGAATTGATGAAAATGTATTGAATGTTGACGTGCTGATATTAGCAATTAAACCGCAGGATATTCATTCGATAATTCCGCCGCTCGCCGGTAAAATTAAAAAGGAAACACTTGTAATCTCGATACTCGCGGGAATAAAAATCTCGTTTATAAAGAAATCGTTGAAACACAATTACATAGTGCGGGCAATGCCGAATATGCCTGCGCAGTATGGAATGGGAATTACGGTTTATGTCCCTTCTCCGGAAACAAATATTCACCATCTCTCAACGGTTGAAAATTTATTAAGCACTACCGGTAGAACTTTTATGATTGACGATGAATCGTTAATGGACGGAGTTACGGCTGTAAGCGGAAGCGGTCCGGCTTATTTTTATTATTTCGTAATGACGATGATTGAAACAGCTAAAAGGATGGGATTCGATGATGGTTTGGCTGAACTGCTTGTTAAGCAAACGATGCATGGCGCTTATCATGTTATAAATAACTCCGACGCGGACTTGAATTCACTTATCAAAAAAGTCGCATCAAAAGGTGGTACAACCGAAGCCGCATTCGAAGTGTTAAAGAAAAATAATTTTGCAGAAATTTTTAGCAGTGCTATTCTTCGTGCAGAGGAAAGGTCCAGGGAGTTATCGCAGATAAAAGAAAGATAGTATGCAGTCATCAGTACGGAGTAGGGAGTACATGCATGTAGGTGCTGGGTAAAGTAATTAAAAGAATCCAGAAACAAGGATCAAGTCCGTTGCAAGTTGGGCAAGGTTGCTCTATTTTTCGTTCAATAATTTTAAAACCAACTAAAGTATTTCTCTATGAAACAGAAAGAACAAAAGAAGAAAAAGAAAATTGAACAAGTAAAAACGAAAGAGTCCGGTCAATTCAAATCCCGGGCAATTTTTATTTCACTACTCATACTCTCAGCATTATGCGCTTTTCTAATTTACGATAGTGTTAATCATCCCAGCATCCAGGATGACGCATTTATTTCATTCCGATATGTACAAAACTTTGTACACGGTAATGGATTAGTATTTAACATCGGTGAAAATGTAGAAGGGATAACCAGTTTACTTTGGGTACTTTTACTAAGCGTATTTGTTTACTTTCGAATTGATGTAGTTGTAATCGGTCAAATTTTAAGTGTTGGCTTTGGTTTGTTGACAATCTATTCGGTTTACTTCCTCGCAAAAAGAATTGTTGCTGCAATTGTGAATAATGTGCAATTAAAAGATGATGAGAAAAGAAAAATATTCCTAACCGAGTTTTTCAGCTTATTACCAGCAATTTTTATAACCTTTATGGGCGCATTCCGTTATTGGGTAATAAGCGGAATGGAATTTACTATGTTCATTTCCTTTGTTACCCTTGGCTTGTATAGATATCTCTTCGAAAGAGAAAGGAATATTCCCAACTATATTTCAATTATTTTCTTCACTCTCGCATCGCTTACACGGCCTGAGGGAATTTTAATTTTCGGACTTATTCTGCTTCACAAATGGTATTTTATTTTTACTACTCGCGACAAATCTACTAGCGTTAAAGAAATGTTTTCGAAAGAGAATTTGTACAGCTATTCAATTTTCGTGATTCCGAATTTAATCGTGCTAATCATACGATTATTTTATTACGGCTATCCCCTTCCAAATACTTTCTATGCGAAG
This sequence comes from bacterium, assembly GCA_043808235.1. Classification (GTDB taxonomy): domain Bacteria; phylum Bacteroidota; class Ignavibacteria; order Ignavibacteriales; family Melioribacteraceae; genus JAZDFC01. The sequence goes on from JAZDFC010000115.1 coordinate 10,568, forward strand.
ACAGGATTTTCTTTTGTTTACATAACAGCTGGACTTGAATATACTTACAAGTTTGCCAAATCGTATCTCGTTTACGGATTAATTTTTATACTTCCGTTTTATCTCATCAAAAGAAAAAATATCAGATTCGAATTCACTCTTTTATATACGTTAATTATTGGCTATACACTTTATCTCATTATTATTGGCGGCGATGTATTACCCGCTTATCGTTTCTTCCTTCCAATTGCACCAATGATATTCACTTTATTTGCTTTAGTTACTTACGACTTTTACGAGTTGTTAATTGAAAAAGTGAAAAAGATAAACTCATTAATGGCCATATTAATTATTATCATATTAATTGGCGGTATTAATTATTATAATTATTATAAAACAAGTCCCGAGCTCACCCGGCAGATTTTTATGGAGAACGAATTAATAAAAAAGATGCAGGCTACCGGTCTCTGGTTAAATGAAAAACAGCAGTATACACCCGAAACGCTAACTGTAGCTGCTTCGACAATTGGAGCTATTTCTTATTTCTCTGGCAATGTAAAAATTATCGATCTTCTTGGATTAACGGATGAAGTGATTGCACACAATCCAAAACCGATTGAGCAGATTTCCGGGAAGGAAGTTGGATGGAAAGAACGGAACTATAATGTTGATTATGTATTAAGTCGCAAACCCGATTATATTATTTTTTCAACAGGCATTAAACCAAGCGCTTACGCCGAGAGAGCATTATTCACATCCGAGGAATTTTTAATCAATTACTACAATTACTTTGTCGCTTACTACGATGGACTTTCGAATGTGGTTTACAAGCGAAAACCTGTTGATGAGAAAGCTCTCTATTTTTCAAAGTATCCACCTAATCCAAATTACAGCCATGATTTTGTGGCGTTGTTTAATAAAGCGCTCAATATGATCAAGGACAGCACTAAATACGCCGAAGTTATTCAAACAGCAAATGATATGATTAAAATTGCACCGTATTATTTTAGTCCACCATATCAGATTCTGGGCGATATTTATTATGCTAAACAAGATACCGTAAAAGCGAACGAGTATATTCAAAAGGCGTTGCAACTTGATCCATATAATTTTTTCAGCAGACTGGGTGCAATAAGGAATTGTATCGGCAAAAAAGATACGGCCAATTTTCAATTACATATGGAGTATCTGCGGGAATACAATCCCGAATATATAACTGCTATGACTGCTGAAACAAGAAGAGTGAGAGCAATGCAGCAGCAAAGTGCTGCACAACAACGGAGATGATCTCTGTAGAAAACGAGACAAGAATAGAATATCCAACTTCGGTAAATGAATGACAAATGTAATTTAGTTATAACTGTTTTTATATCTTGTTCGGGAGATAGGAAATGAGAAAATTATTTCTGATTTGTTTTATTGCCATGGCAATCTTTTTTACCGGATGCGAAAAATCAGGTTATGATTATTATAAGGATGGATTAGAGAAATTTGACAAAACAGAATTTAATGCTGCCTATGAAGATTTTTCACTTTCGATAAAATCAGATTCTACAAACATCGACGCTTATTACCAAAGATCATTATGCGGAAATTATACAGGCAAGCCGGATCAAATAAACGATTTGACAAAGTATATTGAAGAAGTCACCCCAAAACTTGCGAATGCATTTACCGGTAGAGGGATGTTGAGAAGAATCAAGAACGAATATGATTTGGCAATCGACGATTTTGAAAAAGCTATTATGCTTGTACCATCCAGGCCGCAGCCTTATGGATTGAAGATCGAAACGATGAAGGCAAAAGGCGACTCAATTGCTGCCGATGAATTTTATAATTCACTGTCTCAAAGAATTAAAAACGAAATTGATAAACTATAAACTAATTCTCTCAAAAAATATGAACCAATTAGAATTCGACTTAGGACAGAATTAAAGAGAAATTCTACAAAGAATTTCAGAGTTATTTAATAATAATAAATTCGAAGCAGTTTTAAAAGTAGCCCCGTTCGCACAAAAAAAATATCCTAATAATTTATTTTTCTTTACGGCTGAATCGATTGCATATTCGGAGCTTGGGAAATATCACAAAGCCCTGGAATTATTAAAAACTGCCGAGAAAAAATTTCCCGACTCGTTTGAAGTGCTTTATTATCTTGGCGAGAATTGCAGGGAAATTGAGGAATACGAAGAAGCCGAGAAGTATTTGCTGAAATCTTATGAGATAACACCTGAAGAACGCAAACTTTCGCGCTCTGAATGTCTAAATGAATTGGGAGTTGTTTATTGGGATATGCATCATAGAGAAGATGCGTTGGAACAATGGAAACTCGCTCTTATGGAAAATCCAAAAAATATTCCGGCAATTGAAAATCTCAGAAATTTTACCAATAAATACGGCGAACCAACTTCCATATCGCCATTAATGGATGATATTTTCCATTTCCAAAAAATTCAATTCGATAAATATAATATGGGTAAAGCTCAACTTGAATTTAAATCTATTGAAGAAGCCGATAAGATAGTAAATCTTATCTCTCATGTATGGAACAAGGTTGTTGCGCCCCAGCAAGAAAAATTAGATACCATGACGCCTACTCAAATAACCAGGTGGTTTAAGAGTATTACAATAAATTTTGATGAGACTAAAATCGTAAAAATAAAAAAGAAATCTAAAGAACGTAAAAAAGATGATGTAGAATTACACAGACTTAATCACAAATTTTCTTTTCTTCCCGAAGATGGAATATCATTGGTTTTTCTTGTTTCAGCGTTTCTCGACGAAGCAGGTCTATCGAATGAAAGATTTGCAAAAATTATGGATAACGTGCGACCGACCAAAGAAGAGAAAGAATTACTAATTTGGGCATATGATCTTGGAGAAACTCTCGTTAAATCATTCAACGTGGGTGATGAAGAAGAAAGCGAAGATTTACTTGATGAAGCAATGGATATTGCTGCCGAATATATTGACGAAGAGCAATTTCAAAATGCTATCCAAGTAACATACGCGACAATTAGATCAGCTTTAAATGGGAATCAAAAAGGATCTAAAAGTTGAATCAAATTTAAGTACAGTTGTGCTGCACAAAAAATTTTTAAAGAGGAAATTAGCTTTTCCACTTTGTTAAAATGAGAATATAATTTGGACAGGATTGCAGTAATATCGGATATTCATGGTAATATAACCGCACTCGAAACAGTCGCCGGCGATATTAAAAGACGGATGATTCAAACGGTAATAAATCTTGGCGATCATCTTTCCGGCCCCCTATGGCCAAAAGAAACAATTCAATTTTTAATGAAGCAAGATTGGATTCATATTTCCGGTAATCATGATAGACAGCTTACAAAAAACGATCCGGCAACTCATGGTCCATCCGATAGCTTTACATACAAATTGCTTGATGATGAAGATAAAGATTGGCTTAAGTCTCTTCCTTCGGAAAAATATTTTGATGATGAGATTTATCTTTGTCATGGTGCGCCGGGGAATGATCATGTTTATCTGCTTGAGACAGTCGAAAACGGCAGAGCGCGGCTTTCAAATGCAAATGAGATAATAAAAAAACTGAATTCATTTACATCAAAAATAATATTATGCGGACATACACATGTTCCAGGAGTCGTGCAATTAAATAATATAATGATTGTAAATCCCGGCAGTGTTGGATTACAAGCATACGATGATGTTACACCCGAACCTCATATCATAGAAAACGGATCGCCCCATGCACGATATATGATATTGGAAAAACGGGACAACAATTGGTTCACAGAGTTGATTTTTATTCCATACGATTATGACAAAGCCGCCGAACAAGCCCGTAAAAATAATCGTCCCGATTGGGAAGTTGCGTTACGAACCGGGTATATGAAATTTTAAACTGCAGCTTTTAGATAGAATATTTACTGAAAAATGATGACTGAGAACTGAAAACTGTTTTCATTGATTAATTTATCCAAAATAAAACACACCCCTAAATCCCCTCTCAAGAGGGGGACTTCAAATACGGAGACTGTTTATTTTTCTTTTACTGTAAGCTGTAAGCAGCCAACAAAATAAAATCAATCACTTTCACTTTTATCCCGGAAAGTGAAAAGAATCAAAAAAATCTTCATAAATTTGTGCAATGGGATTAAGCATTCATTACAATGGTAAGTTTAATGCTTCCGCCTTTCTGCCAGATATGATTAGAGAAGTGCGAGATATCGCAGAGATATATAATTGGAAGTATACGGTGTTCGAGGAAGAATTTCCGGCAAAAGGTTTCGATGATGAATCCTACAACAATTCGATTTATGGAATTTGTTTTAGTCCACCAGAAAGCGAACCGGTATGGTTATGCTTTTTATCAAACGGCAGGATGAGTAGTCCGGGCAATTTAATATTTTTCGGGAATTCCTCGAACGAGGATGATAAGAAATACCTTTACTTACTCTCAACCAAGACTCAATATGCAGGTATCGTCGTTCACAAATTGATAATCCATTTATTAAAATTCCTCAGCAAAAAATATCTCGAAATATTTAATCTTCAAGATGAAGGACATTACTGGGAAACCGGGGATGAAAAACTGCTGCAAGAAACTTTCAACCGGTATAGTGATTTAATCGACTATGTCAGTTCTGCTTTAGAAAATATACCTATGAATGACGGTGAAACTTTCGAAAAGTATTTTGAAAGGATTCTAAAAATCATTCACTATAAACATAAAAAATAATCCAACCATAAATTTCTGATAATCGAAGAGCCTAAATGAAAAATCTGACTGTAGAGCAAAATTCCTTTTGTTTTTTAAGTAGAAATGATCTTACGCAAGTTTATTACTGGAAACTGATAACTGAGAACTGTATACTGCTTTCTGCGAACTGCAGCCTACCTGCTGCCTAAAACTTCATTTTCCTCATGCCAATATGACAAATTGCGAAATCGTATTTAACCGGATCGGCGGGATCGAATTTTTTCAAGTAATCGGTTATCTCTTCAGCCATTTGCCACGATACAACTTTTCGTTTCGTTAATTTTAATTCGCGGCAAATTTTTGCGACGTGCGTATCAACAGGTATAACAAGTTTATCGGGTGAGATGTCTTTCCACAATCCAAAATCCAATTCATCGTTCCTTATCATCCAGCGCAAAAACAAATTCATTCGTTTACATGCACTTCCCTTTTGCGGATCGGGAAACATGAATTGAATACCAGGAGTCAGTTTAAAATTTTCGGAAACGAAGTCGGCAAGATTATTCGAAAAACATGAAATCGTGTTCTTAAGATTCTTTTCTTTATCGAAATAATATAAAAGAAATAAATAATTCAGCGAACCATATGCAGTATAGATTTTCGCAAGTCCTTTAAAAAAATGTGCAATGTCTTCAGACGTAAAAAATCTGTGCCTAACATCTTTGAAAAGTTTGAGTCCGTCTTTAATTTTATAACCGGTCAGAAACTCGAATGGTTTACTTTCAATTTTTTGGTGTATGATTTCGAGTGTGTTCATTATCTGCTTCACATTCCCATAAGCGAATACAGATGAAATCAATCCGGCAATTTCAATGTCATAAAAATTTTTATATCGGTGAAGAAATTCAAGCGGGTCGGGCGAAATCTGTGAATAGTCAAAATACCGATAATGAGCATCGAGTCTACGTTTTAAAGAACGGTCTTTTACCGATAATTGTTTTGTCATTATTTGAGATATACCATTTTCTTTGTTGAGGAATAGTTTTCTGTTTTCAAGCGGTAAAATAGAATCGTGCTCGCTTTGATATTCTCGTTTCGCGAAATATCATATTTTATTTCATGATTCCCTTTTTTCAAATTATCATTCACCAACGAAGCTATTTCTTCTCCAAGTACATCGTAAACCTTGAGAGTTACGAACGAATCATCGGAGATATAAAAATTAATATTGGTGGATGGATTGAAAGGATTGGGATAATTCTGACCGAGATAAAATTTCTCTACTGCCTCGGAATTCTCATCGATTGATACAATTAAGTCGCTGTCCTCTAAGACATCGCTCCAGATGCTAAGGATATTGTTATCCATGCGTGTCCACACCGGAAATATTTTCCCGTTCAGTGCAACAACGGTAATATAATCACCGAAGAATACTTCTCTAACCGGCTGGAATGGAGTTTCGCTGATTTTAAAATTCTCGAATGTGTCTCCCCCGTCTTTCGATCGGGCAAGATAAACTTCCGTGGTGTTGTTCTGTGTATTTCTGCGATCATAACAAACTAGATAAATATACCCGTTCGAAGGGTCCACACTCATCCAGGTAAAAAACTGATGACGCCCGCTCTCATCATTATTTACTTTTATCGGAGTACTCCAAGTATTACCACCATCGGTTGACTTCGCAAGGAAAATGTCGGTATCCGATGAACTGTTTTTTTGATCGCTCCAGTTTATGTATATCGTTCCACGAAAAGGAGAACTACTGATATCGCAGCAAGTAACCGGCATACCGTTGCACCTGTTAATACCTGGAATGGTCAAATCCCATCCGGCGTAAAGCTGTGTAACAAAAATATCTTTGCCAAATGTTTGACCGCCATTTAAAGATTTATCGAACATGATCCCGAGCGGCCCCGACCAACTTAAGTAAACTTCTCCATTTGGGCCAACACACGGCACGGCTCCTTCAACCGTGTTATCCGAATCGATACAGTCACCACCGAGATCACTCACTCTCACTGCGTCGGACCAAGTTTCTCCTTGATTAGTGGAACGCGAAAATCTAATTATTGAACTATCTGTCGGTGCAGAGCTGCCGTACTGATCGAATTGAGTCCATGACATATAAAGATTATTACGATACTGAGATGAGGTCAAATCTACTCCAAGCCATTCTTTATCCTGCACCCTGGTTGGAGGATTAAATCCAACGCCAACGCCATCGCTCCATGATACTCCAAAGTCCGTTGATTTCTGTACAACTATTCTATCAATCCAATAACCCTCATTTGGATTTGAAAGGTGACCGAAATATAAATTACCGAGTCCGTCGTAGATCAAACAAGGATCGCCCCAAACACCGTGTGATGAGGACATCTTATTCTGTGTCCACGTCTGTCCGCCATCGAGTGAGTAATAAATATAATCAAGGTTAGAACCGACCGCTATACAATTTGGATTCAGTGGATTGACCGCAATGCTTACTTCTTCGGGATAATTGGCGAACTCGTTGCTAACACGAAAATTTTGGATTTGTGAATATTGGTTGCCAAATAAAAATAAAAGTAAAAATAATCCCGTGATGAAAATTTGTGTTGATGATATTTTCCTTTGTGTGCTCATATAATTCTCACATATAAATTTCTAAGTGCAAAGCGAATCAATCCAAAGCATTCATTTATCATTATGATTGGTCCTCTAAAAAAATCAAATATATTACTCAATTCTCATCCGGATAATTGTAAGCATTTCTTTTATTGCCTGTTCGATACCAACAAATATTGAACGTGCAACTACTGCCTGTCCAATACTAACTTCATCAATATCGGGAATGGAAATAAACTCTTTCATATTCAGGTAGTTAAGTCCGTGTCCCGCATTAACACCGAGACCGAGTTTCTTTGCATGTTTAGCCGCTTGTGCAACGCGTTCGAGTTCGTCAAACATATCTGCTTCGGTTGTAGCATTCGCAAAAATACCGGTATGAATTTCTATGAAATCTGCATTGATCTCTGCCGCAGCATCTATTTGTTCGAATGCCGGTTCAATAAAGAGTGAAACCGGAACCTCGGCATCATGCAACTGGATAATCGTATTTTTTATATGAGTCAAATTATCAATAACATTTAATCCGCCTTCGGTAGTAAGTTCTTCCCTTTTCTCGGGAACAAGAGTGGCAAGCTCGGGCTGGATATCGCATGCGATTTTAACAATCTCGTCCGTAGCAGCCATTTCGAGATCGAGTTTCGTAGTAATTAACTCGCGCAGCAATCGCAGATCACGTTCGTTAATATGTCTTCTATCTTCTCGAAGATGAACAACAATCCCGTCGACACCATACTGCTCTGCGAGCAAGGCGAATGTAACGGGATCGGGTTGCACTTCGGCTCTTGCATTTCTTAAAACGGCAACGTGGTCAACATTCAACGAGAATTTCATGATTACATCTCCTTTCTATTTTTTCTAATTACAAATTAAAAAATATTGGAAATAATATGCAGTACAGAATTTAGCCCCCATCCATAATCCCCGGCTCTAAAACGTAAAGTAGATATCAAATCGATAGAGAACATTACTCCAAAATGAACAAGCACGCAGTAATAAAATGACCGTGTTCGAAGTGCGAGAATACCCAATGCAATCCCGCCGGGTATAGCGCCAAATGTTTCTAGAACCGGCTTACCGTTATGAAGAATGAGGAACGGAATCATCTGTATCAGCACAGCATAATACCCAAATTTTTCTTCGAGACCGAAAAGCATTAATCCGCGCCACGCAAATTCCCAGCTAACCATGTAAAGGAACATACCTATTTCGAAAACATAAAAAATTGTCCAATCGGTTTTTGCCATTTGTAAATGCGGGTATTTTACGCTGAAGTCCGGCATTGCGGATGCAAACCAGAGCAATGGCAGCATAACGGCGAGAAATAGTGCGGTCATTTTCAATCCAACTTTATAATCGCCGAATTGAAATCCGTAAGCGCGAAATTTTTCTTTGAGTAAAATTTTTATTACGATAATCGCAGTAAGGATGTAAACACCAAACTCGCTTACAAACCAATAAAGATATTCATATAAACCGTAGTTTGGATCGCTGGAAAAATAATCGATGAAAAAACTATTTCTAAAAAACTTGCGCGAGGCATAGTAATACGAAACAGTTTGTGCTATCGCTACGCTTAAAAATATTATTACAACTTTTTTATCGAGTGTTTTTACAGCAGCGATTAGGTTTTTTATTTCTTCTCTGATTGAAATTTTCATGAGGTAAATTTATGGATAGTTTGGGTAATACTAAACAGGGAAATTTTGAGCAAGCAAATCGAATCATTTTTATGCTTTCGTTTGAATTATTGACTAATTACTGTTTCCCAATATGGGAACTTTTAGTATATTTGGTCTGAATTTTATGCGTATAATTTCTCGAAAGATATTACTCGATTATGGTAAGAAGCATCCAGCTTCAGAGCAGCCGTTAAAGGTCTGGTTTGATGAAGTGCGAAATGCAAAATGGAAATCGCCGAATGATCTAAAAACACAATATAGAAATGCTTCGATAATTACAGCTAAACGAGTTGTTTTTAATATAAAAGGAAACTCATTTCGCCTGGTTGTGGATATAGAATATAAAATAGGTATAGCTTTTATAGTGTGGATTGGTACTCACGAAGAGTATAATAAAATTAATGTAATGGAGGTTGTATATGAATAAACCCATTAGAACAAAAATTGAATATAAAATTGCTCTCCAGAGAATTTATGAATTAATGCAAATGCAATTAAAGGAAAATTCTGATGAATATAATGAGCTGGATTTACTTTCAATACTTGTAGAAAACTATGAGAATAAAAATTTCCCGATAGATTTACCCGATCCGATTGAAGCAATAAAATTTAGACTTGAGCAGTTGGGGATGGATTCCACTGCTTTGGCTTCAATACTTGGTTCTAAAAGCAGGGCTTCGGAAATATTAAGCAAAAAGAGAAAACTAAGTTTATCGATGATCCGTTCACTCAATACCAAATTGAATATTCCGGCTTCATCACTAATAGCGGATTATAATTAAGTCTTAATTTAGAAATGACATATCTTCCCACTGATAATAGCCAAAGAAATGTCATTTCTATTTTTGATTTTTCTTAATCCCCTTCCTTTTTCTCAAAATTTAACGCGCCGGAATTGATGCAGTAACGGAGTCCGGTTGGATTTGGTCCGTCTTCAAAAACGTGACCGAGATGCCCGCCGCACTTGCTGCATAAGACTTCTTTTCGAATCATACCGAAACTTTTATCTGTTGATGTATCGATGACAGTACCGTCAGATGGCTGATAAAAACTTGGCCACCCGCAGCCGGAATCGAATTTAGTATCGGACTCGAATAATTTCTGTCCGCAGCCAGCACAGAAATAAACTCCGTCTTCTTTCGTATCCCAATATTGGCCTGTGAATGGTCTCTCCGTTGCTTTGTTTCTTAAAATCTCAAACTGCTCTTCGGTTAATTCATTCTTCCAATCGGAATCCGACTTATTTATTTTTTGTTCCATATTTTCCTTAATTATTGTTTTGCTTGAATCCTGCTCAATCCATATATCCGAAAAAATCAAATCCGGGAATAATGGATTAATTAAAAATGCAGCAGTGCCGAGAAACAGTATTGCAATTAAAATCCTTTTCATACCTTACTTTCATTTTATTTAATTAACCGACAAAACGACTAAAAAAGTTCCGTAAGATTTAATTTGAGAAGCGCTATCTCAATATAAATCTTCAAAACAATCACTTTGACCTAAAATAATTTCTCCTTCCAAACATTTTACTAACCGAATAAACAAGTTTTCAACCTCATATCAAAAAAAGATTTTAAATGTGGATCTATTTAATTAATTACGGTCAATAATTTTCTTGAAATTAACAACCCGGACATCAGATGAATCAAATCATTTTTTTATTCTTGAACTTATTCCTTTTTATAATTTTAACTGCTAAAATTTCCATAGCTCAAAATCTGCTGAACCAACCGGAAAGCGCCGAATACGATTATAAAAAAGAGAGATACTTAATTTCGAATTACGGAGACGGTAATATTATCCAGATCGATAAAGATGGGAATCAAAGTTATTTTGATACAACGCTTACACAGATATGCGCGCTGCACATCGTTGGCGATACCCTATATGTTGCATCAAGTAAAGAACCATATGTTGGAGTTGTAGGTTACAATTTGAGTACCGACCAATTGATTTTGTTTATTGGAATACCCGGAAACGGATTATTAAACGATATAACTTCTGATCTTTCCGGCAATTTATATGTGACGGATTATTATGATAGTAAAATTTATAAATTGAACACCGGAGATTTAGATTGTTCCATATTAACCGGGAGCAAATTAAATATGCCAAACGGGATAGTATTTGATAACGAGAATAATAGGATAATTACTCATTCGAATAACGAAATCCATTACCCGATAAAAACAGTAAATCCACAAACCGGTGAAGTCAACTTTCTTGTTAATACAAATCTTGGAAGTCTTGACGGGCTTGTTTTTGATAATGCCGGTTATTTTTATTTTTCAACATGGGTGAATAATTCTATTTACCGTTATGATAAATATTTTCAAAATCCGCCCGACAAAATTTCGTCCGGGCATGATGGTCCGGCAGATATTTTTTTCAATAAATATAAAAGCGAAATAGCCGTTCCAAACTTCTACTCAAATACGGTAGACATTATCCCCATAACCACCACTTCAATTAATGAGAAGAGTGCAAATATCAAAAATTGCAACTTGTACAGTCTTAATTATCCTAATCCTTTTAATGCCGAAACAAATATAATGTATCATCTTAAAGAATCCTCGAGAGTGAAGATAGATATCTATAACTCAATTGGAGAAAGAATTCAGAATCTTATTGATAGGGATCAAGCAGTCGGTGAACATATAGTTAAATGGAATGCAAATAGCTTTCCAAGTGGACATTACTTTTACAGTATCACAGGCAACAATTTTACATTTTATCAGGGAATGCTGTTGATTAAATAACTTCATTTTTTGCCAGGGTAAATTTCGTTGTAATACTTTAGTAAACCAAGGTTGGAGTAAATATGAAAATGAAAAATTTAATGATTACTTGCTGTATGATAGTCTTATTTTCCTTTATTCAAATATGGGCTTGCTCAGGTGTTTACATTTCCAATAGCAATGTTAAAATATTCGGACTAAACGAAGATTTTTATAATTACAATACAATGTTTCGAACAATGCCGGCAACAGCTACGACATACGGGATAGTAGGATTCGGACATTCCAACAGTATACAAGCAATAATAAACGAAAAGGGACTTTGTTACGACGGATATGGAGCGCCAGAAAAAGCAGTAACTCTTAATAATCATTTACCTGTAAATAACGGCAGTTTTATTTTCGAAGCTATGACAACATGTGCAACTATCGAGGAGGTAGTAGAACTTTACAATCAGTACTACCATCCATGGTTACATAACGGACAAATATTCTTTACAGATATACTTGGTAACTCTGTTATTATTGAAGGCGACGCTATTCTTTACAAAACGAAAGAATATCAAATATGCACCAACTTTTACCAATCCGATCCGCAAAGTGGAATCGAGTACGGATTTTTTCCATGCTGGCGATATGACCTAATGCAAACCGAGCTTGAAACTACGTCCGATTATTCAGTTGAGTTCATTAAAGGATTGCTTAAAAGTGTACATGTCGAAAATCAACAATGTAATGAAGGATTAATTTCAACAGTATATTCATTAATAATCGATCAGAATGGAAATAAAATATATGTTTACAATTTTCACGATTTTGAAAATGTAGTTGTCCTCGACATTTCCGAAGAACTCAGCAAGAGCGCACAAAGTATGGAATTGAGTGCGCTGTTTTTAACCGGAGTTCAAAACGAATTACAACTTCCTACCGGGATAAAACTAAATCAGAATTATCCAAATCCTTTCAACCCGGCTACGATTATTAGTTATCAATTAGCAGAATGCGTGGCTGTAAGATTGAAAATATTTGATTCTCTTGGCAATGAGATTGCGACGCTTGTGAATGAAGAAAAGCAGCCGGGTCTTTATGCCGTTGAATGGAATGCCATTCAGTTTTCAAGCGGAATTTATTTTTGCGAAATGATAATAGATAATAAACGCAAATTCTCAAGCAAAATGTTACTTCTCAGATAAGAACAAAACTAAAAAAATAATGGGATGTATCATTCGGCAGTTTATCGCCCGATGGTAAATCTTTCTTTTTCCGCAGAGACAACGATATTTACCGGGTTAATGTTTCGGTGATATTTGCAAATGATTAATCTTTTATACACCTAATCGAAACGGCATCGTGAATTAAAAACTCCATCGGCTTGATTTCCCTGCTGTCGTAACTCAGATTATAAACTTTAACATAAACTGAATTAACTGCCTGAGCATTGAAAAATATAGCCCACTCCCCTTCGGTCATAAACACTTCGTCAACGCGATAGAATCCGGCAGCGAGAGCGCTGAATTTGCTCTCATTTGACGCGCCGGTATTCGGACTCAGCCATAAATCAGAATCAACATCTTTGAGTTTTCCGCCTGCAATTTGATTACCGCCCAGTGAATTAATTAAAATTTGCCATTCGGAATCATCGGGCAGATGCCATCCGGATGGACAAATACCCTGTACCGGAATTTGTACTGCTGTCGGATTCGAATTACTGCGAACAGACGAACTCCACTTATATAATCTTCCGTATTTATCGGCATTTATTGTATCGTTGTTGTAACAGTAACTTTGCACCGGAGTACCGTCGCTATAATGCTTAGTTTTTAAATTCTCCGCCATCCAAATTTGCTCACCAATTTGTACGGTCTTATAAACATTCCCATCAATATCCGTCACATTTTGGCTTTCTTCGATAACCGGTGTTTGTGTAATCGAATCAGATTCACTCTTACAAGCTGTTATCAATATCATGACGGAAAGACTATGAAATAGAAGAAATATAGTTTTACTCATAATGACCTTCAATTCTCATTTGAGAATCTGTTTTTTGTTGTGAATGAAATTATTTTAAAATAGTTGATAATGATCGACACTTTCAGATAACTTGTTCTCATCATCTATCTGTACCCATAATTAATTCATACTCCCCCAGCAACAATGATTTTCCACTTTCTGTTTTTGCTTCGTAAACTGCTTTCACTTTTACCGAGTAAGAGTTGCCTCCCCTGCATGAACATGGCGGAAGATAAGCTCCGGCTTTGTCCAACCCGGGTTTTAAATGTTCAGCGATTAAAAAGAAATTTTCGGGAAGTTCAAAAGTATGTCCGGGCACAGATGGGATAAAAACCTCGCCGGTATTCGGCACAAGCCAAAAACCAATAATTCCATGTCCGCCGTTGTTCATCAACTGGTAGGAACGGTCGCAGTATTCCATAATAATGGCATTCGTATTAACCGGAATATTCTTAACAATAAGAGCGGGAGTAGAACCGTTCTCGCCGCATCGTTTACATCCTTCCCCATTGGGAATTGTGACACCATTCCATCTTGGATCGGCAAATTTGACATCAAGTTTTACGACATCATCGACAGGAATATATTTACCGGTTGAACATGCAGTTATTTTTATGATTAGTAATACTACAGCAGCTAATTTTATTGACTTACCAATAATGGATAATGAATTTTGTTGGATATGCTGATTACTAAGATTGAAAATCGACATTTTATATCTCCAGTTTGATTTTGATGTAATTCAAATAAGATATTATTTGAATGATTTTAGAAATCCCGCATCAATCCAAAATATATCAACGAATCCGTTATCTCTGCCAACATTTCTTGCAAAGAAAAAATACTTACCATCCGGAGTTAATGTTGGATGTGACTCTTCGCCGGAAGTGTTCACAGCGCTTCCCAGGTTTTTAGGATCACCCCATGTATTATCGTTATTTCGAAAGGCTATATAAACATCGCCGATTTGTCCGTTGGGAGTATAATTATCATTCCTCCCTGCTGAATAAAAAAGGATAAAGGTTTCATCCGAAGAAATAAATGGTTCAACCTCAACTATCCCGTTGCTGTTTTTTAGAACGCTGCAATATTCCGGATCCTTAAATTTCCCGTCAACGAACTCCGATCGGTACAATCCTTCGCCGCCTAACGTTGAAAAATTTGCTATGAAGTATAGTGTTCCCGATGAGGTCAACGAAGGACTGCTTTCTCCAATTCTTGATTGTAATTTAAAATATACAGGTTGTGGAGCCGACCATCCGTTTTCTATCTTCGTTACAAACCAAATGTGCGGTTTATTCCCGGACGAACCATTCTGTAGCGGTCTGTCGGATGTAAAGTATAGGTAATTACCATCGGTGGTGATGAATGGATCAGTATCATTATACGTTCCCGAAAATACTGCGGGTTCGGGGTTTGTCCACTCATCATTATTTTTTTTACTTGCAAAAATTGTCCCTTCAAAAGCATTATTTAACCGGGTAAAATAAAATTCTTCGAGGTTTGGATGCACCGCCATTCCGAGTTCGATATTCCCGGTACATACCGAATCAGGTTTAAAAACAATCGATTGATTTGACGGAGCAGCTACCCCGAGATATTCAACATCATGCTGATTTGAATCCGGTTCATTGGGAGCTTTATTACAAGCCAGGGTAAAAGATAAAAGGATTAGGACCACCCAATTTTTTTTTGATAATTCTATCATAAATATTACAGCCTAGTTTTAAGTTAAAAATTTTCTATACGATAAATAAAATTTTATACTCTATTAAAAAATATTTTATTTACATACGGTTAAAGAGCCATTTGGAAGGTTGTTAGAGTTTATGAATAATAATTCTCACTCGAATAAATATTACGATTATCTTTTTTCAAAGTAAAAATAATTGAAAGACTTTTGACTCCAGAATAATTATCTAAGTCCGATTGCCTAACTTTTCACATCGTATCTATAAACCTTTTATTTTGCTGTTGAGCCTTTTACCACTTTTGTTTAAGAAATTTCGGGATATTTTCGTAATATCTTAAAGTCATTTTATTTTAATAGTTTTTTTTATCGATAATATGAACATCATTGAATTAAAAACCTCGAGGAAGTTATTCTGGTATATTCAAATTCCAGCATGGATAGTTTTTACTTTCCTTACGTTACTGCTGTATCATGAAAAAACATTTGCAGACGGATTCAATTTATTTTTCCATGTATTCGAATATTTTCTTGGATTTATCGGCAGCTTGATTTTACGATATATCCTAAAACTCCTAAATCAGAAATCTAAAACCTTATTAACAGTGTCAATCATTATCGTTATTAGTTCAATTGTGTGCGGACATTTCTGGCTACTCTCGGCAAATTATTTTTGGGTAGTATTTGCTCAGGGTATATTTACTTTCGATTATATTTTTAATATGACTGTATCAGGCTATACTTTTCGTTTGTTTTGGATAACATTAATTTACTGTGGCTGGGGTGCATTGTACTTTTTAATTAAAACATGGCTTAGTCTGCAGAATCAAACCGAACAAACATTAAAAGCGCAGTCGCTTGTAAAAGAAGCCCAGTTACAGATGCTGCGCTATCAGTTGAATCCACACTTCTTATTTAATTCATTAAACTCAATCGCTGTATTAATCGATGAGAATAAGGATAAGGCAAAGAGAGATGGTTGCCGATCTTTCCGAATTTTTAAGATACACTTTGATTAGTAAAAATTATGCCGATGTACCTTTGATTAAAGAAATAACTGCCGTTAAAAGATATCTTGAAATTGAGAAAAAAAGATATGAAGAAAAGCTACAGGTTGAATATAATATTGCTGCAAATGCTGAAGAGTATGCTATTCCAAGTTTTTTAATTCATCCTTTAGTTGAAAACGCCGTAAAATACGGGATGCGGACAAGTGTGATACCATTGAAAATAATCATAAGCGCAACAGTTAAAAATGAACAGTTAACAATAACTGTTTCAAATACCGGTAGCTGGGTTGAGCAAAATACACAAAATCCTTTTGGGAATAGTACCTGTACCGGATTGGAAAATATACGCAAGCGTCTTGCAAACGCCTATCCTGATTCCCATAGATTAGAAATAATTAAAGTAAAAGATAAAGTAACGGTAATAATTGAAATAACAAAAATCCATATTCCAAAATGACAATAAAATTCAAAGTGCTGATTGTTGACGACGAACGTCTTGCACGTAAGGATATTCGAAACAAATTGTCGTCCTACAATAACATAGAAGTTATTGCTGAAGCCGAAGATGTTGAATCAGCTGCAATAGAAGTAAAAACACATTTACCGGATGTGATATTTCTAGATATACAAATGCCGGGAAATTTAGGGTTTGAACTGTTGGAGAAAATTCCTCCCGAAACAAAAGTCATTTTCGTTACAGCTTACGATGAATATGCAATTAGAGCTTTTGAGGTAAATGCACTTGATTATTTATTAAAGCCCATCGAACCGGAACGGCTTGAGCAATCTATATCAAGACTGAGTGAACCCGTTGTTGATCATATAATAAAAGAGAAAGCACTTGAGTACAGCGATCATTTATTGCTTGTCGTTGATAATCATCTCAAGTTTCTAAAAATTGACTCCATCATCTATATATCCGCATGTGGTAACTACACCGAAGTATTTACGGTAAATCATAAAAAATCACTTACACTTAAATCGCTTAAAGAATGGGAAAACCGCCTGCCGGGAAAAAGTTTTTGTCGAATCCACAGGTCAACAATAATCAATATTAATTTCATTGATCGGATAGAGGATTGGATGAATTATTCCTACCGCGTTTATTTAAAAGAAATTAAAGAACCCCTTATTTTAAGCCGGAGGTACGCTCATAAATTGAAAGAAATTTTTGGATAGGATAAAAGTGAATTTGGAAATGCACTGCTTTTACTTTATTACGGTGCACAGTTATGTCAAATCTTTGGAAGTAAATCGCTTATAGATAAACTAATCTTTAACTGTTACTTACCTCAATCTCGCATGTTCGGTCTCTGCATCCGCAAGTGAAGAAAAATAACCAACTCGAACACGGAACCAGGTTCCACCTTTTCTCGCTATGTAAGCCTCAACAACAAATGCATTGAATCCTTGCTGTTTCAATTCGGCAGCTTTACTCTCAGCTACACTTTTATCCTGGTAAGAAGCTACTTGAACACAGTATGAACTTCCGTCAGTCCATATATTATTTTTTGTATTTCTTTCGGAAGAATTATTATATGAGCCGTTCGATGTAGTTACCGGTCTTGTGCTTGACGTCGTGTTCGAAGTATTGTTGTTATTAACGTAAGTATTGGTTGCGGGTAAACTGTAAGTGTTCGCATCGACAAATGTATTTGTCACCGGATCGTAAATTTTTATACCTGAATCAGAAACGTCAGACTGCGTTATCGGTTTTGTTACAAAACTATTATTGTTGGAATTTGTATTCGTTGAATTAGTTTTTGGCAAATCCGTTTTTGGCGTTTCGGTTTTCTGAACAACTGATGGTTGATTTGTTGCTGGAGTATTTGAAGCATCTTCCCACTGCTGGGTTTTGGTACCTGCTGTAACAAGTTCTTCCTCATTTTCAACCGCATTGCTCCTGCTTACATATTCTTCTGCTTTGTCTAATATTGCAACTACTGAAGTGTTGCTCTCAACAGGGAGTGAAAACACATCTTCCTTCCCGGTTACTTGTGGGCTAGATGATTCCCCTATTATCCGATTGTCGTTATCATAATATAAGGTACCAATTGTAGAGTAACGGCGTGTAAGCGTATTAATAAGGTAGTGCGTTTTTACTTTTGCAACTTTTCCCTGGAGAGATGTAAATTCCTTGGGAGATTTATAAATTGTCTGCGTCCATACAGATAATTGGTTATCCTTTATTTTCGTAGTTGATGTATCAAGATATACAATTCTGTCGTCGAGGTCTTCCAGCAGAACCCATTTAGGATTGGATGTAACCTGGGCAAAATTAAACTCGTGGAATAAAAAGAGCACTAAAAATAAATAAAATACTTTTGCTTTCACTTGAATTACCCATCTATTAAACTTGCCGCTATAAAACTACTAATTCTAAGAACTAAAATCATTACTATGGTCAAAAAATATCATGAATCAAGTTGGTGCAAAAATTGGGATTTAGCATCAAATAAGTCAATCGACTGCTCGATAGATTAAATTACATATATTAGCATACCGATAGCATTAAATTCATTTTACATTCCGAAAACAATAGCAGTCCTCGTTTTCTTGACATTAAATATGGCATGTATTATTTTCACCGCGACTTTTTCGGAATGTTATGCTTTCAGAATTTGGAAAAATTTTTCTTTTTTTAATAGTAGGCGTGTTATTTGTTGCGATTGCTATTTTTATGGCAATATTAATCCGACCTAAGAGACCAACTAAAGAGAAATATCTTACTTACGAATGCGGAGAAGACCCGGTTGGAACTCCCTGGGTTAAGTTTAATATTCGATTCTTTGTTGTGGCTTTGATCTTTTTAATTTTCGACGTTGAAGTTGTTTTGTTGTTTCCCTGGGCTTTGACTTATCAAGAATTTGGCGTATATGGATTTTTAGTAGGAATTATTTTTCTCGTATTACTTGGCATTGGAATGGCCTACGAATGGAGAAAAGGAGATCTGGAATGGGCTAGACCGAAACCTGAACCTCCTCAATTAAATAAAATTCTGAATTCGAAAACGTAACATTTTGAGAGTTTAATGGGGTTATTAGACCGCGAATTTTCTGACAGCAATATAGTAATAGCCAAGACAGACGATTTATTAAACTGGGCAAGACTTTCATCGCTCTGGCAATTAAGTTTCGGTTTAGCCTGTTGCGCTATTGAAATGATGGCAACATCAGCATCTAATTATGATTTTGACAGATTCGGAGTAATGCCGCGACCCACACCACGTCAAGCCGATGTAATCATCATATCAGGAACTGTTACACTTAAAATGGCGCTAAGAATTAAAAGGCTCTACGAACAGATGCCAGATCCAAAATATATAATCTCAATGGGAAGCTGTGCTAATTGCGGTGGTCCTTACTGGGAACATGGTTACCATGTATTGAAAGGAATTGACCGGATAATTCCGGTTGACGTATTCGTGCCTGGCTGCCCGCCCCGCCCCGAAGCGCTGCTTGAAGGACTTCTCAAACTGCAGGAAAAAATCAGAAACGAATCACTCACAAAAAAATCCGTATGAAAAATCCCGAAGAAATTTTTGAAATACTGAAAAAAGAATTTACCGAAGACATCATCGCTATTGATACGAAGACACCTACTGAAGCTATCATCACTGCTAATCCTCTTGCTATTAATAGAGTAGGATTATTTTTAAAGGATAACGAGGAACTCCTTTTCGATTCCTTGATGAATTTATCCGGAGTTGATGATGCTAATGGTGAAAAGACTAAAGATGAAGATGGAACCGTTACAATTAAAGGCGGAACTTTGAGTGTCTATTATCATCTTCACTCGACTAAATTAAATCATAAGATTACAATAAAAGTATCTACAAACCGCGAAGAACCAAAGGTTGAATCTGTAGAATTTGTATGGCGATGCGCCGATTGGCATGAACGCGAAGCATTCGATATGTTCGGAATCATTTTTCTTAACCATCATAATCTAATAAGAATATTAATGCCTTACGATTGGGAAGCCGGGTATCCATTACGCAAGGATTATAAGAACCCGGAATTTTATCAGGGGATGAAAGTTCCTTATTAAATGAAATATGTCTTTACGAACTGAAGAATTAGTACTGAATATGGGTCCGCAGCATCCGTCAACGCACGGTGTGCTTAGACTCGAACTTGAACTCGAAGGCGAATTAGTAAAAAGAGTAATTCCTCATATCGGGTATCTCCATAGATGTTTTGAAAAACATGCCGAAGCTATGTCGTATCCGCAGGTTATTCCTTATACCGACCGTCTGGATTATCTATCCTCAATGTATAACAATTTTGGTTATGTTGTAGCTGTGGAAAAACTGCTCGGCATCGAAGTGCCGGAGCGTGTTCAATATATAAGAGTAATTATGGGCGAACTGCAGAGAATTGCATCGCACCAGGTGGCTTTGGGAACGAATGGTTTGGACCTTGGCGCTTTCACTCCATTCCTGTATTTATTCCGCGACCGCGAAAAAATATTGAGTTTGTTCGAAATGACATGCGGCGCCCGCCTTCTCTATAATTATATGTGGATTGGCGGTTTATCGCACGACCTGCATCCTGAGTTTTTAAGATTAACCGAAGAGTTTATAAAATATTTTCGTCCTAAGATAATTGAATTGAATAACCTGCTTTCCTATAATAAAATTTTTATCGACCGTACCGCAAACATCGGGATTCTACCTGCCGATGCTGCTATTAACTTTGGCGCAACCGGACCAAATTTACGGGCAAGCGGAGTCAATTTCGACATCAGGAAAAATGACCCGTATTCCATTTACGATAGATTCGATTTCGAAGTCCCGGTTGGAAAAGGAACAATGGGAACCGTGGGTGACTGCTGGGATAGGTATTTTTGCCGCGTACTCGAGATGGAACAAAGTTTAAGAATTATCGAGCAAGCGATTAAACAAATCCCCGAAGGCGATGTTCAATCAGCAATTCCAAAAAGAATTAAACCGCCGGTGGGAAGTGTGTATGCAAGAGTTGAAAATCCACGCGGCGAACTTGGTTATTTTATAATCAGCGACGGTTCTTTGAATCCGTTCCGTGTAAAAGTAAGGGCGCCTTCGTTTGTTAGTCTTATGGTGCTTAATGAATTATGCAAAGGACATCTCGTTGCGGATGTTGTTGCTATCCTCGGAAGTATCGATATTGTTTTAGGGGAGATTGACAGATAATGTATAAATTCTTAACCGATCTATTAGGAAACGAACTCATTGCAATGGTAATTGCCACTGCGCTCCCTCTCGTCTTCATCGTGCCTTTCGTAATATTCGGCGTTTTGGCGGAAAGAAAAGTTTCCGCACATATGCAGGATAGATTAGGACCCATGCGGGTTGGTTGGCATGGATGGCTTCAATGTGTTGCAGACTTTTTTAAATTACTTCAGAAAGAAGACATTGTCCCTTCAGCGACTGATAAAGGATTATATAACGTTGCACCTTACCTGGTTTTTACGGGAAGTTATATAGCATATGCAGCCCTTCCTTTTTCAAGTGGATATATCGGTTCGAGTGTTGACATTGGATTATTTTATATCATTGCTGTATCAAGTCTGGTTGTTGCCGGAATTTTAATGGCTGGCTGGGCATCGAATAATAAGTATTCTTTGTACGGCGCAATGCGTTCGGCTGCTCAAATAGTCAGCTACGAAATTCCAACTGCGATTGTAATTCTCTCTGTTGTAATGTTTACCGGCACTTTAAGTCTGTCCAAAATCAGTGAAATGCAAACTTCATTTTTCTGGAATTGGAATATACTCGGCGGTGCAGATGGCGGCTATACAAAATTTTTAATGATACCGTTTATGCTGATTGCATTTGTACTTTTTTATATTAGCTCATTGGCTGAGGTTAACCGTACTCCTTTTGATATGCCGGAAGCGGAATCCGAATTAGTTGCCGGATATAACACTGAATATTCCGGTATAAAATTCTCGATGTTTTTCCTTGCCGAATATGCAAACATGTTTGCCGTTTCTGCAATCGCCGCAACACTTTTCTTCGGCGGATATCAATCACCATTCGGTTATCTCGGCAATACACTTGGAATTCCTTGGCTCGTTCCATTCGAACAATTATTCTGGTTCTGCATAAAAGGAATTTTCTTTGTATTTGTCCAAATGTGGTTACGCTGGACTTTACCCCGCGTGCGTGTTGACCAGCTGATGACTATCTGCTGGAAATATTTAATTCCATACGCGTTTGTAAATCTAATAATTATAGGAATCATTACTCTTTTGTAAATAAACTGAACCGCCGTAGGCGGACTGATTACTGAAAACTGTAAACTAAAATATGCGCGAATACTTAAAAAACACATGGCAAGGAATCTGGACAGTTTTAATCGGGATGAAGATTACTTTTAAACATCTTTTCGTTCCGGCTGTAACTATCCAGTATCCCGACGTTAAAGTACCGATGGTTGACAGAGTGCGCAACCGTTTATATGTAAACATGGATGACTGTATCGGCTGCGACCAATGTGCGCGCGCCTGTCCGGTAAGTTGTATCGAAATCGAAACTGTAAAATCACTTCCTACCGATACGATTGGAACAACATCCAACGGAAAGAAAAAAGCTTTGTGGGTAACCAAGTTTAATATTGATTTTGCAAAATGTTGCTATTGCCAACTCTGCGTTTTCCCCTGCCCTACAGAGTGCATTTACATGACCGACACATACGAATTTTCGGAATTTGACCGTGACAGCCTTATATATAAATTTGCAACATTAACCGAAGATGAAGCAAAAGAGAAAAAATCGAACTGGGAAAAATTCCAGGCTGAAAAAGAAGCAAAGAAAGCTGAAGTAAAACCAAAGGAAACTCCAAACACCGGGGATAACAAATAACAATGGAAATGTACGATTATATATTTTATTTATTCGCAGTGATAACAGTCGTTTCGGCGTTCTTCGTTGTCACTTCGAAAAATATTGTTCATGCGGCTTTCTTTTTATTATTCACATTCTTCGGAGTTGCAGGAATATACGTTTTACTCGGAGCCGACTTTATCGCCATTGTTCAAATTCTTGTATATGTCGGCGGAATCTTAATCCTTCTTCTCTTTGGTGTGATGCTAACAAATAAGATTACAAATGTAGAAATCAAGAGCGGTACAATTCACGTTATCCCGGCTGTAATCGGAGTCGGAATCTTCGCAGCTTTCGTGGTTACTACTATGCTGCGAACCGAATGGAAATCGAATCCCGGCGAAATTCCTATTACAACAACATATTCTTTGGGAAGAGCCTTATTAACTGATTATGTACTGTTTTTCGAATTACTGGGAATTTTACTTTTAATCGCTTTGATTGGCGCAGCAATGATTGCTCGCCGCGGAAAGGAAGAATAAAAGAGGTTATATGACATTCGAAGTTGGAATCAATCATTTCCTTGTTGTCAGCGCCCTGTTGTTTTCGCTGGGTATTTACGGAATCGTAACGCGCAAAAATGCGGTGATGGTTTTAATGGGCGTTGAATTGGTTTTGAATTCGGCTAACATAAATTTTATAGCTTTTTCAAGATATGGAAATTTCGGACTCAGCGGACAGATAACGGCTTTGTTCGTAATTATACTTGCTGCAGCCGAAGCCGCAATTGCATTGGCAATTGTTCTGAATATTTACAAGACATTTTCACACGTTAATATTGACGAAATCGATAATTTAAAAGAATAATCAATGAACGAATTCACACTAATAAATATTTCGATTCTCATTCTGCTGCTGCCGCTGCTTGGTTTTGCAGTTGTCTTACTTTTCGGAAAGCGTTTCCCAAAATTATATTTGCTTGAAGTAGCAATTCTTATTACGGCGCTTGCACTCTCCTTCGTTTTAGCATTCTTCAAGCTAAGTGAATTTAACAGTAAAGATATAATCTTCGCTTTCAATTGGATTGATTTCGGGAATATTCCTCTACTTGGAAATTTGAAAATCGAACTCGGGATAAAAATTGATAACGTTACTGTATTGATGACGGTAGTTGTAAACATCATCAGCGCACTCGTTCATATTTATTCTGTTGAATACATGCGCGGAGACCCGCGATATACAAGATACTTCGCTTACCTCGGCATATTCACTTTTTCAATGATGGGAATCGTTATCACCCACAATCTTTTGACGATGTATATTTTCTGGGAATTGGTCGGTGTTTCTTCATATCTGTTAATCGGATTCTGGTATGAGAAAAAATCTGCTTCGGATGCAGGTAAAAAAGCATTTATCGTCAACCGCATTGGCGATATCGGAATGTTCACCGGTATTCTGATTCTCTTCTCCAATTATCATACATTTACTTTCGATACTATCTATTCGGAGATAGCCGCCGGTCATCTTCCTTTCGACAGCACTGCATGGTTAACCGCTGCGGGAATTTTAATTTTCATGGGCGCCGTTGGTAAATCGGCTCAGTTCCCTCTTCATGTTTGGCTGCCCGATGCGATGGAAGGTCCAACTCCGGTAAGTGCGTTGATACACGCCGCAACAATGGTAGCCGCAGGTGTTTATCTGCTCGTTAGAATTTTCGTAATGTTGACCGCCGACGCAATGCTTGTTATTGCAGTCATCGGCGCATTCACTTCTTTTCTTTCCGCTACAATCGCGCTTACACAAAACGACATCAAACGCGTTCTCGCTTACTCAACCGTAAGCCAGCTTGGCTACATGGTTATGTCGATTGGTATCGGAGCGTATGCTTTTGCATTCTTCCACCTTGTAACGCATGCAATGTTTAAGGCATGTTTGTTCCTCGGTTCGGGCTCGGTAATTCATGCGATGCATCACGAACAAGATATTCAGAAGATGGGCGGTTTGAGAAAAAAACTTCCGTTAACATACTATACATTTTTAATTGCAACTCTTGCACTTTGTGGTATTCCGCTTAGTTCGGGATTTTTAAGCAAAGATGGAATACTCGCGGGTTCGCTTGCCTTCGGAAATTTAACAGGTCATTGGTTAATCCCTGTTGCCGGATTTTTAACCGCGATGATGACTGCGTTTTATATGTTCCGATTAATCATTCTAACTTTCCACGGCGAGCCGGTTAACAAAGAAAAATTTGACCATGCACATGAATCGCCATTCGTAATGGTTTTGCCGCTTGTTATATTAAGCGCGCTTTCAATATTTATTTGGTTCACTCCAAATCCAATTGATGCCAACAGCGGATGGTTTTTATCAAGCTGGGTTAAAACTCCGCATACAGTTGTTCCTGAAGCGATGAGATTCGATTTCATGAAAACGGGCGAAGAGATTGCTTCAGTCGCTCACGGGGAAATTATTCATTCCGAAAAATACACGGAAGCAATGCACACTGCACATTATCCCGCAATGCTGCTTTCCTTATTAGTTGCCGGTCTTGGAATATTGACGGCGTTTGTAATTTATCAATGGAAGAAAATCAGTGCGGATAAACTTGCAAGTTCACTTAAGCCGCTTTACAATTTATCGCTGAACAAATGGTACCTTGATGAAATTTACAATGCAACAGCAGTTGCGGGCACAATTAAATTAGCACGCATGCTTAGCTGGTTCGATAATAAAATTATTGACGGCGCGGTTAACGGCACAGCCTGGATAACAAAATTTGTTTCGAAAATCAGTAACCTGTTTGATACATACGTTGTTGACGGATTCGTGAATTTCACCGCACTCTTCAGCGGATTTATCGGCTTAACTTTTCGCCGCATGCAAACCGGCAAAGTTCAGACCTATGTTGTATTTGTAATTTTCTCAATCATGATATTGTTATTTATCTTCAGACCGTTCTGAGATAAAAGTGTTTGTGTTGTTTGAAATAATTCAATTGAAAAAAAATTTATTAGATAAATAATTATGAATGGAATACCACTACTATCACTAATCACTTTTCTTCCCGTAATCGGGATGATTCTTATTCTGTTCCTGCCAAAAGAACAGGGAAAAACTATTAAGATTACCGCGCTCGTTATTACTGTAATCCAAATTGTTGTTGCGGTTGTGCTAATGATGAATTACAATTATCAGGCAGGCGGCGTCTTTGAACAGAACTCATTTCAGTTCGTCGAGAAATTCAGATGGATTGAAATTCCCGGTCTTGCATGGTTGGGAACAGTGAAAGTCGATTACTTTCTCGGCATCGATGGAATAAGCATGCCGATGATTTTATTGACCGCTCTTGTTTCTTTCATCGCATGCATCTCCTCCTGGAATATATCGCACTCATTAAAAGGATATTTTGCATTATTCCTTTTACTCGATACCGGTATGATGGGTGTGTTCGTTTCGTTGGATTTCTTCTTGTTCTACATTTTCTGGGAATTGATGCTTCTTCCGATGTACTTCCTAATCGGAATTTGGGGCGGACCGCGCAAAGAATATGCAGCAATCAAGTTCTTTATTTACACTCTCTTCGGCAGCGTGTTTATTTTATTGGTAATGATTGGTCTTTATTTCAGCGCAAAAGAAACTCTCGCCGACGGTTCACAGGTATTCACATTCAACCTGCTCGCTTTGATGGACAGTGCAAATTATTTGAAGGATGGAATTCTTTCACCGTTTAATCCCGGTAATTTAAGATTGATTGCTTATATCGCATTATTCGCCGGATTCGCGATTAAGATACCGATGTTCCCGTTCCATACATGGCTTCCCGATGCACACGTTGAAGCGCCAACACCGATTAGTGTTATTCTTGCCGGCGTTCTTTTGAAAATGGGTACTTATGGAATATTAAGAATCAGTTACCCGGTATTCCCGGAAATCACACGCGACTTAATGTGGTATATCGGTTTATTCGGAATGGTGAATATCATTTACGGCGCACTTGTAGCCATGGCGCAAAAAGATTTTAAAAAACTTATCGCGTACTCCTCTGTCTCGCACATGGGATACGTCTTGCTTGGAATGGCTTCGCTCACTACCACTGGAATCAACGGCGCAATATTCCAGATGTTTAATCACGGTACAATCACGGCTATGCTCTTCTTGATTGTTGGAGTTATCTACGATAGAAGTCATACAAGAGGATTGGATGATTTTGGCGGACTCGCAAACCAGTTGCCGGTTTATACCGGATTTGTTACCGTAGCATTCTTTGCAGCAATCGGCTTGCCGAGCATGAGCGGATTTGTTTCTGAAGCCCTTGTGTTCATTGGCTCCTTTGGAGTTAAAGCCATTCGTACCTTCGCTATTATTTCAACGCTTGGAATTTTACTCGGTGCGGGTTACATGTTGTGGACGATGCAGCGTGTATTTTTCGGTAAGCTTAACGAAAAATGGGCGTCGCTCACCGACCTTGATGCGAGAGAATATATAATGTTCATCCCGTTAACAATTGTGATAATTTTCTTAGGTGTATATCCTTCAGCCATGCTGAATATTATGAATTCATCTGTTAACACTCTTGTAGAATTCTTGAGCACGAACATTCAAAATTTTAGAATAAGCGGAATGTGATACAATGTTATATGGTAAATGGCAAATGGAAGATGTAAATAATAAATATTGGAAAACTGCATCATACATTTACCATCTTCCATTTTCCATAATACTTTTTCCGTTCCATTAATAGATTTGGAAGAAAATGGATTTTACGAATTTATATAACTCAATTGCCAACATGGTGCCGGAGATTGTTCTTTCCGCTACCCTTCTAATAATTGTTTTATTCGACCTGGCATTTTCGAAAAATAAAAATCTTCTACCTGCGATCTCGATAATGGGATTACTCATCACGGCATTCTTTGTTATCCGTCAGATAGGAGTTACAACCTTTGCATTTGCCTCGAGCGAAGGCAGTCAATTCAGCCTGGTTACGATAGATTCGTTTGGAATTTATTTTAAATTACTTATCCTTTTGTCCTCCATTTTAATTGTCCTCTTCTCTCTTTCATCCGAGGAAGTTAAAAAAAGTTTTGATCGGCTTGGTGAATACTACACGTTAATATTCGGAATGATTCTCGGAATGTTCTTCATGATTTCCGCTTCCGATTTAATACTTATTTATATTTCGGTTGAACTTCTGTCGCTTTCTTCATATGTATTAACCGGATTTACCAAACTTCGCAGCCGCAACAGCGAAGCCGCTTTGAAATATATTATTTACGGCGCTGTATCATCCGGATTGATGTTGTTCGGTATATCTTTAATTTATGGAATTACCGGAAGCACAAATCTATATGCAATCAATTCGCTTATTCAGGCTCCGCATATTAATCTACTTACTTTCTCATTCGCATGCATACTTGTATTTGCCGGGATTGGTTTTAAAATGTCGGCTGCGCCTTTCCATTTCTGGACGCCCGATGTTTACGAGGGCGCCCCGATAACTATTACCGCATTTTTATCCGTTGCAAGTAAAGCCGCCGGATTCGCTCTGTTAATCAGGTTGATTCATACTTCATTCGTCGGGTTCATTGACCCTGACGGCAACTGGCAATTGATTGGTGTTTTTGACTGGCAGTCGCTGTTAATAGTAATTTCCATCTTCACAATGACACTCGGAAATTTCGCCGCACTCTGGCAGAATAATTTGAAACGAATGCTTGCATATTCCAGTATCGCGCATGCAGGTTATATGATTCTTGGATTAGCTGTAATGTCAAATCAAGGATTGATAGCGATACTCATTTATTTCACGGTTTATTTGTTCATGAATCTCGGTGCATTTTATATTGTAATGTTAATTGCAGATAAAGCCGGAACAGAAGATATCCATGAATATGACGGTATTGGAAACACTTCGGCATTCCTTGGTGTTTCATTAGCGATTTTTCTTGTATCGTTAACAGGCTTACCTCCAACCGCAGGATTCATCGGTAAGTTATATATCTTCATCGCATTGGTAAACGCAAAGATGGTTATTGTTGCAGTCATTGCGTTATTAAACTCCGTTGTCTCTCTTTATTATTACATTCGAGTTTTGAAACACTTGTTCCTCGTAAAAGCTACAAGCTCGACTCCTAAAGTTGTGGTTTCTAACTTCAATACAATCCTAATCAACCTATTAGTAATTCCGGTTCTATTACTTGGCGTTTACTTTACTCCGATGGTAGAATTCGCGAAGTATTGCGTTCAGCTTTTAGGTTTATAATTATTTTCGAAACTTGCATTTAATGGGCGAGTTTAATACTTTTATATCGGACTATTTTTGTCGTATATATGTTAAAAATTCCTAAAACGGTTGAATATTCGCTGCTTGCATTGAAGTTCATCTCAGAGAATTCGAATGATTCAAGTGTGAGCGCTAAAGAAATTTCTGCGAAAGTTGATATTCCGTTTGATTTGCTGGCAAAAATTCTCCAGAAGTTGAATAAAGAAGGAATTATAAAATCACAGCAGGGAACAAAAGGCGGTTATGTTTTAAATATTTCGCCGGACAAAATATCATTTAGCTATCTTTTGTCTGCCCTCGAACAAAAAATTCAGCTCACCGATTGCATGACGGTGAAACCAACAAAAGAAGATTGCGCGAGAGTATCAAACTGCTGCTTGCGTACTCCACTTGGTAAAATCCAAATAAAAATTGAAGAACTTTCTAATAACACAACAATAATGGAACTAATCAAATGAGTACAAAGAGAATTGAACTGCTAAACACACTACTGAATGACAAAGACATATTCTTTCGATTCATGAAAAACAATTACCCGCTCTTTTTCAACTCGAATATTTTCTTGCGCGATATTCAATACTGCATCCAGACTTTCTTTCATTACAAAAAAATAGAGCTTCGTTACACCGCCGTTGAAGACCTGGCGTTACAATTTGCCGATTCGCTTGAAAAAGACGGTCAATTAATAAAAAACGGAAATAATTCGTGGAAAGTGAATTTTATTTTAAATGATGGTGTTACTAATATTGAAAAAGAAAATATTGTTACGGAGACAGTATGAATTTAGTACAAGAAATAGACATTACTCCAAAGGCATTAAAAGAAGTAAAGAGGATAAAAGCCGAAAATGATATTCCGGAAACACACGGATTACGAATAAGCGTCAAGGGCGGCGGATGCTCAGGATTGAAATATCAGCTTGGATTTGATGCGGAAAATAAGGACAGCGATATGGTTGTTGAAAGAGATGGAGTGAAATTATTCGTCGATGGCAAAAGCCTTTTTTACCTTACCGGAACCAAGCTCGATTTCAGCGACGGATTGAACGGTAAAGGATTTGTTTTTGAGAATCCCAACGCGACCAAATCTTGCGGTTGCGGCGAATCTTTTGGAGTATAAGTTGAAAGGACAGAAATGAAAAGGAGAAATTTTCTTTTATCGCTTGGGCTTGTTCCTCTAATGAGCGGCATAAAAAAAATGGATGAGATTACAAATAAAATCAATACAATAAAAATAAATAGGAGTATAAATAAAATGAGTCAGCATATATTAACTGCATTGCCATATGCTTTCAATGCTTTGGAACCGTATATCGATGCGCGCACTATGGAAATACATCACGATAAACATCATGCGGCATACGTGAATAATTTGAATAAAGCGGTTGAAGGCACAGAGATGGCCGGTAAATCTCTTGAAGATTTATTCAAAGAAATATCTAAATTGCCTGCTGCTGTTCGCAATAACGGTGGAGGTGTTTATAATCATAATTTATTCTGGGAAATTATGGGACCGGGAAAAGGTGGAGAGCCGACCGGTAAACTTGCAGATGCAATCGTTTCGGCATTTGGTTCATTCAATGAATTCAAAGAGAAATTCTCAACAGCAGCCGCTACACGGTTTGGTTCAGGTTGGGCATGGTTGTTAGTAAGTGATAACAAGTTAGTTGTCACCTCATCACCAAATCAGGATAATCCATTGATGGATGTTTCCGATATTAAAGGAACTCCAATCTTAACTTTAGATGTTTGGGAACATGCATATTATTTGAATTATCAAAACCGCCGACCTGATTATATTTCAGCATGGTGGAATGTAGTTAATTGGGATGAAGTCGCACGCCGTTTCTCTTCTGTGGTAAAATAAATCCTCCCTTAAGTCAATTTATAATGCCTGAAAATCTTGTTGGTTTTCAGGCATTTATTTTTGATTAAAATAACAACTATAAAATTATTGGGACTTGCAAGAAGGTTTTACAAGGATAGCTTTTAATACTCTGCACAACTTGTTTAATCAGAACAAGTTGTGTGAATTACTCAATCATTAATACCGGTGAAATTGCCAGTTAGTTTTAATCTAATAATGGATCTTTGAAGAGCAGCTTCCGCTCGTACTTCATCAATTTTTTCCACATTCCGGTTTTTAATACGTTCCTCAGCTCTCTTATAAGCATCTTTCGCTCGTTGCACATCTATTTCTTCCGGGCTCTCAAAACTCTCTGCCAGTAAAAGTACTTTATTTTTCAATACTTCTACTGTACCGCCGCCGGTAGCAAATACTTT
Source organism: bacterium (assembly GCA_043808235.1). Taxonomy (GTDB): domain Bacteria; phylum Bacteroidota; class Ignavibacteria; order Ignavibacteriales; family Melioribacteraceae; genus JAZDFC01. The sequence goes on from JAZDFC010000115.1 coordinate 42,341, forward strand.
CTCCTCCCCACCCTGTTCAACTATTTTCACCTTCCCGATTTCAAAAGTACTTATCATCGGAGCATGGTTATATAATATTTGAAAACTCCCTTTAGTGCCCGGAATGGTGATTGATGTTGCCATTCCGGAATAACCGGTTTTGGATGGAGTAATTACTTCGATAAGAAAAAATTTCATTATCTCTGTAACCTCTTAGCTTTTTCAACAGCTTCTTCAATTGTACCAACAAATAAAAATGCGGCTTCAGGCAAATCATCATGTTTACCATCGATGATTTCTTTAAAGCTTCTTATCGTATCTTCTAATTTTACATATTTACCTGGATATCCTGTAAACTGCTCGGCAACGTGGAATGGCTGGCTTAAGAATCTTTGTAATCTTCTTGCACGGCGTACTGTTACTTTATCATCTTCCGATAATTCATCCATACCGAGAATATTAATAATATCCTGTAAATCCTTATATGCTTGTAAGATTTCTTTAACCTGTCGGGCAACGGTGTAGTGTTCCATTCCAAGAATTCCCGGTTCAAGAATTCGTGAAGTAGAATCCAATGGATCCACTGCCGGATAAATGCCGAGCTCTGAAATTTGACGGCTTAATACTGTGGTTGCGTCAAGGTGCGAAAATGCTGTTGCAGGAGCCGGGTCTGTTAAGTCGTCGGCAGGTACGTAAATAGCCTGTACCGATGTAATCGAACCTTTATCGGTAGATGTAATTCTTTCCTGTAATTCACCCATTTCAGATGCAAGATTTGGTTGATAACCCACAGCAGATGGCATACGACCAAGCAAAGCACTCACCTCTGAACCGGCTTGGGTAAAACGATAAATGTTATCGATAAATAAAAGTACGTCCCTTCCTTCAACATCGCGGAAATATTCTGCAATTGTCAATCCTGTAAGTCCAACCCTTAAGCGAGCTCCCGGTGGTTCATTCATTTGTCCAAATACAAGCGCTGTTTTATTTATTACACCAGATTCTTTCATTTCAAGCCAAAGGTCATTTCCTTCTCTTGTTCTTTCTCCAACACCAGCAAAAACTGAATATCCGCCATGTTGTTTTGCAATATTATGAATTAGTTCCTGAATAATAACGGTTTTACCAACACCGGCACCCCCGAATAAACCAGTCTTTCCGCCTTTTGTATATGGTTCGAGTAAATCAATAACCTTGATACCGGTTTCAAACATTTCCTGGCTGGTTTTAAGATCATCAAATTTTGGCGCATGATGGTGAATGGGCGCTCTCATATTCGTTTTAATCGGTTCCAAACCATCAATTGTTTCACCTATAACATTTATTAGTCTTCCAAGCGTTTCCGGTCCAACCGGAACAGTAACAGGTTCACCTGTATCATGTGCTTTCATTCCACGCATTAAACCATCTGTTGAATCCATAGCTACAGTACGTACGCGGTTTTCCCCAAGATGCTGTTGTACCTCAACAATCAGTTCCTCTTCTTTACCTTCAAGACTCGTGCGAGGTATTTTAACTGCGTTGTAAATCATAGGCAGATATCCTTCTTCGAAATCAATATCTACAACGGGTCCAATTATTTGGACAATTACACCTTCATTAGCTGCCATAATAAATCCTTGTTTTTCAAAATTTAATGCGTAAAAATAGTCAAGTAGGATTTGATTTGCAAAGAGACAGTAACTAATTAATAATTGAGTCTACGTTCACTTTCGCCTCAACCGATGTATCTTTAAAAAATAGGAATTGTTGGCCTATTTTTAAAGAAAGCCGGCAATTAATTTTACCGGCTTATAAAGCTTTAATATTGTAATAAGTAATTGTTTAATTCACTGCTAATTCCATCCCCTTTTCCATTGCACTTTTATTCAACGGAATAAGATGATGGTACCTTTCCGGAAGAACCTTTTTTAAACCTTCGATAATATTTTCGAAAGCGATGATTGGTTTTTTCTTTAGAAATGCACCGAGAACTATCATGTTCATCACTTTTGTATTTTTCATTCTTGCGGCTTCGTTAGCTGCATCAATTGGAACAATATCAATGTCTGTGCGGGTAGGTGGATTAATGATAGCGCTTGCTTCATAAATTAACAATCCGCCGGGCTTAACCGCTTTTTCGAATTTATCAAGCGAGGGTTGGTTAAGAGCGATTACTGTATCGAATTTTGTGAGAATGGGCGAACTGATTTTTTGATCGCTGATGATTGCTATGCAATTAGCAGTGCCGCCTCTCATTTCGGGGCCGTACGAAGGCATCCAGCTGACTTCCTTATCTTCAATTACTCCGGAATAACAAAGAATCTGTCCCATCGTAAGGACACCTTGACCGCCGAATCCGGCAATAATTATTTCTTCTGTCATGATCATTCCCCCTTCTCAAGTTTTGGTACTTTCAAATCGCCAAGTGGATAAAACGGAAGCATATGCTCTTCAAGCCATTTATTAGATTCGACCGGTGTCATCTTCCAGTTCGATGGGCAATTACTCACAATCTCCACGAAGCTCAATCCCTTCTTCAATTCTTGATATTTAAATCCGTTCATAATTGCCTTTTTAGCTTTCCGAACGTTGACGGGATTATTCACCGCCGTACGAGTACAGTAATAAACTCCCGGAAGTTGAGCAACAAGTTCAGTAATTTTTAATGGATTACCCATTACAGAAACTTCGCGCCCAAAGGGTGTGGTGGTTGATTTCATTCCAACCAAAGTAGTCGGAGCCATTTGACCGCCGGTCATTCCGTAAATTCCGTTATTAATAAAAACGATAAGTATATTTTCACCACGGTTACATGTGTGTATTGTCTCACCGGTTCCGATCGCTGCAAGGTCGCCATCACCCTGGTACGAGAAAACATATTTATCCGGAAGTACTCTTTTAATTCCGGTAGCAACTGCAGAGGCTCTTCCGTGCGGCGCTTCGGTCATATCGATATTCAAATAATTATATGCAAATACCGAACATCCAACCGGAGCGACTCCGATAGTTCTATCCTGGATACCAAGTTCATGAATCACTTCAGCAATTAAACGATGAGCAACCCCATGACCGCAGCCCGGGCAATAATGCATTACATTATCTGTTAATGTATCTGGTTTTTCATATACTAAATTTTCATTAGTACAGATGCTTTCTTCTGCGATCATCTGTTCAAAATGTTTATCCTCTTCGAGCATTCTTTTTTCGTTCATATTGTAACTCCTTCAAATATTTCTTCAATCTTGTGAAGTATTTCTTCAGGATTGGGGATTATTCCACCCATCCTCCCAAGAAATTCCACATCGACTTTTCCATTAACTGCTAACCGAACATCTTCTACCATCTGACCTGCATTCATTTCAACAGTTAATATTCCTTTTACACGATCAGCTAATTGATTCAACGGCTGATAAGGATATGGGAACAACGTTATGGGTCTAAAGACTCCAACTTTGATTCCTTTTTCGCGGGCAAGCTGTGCAGCTTTTTGGCAAATTCGCGCTGTTAATCCGAAAGCAACTAAAACAACATCCGCATCTTCGCAATTAACTATTTCATATCGAATTTCTTCTTTTTCAATTTCTCTATATTTTGCCTGAAGATGCAGATTTATTAATTGCATTTTATCCGGCTCAATATGAAGCGAGGTGATAAAATTTCTTTCACGTGTTGTAGGTTTACCAACAGTCGCCCATTCGGGAACTTCTGTAATGCGTGGCATCTGTTCGAACAATTCAACTTTCTCCATCATCTGCCCGAGTGCGCCGTCGGTTAAAATCATAATTGGATTTTTCCATTTGAATGCAAGTTCAAAACCGAGTTTCAAATGATCCACCATTTCCTGCACTGTTGATGGTGCAAGAACGATCATTTTATAATCTCCGTGTCCGCCGCCTTTAACAGCCTGGAAATAGTCACCTTGCGAAGGTTGGATAGTACCGAGACCCGGACCACCACGGACGACATTTACCAGTACGCAAGGTAATTCTGCACAAGCGATATATGAAATCCCTTCCTGCATCAAGCTAATACCTGGTGACGAGGAAGTTGTCAATACTTTTTTTCCAGTACCGGCAGCGCCGTAAATCATGTTGATAGCAGCAACTTCACTTTCCGCCTGAAGAATGACCATCCCTGTACGCTTTTGTGCATGCAAAGCTAAGTATTCAAGTATTTCAGATTGCGGTGTAATAGGGTAACCGAAGTAAGCATCCGCACCAGCACGGATTGAAGCCTCGGCAAGAGCTTCGTTCCCCTTCATTAATTTCAGTTCTTTTTTCATGATGTCACCTTTACTGTAATATCACCGGATACATTTGAAATAGTCGCTATAGGCTCTTTCTTCTTTTCAGTTTTACGATATACTTTTATTATTCCCTCAGGACATACGAGAGCACAGTTTGTGCAACCAGTACAATTGTCCTCAATTTTTACAATGTAGTGATATCCTTTCGAATTGAGTTTACGCGAAAGTTCGAGAGACTTTTGCGGACAAGCTGCTACGCATAGCTCGCATCCTTTGCATTTCTCAATATCGATTAGAATATCGCCTTTAACTTTAGCCATTTTAAAACTCCCATTTGTTTTAAAAGTAAAAAGGCTGCTTTATTTGGCAGCCTTTAAGATTATAATTATTCGATGACGAGTATAATCGAATTATTTAACATTTGTAGTATGAAGTTATTTGGATATTTATTTTTCATTTTAACTGAATCTTGATATTAGAATTTACTATAAAAACATTCTAGTTTTCAATTGAAATTCTATTATCAAAAGACTCCTCAATATTCATTTACATTCAAAAAATAGTAGTTTTTTTTCTGAAAATCCATTTGTTTCCACACGTTAAGATTCGATAACTTTTTGATTAATTGAAGAAATATTTTAACGGGGAAAAATGATTTTCATTTCACCTGTGCGAATTTTTGATCTAGACTTGAGGCGACATTTCAATAGTGGTTTTAATTCTATCATGTTGATTATGCAAGTTTGTAACCTAATAAAAATTCCTCAATTTTCATTCTTTTCCTACCTTCGGGTTGGATTTCGAGAATACTGATACTCCCTTCTTTTGTTCCAATAATCAATTCTTTTTTCGTTTGAAATATCTGTCCTAGCATTAAATTATTTTCTACGACCGAAGTAGAATAAATTTTAAAAATCTTCTCATTGTGAATAAAAAAAGCACCGGGATGCGGAGACAGTCCGCGAATAAGATTGTGAACATGATTTGCCGGTTTGTTCCAATCAATCGCGCATAATTCTTTTGTAATTTTTGGCGCCGGAGTAACAAGACTTTCATCCTGAGAATAAGTAATTACGTTACCGGTTTCAATTAATCGAACTGTTTGAAGAACAACATTAGCGCCTATTTCCATCAATTTATCGTGCAATATGCCAAAGTTATCTTCTGTAAGAATGTCAATTTTCTCTTGAAGAATCATTGCGCCGGTATCCACTTTCTCTTTAAGAAAAAATGTCGTCACTCCGGTTTCGCTGTCGCCATTTATCAAAGCCCATTGTATTGGTGCAGCTCCGCGATATCTAGGCAACAGTGAGCCGTGCAAATTAAAAGCTCCAAATTTTGGCAATGTAAAAACCTCAGGCGGCAGAATTCGAAAAGCGACAATAATGAATAAATCAGCGTTAAGAAGTTTCAACTCTTCAACAAATTTTTCATCTTTCATTTTTTCCGGTTGTAATACCGGGATGTTATTTTTTAGAGCAGACTCTTTAACCGGAGTGAATGAAATATTTTTTCCTCTTCCCCGCTCTTTATCCGGCGCTGTAACAACTGCCACAACTTCATATCCGTTTTCCAGTAAAATTTTCAACGAGGCAACTGCGAAATCCGGGGTTCCGAAAAAAACGATTTTCATAAATTATTTATCACTCAAATTCTATTTGAGAAATGTTGGCTGCGAGTAAATAAAAGAAAAAAAAGTATTTAAATCAAAGCTCTGTTATAGGGTAGTCAATTTCTATTTCGCGATTCATAATATCTTTTAAACTGCCTTGCAGTTTTTTCTTTATTCTGCTTTTTACTCTATCAGGAATCATTTTACCAATGAGATGATCGTATTCATGTAGTATAACTCGTGCAAACAGATCATCGACTTCAATAATATGTTCTTTCTCATCCGCGTCCATGTATTGGATTCTTATTTTTTCCGGTCTTTCAACATCTGCCCTTATATTTGGCAAACTTAGACAACCCTCTTCCAGTATAATTTGTTCATCGGATTCCTCAAGGATTTTTGGATTGATCATAGCTACCGGCTTTGTTTTTTCCCATCCCTCAACTATACTTAAGTCAATCACGAATATGGAGTCGGGTAATCCAACCTGGTTTGCTGCGAGTCCAATTCCGTTAGCATTCCGCATAGTATGAAACATATCTTTGATATGGTCAATAGTTTTATTTGTAACTTCTTTTATTGGTTTAGCTTTCTCTCTTAAAATTTTATCGCCGTAAACCGTAATAGGTAGTATTGCCATTTTTTCTCCGGGAATTAATTCTCAATAGGTTTTACAAAATCCGCGCTTAAGTCATTATATAACACAACCTCGGTCGCACAAAACAACATTCTAACAACTAATCGAAAAATAATTAACATCTGTTGAAGAATAAAGGACAATACAAGAAAATAAAATGGTGTTCGCGGAATTTCTCGACCTAAGAAATTATAAAGAATTGAACCTAATGCACCTATGATTGACACTATTAGGAATACAATAAATACTTTTGAAAAATTTTTCTTGATAAAAATAATTGCGTAATAAATACATCGCCATACATTTTCGCGGTCTTTAACAGCGAGAGCGACTTTAGAATAATCCGAAATAATTGTTATTACTCCAATAAAAAAAATAAACAACACATATCTTATTGAACGGAGAATAAACTCAGAGAGTTCATATTCGGTGTCTTTAAAGATGATAGAGATTGATTCACCGAGCATATCGTTTATAAAAATTGCCGCCGCAAATAGAACCAACGATATTAGTAAAATCTTTGTGAATCTAAGCCAATATTTCACACCACCAAAGAAAAAATCCACCATATGATTTTTTGCCGGATTGTTAAAGACCGCAATCAATCCGCCAAGATAAAAAGTTTGGATTAGCGCATAAACTCCTACGACTGAATATATAACGAGCGGAATTTCCCCAACAGTAGTTTTATAGTTATTATGAAATTGCATATACCACAGATAATCAAATTTAACGGCGATGACATCGCTTAAAATTGAACGTTTCAAATCCTCAACAAGCACATAATAAAGCGGGACAGTGAGAATGAACGCGGAGATTGCATTTGTTCCCCAGAGCAGTAACACTAATTTCAAATTGTAATAAATATTTCTCAAACCCTGGATTAAGACTTCTTTTATTGAAATCATCAACCAATACTCCCAAGTATCATCAACGCATTTTGAATCCAGAAAAACCATCTCACAGCAAGAGATATCGAAGCCCAATATTGTGGATTAACTGTGTAAGAGTTGTTGGGAAAATTAACATCAAGAACATTTTTATGAAAAGGATCTATTTCGGCTGCTATTACTTCTTTATCAGTTTTGAATTTAAAGATTTTCCAAGAATCTTTCCCATCCCATCGTTGAATTAGCGCATCATGTTCAGTGTAAAGCGCAACCTCGGTTTGGAAAATTCCTTCGCCAAGTCTTTCAACAAAAACTTCATATTCATTATTACTGTTTTTACTCACTGATTTAATTTTGTAATCAAAACTCCTGGAATGTTTTATCACGTCATCAACGAACCAATTTAAGTCTGTACTTGAGTAATCATTAATATTCTTAAGCAGATCATCACTTTCAGGGTGCTGGAATCGAAAAGAAAGATAGTATTTACTAATACTTTGAAAGAGCAATTCTTTCCCCAGAATTTTTTCGAGCGATAAAAACATCAGTACAGGTTTATGAATCGCACTTACAGAATATGACAAATCATCCGGTAATTTATATGCCGTATCTGAAATTGAAATTGTTGGGTTAGCATAGAAATTTTGATAACTCTCCGTACCTTCAGGCAAGTAAACATCGGTAAGGCTGTAAACAATTGGAATTTCTTTGTAGGCCGTAAAAAGAATCCCATAAACAGGCACATAGCCCACAAGATTAAAATATAAACGGGATTCACCTAACAAATCTTTTAGAACTTTGATAGTGAGATATTCTGCAACGCCTGAAGATAACCAAGGTGTATATACTGAATTGCTTGCAACAACGTTAGAAAAATATTGCTTCGCAACCTTCCTTATCACCTCCTTCTCAAAAATATGTGTTTGAGTTGGAGAGAATAATGGAAAGGTCATAGTTATCATACACGGGAAAGAATTGGAATTTTTCCCAAACGTCCTCGGGACATCAAGCACATTTATTTGATCATACGGATATTTACCAATTTTTTGTTCGAAGTAACTCAAAGATTTATCTAATATCTCAAATATCCGCTCATCATAGTTTTCATGCCCCGGTTGGAGGTATGCATTTAGCTGGATTTTTTTTCCGCCGTGTCCATTCCATACCCTGGATTTGGTTTTGAATTCTTCTGAGGCAGACCAAACAAACTCGGTAATGTTTTTATTTGAATAGCTAAAAATATAATTTGAGCCATTCTGAGTTTTATCATAAAGAATTCCGTTCGAAGCTATACTCAAATTTCCCGGCGCTTCAATAGAAACATTGTAGTCAGCAAATTCATTGAACTCTTCAGTGAATGAATGCAATTGGCTGCAAATCCATTTATCATTTTTGTAAACTGCAATTTTCGGATACCACCGTGAGAAAAAATAAAACTCCGCACCCGAAGCATATCCTAAACCGGAAGAAGAAAGTGGAATTTTTAATGTGTAGTTAAATTCAATCTTTACTGTATCGCCCGGTTTAGCCGGAGATTTTAGTAATATCTTTGCCGTTGTACTATCGAATGGATTTGCCGCTTCCGGGTGAAAATATTTTATTTCAGCATCAACTCCGTTTACAAGAATTGAGGAAAATTGAAATCCGGTAATTGATTCTTCACTCAACTCGAGACTCTTCCCGATTTCAGTTTTAGAATTCTTAAATCCATTGGCGTAAAGATGAAACTGTATTTCATCGGTACTTTTACTACCGGTATTTACCCAGTATACAATCTGATTTGTACGTAGTAATTTATTTTTGTCTTCAAATGAAGTACTGATTATATATTGAGTTGAAGGAAAATTTTCATCAACTGTATCATCTTCAACATCCACTGCAGCGACACCGCCCTCCGAATAATTCCCGGATTGCTCGTAAAAATAAGTTAATGCGCTTAGCGTCAGCAGCAAGATTATAAATGTGAACTTTTTCATATTAAAAAAATAACGAATATTCCACTATAAATGAACTTGGAATAGATTTATATAATTTCTATCGGGATTTCTCCATAAGATCGAATTATGATTTTTATTTTAGGAATATTTTCGTCAGCCCGTCTGATGTATCGAAACACCACAAAAAACCCGGCTCTTAGTGAACCGGGTTGAAGATAAATTTTTACTGATGACTACTTTTCAAAAATCAAATTTAAGATTTTCTCTTCTAATACATTTTTAAACTTTTCTCATTGCTGAAAGGAAATTAATTTATTATTCATCTGCGAACCGTCATACTTCAGAGTAATATTTAAACCATTCATTGAAGCAGAAAGTGGATTTGAAAAAGCGCTTTTACCCTCACCAAATGTTTGATTGATTATTGTGCCTCCGGTCAAATCCGAAATGTTCATAGTTACTCCGGCAGGCAGAGTAAATTCAAGTGTTAACCCTTTTGAACCGGATTCCAGTTGGTATTCTAATCTGTGTGCAAATTCTCCGTTTGTGCCAATCACGCCATACTTATAATCTCGATAGGATTGATTGTTGTTTGATTGATAGGAGATGATAAATCGCGCATCGAAACCCGGCGCTGACGGCGGGAGTATCGGCTCTCCCAACACTTTGTCTATTCCTTCAGTAGCAGAAGGATCAAATCCAGCATAAAGATTTATTTCATATGAACTGATTCCATCAGAAGCGATTATTGGTAATTCAACAAGAGCGCCTATTTTTTTATTTGTTGGTTGTTGCGATTCCGATGATGATTGCTGAGCCGCCATATTTAAAATTAATTCACCGTCACTATCCGCCTTTATCCAGTATCCTTTACCATAATCGAGTTGAGTCGCAGATACATATGCGCCATCGTAACTATAGAAATCCGATGAAAGTATTCCTACAGGATTTGTTGTAATATTACTCACTGGTATCGCTTCATGAAATGGCCCAACAATATTCCATCCTTCATTAATAGTTATATTTTGATTATTAGTATGACCTGAAACTGAAATATTCTCAGAGGCATCAAATTTTAACCAGTAACCTTTTCCGTTCTCCAAATTAGTAACGGAATTATAAGTTCCGTTGTAATTAAACGCATCAGAAACAGCATTGGGGAAAAGAGTTGTTACCGACATATCCGTTGTTTCAAGAGGGACAGAAATTATATTCCAACCATTATTAACAGACACCGTTCTGTTTAAAGTAGAACTTGGTGCATTAATCTTGAATACTCCCCTACCGTGTGTACCGATGAAAATCTCACGTGAAGTCGGATTGTAATCTAAATGCATTGCAACTGTATTTGGCAATCCATCGGCGAGTTCGATCCATGATGTTCCATAATTTTCCGAGACAAAAACTCCAACATCGGTTGCTATAAAATATAATGTAGCTGAGCCTGTTTGCGGTAAAATCAAAACATCATTCGCAGGTGAATTTGGAAGATCGCCGGAAATGTTAACCCAATTCTGAGCCCCGTTGATACTTCTGTAAATTTTTTGACTCGCTGAAAAACCTGAAAATGTCACGAATACAATACCCGATGAATCAGGATGAACAAAAATACTGGTAATTGTACTATTCGGTAATCCATTCTTAACTAAAGTAAAACTCGTTCCATTATTGGTTGATTTATAAATGTTACTGCCGGAAGATGCATAAATAATATTTGGTGATTTTGTACTGATTGCCAATTGAGAAATTGTACCTGAGGTACCCGATGAAATTGAAGACCAGCTAGCGCCCCAGTTGGTAGTTTTAAACACCTGCCCCCGGGCTGTATAGAATATACCTGCATCAGTTGGATGAGCTATAATAGGACCAACCCACGCACCGCTGCCGGAGAGTCCGCTTTGAGCGTTGCTCCAACTCGAGCCTCCATTCGATGATCTCATAACACCGTTATTTTGAGTCTCGCCTAAAATATAATCCGGGTTAACAGGATGGAAACAAACTTCACCACCGTCTCCGCCAAAAGCTGCCGCCCAGTTCAATGTACCCTGGGTTCGCTGTGTGCCATTGTCTTGTGTCCCGCCCATAACATGATTTGGATCAGATGGGTCTGATGCAATTCGATAAAATTGAGTTAGTGTGAGAGTAGAATTTAAATTAGTCCAACTGGTACCTTTATTAGTAGATTTCCAAATTCCACCATCGTTGGCACATAACATTTGATTTTGATCGGTCGGATGAAAAGCGACATTATGCTGATCAACATGGACTGTACCGCCGCTGTATCCGTTAGTTATATTCGAAAATGATGTCCCACCGTTCGTGGTCCTATATACATCAATTGTTCCGACGTATGCATAATTCGAATTCAATGGATTGACGTGAATGTAAAAATCATACCATGCCTGTCCACCGTTAAAATCTGTTGATGAACTTACTTGTGTAAATGAAGATCCTGAATTAGTAGATTTGTAAACAGTGACTGATGAGCCAGAATATTTAGCAAAGTAAAGAACATTCGGTGTTGCTTTACAAATAGCAATGTGATTTCTTGTGCCCATTGACAGAGCGGAACTTGTACTAAAATTAGCTCCGCTATTCACCGAATATGCGTAACCTACACCATTGCCAACAGCGTATAGTGTATCGCCGGAGGTTGTGCACACAACATCATCGCACCTGCCGGTTAAGATCTTACTCCAGTTCAATCCAGCATCGCTGCTATGATATAAACCATCGTATCCAAGAGCGGCAAAAATACTATTTGTGTTGGAAGGATCAATAACAATTCTTGAAAAATAAGAGGAAGATGGTAAACCAGACTTAATATTTGTCCATGTTTCGCCGCTATCTGTGGATTTTAACAATCCTCTTCCGTAATACGAAGCGCCGCTATATGTAGCCTCGCCTGTTCCGTAATAAATAATATTCGTATTCACGGGATCAATAGCTATCGCTCCCGAAGATAAGGATTCTTCATTATCGGTTTTTGCTGCCCACGTTGACCCACCGTCGGTTGATTTCCAAACTCCCCCATACGCGGCGCCAATATAAATTATATTGGGATTTTGCGGATCGTATTGTACCGTAGGAATCCGTGAAGAGATATTTGTGTATGATGGATAATAACCGGGAGTTGGTCCGATATTAGTCCACGGTTCAAAACTTAAACTCTCTCCATTTCTGTTGTAATAGAAACCTTTTGCACTGCGCAATTCCTCTTTCTGGCGGAGAGCATTTTCATAAGCATCTTTCGGAATATAATTATTGGGATACATCCTTTGTTCATTAAACCAGCGTTCGCGCTGAAAAGATTTTCGTTTTTTAATTTCATCAGGTGCATTAGCATATGGACTATTTTCAATTGGGAACTCCTGTGCCAACACTGAAATTAGCGGTAATAAAAAGAGTAGTAAAAATTTGTACATTGTTTGATCCTTCCTAAAGAAATAAAATTTCATTTATAATCGAAAATTAGAGATAAATTTTCATTTAACAACCAGTAATAAAATTTTCCTAACATAATTCGTTGATTGAAAATTCATTTTTACGATGTGGCAGTTGAACTACAGATGCACTCATGTTTGACGCAGGCAAGGTCCATGCTGCCAGCGCTACTTTTTATTAAATTACTTCTAACTCTTAACTATCAAGCAATTGTACAAACATGCCAGATGGTCTTTTTATTTAAGTTACATTAATTTCTTTGTCTCGCTGAATGAGCCAGCCTGCAAATTGTAGAAGTAAACTCCGCTTGCCAAACCTGTAGCATCCCACTGCTGTAGGTACGTTCCAGCAGACAACTGTTCGGAGAGTAAAATCGACACTTCTTTGCCCAAAGCATCAAATACTTTTAGGGTCACAAAAGATTGAGTCGGGACACAAAAGGAAATTGTGGTCACCGGATTGAACGGATTTGGATAATTCTGTCCTAATTGAAAAATATCATTCCAAAACAACTCTGTATCTTGAACAACGGTTGGCTCAATACCCAGTAATGAAAGCATTTTCATTGCATATCGCTTTCCAAGTTCTCTGTAACCTGCTGAATTGAAATGAAGATTGTCTGCTCCATCCGTGCAACCACTTGAAGAAATGACATATGAATTGGGAATGGTTTGGGGAAGTGTTGCAATGATTGAATTCATACTTGCACAAACGCCTCCCTGATCAGCATTCACGACTTCACCTGCAAGCAGAGGCACTGAGTCGGGATTAAGAGATAGGTCAGTCATCAGGTTGTTGTAAACTCCCTCTACTTTTGACAGCCATTGGATAGTACCATTTATTTAAATAGATTAGCCCAGAAGCCATTCCAATGCTTCTGTTCTATCATAATAGACCGAAAATTTGTAACCTTGGTTTAAACATACAGTTTCCAAGAATTTAAAATGTTCTAAATGATCCGGATTGATAATTTCAGCTATTTTTATTCCTAATATCACGCCAATTATTTTGAATAATTTTGGGCGTTCATATGCTTCTAATACACTGCCGGATATATTTGTTACATTACGATGATCGATTAATGCTTTAGTTATTCTATGGCGCCTCATTGTTTCTGAAATTGATTTTGCCATGTCCATTGAGCCATCTTTATCTGCGACACCTTTAGTTACAACTTCGATATATTTATAATCATTATGTATTGTGATGTCCCATTCCATAATATTTCCTTTTTATATTGGAAAATCTTTCGTTACGATGAATAACACCGTGTTGCACCAGGCAGCCCCAAACAACAATTACAAAATGAAAAACTATTGCTAATAAATTTTAGCAAATTTATTTAATAAAACAATATTATTTGCATGCAAACATATTTTGCCAAATCCTCGTACAATCCAACGACGGCAAATCGAAGATGCTTTCACCGTCAAGGTATGGATAAGACACTATGAAGCAATAATATTATTAAACTCGACGCCCCAAGATACAAGCACTGTGGCGAATAATACTTCTTATCCCGCCGTCATGCTCAATGAAATCCGTTTTTTCTCTATATCGATTGAAATTACAGAGACATCAATTATATCTCCAACCTTTAAAACATCGAGAGGATTTTTAACGTATCTGTTTGCTATCTGAGAAATATGTAGCAATCCGTCCTGCTTTACTCCGATATCTACAAATGCTCCAAAGTCAACAACATTGCGAACGGTTCCTTTCAATTTCATTCCAATTTGGAGATCTTCCATTTTTAAAACATCGCTGCGAAGAATTGGTTTGGGCATTTCGTCACGGGGATCGCGTCCCGGTTTTTTCAAATTCTCAAGTATGTCAATTAGTGTTGGCTCGCCTACTCCAATCTCATTAGCAATTTTATTTGTTCCCTTTGTTTTTATTAACAGATCGACAAGATTTCCTTTTTCATTGATGTGGGTTGTGGAAAGATCGCATAGTTTTAACAACTTCGTTGTTGCTTCGTACGATTCGGGATGTATCGATGTATTATCCAATGGATTTTCGCCATTCGGAATTTTTAGAAATCCCGCGCATTGCTCAAATGCTTTTTCACCCATGCCGCTTACTTCCATAAGTTCCTTCCGGTTTTTGAATCTCCCAATTTTTTCGCGATACTTTATAACATTGCCCGCGATTCTTTTATTCAAACCGGACACATAATTTAAGAGTGATGCCGATGCGGTATTCACATCCACGCCAACGTAATTAACGCAGCTTACAACAACATCGTCCAATTTTTTCGAGAGCAGTTTTTGATTTACATCGTGCTGGTACAAGCCTACTCCAATGGATTTCGGATCAATCTTAACAAGCTCCGCGAGGGGATCGAGCACGCGACGTGCAATTGAAATGTTACCGCGCTGACTCGCTTCGAGATCGGGAAATTCAACTTTCGCAACTTCGCTCGCTGAATAAACCGACGCACCCGCTTCGTTTACAATCAAGTAATGACATTTCAATTTATTATCTTTTATCAAATCCGCAATCAACTGTTCCGTCTCACGGCTTGCTGTGCCGTTGCCAATTGCAATTAAATTCACCCCGTATTTTTTAACGAGGTTCAGAATTATTTCTTTCGCTTCCTCTATCTTTTTCTGTGGAGGATGCGGATAGATAGTTTTACCTTCTACATATTTTCCCGTTGTATCAATCACCGCGATTTTGGAACCCGAATAAAAACCGGGATCGATTCCCAAAATTATTTTATTATTGATAGGCGGCTGAAGTAAAAGTTGTCGTAAGTTGGCGGCAAATATTTCGATTGCGTGAAGATCTGCTTCTTCGGATAATTGATTCCGCAATTCCGTTTCGATTGAGGGGAATATTAATCGTTTGAATGAATCGCCGATTGTATCGTTCAATTCATCATCGAAAAAAGATTTATCGAATGAAAAATATTTTTTGTAGATATCCGCGAGCACAGGTTCTTTTTCAAAATTAAATACTACTTTCAAAAATCCCTCTTTCTCTCCACGATTAAGCGCCAGCGTTTGGTACTTTTTGATTTTATTCATCGGGCAGGTAAAGTTGTAATATACCTCGAACACATCTTTTTTATTCGGCTGCTGTTCTTCTTTAGATTCAACCTTCGATGAAACAACCGCCGCATAGTCAAACAAATATTCACGCACTACCCGGCGTACATCCGCAGAATCGCTTATCATCTCAGCAATTATATCTTTCGCGCCTTGCAATGCTTCTGCCGTCGATTCAACTCCGAGTTCAGTGTTTATATATTGAGATAACACCTCTTCAAAGCTGCCTTTGAATTTCGGATTGTCGAGAATAAATTGCGCTAAAGGCTCAAGCCCTTTTGCTTTAGCGATTGTACCGCGCGTTTTTCGTTTCGGTTTGTATGGAAGATATAAATCCTCAACTTCCTGGAGTTTAGTTGCAGTTGTTATTTTATTACGAAGTTCATCGGTTAGTTTTCCCTGCTCTTCGATACTTTTTAAAATCGATTCCTTCCTTGCTTCGAGAAGAGTGAGATAACTTAACCGCTCCTCAATTATCCGCAACTGATCCTCGTCCAATCCTCCTGTTCGTTCTTTACGGTATCTTGTTATGAATGGAATAGTAGCGCCTTCGCCGAACAATTCAACGACCGCCTCAACTTGCTTTACATTGATATTAATTTCTTTTGCTACTTCATAGTTAATGTTCATTATCATTCCTGAATTATTGGGAATGCCAATCAAACAGTTTTAATTAATATTTTCCACTTGAAAAAGATAAATCTTTGTTGAAGAAAATCATAATACAATCGGGAAGTAAATATTACGCAGCATGTAGGATTCTCGAACTGATCTGAAATGAATGTATCGCTGCTCTGCAGCTCTATTATTATTCCGAGTAACTTTTTACTGATTTGTCGCTGCTCTGCAGCCGACTTACAACCTTACAACATTTTTACTATGGAAATATTCCAGCAAGCCGTATAGTGGCGATACATCAGTACAAAACATAAAAGAGAATAGAATTGAGCTTCGGAGAAGTGACAGATTAATTTTATCCCCCTTACCAATTTGGAGAATTAAGCGCAATCATTTTTCAATATTCTTATCTGCGTAAATCTGTTAAATCTGTGTCATCAGCGTGCTATTAAAGGAGTAATTCTTTGTGAAGGAATGTTTACTTTCACTGAATTGACAACGGAACCATCAGAAACCGTGCAGCACTAATTGGAATCTTCTTTTTTTGATTAACAGCAATGTCCGCGAATCAAAATAGATGTAAAAAAACCCGGCAGCATTTTACCACCGGGCTTTAAATAAAAAAATATTTTTTATTCTATCTTCTGTCTTCTGACTTCTATTTCCTCATAACTACTTCATAATCATCATCTTTTTGATGGCTCTAAAATTATCGTGCTTGCCATCGGTCGATTTTGCTTCGAGACTCATTATATAAATACCGGATGAGAAATTGTATGCATTCCAGTTATATTCATAATAACCTGCAGACTGTGTATTGTTGTACAATTCAGCAACCTTCTCGCCGAGCATATTATATATTGTCAGTTTTACAGCACTTTCAAACGGCAATGCATATTTTATCTTTGTTGTTGGATTAAATGGATTCGGGAAGTTCTGCTCTAATACATATTGCTGCGGCATGATTTCTACTTTAATATCTTCGCTATAATTTACACTTCCGGTTTCGTCAATTTGCTTCAAGCGATAGTAAATTTCTTTTCCGGAAACATTAACAACTTTATCCGAATACCTGTATTCAGTTTCTTCTTTTGTTGTTCCTTTTCCTTCAACATATCCTACCTTCGACCAAACACCGTTTTCAACTTTGCGTTCAACATCAAAACCTTTGTTGTTAATTTCTGCCGAGGTTTTCCAGGTTAATACAACGTCGGAACCTTCACTTGTTGCCGCAAAGGAAGTTAATTGAACCGGCATTTGTGAACCATCATATGAAAGAATGATATTTAGTCCGTTCATAGCTGAAGTCAGTGGATTGGAAAATGTTCCTGTTCCCGCTTTGAATGTTTGATTGATCAACGTTCCGTTTGTTAAATCGGTAATAGTCATCGACACACCAGCAGGTAAGGTAAAGTTTAATGTCAATCCGGTTGAACCTGCTTCAAGCCGGTAATTTAATTTATGCATAAAGTTTCCGGTTGTGCCTATTCCGCCGTCTCGATAATCTTTATAAGATTCGAAGGAGTTGAATGCATCAGTGCATACAAATCTCGCATCGAAACCCGGAGCTGCCGGTGGAAGCAAAGGTTCGCCTAATAAAGCATCAATTCCGTTAGTAGCAGAAGGATCAATTCCGGCACAAAGATTAATATTATATGAGCTTATTCCATCTGTAGCAATCATCGGAATGTTTACGATTGCATCTGAAACTTGCTTAGTTGTGAGTTGTGATTTAGCAACTGTTTCTTTCCGTGCGGTGTTAAGAATTAATTCGCCGGCCTGGCTAACTTTTATCCAATAACCTTTCCCAACATTCAGTTGAGCACTTGACAAGTAACTACCATTGTATCCAAAGAAATCGGATTCAATAATGCTAGCAGGATTTGTTGTAATATCAGCCACCTGTACATCGGTACCAAAAGGACCAACGATATTCCAACCGGCGTTAACAGGTATATTTCCTGCATGCGGAAGACCGGTAACAGTAAAAGTATTATCCTCATCAAATTTTAACCAATAACCGTTACCGGGGGATAATACTGGAGAAGATAGATAGGAACCATTATACGTAAATGCATCGGAAACAGCTGTAGGGAATAATATATTTTTATTCATATCAGTTGCGTCGGTGGGAACTGAGATGAGGTTCCATCCTGAATTAACATCAACCGTTCTTAGAATTGCACCGTTCTCCGTAACGGTTAATGCAATTGGTACAACAACAGATGAACGATCCGGGCAGTTACTGTTAATTACCAAATCAATTGAATACTCTCCAACAGGAATATCATTTGTAATAAACTGGTATTCAACAGCTACTGAATTGCCACTGTATAGAGTACCGCTTGGTGCGGTGGGTAAAAACCATTCAGGTTCAGCTTCAATTTTTACAGCGAGATTATTGGCTATATAACTGGCATCCATACAAATTTGCAAACCATCTGTACCTGTTGAGTTTTCAATACCAACAGTTGCACTATTAAGTGTTCCGACCATATTTTGATAATAAAACATGATCTTTCCTGAAGCCGCTAAAACTATCTGAAACGAGTATGAGCCCGTACCACCGGAAGATGAATATCTTTGCCAATTTGTAAATTGAACAATAAATTTATCGCCGACCTGCTGATACTTCACCGAACCTTGAGTTCGTCCTTCGAGATCATCCCAGAATGGTGCAATAATATTATTTGGTGCAGAAGAGTTTGGTAAACTTGAATTGGTTACGTATGAATTTGTTAGTGAGCCAAGTGAAAGAAATCCGTTTGTGGATATATAAATATTAGTATATAATACATCGTAATATTTAAAGCTGATCCCCATCGGGATAGCATTTGTGTAACCGTCATCGAGAGTTCCGTTAGGGAAGGTTACTGTTGTACCGGTCGCTGAAATATCGTTCCAAACAAATGTTGGTCCATTCGGTTCACTACTGTCAATCCAGCTGTAACCAAAAGTATCCGGTCCGCCGGAACCCTTAATTGCTTGACCGCCATCAGTATTGTTTTCTTTTTCGTTTTTCGTGCGATGTTCTTGAACAACTTTTGGGATCGGGACAAGTGAAATTCTAAAATTTTCAATTGGAAAAGTATTGTTTGCATATGTGACTTCGTAATCCATAGTTGATGGCATATCAGAACAATTGGTTACGATTACAGAATCTTCGTAGGCCTCATTCAAATTAAATATATGCGCTACTCCTTCGGGGGTTACGTCAATTTCCGGAGCTTCCCAGGTATGCCCTGTGCAAACATTTGAAATTGGAGACATATTTCCCCAAATATCAGCAGCTTTTATGGCAAAGTAGTAATCTGAATCAAAATTCAAATCATTGCATATGTACACTTTTGCCGTTCCAACAGCATCCGATTGACCGGCAAGGATCAATTGAGATGCATTATTAAAATCAGTGTCGTTATTAATAATTGTTGATGAATATCTGATATCATAAGTAACAATTCCGCCAATTGTAGAATCATACGGAGCTGTCCATGTTAGTTTAAGACAGGTTGATGTAGCATCACCGGCGGCGAGATCAGTTATTGCCTCTGGAGCGGTATTATCAGGCGGAATTTCTTGAATAGTTGGTTGCGAAGGATCACCCATTAAGTTATACATTTCCAGGTAGCGAAGCATTGTTTGAGTTACACTGCCATAATGGTTAACCAAATATATTTTGGCTTGATCCATCATAGGGGTGACTTTTGTGAGATCGTCATTGTACATTGCGTCAATCAATCTTCGTTCGAGGATGTCATCTTCATCCCAATATGAATTAACCGATGAACCATAAAATGTGGAACCGCCGTGCTCGGCTCGTAACCATGTTTCACCAAAGCATTCAGCTAAATTAAATTGACCGGTGACGCATGCAAATGAATATACGAATGGATAAATAGTTGTATTGGTCAAACTTCTTACTTGTGCTTGTGAAAGAACCGGTCCATCAGCCCAGCTTGTTGTGCTGCCATGTCCGGAATAAATTGCGAATCTTTGGTTATCATTGAGCGCATTTATCAACTGTTGGGTAGTTGCACTATAAGTGTGGGTAAATAATTTTAAATTTGTGTATCCATCGGGTCCAAAATGAGTATCAATTACATAATTATGTGTAGCTTCGGTTATATCCCAATTATCGGAAGAGGCCATAAAAACATTTTTTTTGGCAATGGTACCAACATAGTTTTCCATATAAATTGATTTGTTCATTGCATTTGTCAGTTCCGTTTCAGATGTAACTGAAAACCTTCCGATAAATGCATCGGCAAAACTATCACCACCTTCCAATTGAACGTATTTTAAGTCAGTCAAAGGGTTGCCTTCACCAGAACCAGTCCATGCCGGGATGGCTGCGATATCCCCGACAAATAAAATAAAATCCGGTCTGGTTGATAGATTGTCGTACTTAGTTTGGATGAAAGTTTTAATTGCTGCAGTAGTGGTACCTGTAATAGCAGTAGTAAAAAGACTTACGTTATATCCTTTAGAGGTTTTGTGATCTACGAAAGTCTGAAGCGAAGTTTCAAACGTAGGTGCGGTAATTATCAAATAATTTAGACTTTTGTCGGTGGTTCTGTTCACATAATCGTTATCATGATTAATAAAAATGTTTTGAAGATATCTATTGAAATAATTACTTCGTTCATATGCGATATCAGCCTCATCGCCGAGATCTAATTTAATTGAAGCGCTGTTAATAAAACTCAATTCATTGTTCAAAGGATCATATTTGAATGGATTGATTGTTACTATCATTCCGGTAGCGCCACCGATTACAAATGGTTCTGAAAGAGTAACCAGGGACTGTGAGGAATTTCCATGGGATTGATAATACTGATTATTAATTGAGAAGGGACGATCCTCAAGTGGTTTGTTCTTTTCCCACGGCATCTGCGAAGGATAAATCTTGTAATTTAGATTAATAATTTCTTCATCGCTATCAAGTACTGTAATAACCGGTATTTGATTTTTGGCTATAACAAAGTTAAATGAAAGCTGCGGTAATTGGGGCAAACCTACATCCGGAGTAATACCCATATATTGGGAAACCAATTTAACGTAATCTTCACCGGATACATTTATTTTTTCAAAATTGAAAGCTGGCAATTTAAAATCGATATAATAGGAATTACCTTCCTTGTGATATTTAACTCCTTCTATTTCTTTAGCAGGCAAAATAGCTGCAGTTACAATGAATAGAATGGAAAAAGAAAAATAGAAAAATCTCTTCATGCTAATCCTCAATAATAGATAATAAATTTTTATTTACAGCGAAAAGTAAAAATGGGCGGACAAATATATTTTTAGAATGAAAATTTATGCTCAATTTTTGATCTTGTTACTTATAAAAAAATAACAGAATATTTAGTGCGGAGAGAGTGGGATTCGAACCCACGGTACCCTTGCGAGTACACTACCTTTCCAGGGTAGCCAATTCAACCACTCTTGCACCTCTCCGTAAATACGGTTTCAAATATAAGGAAATAATTTCTGTTAAATAAAGATTGCGAATTAATAAAAAAGTTTTCAGATTATTTCATGATGTTTCTTTCACAACAATTAATTAAATTTGCCCCGCGTTAAATTTGATCATTTGTATCCGGAAAACTATGGAAAGGTGGCAGAGTGGTTGAATGCGGCGGTCTCGAAAACCGTTGTCCGGCGTTCGTCGGACCGGGGGTTCGAATCCCCCCCTTTCCGCACCCTATTTTTAAAGCCCGATTACGTTTCAATATTGCGTTTTCGGGCTTTTTTCGCATCCTACCTAAACCATAAATCCCCTAAAAACCATAGTTTTTACCCCTCTTGGACAAATTTTGGTCAAATTCGAGTATCTGTCTTATTTACCTAAATTATTATAATTATAAGTACTTACGAGGGATTTCCAAAACCAGAAAAATTTTAGAGGGTCGATTTATAGTATTTTTAGATGGGTAAACTGATACTGAACGGTCGAATAATTTGATCAATTAGTCTTACTTGTTCATGCAATTCTTCGGACCGAACATGGGCGTACACAAGAGTTTCTTTGATTGAAGAATGTCCCAATAATTTTTGTAATGCTTCAATCGGGACTCCCCTTCTAACTAATTGAGTAGCAAATGTATGTCGCCACTTATGCAGAAATACACGCTCTTTAATTCCAGCTTTTTCTCCAATTTCCTTACATGATTCGAGCATACGCCTGTCACTTAGCTTTGATCCTTTTATTGATGCGAAGATGTATTCATTTGATCTCTTATTCTTCGACTCAACAATAATCATCTCATAAATTACATCACCAAGAGGAATGGATCTTTCAGCATTATCCGTTTTAAGGTCATATCCATCTTTTGGCCGCACCCATAATAATCTTCTTTTTTCATCAAAGTTATCCCATGTTAAGTTTATTAATTCATTTATTCGCATTCCCGTAGTAAGCAGCCCCATGAAAGCAAACCTATAAGCATAGTGCATTTCTTGTTTGAAAAATCTTTCGATATCCTCTTCGGAATAATATTCCGGACGGCGGTTTTCTCCCTTTAAATTCTTTATATGTATCATCGGATTACGATCAATTACACCTTTCATTACCTCAGCTTCGAACAGTGCTTTTATTGTTGCCAGGTATTCGGCAATGGTCAATCGAAGGATTACTATTTTGAAATACTTGACCAGTCATTTGAAGATGCTTACAAACTCAATGAGAAGTTTAAAACTATCGATGTGAATCGAGTTGGTATTACTCTATTCATTGCCCGTTCTAAAATACACACAAACGGATTAACAACCTGATTAAAGGGAGGCTTCGGCTTCCCTTTTTAAAATAATTGGCTTTGGAAATCTTATAAACTTATTTTTACAATCAATAATATTTCAAGCAACAAATTCTCATTTCCATGGGACCTAATTCAATCGAAGAAACGATAAAACTGTTGAAGTTATTGGAGTATCAATGCACTCAATATCTTAAGGAGAGTTATGAGTTTGAGAAGTTGGAAGAAAGAAGATACTATCGCAGAGCAATAAAAAGATTGAAAAGGTTTTTGAAAAACTCGCAAACAAACGGTAACCGCTAAAAGGCAGATTTATTTTTACCAAAAAAAAAAAATTTTGAAAATCGGTTTCTGCGGGATAGGTACTGCAATTTTGATCTCTCGTTTAACCCGGTAAAGATCGGGGGGATGGAGTATGGAACCAAATCGCTAAAGATTATTTTTGAAATTATATTGAATCCCCTATCCCAAGAGATAGGCTCCAGCTGAAGTTTTGGATTCACTATCATAATTATTTTCGGATAATCTTGCCCAATATTTTTTATTAGGTTAAATTTTAGGTGTTGGATTGAATTAAATAAAGATCGTGTGATATAATATTGATTCCTTTGTCTCTCCTCTGCTTTGATGAATAATAATTTCCTGCTTTTGTTTGTTTACCTCAGCTATGAGTTGAAATTTTTTGCTGTAAATACATATATCTTTTTTAAGCAGTAAGAATAAAATATTTCACTCAACATTTCTGTGCGGAGTATATATGCCGTATGACTGTTTTATAAGTTATTCCTCTCAAGATTTAAAACTAGCCGAAGAACTTCATAAAAAACTGACCACTAAAAATTATAAAGTCTGGTTTGACAAAGCCCGTTTGCAACCGGGATTTGACTGGCACAAAGAGATTGAACAAGGCTGCGAAAATAGCCGTGTGCTTTTGCCAATTCTTACACCGAGATGGAAAAATTCCGAGTGGACGAAGTATGAGACATATGGAGCTGAGGCTGTTATCCCGCTTATATTTGACGGCGAGTGGAAAGATATTTCTACACCGCCGCTTGAACAATTCCAGGCGGAAAAACTTGATTTCAGTTCTTCAGGCGAACTGAACTTGGAACGATTATTTAATGCTATTAACCGGGTTATATCTCAGCCGATTCCGCAAAAGACAAATAAAACTATCCATCTGCATTACCGCACCAACGATTATTTCGTGGGCAGAGAAAAAGAACTTATTAAAATACACGAGGAACTTCACTCAAATCCGACTGCATCTTTAACGCAAGGACGGGTGCGCGTGATAACAGCAAACGGGGGTTATGGTAAAACTACTCTCGCGCGACACTATGCTGAAAAGTTTTGGAAATGTTATACACAAATATTTTGGGTGGACACCCGCCTTGGCTATGAAAATGAATTCGCTCACATACACGATATACTATTCCCCGACTTGGCAAACATAGGTTTAAAGGAAACTGACAAAGCAAACCGTGTGTTGCAGGAATTTAACAGCCAGGAAAAAAGGCTTTTAATTTTAGATAACGCCGAGGATGAAGAAACCGCTATTAAATGGATTCCTAAATCCGGCAGCTGCCACACAATAATAACCTCCCGTTTTGCAAGCTGGTCCGCCGGGGTGAAGACATTTCCCATCTGGGTTTTAGACAAAGAGCCGTCAATTCAGTTCCTTTTGCAAAGAAGTGACAGAAGAGCTGAAGGCAAAGAACTTGAGGCGTGTTATACACTATCGGAAAAACTCGGCTATCTTCCGCTTGCTATTGAACAAGCCGCGGCTTACATATTTAAACAAGGTAAAGGATTTGGTTTTGCAGATTATCTTGAAATGTTTACCGAAGCCGAAAAAGATTTACTTGCCTTAAAAGCTTCCGGCGGCTCTACCGAATACCCGGATGCGATTTTCTCCACATGGAAAACCAGTATTCAAAAAATGCCGAACTGCGCAAAAGCTATCTTCCGTCTGTGTTCCTTTTTAGCCGCTACCCCGATTCCGCTTGATATGTTTATAAAAAACGATGAGATACTTGCTAAGTGTTTACGATTCCTTGAAAACGGAATTGTTGAAGAAGCGGCAACTGATGAATTAGAAAAACCCTCTAAATTTTTGATAAGGCAGTGGAAAGATGTGCTGGCGGATTACTCCTTAATTGCTCTAACCGACGACGACACATTTAAAATACACACACTTGTACAAGCAGTAGAAAGATTTAATATCCCTAAAAAAGAATATGATGAATGGTTGAAATTTACTTTTGATGCAGTAGAAAATTGGATACCGCTAAACTCCTACGAACATACTACCTGGACTATTTGGGATAAAATGCTCTTGCATATTGAAACTTTAATTGCACACTCACCGGAATTAAATGATAAATTATTGGAAAGCCTTTCAGATTATCTTGGGTCTCAAGGAAGTTATAACAAAGCTGAATTTTATTGCCAGGCAGCATTGGACGTAAGGGAGAAAAAATTTGGCAAAGAAAATCCGTCTACTTTAACAAGTATAAACAAACTTGGGATATTGCTTCAAGCTAAAGGCGCTTATGAACAAGCCGAGATATTATATCGAAGAGCTTTGGAAGCAAGAGAAAGGATTCTTGGCAAAGAAAATCCAGAAACATTAACAAGTATTTTTAATCTAGCAGCTTTACTAACAGAAAAAGGGAATTATGAAGAAGCAGAGAAACTTCATAGATGGGAATTAGAAGTAAGCGAAAGGATTCTTGGCAAAGAAAATCCGTCTACTTTAATAAGTTTGAATAATCTTGCACTCTTGCTTTACGATAAAAAGGATTATATAGGGGCTGAAAAAACATACAGAACCGCGCTTGAAATATTTCAAAAAATATTAGGTAATGAAAACCCGGAAACGTTAAATACTAAAAATAATTTGGCAATTCTCCTTAGTGATATTCACAAATATGAGGAAGCAGATCAATTATTCAAGGAAGTATTGGAAGGAAGAGAAAAAGTATTTGGAATTTCAGATAAAAGAACAGCACATACCGCCAGGAATTTAGCCGACTTGTATAAACAGAGATATAAATCAAATGAAGCAGAATATTATTTTAGGAAAGCAATAGAATATTATGAATCCTCTGAGTTTAAGGATAATAGGAATTTGGGCTATTGTATGAATGAACTTGGTGTACTTGTAGAAAATAATTATCATTATTCTGAAGCAAAGGAATTATACAACAAAGCTCTTCCTCTCTATAGAACTACCAGAGGAATCGATGACAAGGACACATTAATTGTTTTTTATAATTTAATCAGCCGATGTTCTTTAGAAGAGAAAGTTCCTCTATACTTAAGTGTATATAATGAGCTTGAAAAGAAGTTGCCCCAAACAGATTCTCGATTAACACGCATTTATGGTGAAGCAAAACAAATAGCAGTCGATATTAATAATGCGGCTTTAAACTTGCGAAATGAGGGGTTGTTAGTAGAGGCTGAAAATAATATGCAAATGGCTATTGAAATTGATACAAAAATACAAGGAGCAAACCACCCGATAATTGCACACCGTTTAAATAATCTTAGTACTATTCAATTGATGCAAAATAGAATAAGCGATTCCAACGCGACGAACCAAAGAGCATGGCAAATAAAAAATAATAATCATGATATTACGAGCCTCCGTATACTTACCTTAAAGCTTGTTTTAAGATGGCTGGAAAAAGAGGATGGTTCAAAATTTATCGGGCAAATCAAAAATAAAATTAATGATAATCCGTTTGTTTACAATGCAGGCGTCTCGGATTTATGGGATATAAAATGCATGACAGATTTTTTAGAAAACAAACTCCCGGCTGAATATCAAGAATTTTTAATCGATTTAATTACTGTTCTTAATAAGAAGCGGGAAATAGAAATTTTGGACCATTACAAATTCTGGAAAAAGACAAAAACCAATAAGCCTTGATGAGCCATGGAACTAATGGAAGAAAAAAATAGCAATTTAAGCTTCTGCAGTATCCCTCTTCAAATCCGCGTCGGTGTTACAGGTAAAAGGGACATAAATCTTACCGATGAACTGAAGAGTAGTATTCAAACTGCGTTAACAGAGGAAGTGCATAAAATTATAAATCCTAAAAGCAAACAACTCAAAACTCCCCTATCCTACAAAATAATAACTCCTTTAGCTGAAGGTGCAGACAGAATTGTTGCGATAGAAGCGATGGAGGTATTAAACGCTGAGATGGAAGTAATTCTTCCAATGATTAAAGAGGAGTACAAAGAGACATTTCTAAATGATGAGTCGCGAGTTGAATTTGAACAGCTGCTGCTAAAAGCATCTTCAGTTGAATCACTCATTAAAAAACCGCTGCTTGAGCAATTCCCCGGCAAAGAATTACCGGAATGCAGACACATAGCTTACGAAAATTTGGGAGACGAGTTAATCAGCAAAAGCGATATACTTATTGCGTTGTGGGACGGCATCATCAATAACAAACCGGGCGGTACCGGGGCTGTGGTCTCGGAGGCAAGGACAAAAAACAAAACGATAATAATAATTTCCTCCGCATCTCCCCACAAAATAAAAATTGAACGCGGCGAGGATTTTATAAAACGGAGTTTCGTAAATATTGAGCTGCTCAACAGTTTTGAAATCAACCCGGTTGAGAAAAAAAAATATATAGAAAATATCAATAAGGGTTTTTCCGCCGGGGCAGCTAGTTCGATAGATCCTGCAAATCTTAAAATAGTGAATGATAATCTGCATCCGTATTATATCCGTTCATCAAAAATCGCAAAACATTTCCAGGCTCATTATAAAAACACCGGGCTTGCGGTGTATATCCTCTCACCTTTAGCCGTGGCAACAATTGCGCTTGGAATAATTTTCCATAAAGAATCAACGATATTTTTCTTGACGGAATTTCTTCTTCTAATGGGTGTTCTATTACTGATTCTTTTAGCAGATAGACGCAAAGTGAATAAGAAATGGATACAGAACCGTTATCTAACCGAGCAGTTACGGTGCGCAACATTTTTTATACTTTGCGGATTCAAACCAAGACGGATTAAAATCCCCTCTCATTTACGTGTAGCTCACCGTCCGGATGACTGGATGATTAAAGTGTATGACAAAATTCTTGAACGAACTAGTAACATCCCGGTTTATCCCGAAGAAAGATTTCCCGATTTGCTGGAATATATAAAAGTCCACTGGCTGCAGGACCAAATAATATATCATCAGAATAAAACAAAAGATACTAAAAGAAAAAGTAAACGATTAGAATTTTCAGGCTGGTTTGTCTTCGGGCTTGCGGTTATTGCAGCAGCATCCCACCTGTTAATTGTACATTACGGATTCGAGTTTCGGTATGAATGGATTGCAGATTTCATTACATTTATAGCCGTAACATTGCCGGCGGTTGGCGCGGCGCTCGGCGCCGTCCGTACACACGGAGAATATTCCAGAATTGAAAAAAGATGTGAAAATATGGCAGTGGCATTAAATGAATTGTTACAGGACAGTGAAGAAATAACTTCAATGAAAGGACTTGAAAAGTGGATGGATAAAATTGAAGATACAATGCTTCATGAAACCCAGGACTGGCTAATGCTGATGAAGTTTGTAAAACTGGAAGCGATATGAAAAATAGTAGTATTAGTTAGGTAAATAACATGAATGCAAAGATTAAGATTATTGGTATTGGCGGCGCCGGCTGCATCGCTGTCGATTATATGATGAAACGAGGTTTAACCAGTGCCGAATGTATAGCAATTAATACCGATCAACAGGCTCTTGATCACTGCGGGATTGCTCATAAAATTCTGATTGGGAAAAATCTGACAAGAGGACTGGGTGCGGGCGCTAATCCCGAGATTGGTAAAAAAGCTGTCGATGAGAATAAAGAAGAAATTAAAGAAGCTGTTAAAGGCAGCAACATGGTGTTAATAACCGCGGGAATGGGCGGCGGTACAGGTACAGGCGGAGCCGCTGTAATTGCATCGATTGCAAAAAATGAAGGCGCACTCGTTGTAGGTATTTTTACAACTCCCTATAAATTCGAAGGTGAAAAACGCACGATGCAGGCTGAAGCGGCAATTGAAGATCTCCGTAAATTTGTTGACTGTTTAATAGTAATTCCAAACGAAAAATTACTCAACGCTCAAGATAAAAATACTTCTCTTCAATCCGCTTTCGAATTAACAAATGAAGCAGTATATGAAGTAGCAGCCGGAATTGTTGAGACCATAACAATACCCGGAATAGTAAATGTTGATTTTGCTGATGTTCAATCCATTCTAACTGGATGTGGTGAAGCATTGGTGGGTTCAGGTACAGCAAGTGGTTTTGACAGAGCTGTAGAAGCTGCTAAAAAAGCGATCTCTTCACCGATGTTTGAGAACAGAAGAATTTTTGGGGCTAAAAATATTTTAATTAATATAAGCGGATCAAGCAGTCTAACATTGGAAGAAATAGATGCCGGCAATCAAGTCATTTATGATGAAGTTGGAGCGAATTCAGATTTCATTTTCGGTGTTGTGAACAAAGAAGAAATGAATGATGCAGTCACTTATACAGTAATAGCATCTGGTCTCGGGGCTGAGACGAATTACAAGCATTCCAATTTCTCACCGAAAAAAGAAAATCGATTAAAAAAATCCAAACTAATTTTCAATGAACCAGATTTTAATGATGCGGATATCCCCGCAGTTATTCGTAATGGTGTCTCATATAAAATAATTGCTAATGATAAAGAAGAAGATGATAATGTCAGTTTTCAATTAGATTCGGCTGAAGATTTTAATTTTCTTTCGAATTTATACCGGACTTATATGAAATCAAAAACAATTCGTAAAAAAGAAAATAATGAAGAAGACTCAAATAGATTTCTAAGAAAAATCATGGAGCCGACTGATAATGTAAACTGTACAGTTTTTTCTCCGGATAAAATAAGTTTTGGTTCCCGTATGCTTGTCCAGGTATTCATACACAAGGAAGAAGATACAAAAGAAGCTGAAAAAGTTGCCACGGAATTTGATGAAAATACAACACGAAGAGGATTTACTAGTTTAGAGACAGAAATCGAATACGGCGCTAAATTACTTCTTAACCTCCAAATGAAAGATGTGCATATTGATGACGCTGTTCAAACATTTACCTGGCGCGGAAGAACCGGATCGGTTGCGTTTGCAGTAACAGTTCCACAAGAGCTTCATGCTAACAACTTGTTTGGTAAGGTTATTATTTCAAACGAAAGTGTCCCAATCGGTCACATCACGTTTATAATTAAACTCTTACCTACTATCACAAGCGAGTCCGAAATTAAAGATATAAAGCCGACGGGCAATGCAACGAATTATAAATACGCATTCATATCTTATGCTGCAAAAGATCGGGAAGAGGTTCTACGAAGAGTGCAGATGTTGGCACCGTTAAAAATAAATTTCTTTCAGGATATTCTTACTTTGGATCCGGGAGACAGATGGGAAAAAGAAATTTATCAATATATAGATAAGGCAGATGTATTTTTTCTATTCTGGTCTTCGGCAGCGCGGGAATCCGAATGGGTTTCGAAAGAAATCCGATACGCATTACAAAGAAAACAAGGTCGGGACGATTTTCCGCCAGAAATTTTACCAATCATTATTGAAGGACCTCCGGTGCCTGAGACACCGGCCGAATTGAAACATATTCAATTCAACGACAGGGTAATTTACTTTATGAACAAATAAATAATCTACAATAAAATGGAAACTGTGAATACAAATCCAAACGAAAGTAAAAAGAAAACCTTCAAATTAGAAGAGCCTTTCAAATACCGCATTTTTCTTAGCTACTCGCATGAGGACAAATTGCTTGTTGAACGCATTGCGGAGATTATCAAATTAAATGGAATGGAGCCGAAGTGGGACAAAAACTTTAAGTATGGGTACGGCTTCCATGAGCAGATAAAAAATTTCATTGAGCATGCGCATGTGTTTCTTCCGGTACTTACTAAAACGGCTGATGCCCGCAAGTGGGTTCATCAGGAAATCGGTTATGCGATGGCTCTTAATATTCCTGTTCTCCCGTTGGCAGTGGGCAAATTGCCGCGCGAAATGATCCAGCAAATTCATGCATTAAAAGTTGATGCTGAAAATCTTGATGCACTTGAAGAACCTCTGTCAATTAAAGCCATTAGTTCTGTAATCGAAAGTAATGCAAGCAAATTAATTGCTTACTATTCGTGCGCTCCCCTGCCTGAGGATAGAGCAAAGCTGATGAGCGAATATGCCGATGATGTTTATAGTCTTGGTATTTGCGATGTTGTACGGCAGAAAGGCGCGTTAAGTTCATTTCACATTCCGACCGAGGTTACTGATAATCCTGTTTGGATGCGAAGATACGGACCATTTAAGCAAAGTGAAGAACACTATCGCTTGCAAAGAAAAGAAAGGTTTTCATTGCAGAGGCATGTTGACAGTGCCGGATGTAAACTTATAATTAATCCGGGACTTAAATATGAGAAATACGGTACGGATGCAAGAATTTGCAGATTAGAAAGTTTATTAAAATTCTTGAATGAAATGGAGGATGATCAATGCTGGATTGCAATCAAAGATGGAATGGATCCTAGGATTAGCGTAACTATTCTTGGTAATTGGTTTGCTGCGGAATCTCTCGCAGGTTTTGAGGGCGCCGGTTACAGGCAGACTATTTTCACACGGCATGCGCCGACAATAATCGAAAAGTTAAGTGAATTTGATGCCGAGTTTGATGAGCTGTTAAAAAAAGCAAAAGTGAAAAAAGAAGATTCACGCCGGTGGGCTATTGAAATGATTGAAAATATAATTGCGGATATATCAAGCGAGAAATAATTTTAAATATTGTATTTAGTATTGAATTGGATTAAAAATAAGTTTACCAAATGAAAAAAACTCATATAACATGTAATTGACCGTAATTAAATTATGCCTAAAACCAAAATAAAATATCACGAGCAACTAGCAAAATATTTTTCCGCACAGTCCCTTTACTTAGATAATGAAGAAAAGAAACCCAACATACGAAAAGCAGCAGAGCAGCCATACCAAAAAACAAACGCTGAAATGTGGGATGAAGTTGTTAATACTCTTTGCGATCTTCTTTTTATTGAAGCCAAGTGCCGTGCCGGATTAACATTTGATTTAGTTAAAGATTACAAACTTGCTTACAAGGGTTTACCCGAAGCCCAACCGGAAATAGAAGAAGAAAAAAAGCGACAGGAGAGGATTGATAGATGGACAAGAGAAATTATTGAATACAGCAGTAAATGGAATGAACGGCATGATAAGAAAAGAAAAGGAGAACCTATAACTGACCCCGAACCAATTTTACCTGAACCACCTCCAACATTAAGAATTTGGACAGAAGAAGAAATAGAAGCAGATACAAAAAGGATAATTGAAAACCCTTCGCGGCTTGATAAGTTAATAGCATTTGAAAGTTTTGTAAAAGCGGAAGCTTATCCTCTAAATAATTACAGTTACATGCCGGGATTTGTGATACAACATGCTTATAATTTTGCAGCTAGTGGACCACTGCATAGCACTGCGAAGATATTAGCAAATAAAAATAAATTACAAATGATTTTGCGTCGGTGGAAGAGAGATGATAAGTACTGTCAACACAAAAATCTCGTATACAAACTTATGGGACATAATTACTCAGTGATGGGTGTTAGTATTACAAATGACGGGAAACATATTTTCTCAAGCAGCGCAGATAGTACAATACGTATATGGGACACAGAAAGTGGGGAATGTATTAGTATACTTGAGGGACAGCCGAATTGTATACAGTGTATAAGTATTACACAAGACGGCAAACGAATTATATCTGGAAGCACTAACAAAACATTATATGTTTGGGACGTTCAGAGTAAATATTGCATTCGAAAACTTAGCGAATACAATGGTTCCTTGAATGGTATATATATCACACCAAATGGTATGAAAACAATCTGGATACATCATAGTACAATTAGAATGTGTGACTTAGAAAATGGGAAATACATTGAACCTTTGGAGCAATTTAGGTTTTCTATAGACAGTATGAGTGTTACACCAGATCTTACGCGAATTGTTTCAGGAGATTCTGATTATGCAGTTCGAATTTGGGACATAGAGAATGGGAAATGTCTAAAAACTCTTATTGGTCATAAAGGTTGGATTTTTTGTACTACTATCACTCCTGATGGTAAAATAGCTGTTTCTGGAGGTAATGATACAATATTAAGAGTATGGGATTTAAAGAACGGGAAATGCGTAAGAACCCTTGAAGGGCATTCAGATAACATTTGGAGTGTGTGCATTACACCAGATGGTAAAAGATTAATCTCTGGAAGTGAAGATTGTACTGTGCGAATATGGGATATAGAAACGGGGCAATGCTTAAAAATTTTAAGAGGGCACACCAATAAAGTATATTCAGTCAGCATTTCCCCAGACGGAAGAAAAGCAGTATCTGGAAGCTATGATAACTCAATTTGTGTATGGGAGTTAGATTTCAAAGAAAGCGTTAAATCTACTTATTCATATATTTCATCAATATGGTGCATTAGCATTACTCCTAACAGTAAGTATATCCTGTCAGGAAGTTATGATGGTAAAATACACATTTGGGATTTAAAGAGCGGCGAATGTATCAGGACAGTTAAAAACCATAATTCTACCATTGCTGCTATTAGCATCACACAAAACGGAAAGTACATAGTATCAGGTGAATACAATGGCACTATGATTGTTTGGAAAGTTAAAAATGGTAAATGTCTTGGAAAAATTAATGTGTGTGATGCTATTAGGAGTATAGGTGTCTCGCCAAATGAGAAGCAAGCCGTGGTAGGTGGTTATGATCACAGATTGTACATATGTGACATTAAGACCGGAAAATGTCAAAAAATACTCAAAGGGCATACTGCTTCTATTTGGAGTGTCTGCGTAACACCTGATGGAAAATATGCAATTTCCGGAAGTCTAGATAGAACATTACGTGTATGGGACTTAAAAAGCGGAAAATGTATAACTATTCTGAACGGGCACACTGATAATATATGGACAATTTGTCTTACCCCAGATGGGAAGAAAGTAATATCTGGAAGTTCAGATACAACATTACGAATATGGGATATTGAGAACGGAAAATGTCTTAAAATTCTAAAGGGGCATACGGATTCCATTCATAGTATCTGTGTTTCCCCAAATGGGAAGTTAATTTTTTCCTCAAGCGAAGATAGTACAGTGCGTGTATGGGAATTATCAAGCGGTACTTGTGTAAATATTCTTTCTCAAGATTCTGAAGCAATTAATATTCTTAAATCAGGATCTGAAAATATTCTTTGTCTAAGTTCAAAAGTCTTGGGACAAGTTATTTGCTTTGAGGTGAAAAATCTAGAATGATATAGAGGTCTTATGCCACAACATACGAAAACATTCCGTGTATTTGTAAGTTCTACTTTCAGCGATATGAAAGAAGAACGAAGAATTTTACAGAAAAATGTTTTTCCAAAACTCGAAAAGTTTTGTGAGAGCAATGGCGCCAAGTTCCAGGCTGTGGATTTACGCTGGGGAGTTAATGAGGAATCCCAGCTAAACCAGAAAACAATCGATATCTGTCTGAATGAAATAGCAAGGTGCCAGCGCATTTCCCCCAAACCAAATTTTTTAATTCTGCTTGGCGATAGATACGGCTGGCAGCCAATACCAACAAAAATACCCGACAGCGAGATGCTGCCAATTCTAAAACAAATAACAGATGAGCAGAAGGATTTACTCGAAGCCTGGTACAAACTCGATCAAAATGCAATACCATTTGAATTTGTTCTTCAGCCGCGCGGGAAGGAATATGAGGAATACAGCGTCTGGCAAAATGTCGAGACAGAGATTCGTGAGATTCTTCGCACAGCCGTTGCCAAATTAA
Organism: bacterium; assembly: GCA_043808235.1. Lineage (GTDB taxonomy): Bacteria > Bacteroidota > Ignavibacteria > Ignavibacteriales > Melioribacteraceae > JAZDFC01. The sequence continues at coordinate 77,402 of JAZDFC010000115.1, forward strand.
AATTTACTCCGCAGCAATTAGGAAAATACTATGCATCTGCAACACACCAAGAAATTATTCATGGCGCACTTAATCCGCCAAAGGATGCTAAGAAACCGGAAGAACATGTATTGGCACTGCTGCGGGATACGGAAGGATTACCCGATGACAAATCCGCAATGGGATTTATTGATCTCAAAAAAGATGACGAACCTGACGAATATTGCCGGGAACAACTCGCTGCTCTGAAAATGGAATTAAAAACCAAACTTGGAGACCATTGTTTAACTTATTCGGCAAAGTGGAATAATGGAAAATCCGAAATAAGCGATCCGGCAGAATTCGAGAAGACAGTTTTCAATTTCCTAAAAGATATTATTGAGCAGCAGATTAAGGAAGTAATTACTCCTGACGAAATTAACCATGAGATAAAACTGCATGCGGAGTTTAAGGAAAAACTAACCGAACATTTTTGCGGAAGAGAAGAAATCCTTGACAAAATAAAATCATATCTCAACAGCTCCGAAAGAAAAGTGTTATCGATTATCGGAGATTCCGGTTCGGGTAAATCAAGTGTAATGGCTCAAGCGGTAAAAGAGTGGCAGATAAAAAATGGGAATGCTGTTACCGTTTATCGATTCATCGGCACTACATCAAGTTCATCAAACATAATTTCGTTGTTGCAAAGCATCTGCGGACAAGTTGCACGCGCATTTAATGTTGAGTTGATTTCACTTGCCGGCGAAGGAAAGGATAAAACATTGTATGAGATGAACGGACTGACAGAAATATTACGTAAGTGTCTTGCACTTGGCACAACGGAAAAACCGGTTGTTATTTTTCTCGATGCGCTCGATCAGTTATCGGATTCGGATAACGCGAAGGCGCTCTACTGGATACCGAGAGAATTACCCGAGCATGCAAAATTTATCGTCTCTGCACTTCCGGAATTGGATGGCAGATTAAACCAAACTGTCAAAGAACATTTACCGGTACTTCCGGTTAAGGAGGCAAGGCTAATTTTAGATAGATGGTTTGATGTAATCGACAGAATACTTACTGTAAAGCAATATAAAGAAGTAATAGAAAATTTCGGTAAAACCGGTCTGCCTATTTACCTGAAACTTGCTTTCGAAAAAGCGAAACACTGGCACTCGTATGATGAAAATATCACTCTTCAAGATACCGTGCCGGGAATAATAAATGATTTTATTGACACGCTTGAAGAAGAGCATACAAAAGAATTTGTTGAACATGTTATCTGTTATATGCTTTCAGGCAGATACCAAGGTCTGGCAGAAAATGAAATTCTTGAAATACTCGTCTTTGATGAAGACTATTGGAAGAATAAATTCTTGCCAAAAACTCATCCCGATCACCGTGCAGAACTTGAAGATGTATCAAAAATCCCAATTGTGGTTTGGTCCCGCTTCTTTCTTGATATGGAGCCATTCTTAACAGAACGCGATGCTGATGGTGTGCCTATTATTACTTTCTTCCACAGACAGTTTAATGAAGTGCTTAGGACAAGATATAAGCTGGACGAAAAAATTATAGATGAAAAGTAATGTCAAAAGAAGTTAAATATCACAATACACTTGCTAAGTATTTCGAACAACTTGCCGATCCAGGAAGCAACCAGCACTGGGATGGTATCAACATACGAGCTTTTAATGAACTGCCTTTCCAACTGGATCAAAGTAATAAGGATAAATTAAAACAGCTATTATGGAATCCATACTGGTATCAAGCAAAACTAAACAAGCTCGATATTAATGCGTTAATTTCAGACTTTTTATTTAGTAGTGAAGAAATTGACTTACAAATTGTTCGGGAAGCATTTCATCTTTCTTTGAATATTCTTGCAGAGGATAAAACTCAATTAGCAAGCCAACTAATCGGCCGGTTGATAGATATAGATGAACCAAAAGTAAAATCACTAAAACAAAAAATAATAAACATCCAGAATAAATATTGGATTCAACCGCTCAATTCTGCTCTTACTCCTGCCGGAGAGGCTGTTTCTCGTTTATTACAATCTCATGAAGAGATTATTAAAAATATAGCAATAGATTCAATAGGAAGAATAAGTATAACTGCTTCCGAAGATATGACTCTTAAAGTTTGGGATATTCGAGAGAGTAAAGAATTATTCATTCTCAAAGGACATCAAGGGATTGTAAATGATGTGGCAATTGATTCAACAGGGTTTTTCGCAGTTTCCGCTTCGGATGATGGTACATTGAAAGTATGGGATATTAAACATGGTGCAGAATTAAAGACTCTCAAAGGACATACTTCATGCGTCAACGCTGTCGCTCTAAACAGAGCAGGGAGCATAGCCATCTCCGTCTCCAGGGATAGCACAATGAATGTATGGAATTTAGAAACAGGACAACAAATAAACTCTTTCAAAATTGATACACCATATGTAAAGAGTATTGATATGGATTCTGCCGGTAAGATTATCGTTTTTGCAACTGATGACCACGCAATAAAAATCTGGGATATTTTGAGCGGCAGTGAACTTCATTCGATTCAAGTGAAAATTCATGATGAATATACTGATTACGCTCATCCGAATTGTGTTGCTATTAATTCTTTAGGTAATATTGTTGCATCAGCTCATCATGACGCTTCAGTAAGGATATGGGATGTTCAGAGCGGCAGTGAGATTTATACACTTTATGGACACTCTGCCTCAGTCAATGATGTAAGCATGGATTCAACCGGTCAGATAGCGGTTTCATTGGATATTGAAAATCAAATTAAGATTTGGGATCTCAAATCGGGGAGGGAGATATGTTCCTTTAAAGGAACGAGAGGTATTCTCCGGCACCTGGCTATTGATGAAATGGGCCGCACTGCCGTTTCGATTCTTGACAATCATACAATTGCAGTTATAGATTTAACTCGTATTAACGGAACGAAAACAAAAGAGGAAGAACAGTCACTACGTCCTGTCAAAAATGTTTTAATGAATGATGCAGGCTCTATTGCTGTTTCCAGTACCGGTTGGAGAATGATCAATATCTGGGATACAAAAACATACCTTGTCCGACATATTTTATGGACAGGCAATTCAGAAACGAAAAGTATGGCAATCGATGCATCTGGGACATGTATTGTTTCGACATATGCACAAGACTTGAAAATATTTGATTCAAATTCCGGTGAAACATTGAAATGGTTATACGGTAAAGATGGAAATCTAAAGAAAGTGTTGGTTAATCAGTCGGGTGAATTGGTTGCCTCGCTTACAAGCACTCAAATTCTTAAAGTTTGGAATTTAGAAACCGATTGTGAGTTGCTGTCTAAAAAATTATCATATGGTGAATGTGATTTAATTTCTATAAATTCTACAAATTTTGAAGATATATTAACTTTATTTTCGTTTGATACTAATTCATTAATTTTTCTTGATTTATATTCAGGTGAAGAAATCGAATTTGTACAACTGAATGAAAAATTCATGACTCCAATTCTGATTGATAATGCTGCTAAAATTGCCATCTTTGCTTCTGAAGATAATACTATTCGAGTTTATAACCTCGAAGATAAAAAAGAGTTATCAATTTTAAGAGGTCACACGGATATAATTACTGGTGTTGCTTTGGATTTTCAATTAGAAATAGCAATATCTACGTCCCGCGATCATACATTAAGAGTATGGGACTATTTCACTAGTGAAGAGATTGCTCGGTATAGAGCCGAATGTTCTCTTTATAGTTGTTCACTAATAGGATTGGGAGAAATAATAATGACCGGAGATGAACATGGAAAAGTGCACTTTTTAAGGTTTGTAATCCCTGAATCAAAAACATGATCAAATGGATCTTTGATAGTCTATACCGTGATTTATAATGAAAAATAGTTACCATAAAATTTTATCCAATTACTTCTCAGAGAAACTACTTTATTTTGATTCTGGTAGAAATAAATCAAATCTGCGCAAACTTGCTGAATTACCCTGGCAGCAAACAAAAGCGGAGATGTGGCATGAGATTACAAATACTCTTTGTGATTTGAATTTTATTCAGGCAAAGTGTTCGGCAAGAATGACATTCGATCTAGTCAATGATTTTCATTCAGTATTAAATTCTCTTCCGGAAAATTTTGAAAACATACAAAGGGAAAAGAAGAGAAAAAAATGGTTGGATAAATATTGTAACGACCTGGTTTCATATGCTGAGGGTGCAATAGGAAAATTGGAGATACCTCAAACAATCAATCAACGAGTTAGATTAGAAATAGAAAAAGAAATTACACGTATAAAAAATAATTCTACCCGGTTAGATCGATTAATTAGTTTTCAAAATTTTCTTGGTCATGAAGCGAATAATCTTCAAATACATGCAAATGAATTCCAGGATTTCGCCGTACAGCAAGCATGGAATTTTGCCGATAGCGGACCAGTTGGATTAGCTGCAAATAATACCTTGCCGGAAAGTAATGATAGGTTACTGCTTCGGAGTAAATTAACTCGCCCCGCCTTCAATCCTTTTCCGCAAGCTATAAATATTCTCAAAGGACATAGCGTCTCCGTAAATGCTTTGAGTGTTACACCGAATTTCAGATATGCGCTTTCCGGATCGAGTGATAAATCAATTATCCTTTGGGATTTGAAAAATGGTCTGGCAGTTAAAATCCTAAACGGACATACTGATTCCGTCACTTCGGTGAGTATGACACCCGATGGTAAATGGGCCGTCTCCGGTTCGAATGATAAAACAATTATATTCTGGGACTTGGAGAGAGGCGAATTAATTAGTATCCTCAAAGGACATACTGATACTGTTAACACAGTCGCAATAACTTCAAATGGGAAAAATGCCTTATCCGGCTCAAAGGACAAGACTATTATCATGTGGAATCTGGAGAGTTGCAGACCAATTAAAATCCTAAACGGACATAAAGATTCCGTCACGTCCATGAGTATTACTGCTGATGGAAAATTCGCTGTGTCTGGATCCAGAGATAATACAATCATTCATTGGGACCTGGTAAACGGACAATCAATCCAAACTATTAATGGAAATTCCCTCCCCGTTAATGCCGTATGCATAACACCTGATGGTAAATTCGCTCTTGCCGGTACAGATGCCGGGCATAGTGAAGGGAGTTCAACAAGATATGAAAAAAATATTTACCTGTGGGATCTGGAAAGTGGGCAGGCAATAAAAACTTTCGGAGGCAATACATTTTCAATTATTTCAGTCAGTATAAGTCCGGATGGAAAACGTGCTGTCTGCGGTGACAATGTTTCATACTTAACTTTTTGGGATTTTGAAAAAGGTCAGGAGATTCGGACACTTGTGGGGCATAATTATTCGGTCAATGCCGTTAGTATATTCCCCGACTGTAAACACGCTCTATCCGGTTCATACGACGGCACAATAATCCTTTGGGATCTTGAATATGGACAAGAGATAAGAACCTCAAGAGGTCATACCGATGGCATTCAAAGCCTCCTCATCACTCCGGATGGTAAATGCGGATTTTCAGGTTCGCAAGATAAAACAATTATACAATGGAATTTGGAAAGTGCAGAAATAAGAAAAGTTTTTAAGGATCATAAATATTCAGTGAATTCTGTATGCCCAACATTTGATAGCCAATATTTCGTTTCAGGTTCTGCGGACAAAACATGCATTGTTTGGGATATAAAGAGCGGACAGAAAATGAAAACACTTACAGGACATAAATCTTTCGTTAATACCGTAAATGTAACTCCCGATGGAAAACGTCTGCTCTCAACTTCCGAGGATAATGTGATGCTGCTTTGGGATTTGGAAAAAGGTCAAATTATAAATACACTTAAAGGGCATACAGATGCGATAAACACAATTTGTTTTACTTCAGATGGCAAATACGCATTGACCGGTTCATTTGATAACAAAATAATTATGTGGGATCTTAAGGATGGTACAGTAAGAAAGATTTTGGACGGGCATGACGATTCAGTTATGTCCATAAGTTTAACTCCGGACAATAAATGCGCTCTTTCCGGCTCATGGGACAACAAACTCATCCTTTGGGATTTAATATGCGGAGAAGTTCTTAAAATTTTTGAGGTTCACAATGACGGCATTAATACCGTGAAAGTAACACCCGATGGAAGATTTGCTGTTTCAGGTTCGGAAGATAAAACAATTATTCTTTGGGATCTTCAATCCGGAGAAGCGCTTAAAACTTTCGAGGGACATACTTTGCCGGTCAATTCTGTGCATGTTTCGGCGGATGGTACACATGCAATTTCAGTTTCATATGATAACTCACTAATTATATGGGATTTAGTAACCGGAGAAAAAACAGCGCAATTTTTTTCCGCTCATGATTTTAGTATTTCTACTCATGCAAATGGTTTTATCTTCGGAGGTGATGCTACCGGGGATACTTTTATTCTGCCGCCGACAAAGTATTTATTATGCTCTGATTTTTGTATTGTTACAATAAAACAAATTTGGGATTTTGATTTACAAGGATACAACAATCCTACAACTGATTGTCCCTTATGTGGGTATCGTTTTGAACCGTCCCCTTCTGTTTTAAATTCAATCAAAGAAATTATGATCAGCGCATGTCTTACCAAAGAGCAACCGCCTTGCTTGGAGTTACCAAATCATGCATGGGATGAACCGAAATTATTGAGCGAGTGCCCGCAATGCAAGGGTAAATTAAAATTCAATCCCTTTGTTGTAGATAATAGAAATTCTTGATCTGAATAGGCATCTAAAATTCTTGAAAAATGCTCATCCGAGATTGAGAGAAATAAATGATAGTTAATTTAGTAGGTTTGACCGCTTGCTGCTTTTTACTCTATGAACCATATAATGTTTATCCACAACCTTTTCCGGTATCAATGCAGTATAAAAATTTGTTCCTTCAACTTTCGCAAAATTGACAACGTCAATTCCCTTTCGTGGCGAGTGTGCAAAAATAGTCGGTAGGTCGTTAGCTCTTGTATGTATTCTAAACTCAATTTTATTTTTATCCACCTTTTGAATTTTAAAATCCTTGCCGGGCAGTAAAGTTGAGATAATTTCTTTTTTTGGTTTTACAACCGTGGGAGGTTTGTTAGGTTGTAAGGGTTCTTGTAATTCTTTCAACAGGTACGAGAACGGTGTTAACTGGTAAGCCGGATCGTTAAGTTTAGCAAGTATCTCGTCGAGTTTGCTATTAAGCATATCACCGGATTTATTTAATAATTTTTCAATTATAGATTTGATAGAGTCTTTATCGGTATGCTGTAAATGTTTTTGTTTGGCGCGTTCGTGTTTTTCAATAATCTTTGGCAAGTCGGCAAGTCTGTCCAAATCGGCATCAAGTGCAGCAAAAGCATTGTGGTATTCTTCGGCACGGTAAAAACATTCTTCGCATTCGTTTATATGAATGCCGGCTTTAATAGCTTTCTCGGTAGAAAGCATATTTAGAAAATAATTTTCAATCTCAACATCTGTCAAGTGTTTCATCACGGATCTGACTTTCTATAAATGTATTGCATCAGTATTTTACAAGATCCTTCTTAAAATATTTATTTCTTCCAAACGATAAGAGATAAGCCTGTTTTTATAGCAGGCTATATCACGTAAAATCTATTTATATTATTTTGTATATACTCAGTATCAAAATGCAGAAATCTCCACTCTGAATAACTGCATTTATTTCTAACTTTAACTCGCCACTTTGTGTAGACTTTACTTCAGACAGGCAGCGAAAATAATTATTTATCTATTTTCATTAAAATTATTAACTTTTTTATATATAAAGCAAGTTATTTATTTGTTGCCTATTTCGCTTTCGGCAAGCCATAATACTTTCTTAGCATAATACTTACCCGATCATTTCCTTTTGTAATCAATTCTCTCAATTTAATTCTTGCTTTATAACTGTAGTCCGGCAAATTATCCCCTTCATTTTCAGTAAAAATGGGCGTGTCTTTGACCGGTAATATTTTTTTCTCTAACATCAAAAATACAGGTCCCAAATTTATCTCTGACAACCTTGACTTATCTAAATATTCTATACGAAGATATTCACATAAATCTCGCGCAGAACGAAGATATAATTTACTCTCATGAAATTCTTTGGTGGAAATTTTACATAAGTTTAGCAAAAACGCGAATAAGTGCTTGGGATTGTCAACGTGATCTATACAATATTGTAAAAGTTTAATAAGTATATCAATTTTTTCTTCTTTGAGCACTACCTTAAGCGGAGTATCTTTAGAAACTAATTCATTAGGATCGATGTTTCCATCGTTCAAATTATCATCATCACTTTCCGGATCTAAATTTTCATCATTCATTTTGTTTTTAGATTTTAACTCATCCCGAAAAAAATTTTTCTTTACTTGCTTAGACCATTTTTCAATTTCTTTCACAGGATTTGCGCTTCTATTAATGAATGTTTGATTCCTAACTTCTTGCACCCTTTCCCATAATATATCGAACGTGGAAGTAGCCTTTGTCTCAAACCAATCAGCATAATTTTTCACATCTTCGTTTTTGAAGAAGGCTTCTTTTGCAAATGAATAAACCTCTTCTACAGTTTTATCATTAAAACCATGTCCGACAAAATTTTCGGGATTAATCTTAAGATAATATTGATAAATAAATGCCAAAAGATACCTCGGATTACCTTCATTCATCACCGCTTCTGTTAGAAGTTCGAGATTTTTCTTTTTTGTTTCGAAGGATTTATTACCGAACGTTGCTTTATTGTTGGCGTCGAGATATCGCATATACGCAACCTCACTCCAATAAAATAAAAACTTATCTACCAGACCTTTTTCAGGATCATAAATTGGATATTTTTCAAAGCATAAAAGTTTGGCTTCGGAGAGAATGTCTTTCCATATTTCAGCGTTTCTTGCTTTCTTCCATTGATACTTATTCTTGAGGGAATTTGAAATTGCTTGCTCATATTTTTTCCATTCAACTTCAAACTTCATAGGCGTTTACTCGAAATCCATCCGGCATAGATTTATTTTAAAATCACCAAACGAAAAATATGACGGGTAATATCAAATGCAAGAAATAAATAAAAATTAATTTTAAAAAATATTTTATAAGACAAGCGATATTATTTTTTTTCTCATGTATTAACTATAAGTAGAACATTTTGAGGTTTTTTCATCAATCAATTTTCTTACGGGGAGAGAATAATATGTATCAAAATATACTTTACGATTGCACTGAAGTTTCAGCATCTAAAGAAATGGCAAGCGCTTTTCGAGAATTCGTGGATCCACTATTGAAACAACTTTTTAAAAATCATAACAAATCCGATTTACATGAAGGTAAAAATCCTCAAGGTATTATAAGCGCGGATAGAGTATTATCGTCGATGTTGAGTTTTTGTGCAACGCACAAACTGCCATATAATAAAACGATTTTTATGATCTTGAAATTTTATTTCGAAATATATTTTGTCACCTCCCGCAGAGATGACATTTCGAATAGACTTCAATCGATATTTTCTCTCTTTGAGAATAGAGATGGATGGATCGTCTCATCCAAAGATGCCGCTCAGTTTGAATCGCATAAACCTGCATTTGGAATGCAAATTGAAACTTTACCCATAATCATTTATCCCATGCTTTTAAGAGAATACCCCTTTATAGCAGAAATTTTTCATGACATAGATAAGTTAAGAATATATCTGCTTTCGCTTTATCTGAATGATTGTTATTTGTACACTATTACTGATAAAGAAATTGAATTTTTCGATTCCAGATGGTTGTTGACTTATTCACTTCTTGAGAAAGAGTCAACTACAAATAAAAATCATTGGTGGGATTTAGCCGGATCATTCTATGGTCTCCATAAAATTATGGGCGATTCTTTTATGCAGCTTGATTCGTTGCGCCTAAGGAACAGTATGATCGAAACCAACTGGCTCAAAACTTTTTCTGAATATGAAATTGAAGTGCAGGATCTTCTTTTCAAGAAAAAACTGTTAGAGATACAAATTACTTTGAAACATCAGAATTCAGAACTTTCTTTCGATTCTTGTATCATCAAATCGAAAATGGAGCTAATTGAAGAAGAGGAACAACTAAAAAAATTAAAACAGAATTCAATCTGGGCAAATTTTATAAATCCGGATTCAATATTCGATTTTCGTCCGCCCAACGATCCACAAATTCAAGAGTATAGGCAGGAAGCGGAGTATTATTTCCGGCATGCAGTAAAGTTACTGCACCCGGACAGGAGGGCTTTTCTTCTTGACGGCAAAGAATTAAGCAAGGAACATGAGGATGAATTGAACAAGCTTTACAATGAAGTTATTTCGTTGCATGAAAATGATTCTCTGAATCCGGTGGATATGATATCCGGAGATTACTTCAGTAGCAATAAATTAAAACGAATTGTCAGTCAGGCAGAAATGATTTTATCATTAATCGGCGTCGATTTACCAAAAATAAAGTTTTTGATTTTGGGTGATACATTTGAATCGCAAATGGAATTTCTGATGAACGAGCAAAGGCTGTTAAATGCTGAACTGGCAAAAATACATGCCGAAATACAAATATTGTATTCAGACAACGACTATTACCAGAAGGATGCTATACTGCATAATGAAGATTCCATAAAAACCGTTAAGACAAAATATGAACGTATTATCGATACTTATAAGAAAGAGATTACTACCCTCGCTAGTGAATTAGAAATATTATTTAAGGAGTCATCGGATGCCAAATCTGCATGAAATGATCGACATCTGTTTAGAGTCTTTGAAATCCAATACAAATTCACCTTCATTAACACGGCTGGATTCTACTAAGCGTGAATTACTGATTTACGAACAAAGACCTAATTCGCGCCGTTGGGATATAAAAGAAATTACAGCCGGATTTAAATTACTAATAAACGAGGCAAACAATGCTGAGTCTGCATGAACTGCGATTTCTCTGCATGGAATCACTCAAACGAAAACCCACGTTCCGTGCCCTACTGCAAGCGGCTGCCATTTACGATAAAGAGGCAATGGCGTTGCTTTTTTATAATGCAGAATATTCCCTTTCCGCCTTTGTAAAAGTTATTAAAAATGAAACAATGGTGACTGCCGATGAAGAACAATCAATTATTACTACGATTAAAAATGAAGCCGCTCCTTCGGCACTGCATCTATTACGATGGTTATGTATAACAAAAAGCGCTTTGAGCAGAGAATTAGAGAAAGCCGGGTTAAACCTTGAGTTATTACTAAAACAAATTAACATACTAATAATGACAGTACAAAAAAATAATGTACTATTCAGTGATTCTTCCAACGAGAATCCCCTTACTAATTTATCAAAATGTAGATTTAATTGATGTAAAGAGTAAATAATATGCACGATGAAAACCAAATTCCTAAATCACGTTCACTTTCAAAACTTTCGAATATTAATCAGCAGCTGGTGAAAATTAAAAACGAATTATTTTCGGAAAATGAAACTGGCAAGCTGAAGCATAAAATCGAATTTGAAATATTGCCGGTATCAGCAATTCATACATACGATGTTGAAAGAGTTATCTACGCCGACTATGGCAAAGGTGATGTTGCGCGAGGTTTCGACATAAAATGCGGGAAATGTTTTTACGAGCAGACATGGGATGAAGAAAATACTATTGAATTCAAGGGTTACAAAAATTGTGAAAGCTATGTAATGACAAATACGAATTGCTCACACAGGATGCGTGTATTTGACAAAAACAAAAAGAGGTCTATGTATGCCGAAACTTTTCATGAATTATGCGTAACCGATCTTGCGCTTTCAAATAAGTACGGGTATATAATTACTTGCAGCCAGGACGGAAAGGCTAAAGTATTCTCAAGTTACGATTTCAGATTTGTCAGACATTTGAATTACGAATCGAGATCGGCGGCAACATGCCTTGCTTTGGTTCCCTTTAAATCACAAGTAATTGTTGGTTATGCAAATGGTGAAATATGTACTTTTAATCTCAAGTCAGGTTCTTTGATCGGAAAAATCATGTATCCCGGTTTAACCGGCATAAAATGTATATCAGTTTCTCCGGATTATATTATTGCATCAGATGTGAAAAATATATTTGTCTTTGATCTTGGCGGCAATTTAAAACATCAGTTTCATGTTCCGGATAGTATTTGCTTATTACGGATTGGAACAGGTGATGTTTGGGCCCACTCGCCTTTTCTATTAACCGATAAAGTTCTAATTGATCCATTCATGTCAAATTTAATATTCGCTGCAACCGAATACGGTGAAATTTACGTGTTTGACATACACGATGAAAAATTAGTAAAAATAATCGAAGGTTCCACTGGAAAAATAAACGGTTTATTTATCTCACCGAGTCATCATATAATTACAGGGGGTGCTGATGGCACCATACGAAGGTATAATTATAATTCAGAGACACGCACAAATATTTTTTATAAAAATGACGGATGCCGGAGCGTTGCTTTCTCAAAAAACAAAAAGCTTATGTGCGTGACGGGAATAGCCGATAACAAAGCAAAAATAATTTCATTGGAAACGGGCAAAATCAAACAGGAATTCATCCACTTGAATTCAATAAGATGTGTAGCCTTTTCCAATATTTCTAATAAAGAATATTTATTCACGGGCTCATGGGATAGGACGATAAAACAATGGCGTATTGATAATGGAGAACTTATCAATACATTCACCGCACCCGGGAAGGTAGACGATATTCAGATAATCGATGGAAAACTTTATTCAGCTTTTTATGACCGTGATAAAAACGGCGGTTTCCAGGTCCATATAGTCGAGACCGGTCAAAAAATTATTTCTTCATCATCTCATACACCAAAGGAAAGACTATCCAGGGCGACAATTATTTGTATAAACAATAGTAACATTTTCTCAGCAGGTGATGACGGATATATTTTTAGATGGAGACTCGATAACGGACTGCTCAAGCAAACATATTACTGCGGATTCGGCGTGAGGAGTTTATGTTTATCGACAGATAATAACCTTTTATATGCTGGACTCTCCAATGCCTCAATAATGATTTGGAACGTCTCCGATAGTCGGCTCCAGAATTGTATGAACAGTAATGACGGAATTATTTATTCAATGGTTATGACCGATGAATTTATTTTTTCCGGTCATCAGAATGGTACTATAAATAAATACGATCTCAATACCAACTCCCTTATACACTCGTATAAAATTCATACGAAGAGAGTGTGGAATTTGTGCCTAAGTCCGGATAAGAGTACTCTTATTTCCGCATCCGAGGACGGGACAGTGAAGTTTATATCTATAAATAAGGACGAACTGCTTGGAATGTATTATAATATTCATGAGGGTTTTTTATGGTCTACTCCACAAGATGAGAACTCGCCCAACGAATACTATTGGACAAATCAGATTGAGCGAGTTAAATTATTCCAGACGGACACAAGCATCGAAAAGAAAGAGATATTATTCACAGGAGAAAGATTAAAAAATTATCACGCGGTTTTTAATAATCAAAAACTTGTTATGTCTAGAATTTGCCAGGATAAGTTCTTCGAAATATACAAGGCTTCCTCGACCCAGATAAATCGCCAATACAATATTGATCGTCTGTTGGAGATTTCCAAAATAAAATATTTGAAAGAAAAATAACTTTACTGTTATATGGATAATAAATTAGAACAGAATAAATCCGCCCATATACAACGGATTCAAGAAATCAATTTAAGTCTTTCCCGGATCCAAAAAGATATTTTAAATTCGAGCGAGTCTGATGAATTGACTCATACTATAATCCGTGAATTACCACAAAGAGTATGCGGAATAGCAACCAGCGATATCGACAGTCATTTTTGTGTTAACTATAATAATGGATCAAGTTTGCGCAGTTATGATATCAAAACCGGGGCATGCACATATCAACAAAACTGGCAAAGCGATACTAATCATCAATTCCAAGGCTCATCTTTTCATGCGCCTTTTTATATGGCTACTTCGAAAGAATCCGGTATGCTGCGTGTATTCTCACTGAACGATAAAAAGTCAATGATTGCAGTAACTAATTCGCGGCATATAGTTCATGATGCAATTTTAACTCCTGACGGATTAATATCAACCTGTAACGATGATGGAAGATGCAGTATTTATACAACAAGCGATTGGCGGTTTATTCGCACACTTCATTGGAAAGATGAAACACCGGCGCTCTCGATTGCCTTAGTTCCTAAATCACATTTCATATTAATCGGACATTCCGATGGAGTGGTTGATAAATTTGATTATATAACGGGCGAAAATATTTTCAGCATTAAGGTTTCTGATCAACCCATTATCAGCCTTTCAAGTTCGCAGACATACTTTTGTGCAGCATCGAAGTATGAATTATTTCTTATTAATCTCTACGGAAAGATTATTCGTATCTTCAATACAGGCCGTCCTGTAACTCAAGTCAAAATCAGTTATGGCGATTGCTGGACTCATACACCCAGACTATTACGTTCAAGAGCATTCAATCCAAAATTTCTGTTCGAGCTTATTTTCGTTGGAATGGAATCCGGGGATATTCAAGTTTACGAGAACTTTCAAACAGAATACACATTTATTATAGAGGGACATAAAAAAGCTGTAACCTCTTTATTGATTCACCCCGACGGTAGAATTTTTTCCGGAAGCGAAGACGGAACAGTCCGTCAATTTGATTACAACAGTAAAAGATGCACCAAAGTATATTATGAATTTGACGGTAATCGCAGCGCTGCGTTCTCTTCGGATTCAAAGTATCTATGCGTTTCAGGAATTATGGATGATAATGCAAAGTTAATTGATTTACAGACCGGATTAGTCAGATACGAGTTTCAGCATCAAAATTCAGTTCGAAGCGTTGCTTTCGCAAAAGTAAATAACAAGGAATATGTTTTTAGCGCAGGATGGGACGGAAGGATAAAACAATGGGATATCCAAACGGGAGATTTAATCTGTGAATTCGAAGTAAACGGAAAAATTTGTGATTTAAAAATCTCGGGGGACTATTTATTAGCCGGATTTTATATAATTGGTAAGAGTGGAGGATTTTATGCTTTCGACTTGCCGACTCGAATGCTGTTATATATATGTGAAGATCATCAATGTGTAGATCCGCCGGGGCAGACTGTGGCTATTGTCCCCTACCGTAAATTTATATATTCCGCGGCAGATGACGGAATGATATTTAAATATGATTTGGGAAATAATATAGCTATCAACTCATTTAATCATGGAGACAGCATTCGCTGCCTTGCTATAACCAATGATGGTAAAAGATTATTTTCAGCCTCCACGGATTATACTACTAAAATATGGAATACATCGTCAGGTAAGTTAGAGGGAGTATTAAAAGGACATCGCATGTATATTTATTCAGTAGTGCTTACTTTGGATAATAAGTTTATTTTTTCGGCGGATAACAACGGGGTGATAAACAAGTTTAATCTAAGTACAGGTGAGATTATACGAAACTATCACTCCCCTTCCCTTAAACGGATCTGGATGTTAAAAATAACCAATGATGGACGTACTTTGCTTTCTTGCAGTGAAGATAGCACTGTCGGATTTTATGATACCGAAACACTCGAATTATTAGGTTCATATTACAATTTATCCGGAAGTTTCCTTTGGACTACTGAACCGGTCAAAGACACTTTTAAAACATACTACTGGACAGACAGATTAGACCGGATAAAAGTATTTGAAAAAATATCCGGTTTATCATCGGATGAAAATACCATCGATGAGAAGCGTATAAATGAATATCATGCTGTTTACAATAACCAGAAGATTGTAATGTCACGTTTGAACCGGAATAATTTCTATGATATTCTGAAGACCGCGACCGAGATGATAAACCAAAAGGTTCAATACGATAAATTGATTAACGGCAGCAATTTAAAATTAATTTCATAACTATCCTTAGGGGTTGTTGCATGTATGATAAATTCTATTACTTTTCATTTTCGGTTTTTGCATTCACTTTTTGCCGGGTTAAAAATCTATTGCACCCAATGGAGATTTGATCTATGAGATATACAGCTGAAATTCAACGGATGCAAACTGACCCGCACTACGCTGCTGCGCAAGAGCTTTTTAAAAATATTGTTTATAGGGAAGTACCTGATTATTTACTGATCAAAACGCTTTACGGACCATCAAGGGCTGGAGTAATCCTTGCCGATATTGAATACTTTTATGAATCCGCTCCTTTGAATTATAAAAAACCAAGAAAACATTTGCCGGATTCACCGGAAGAGATTTCATACAAACGAAGCAAAACAGAAAAAAATAAAACGTTTCAATCAATCCAATCTTCATTGCTTCATAATCAATTGCCGGATATAAATATTCTGCAGGCATATTATGGTGAGTATGCAATGAGTGTGCATGATGTTTTCAAAAAATATCTTGAACTCGGGCTGAAACGGAAATGCGGAATATCCGCTACGTGTCATTTTAACCGGGTCGGAGCGGTAGTAAATGCTTTGCAACTTGATGACGGCGAATCCCATCAATACCAAACAATTGGTGCGCTGCACGATGCTATTGAGGATTTGCTCTTTCTTGTAACCGACGACAAAGGCAGACCATACAACTTTGATACTTATGACGACTTTATTAATCGCTACATTCCGTTTGAATTGGCTGAAGCGGTTAAGTTATTGACTAATCATTTTGATCTTATTCTATTTTATGCCGCCAAACAAATTCGAAGGAATGACCGGGCTTTAACTAAAGCAAACCTTTTAAGTGAATTAAGATTTCTCAAGCAGATAAAGTGTGATGGACTGAAAAAATATATCGAAGATACTTCCGAACTGTTATCTAAAGAAGAACCCGGTGTCGATTTACTTGAATCGGCAAAATGGTTGTGCTACAAAAAACTGTACATAACCGAAATGGCTCGGCTTACTCACAATAAAAGCAATTACCGCCCGTTTGAAATTAAAGCCGTCGATCTTTCCGATAATGGGCATGGGAAAGATGCACTGCCGATGTCATCCCGGATTAAAAATATAATTAAGCAGTGTATTTGGGCGCGGGAAGGTTACGCATTGAAATCCACATGGAAGCCGCTGAATGACCGCATAATGGAAATACAGGAAGATGCGTTGGTGCATGCGGAACATATAATTATTAAAGACTTACTCGAACAGCAGTCATCGCAGGATTTTATTGTGGCTGCCCTGCTTAAATTTAAGGAACTGGAATTAGTTTTTTATGAATAATATTTTCAATTCAAAAAAATATTTTCTTATTTTACTGCCAAGTAATAGGACAAATTTGATGCATATTTATTTTCCCTTACGGATATCTGAATGACGGTTACAAAATTCCCCTACCACTTCCCTTTCTGTTTATCTTTATTCGATTTTAAAAACGTTTACGTTGCAAGACAATATAAATTTTCTCTAAGTGAAATTACATGTGAAATACTGCCAGCCGGAAAGGTAGGCGTTAAAACGGTTAATTATTACAAGATGGTTTTGATAGGTGGTTGTTTAAAAAGCCTAAGTGAAACTGAGTGTTCTTTGTGTCTCAGTGGTAAGGTTTTTATTTCTTTCATTTTTTTAACCACTAAGTCACCAAGCGCACTAAGCCACACTAAGAAAATATTCTATTGGGACATCCCCTTGATTACGATACCAATCTTCTTTTAAACTGTTTTAACAGTTTTTGTCCAGTATTTCACCTGGCGTAAAGAATAAAAATGTGAACGCAATTTTGCGATTCACACTTGAAGATGGAATAAACATTCCGTTACAAATATTTTCTTTTTAGTAGGAGTAGCCATGTCCCAGAATTTTAGTTGGAAAGCTCAGCCAATATTTATCTCCAGTACATTTACGGATATGATGGCGGAGCGCGATATTCTTCGCGATTTTGTTTTTAAAGAACTTGATGAAAAATTAGCCGACCGCCGCGTTCGACTTGAACCTATTGACCTCCGATGGGGAGTTGAAACAACTACAGAGCAAGAGAAAGAACAAAAAGAACTAATGGTTCTTAAAGTCTGCCTTAATGAAATTGACCGGTGCAAACCATTTTTCATCGGTATTATCGGCGACCGTTACGGCTGGATACCACCCGAAAAAAGGATGAAGGATGCCGAAACAGAAAAAGGTTTTGAAAGCAAAATAAAAAACAAAAGCGTAACAGCGCTTGAAATTGAATACGGAGTGCTTGCAAGCAAGAAACAATTGAAGCGCAGTTTCTTCTTTTTCCGTGAACCACTTCCTTACGAAAAAATGCCGGAGAACATACGCTCAGAATATTCCGATATGCACATCCCGGAACTAAAAAGTATAGATACCAAAAAACGGCTTGATGATTTTAAGAAATTAATTACCGAAACGGTTGGCAAAGACCGCGTATTTACTTACAAAGCTGAATGGGATGGTAACAATGTAACCGGACTGGAAGATTTTAAGAAGAAAGTAAGCGAACAGTTATGGAAAGAACTGGATGCTGAAACAAAAGAGCTTGAAGACACACGCCCAAAAACATGGGAAGAAGAGGAACAGAAATATTTACAAGATTTTATTGAAGAGAGAACAATTTCTTTTAGCGGGCGTGAAGATGTAATTAATGATCTGAAAAAGTTTGCTCTCTCTGAAGCCGGTTATGATAATTGGGGCAAATGTTTAACCGGTGAATCCGGTTTTGGCAAAAGCGCTCTATTTGCCAAGCTTTATAAGGAACTGCAAAACGAAGATGTTGTTCTTCTTGCTCATGCCGCCGGTATAAGTCTTCGATCCAACAGTTTGGAAAATATGCTTACAATTTGGATTGAAGAACTTGCCGCGCAATTAAAAATAGATATAACCGAAGAATTAAAAGAGAAAAATAAATTTGATGACCTCACAAAACTTTATGCGCAGTTACTCTCTAAATTATCTGTAAATAAAAGAGTTGTTGTTTTAGTAGATGCTCTTAACCAGTTTGAAAGAACCGAACACGCAAAATATGTTAACTGGCTGCCGGAGCTGATACCCGCAAACGCTAAGTTTATTTTTACCGCTATCGCCGGAGAAGAAACCGAGCACCTTGCAAAGCGTAAAGGAATAAAGCTTGAAGAACTAAAACCTGTTAACAGAGCTGACGCGCTGAAAATAATTAATATTATCTGCGAACGGTACCATAAAAAATTAAACCCCGAAGCCGTTGAAATACTGCTTGAAAAGAAAAAGAATGACGGTACATTTGCCTACAGCAACCCGCTCTGGTTAACTATGGCGGTTGATGAATTTTTACTTATGGATGAAGATGACTTTGCACGTATGAAAGGACTTGAGGGAGATGCCGAACAGAAGCTGAAACAATTGCTGATTATCTCTGCCAAAGCAATGCCTGCAGATATTGCCGGCATGTATGGCTATGTTTTTAACAGATGCAAAATATTTGGAGAAGAGTTTGTTAATGCTCTGTTAAGTTACATTGGCATTTCCCGAAACGGGTTACGGGAGAAAGACCTTGAGCAGCTTGTTAAAAGATATAGCAAAACTAGTTGGGATAACCTTAACTTTGCCTCTTTTAGAAGATACTTAAGAAACCACCTTGTAAGAAAAGGGGAACTTGGTCTGTGGGATTTTAGGCATGTGCAAGTTAGGGAAAGCTTAAAAAAAGGTTTGTTAAAAAATGAACAACAAGTTACAACACTGCACAAAAACTTTGCCGAGCATTTGGAACAGATTGGAGACGAAGACCCGGTACATTTAACTGAAATTTTGTGGCATCTGTTTAAGTGCGATGATAAAAAGAAAGCAGCAGAAATTTATGGCAGCAATTGGTGGAATAATTATAGAACCGGAGAATACTCTATTACTCTTAGAGATATACTTCTTGAAAAAGAAATAAATATAGATTGGGTTTCTTCTTTAGTTGAAGCAGCGGAAATAAGTGATTCTGTTAAACGGGCAATTGTTAATAATGTTCATTTTAATTTGGATGATAGAATTAAAAACCATATCCCTTTTGTGCCACGGTTAAAACTCATTCAAAAGGTATTGGAAACATCGGAAGACTTATGCAAACGAAATCCCGACTCAGCCGAATACGCAAGGGATTTGTCAGTATCCTATAACAAAGTAGGCGATATTTATACAGCTCTTGGCGATACAAAAAGCGCCCTTCAAAGTTATGAAAGCTCACTCAAGATTCGAGAAGACTTACGCAAACGAAATCCCGACTCAGCCGAATACGCAAGGGATTTGTCAGTAAGTTATGATAGAGTAGGCGATATTTATAAAGCTCTTGGCGATACAAAAAGCGCCCTTCAAAGTTATGAAAGCTCACTCAAGATTCGAGAAGACTTACGCAAACGAAATCCCGACTCAGCCGAATACGCAAGGGATTTGTCAGTAAGTTATGA